>JAGQHB010000054.1 GCA_020432045.1 Dehalococcoidia bacterium | reverse complement strand
GCGATAAAGGCTGCCTGGCGTTCAGTTCGACCGCGCATCGTGGGTGCACCTCCAAGGATGCAACCCACTCTATCTGATCATTAGTCTATACAATAGCCCACGCGAGCTATTTCAACACCCTGCTAGCAAAGGCGGGCGATGGCGTTCACGTCAGGCGCGATAGCGCGGGCTGGTGCTGTCCACTGCAGCAAGGACATCGAGATGCTGATTCCACCAGCCATCGGGGCCACCGGGGGTGAGGAGGGGCCAGCGGAATGCGTCGTGAACTTCGACGAGCCAGGGGATGACACCGCCGAACCCATTCGCAGCGATTGCTGAGAGGGCCTGCCTTGCCGGCGCCGCCCGTTCATCCGGCCGGGCAGACAGCATGAGTTGTTGGAGCGCGCTATCGACCTCATCGTTTGCGAATCCGAGGGAGCGTGCGGTCGGTCCGGCCGAGTGGTACGTCTCGTAGAGAACACGGGCCGCGGCCGGGTCGTTGAACTGCGGGCCCCATCCGAACCAGAAGGCGGCGGTGCCATTGCCGTACTCGCCTTCGGCGGCCTTGCGGCTGATCGTGGTGTAGCTCAGGACTGCCGGCCTGAATTGGTCCACCCCCAGCGCTTCGTTGAGGAGCGCAGGGACGACGGCACTGGCCGCGTACCTGGGGTCAAAGATACTTGGGAAGTCGATGGTGATGGGGCCTAACGCGGCACCACCGGCCGCTTCCCAGCGCTCACGGGCCGCCCGCCAACGGGCATCGAGACCCACGGGGCCGTCGAACGCCTGGAGCGCCGGCTCGTTTAGGCCGAGTGACAGACCGGAAGCGGGCGGGAGCATGAAGATGGAAGCGGCGCCACGTTCGGGATCTCCGAACAGCCGGGTTGCCAGTTCGACGCGATCCATCGCGAGATGAAGGGCCTCCAGAAGTCGCGGGTCGTTCCAGGGCGAAGCACCGACGTAGAACGTGCTCATGATCGGCGTATCGAACAGCACCGGCGCGCGAACCGCCTCGGACCCCGCGCCGGCCCTGATTGCAGCAACGTCGCGGCGGTCTTCGACGACCACGCGGTGTTCGAGGCCGGCGAGAAAGCGTTGGACCACATCCCCGGCCGGTGCAAGGCGGAGTCCATCGAGAAGGGGAGGGGCGTGGCCACCAGAATGGGCACCAAAGACGAGTTCGCCGTCCTCCTGCCCCCTGAGCACGAACGGCCCTGAGCCAACGACCGACGCTGCTTCGAGCGGCGAACGGGCGAGCAGTTCCGGGGCGGCGGGGAGCTGGATGAACGCGAAACGGCCAGCAAGGGTGTGGTATATGTGCGGGTCGGGGCGCAGGAGTGAGACGCGGACCGTGTCACTGGCCAACGGTCCGACCGCGACGCTGGCTACCGAGCGCCAATCGTGGGCTCTCCTGGCGGCTGGCTGAGGTTCCGACAGGGAGAGGCCGACGGTACGCGACAACGAAACAGCAACGTCCGTTGGCGTGACCGGATCCCCATTGCCTGGAGGGCGGTCATGCCAGCGAGCCGCCGGGTCAATGTGAAAGAGGGCGGTCAGCGGGTCGGGCAGTTCCCACCGCGATGCCAGCGCAGGCCCGAACCGTTCCGCATCGAAACCGGTGTAGTCGATCAGCCGGGAATGCGTGCGCCCCAGGACTTCGACGGTGCTGGCATCGCCAGAGAGGTCGGCGTCGAAGGTATCGAAAGAGAGTGAGCGGCGCGACTGGAGACGGGCGATTCCGCCGCGGGGCCGTGGCGGCGGCGTTGGGGAAGGAGCCACCGTAGGGACGCTCGTTGCCGCGGTCTCCCCTGCAGTTGGCGCCTCGACCGTAGCCAGCGTCTTCGCACCACCACCGCACCCGGCACCGAGGAGCGCAGGGAATGCGGAAGCTGCAAGAATCCTGCGACGGCTGACCACGAGCGGAGCGTAACACCCTGTCGTCGGCATTGGGCAATCGCTCGCGCGCCGCAAGGGTTGGGTCGTATAGATTATTGGAAGAGCTCTCCGGATCCCCGGTGGGCCTTCAGGAGTTGGGCTTGGCCGGAGAACTCGCTGGACTGACCGACCTCCTGGCTGCCCGGCTTGGCGGGCTATTCGACGTCCAGGGGAAGGCCCCAGCACGGGCAGGTGTGCTCGAAACGGGTGTCGCTCCGGTGATCGCCGCACTGGCTTCGCAACACGAAGGGCCAGTGCTGGTGCTCGCGCCGGCGCCGTCTCGCGCACATTCGCTGACTGAAGAGATCAGCATGTTCCTCGATGGGTGTCCGGTGGTTCGGCTACCCGAACGGGAGCGATTGCCGTACGAATTCTCACCTGACGCCCACGGGAGCGGGGTGGCCCGTGCGCAGGCACTGGGATTGCTTTCACGCCCGGAGCGGGGCGTCGTCGTGGCTTCGTGGCCATCGATCGCCGAGCACTGTGCCGGGCCGGCCGGCCAACTGGAGTCGGTGAGCCTCTCGCCGGGCAACGATATGGACCCGGGCGAACTGATGGCCCGGCTGGAGCGGCTGGGGTACGCCGCGGTTCACTGGGCTGACGGGCCCGGGACGGCTTCGCGGCGAGGTGGCATCGTCGATGTATTCCCGGCCACGGGTGAGCACGCATGGCGGATAGAGTTCTTCGGAGATGCGGTGGAGAGTATTCGGGCCGTGGATACACGGTCGCAGCGCAGCACAGGACGGGTGGAGCGCATCGAATTGCCGCCGGCCGCGACCGGGACACGGGCTGCACGAGAGGCTGCGCGGGCACTCGCAGACGCGCTAGACCCGGCTGGAGAAGATGCAGAAGCAATCGTTGAGCAGTTAGAGCTCGTCGGTGGCGGTGAGAGGAGCACGTATGAGGGGTTCCTGGAACCGCTGTTGCACACGACGACTGCGTTGGACCATCTGCAGGCGACGTGCCTGGTGGTGTTCGACGATGCAGAGGCGGGCGTTGCAGCGTTGGAAGCAGCGTTGCAGCATGACGACCGCGCCCGCCGCGAGCTGGAACGGCGGCAAAGCATTCCCATCGGCCTGCCAGACCTTCGGGTGGGGCCGAGCGAAATCAACTCGCTGGCGACCCGCTTCCCGGCTGTGCACCTTGACCGGTTTGGGGGCGATAGCCTGGGTGCGCGGCGGTTACCGCTGCGGGTCACGCCATCGTTCGCGGGCAAGCTGCGGGAGCTGGGCACTCAGGTAGCGGCCTGGGCACGGACGCAGAAGCGCGTGGTCGTGGTCTCCCAGCAGGCGCTCCGTATCGCGGAGATCCTTGAGAACGACGGTGTAAAGGCAGACCTCCGAAGGCGGCTGACGCTGGCACCGGGGCCGGGCGAAGTGCGTCTCGTGCCAGCGGCTGTCTCGGGAGGGTTTATTTCTGAAGACCTGGTGCTGGTAACGGACGCTGAGATATTTGGGTTTCGGAAGCGGCGGCGGCCGCTTCGCAATCGGACGGGCGTAAGTGCCGACCTGGTGTCGACGCTGGAGATCGGGGACTACCTCGTCCACGCCGACCACGGGATAGCGCGGTTTGCAGGCTTGCTGCGACGGCAGATAGACGGGATCGAGAAGGAGTACCTGGAGCTTCAGTACGCTGAGGGCGACCGGCTGTATGTGCCCGCTGACCAGCTGGACGCGGTAGCGCGTTACGTGGGTCCCTCTGATCGGGCTCCGACACTCACACGGCTTGGATCGCAGGACTGGGCGCGAGCCAAGCGGCGGGCGCGGCAGGCCGTGCTGGAGATGGCCGCGGAGCTGCTGGACATGTATGCGCGGCGAGAATTGGCCCAGGGCCACGCGTTCGGCCCGGACACAAGCTGGCAAATGGAAGCCGAGGCGGCATTCCCGTTCGTGGAGACGCCGGAGCAGATGGAGGCGATCTCCGCCGTGAAGGCCGACATGGAGGCGCCTCGCCCAATGGACCGGCTGATCTGCGGCGACGTTGGCTACGGCAAGACGGAAGTTGCGGTACGAGGTGCGTTCAAGGCCGTGGGCGACGGAAAGCAAGTGGCGGTACTTGTCCCGACCACGGTGCTGGCGGAACAGCATGGTGCAACCTTCCGCGAGCGGCTGGCGGGGTTCCCCGTGCAGATCGATGTGCTGTCCCGATTCCGGAGCGATGCGGAGCAACGAGACATCACGAAGGGGATCCGCGACGGAAGCGTCGATATCGTCGTGGGGACGCACCGGCTGCTCCAACGCGACGTGGAGTTCAAAGACCTCGGGCTGGTCGTAGTAGATGAAGAGCAGCGGTTCGGCGTGAGCCACAAGGAGCGGCTGCGGCAGCTGAAGGAGGGCGTCGACACGCTGACGCTTTCGGCGACGCCGATCCCGCGGACGTTGCAGATGGCACTTTCGGGCATACGCGACATGAGCACGATCATGACACCGCCAGAAGAACGGATGCCGATCGAAACGTACGTGCTTGGCTGGGACGACGAGATCGTGCGCGAGGCGATTGACCGGGAGATCCAGCGCGGCGGGCAGGTCTACTTCGTGCACAACCGGGTGCAGTCGATCGAACGGATGCTACGGCGCCTACGGGACCTTGTGCCGGATGCATCGATTGCAGTGGGCCACGGGCAGATGCACGAGGACCAGCTGGAGCGAGTGATGATGGAGTTCGCAGCCGGCGATCATGATGTGCTCGTCTGCACGACGATCATCGAGAGCGGCCTGGATATCCCCAACGCGAATACGATGATTATCAACAACGCCGACACGTTCGGCCTGTCACAGCTGTATCAGCTTCGTGGGCGGGTTGGGCGAGGAGCGCACCAGGCTTATGCGTACCTCTTGTATGACCGGGACCGCACGATGACCGAGCAGGGTCAGAAGCGGCTGGAGGCGATTTTCGAGGCGACGGAACTCGGCGCGGGGTTCCAGATCGCGCTGCGGGATCTGGAGATTCGCGGCGCGGGGAATGTGCTGGGGACCGAGCAGAGCGGGCAGATTGCGGCAATCGGGTTCGAGATGTATTCGAAGCTGGTGGCGGAAGCGGTCGCGGTGTTGCGGGCTGCGCGGCCCGGTGGTGCGCCGGCGCCGCCCGTGGTGCCAACGCCCGTGGTCGACCTGCCGCTAAGTGCGCACATCCCGGAGAGCTACGTGGAAGACATCCACGACCGGCTGAATGTGTATCAACGGATTGCCGGCGTGCAGGACGCCGCCGCTGTTGCGACGATGTCAGAGGAACTACGGGACCGGTTCGGGCCGGTGCCACAGGCGGTCGAGCACTTGCTTTACGTTGCGCTGGTGAAGTCCCTGGGGAAGCGTTCGCGGGTAGAGAGCGTGAAGACGGACGAGCACATGTTCCACATCCGGGTTCGCGGTGGCGTACCGCCGGACATGAAGGGTCGCGTCGACGGGCTCGGGTTGAAGGGACTCTTGATTGGACCGAACCAGGTTCGGATCGATCGCGCGAGCCACCCGCGGGACTGGATGCCGCTGCTCGTACGCATCCTGCGGGCGATGGCGGGCACCTCGAAGGAGCGTACGGAATGAGCGATGCTGGCCCCCTGGCAAGGCTCCGGGTGGGAGCCTACACCGTGTGTGTTGACGCGGAGGAGCGAATCCTGCTGTGCCGCCTCGCGCCGGGTTCGACGACTTCCTTTGACGGACACTGGACTTTGCCCGGCGGCGGGCTGGAGCACGGCGAAGAGCCGAGGGCGGCTGCACTGCGCGAGCTGGAAGAGGAGACCGGACTGACCGGCGAGTTGGAGGAGTTGCTGGACGTTGAATCAAACCGGTTCGCGTACACCAACCGCGAGGGCCGGGAGGTCGACTTCCATGGCGTGCGGATCATCTACCGCGCCCGGATCACTGGCGGGGCGCTGCGAGACGAGATCAGCGGGTCGACGGATGCCTGCCGGTGGTTCACGAGGGAGGAGTTAGCGAGGGAGCGACTCCTGGACCTGGCCGACCTGGCAATCAGGCTCGTATTTGGTGAACACGCGCGGATGTGAACGGAGGAACGGGCGCGGATAGCATGCCCTCACCAGACGTTTCGGAGAGGTGTCCCATGGCGGTCGCAGATTTCTCACTCAAAGGCAAGGTCGCAATCGTGACAGGAGGGAGCCGCGGGATCGGGCGTTCGATCGCCCTGGGCCTGGCTGAACACGGTGCAGATGTAGCGATTGCGGCGAGGAAACCCGAAGCACTCGAAGAGACGCTCGCGGACCTCAAGGCCACCGGCCGGCGGGCCATCGCCGTGCCGACGAACGTGCGCGACCTGGATGCGCTGCAGAACCTGGTGGATACGACGAAGAGAGAACTAGGGAGGGTCGATATCCTCGTGAACAATGCGGCGACGAACCCATTTTTCGGCCCGATCGAGAACATCGAGGAACGCGCGTGGGATGCGATCATGAACACGAACGTGAAGTCACTGTTTTTCGTTTCGAAGATGGCGCGGGCCGCAATGCTGGAGCACGGAGACGGCGGCGCGATCATCAACGTTTCGAGCGTGGGGGGTTTCCAGGCTTCGGACGTGATTGGCGCCTACTCAGTGTCGAAGTCCGCCGCGATCATGGTGACGCAGGTGTGCGCGAAGTCGTGGGGCAAGGACGGGATCCGGGTGAACTGCATCGCGCCCGGCCTGATCAAGACAGACTTTTCGAAGGCGCTTTGGGACAACCCGGAAATCCTGAAAGGTTCGACGGTGGGTGCGGCGCTGGGCCGAATCGCCGACCCAGACGAGATGGCGGGTGCGGTCGTGTACTTCGCGAGCCAGGCATCGTCGTTTGTGACCGGCCAGACGCTGGTCCTCGACGGCGGACGAATTCTCTAGAACCGGAAGCAACAGCTTACCGAGCGGTTAGTACCGGCAATGACGGGAAGGCTACGATTGGAGCGCGCCTTCGCGGGACGTTACCGAACGGGCGGGCGCAACGAAGGAGCACCTCAATGGCAGAGTTGAAGGAAGCGGCAGACCGGTTCGCGAAGGACTTGATGGCACAGAACATCGCCGGGCTCATGCTGGCGTTCACACCGGCCGGGATGATGAAGGCGATGGCGATGCAGGGCCAGATGGCTGCGGCCGGACCGCAGCCACCGCCGACAGGCTATGAAGTCACCGTCGACGGCGAGGACTCGGCATTGGTCGTGCTGAAGAACTCGAACGGCGAGGCGAAAATCTCCACGAAGTGGATGCTCGACCCGGCCACGTCGACCTGGAAGGTGGATGACATCCAGGTGCAGGCGGAACCGCAAGGGTGACACCGCGAGGCCGATTGGGGCCCTGGTTCATTGCCGCGTTGAGAGGCTGAGTACGGATGGGGAAGTCGTTCACGGGCGCGAAACCGCTTCCGGTGGCATCGCGAGTGCGCCGGTTCACCGTCGTGAGCTGGAATTTCGCGCTGATCTACCTGCGCTACAAGCGGATCCAGCGGAATACGAAGCTTTCGGCGGCAGAGAAGGAAGCCCGCTACGCACGCGAGCACGAGCGCAATGCCCGGCGGCTCTACAACACCGCGGCGCGGATGCAGGGGCTGTTAATCAAGACGTGCCAATTCATCAGCAGCCGCGCTGACGTCGCGCCGCCGGAGTATGTGGCCATCCTGGGCCACCTGCAGGACCGAGTGCCGGCGCGTTCGTACCCGGCGATCGCTGCGCAAATCGAGCGGGAGCTGGGCGAGCCGCCGGAGGTGCTGTTCCGCGAGTTTTCGAGGACGCCTGTGGCAGCCGCCTCGTTGGCGCAGGTCCACCGGGCGACCACGCAGGACGGCCGGGACGTGGCAGTGAAGGTGCAGTACCCGGATATCGAGCGCGTGGTAGAGACGGACCTGCGCAACATGTCATTCCTGGTGCGGCTGCTTGCCCGGATCGAGCCGGAATTCGACTACCGGGTGCTTTTCGACGAGTACGCGAAATACACGCCGAAAGAGCTGGACTTCCATCTCGAGGGACGGAGCGGAGAACGCGTAGCCAAGGATCTCGCACATCGCAAGGACGTGCGGGTACCGGCAATCGACTGGCGGCACACAGCGCGGCGGGTACTCACAACCGAATTTATCGAAGGTGTAAAGATCTCGGACATACCGGGCATGGAGGCGATGGGCGTCGACCCGAACGCGGTGGCCCAGATCATGACCGAGGCGTATTGCGAGCAGATCCTGGTGCACGGCTTCTTCCACGCCGACCCGCATCCGGGCAACCTGCTGGTGCAGCCGGGGCCGGTCGTGGTGTTCATCGACTTTGGCTTGAGTAAGGACCTGCCGGCCGAGTTCAGAATGAACTACGCGCGGCTAACGGTGGCAATCATGCGGCAGGATGACGAGGCAATGGCGAGCGGGTTCCGGGCAATCGGGTTCGAGACGAAAAGCAACGACCCGGAGTCGCTGGTGGCACTGGGGCGGGCGTTCTTTGAGTCGGCTGGGCCGGGTGCAAAGCCGTACGTCGATGCTGAGGTGATGCCAGAGGTGAACGAGCGGCTGTCGCGCATGTTGAAGGACAATCCGGTGACGCGGATCCCGGCGGACATCCTGCTTATCTTCCGGGTACTGGGGCTGATGAGCGGACTACAAAAGCGGCTCGACAGCCGCGTGAGCATGGCAGACACGATCGTGCCGTATGCCGAGTCACAGTCGGCGAGCTAGCGTGAATAGAGTCAGAACCCGATGGACGAAAGAAAGCTCGAGATTTCGTCCCGGCCGATGTACGCGAGGAATATACCCTGGGTGACGAGGACGGCCCCGAGGGCGCCGATCACGAACCACTGCATCATCGCGGTCCGGCGGAACGCCGCGCGGGCAGCCTTGAGTTCCAGTTCTTTCTGGCGGGCTAGAAAGACTTCGTCGTATTTCCGGCGGCGCTCAGGGCGGCCGAGGACACCGTAGGCTTCATTCAAGCGCTTGAGTGCCGTGGCGGCGGCGCCGTCGACGTTGCCAAGATGCGCGAGTTCTGATGAGAGGCGCGCGTAGGCGTTGTCGACGCCAGCAAGGTCTGCAGACGTGGGCAGGTTCATGACGGCGTAGTAATCAACGATGTGTGTGTCGTTCGCCACGCGGCTCACCTCTCTGTGAGAGACGGCCGAACGGCTGGTGAACGCCAGTGGAGAATGGGTTACAGGCCCGGCGCGAGGCCGCTTACGTACTTCCGCACCTGGGTGAGCGGGGTCTCGCTGTCGATCTCGGCACCGCCGAAGACGTGGGCAAGGATGAACATGTTCATGATGCCCGTAATGGCGGTTGCGCAGTCGAACACATGGTCCTTGCGGAATTCCCCTGACTCCATGCCCGCACGGAGGACCTCGTCCAGTGGCTGGCGGACGCTTGCGCCGAGGGTCTGGGCGAACGTCGCCATGGGTGCGCCGCCAAGGCCGAAGACTTCGCGGAGGACCAGCGCAATCACGTTTTCGTTCGCAAGGAAATAGGTGAGGTAGCGGTCGCAGTAGGCGATAAGCCGTTCGGAAGCAGTGGCCTGTCCGGGCAGCGCCTGGCGAATATGTACGGCCATGTCCTCAAGGATTTCCTGTACGATCGATGAATAGAGGCCTTCCTTCGAGCGGAAGTAGTAGTAGATCATCGGCTTCGTGGTCTGGGCATCGAACGAGACCTCGCGAAGCGAAGTGGCGGCGAAGCCCTTTTCCGAGAAATGGCGGAGGGCACTCGCGAAGATACGGTCACGAACATCGTTCGGCTTCGCGCTGGTCGACGATTGCTGCGTCTGTGCCATGTCGCTCCTCACATCCCGGCCCGAGGGCGTTTCTCTACGTTACCAGCCGGTCAATATGGGTACACCCCGGCGCGGTATAGAGGCAGGGGTCTTTGCGGGTTAGGGAGCCGATTGCTACGGTAGACATGCCCTTTAAGGCGGTCCCGTGAGGCAGCCAAGGGAAGGAGGCGCCGGCGTGCGCACCGGCCATCGTCCGATGAGTGATTTTGACGCCTGCCCGCGTTTGGGGAGGCGTTTTTTGTGAGCCGGAAACAGCTCCTCGGGCCGGACGATATTGGCCGCAGCATCCGACGCATCGCTCACGAAATTATTGAGAACAACCGCGGCACGGACGGACTGTTGTTGGTTGGCCTCCTGACGCGGGGAGTCCCCTTAGCAGAGCGGCTGGGCACGGCTATCAAGGAGTTCGAGGGCGTGGACGTGCCGGTGGGGCGGCTCGACATCGGCCTCTACCGGGATGACATCGCGCGGCGGATCAATCCGACGCCGATCCGGCCGAGTGCGATGCCGCGGGACATCGACGGGGCCACCGTGGTGCTCGTCGACGATGTGCTGTTCACAGGGAGGAGTGCGAGGGCGGCGATGGAAGCGCTGCTCGATTTCGGCAGGCCGCGCCGCGTGAGATTGGCCGTACTCATCGACCGGGGGCACCGCGAACTACCGATCAGTCCGGACTTCGTCGGCAAGAATATCCCGACAGGTCGCGGCGAGACGGTACGGGTGCGGCTCCAGGAACCGGATGGTGAGGACGGCGTGTACATCGACTCCGAGGAGACTGTCGATGGCTGACGAGACCATCTCGCCGGACGCGGGTAGCTGGCGGCGGAAGGATCTGCTGGACACCGACACGCTCAGCCGCGAGGAAATCGCACTCGTATTGAAGACTGCCGAAGCGATGGCTGAGGTACGTTCGCGGCCGATGCCAAAGGTGGCGACGCTTCGCGGCATCACAGTGGTCACGCTTTTCTACGAACAGAGCACCCGTACCAGGGCAAGCTTTGAGGTCGCGGGCAAGGCGATGGGGGCTGACGTGGTGAACCTAACGGCATCCGGCAGCTCGGTAGAAAAAGGCGAATCGCTGGTCGATACGGTGCGGACGTTGGAGGCGATTGGTGCGGACATCATCGTGATGCGCCACAGCAAGTCAGGCGCCCCTGCGCTGGCGGCGCGTACGACGAAGGCGCGTGTTGTGAACGGCGGCGACGGTCAGCACGCGCACCCAACGCAAGCATTGCTGGATGTGTTCACGATGCAACAGCACCTCGGCGACCTGGCAGGAAAGCGCGTCGTCATCGTTGGCGATATTTTGCATAGCCGCGTCGCCCGCTCGAACCTGTGGGCATTGATGGCATTGGGTGCAGACGTGACGCTGACAGGGCCGGCGACGCTGTTGCCGCAAACGCTGGTTGGCGCAAGTGAGGCAGGGCGCTGCCGGACCACCACGGACTTCGACGCGGCCATCGAGGGAGCGGATGTGGTGATGGCGCTCCGTATCCAGAAGGAGCGCCAGGCGACCGGCTTGATCCCGTCTCTCCGCGATTACATCCGCGGGTATCAGCTCAACGAGACGCGGCTGGCACGAGCGAAGCCAGGCGCACTGGTCATGCATCCGGGGCCAAAGAACGAGGGCATCGAGGTAGCACCATCCGTTGCAGCCGGCGCTGCTTCGGTCATCGACGAGCAGGTGGCGAACGGAGTCGCAGTGCGGATGGCAGTGCTGTACCTGATGGCCGGGAGAGCAGCATGAGCGACCTGCTGATCCGCGGTGGGCGAGTGCTCGTACCGGCCCGTGGGATCGATGCGGTGCTGGATGTCCGGGTCCGGGACGGCGTGGTGACCGAGATCGGCACCGCACTTGAACCTGCCGGCGGCCGCGTGATCGACGCAGAGGGCTGCATCGTGACGGCCGGGTTTGTCGATTTGCACGCACACCTGAGAGAGCCGGGATTTGAGCAGAAAGGCACGATCGCAACCGAAACGGAGGCAGCGTTGCGAGGCGGCTTTACAACCATCTGCGCTATGCCCAATACGGAGCCGGCCCCGGACAGTGCGCCCGTGTTCGAAGCATTGATGGAGCGACTCGCCCGTGAAGCGCGGGTGCGTGTGTTTCCGCTTGGAAGCGTGACCCGGCGCCGGGCCGGAAAAGAGCTCTCCGAAATCGCGGAGCTAGCGGCGGGAGGTTGCGTCGCAATAAGTGATGATGGGAATCCTGTGGCCGACGGGCGCCTGATGCGGAACGCGCTCGCGCTGGCCTCGGCGGCGGGAATGGTATTGAGCGAGCATTGCGACGATCCAGAGTTGAACGACGGCGGCGTGATCAATGAGGGACGCGTGAGCGAACGGCTGGGGCTCGCCGGGCAACCAGTTGCTGCCGAGGTGGCTGCAATCGCGCGGAACATCGCGCTCTGCGAAGCGACCGGTGCACGACTCCACATCGCGCACGTGACGACAGCGCGGGGTATCGAACTTGTCGCGGGAGCGAAGGCGCGCGGGTTACCCGTGACGTGCGAAGTGACGCCGAGCCACCTGTTCCTGACCGAAGACGCGGTCGCTGGACCTGGTCCGGAACCGGCCTACGACACCAACGCACGGATCAACCCGCCACTGCGGACGGAGATGGACCGGTGGGCGCTTGTGCACGCGCTCAACGAGGGGACGATCGACGCGATCGCGACGGACCATGCGCCACACGCCATCGAAGACAAGCTGTGCGAGTTCGACTACGCCGCCCCTGGCATCGCCTGCTTCGAGACGGCCGCAGGAACGCTGCTCACACAGGTCGCGCGTGGAGAGCTGCAGCTGGCACGGGTGATCGAGGCGTTGACGAGCGGTCCTGTACTGGCATGGGGCCTTGATTCGCGCGAGAAGGGACTGGGCAGCATCGAGCCGGGCGGCGTCGCAGACATCGTGGTGCTGGAGCCTGGACGCGAATGGACCGTGGATGCAACAGCGATGGCATCGAAGGGAAAGAACACACCGCTGCAGGGAGCTACGCTGACGGGCCGCGTCCGCGTGGTCGTCGTGGGCGGGGAAGTCCGGTGGGAAAGCGAGGAGTCGGATGGCTGAGGCGTTGCTGGTGCTGGCCGATGGAGGCGTATTCCCGGGTGTATCGTTGGGCGCCAGAGGCCGCACGGACGGCGAAGTGGTGTTCAACACGTCGATGACGGGATACCAGGAGATGCTGACAGACCCGTCGTACGCCGGCCAGATCCTGACGCTGACGTACCCGATGATCGGGAACTACGGGATCGACCTCGCGGTGGAGGAATCGAACCGAATCCAGCCACGTGGGCTGGTGATCCGCGAACTGGCGCCATACGCGAGCCACATCCGATCGACCGGCGGGCTGCACGAGTACCTCGCTGAGCGGGGCGTGGTAGGAATTGCGGAGGTGGACACCCGCGCGGTCACCCGGCGAATCAGGCAGCATGGCGTGATGCTGGGGACAATCACGACTGACGAAACGGCCGCCGCCGCGCTGGCGCGAGTGCGGGCGCTGCCGGTGTACGACGATGTGAACTGGGTCGCTTCTGTGACGACCGACCATGAGTACGACTGGAACAACGCCGGCGAAGGAATGAAGCGCGTCGCGCTTCTCGACGGTGGCGTGAAACGGAACATCATGCGTTCGCTTGCCGCCCGGGGCTGCGCGATTCGTGTCTTCCCGGCGACGAGCACCGCGAACGATCTGCTGGCTGCGCGGCCAGATGGGATTGTGCTTTCGCCCGGGCCGGGTGACCCGCGCCTGCTCGAGTTCATGGTTAAGGAGACGCGGCAGCTCATTGGAAAGGCGCCAATGCTGGGCATCTGCCTTGGACACCAGGTGGTGGCGAAGGCCCTGGGTGCTGGCACGTTCAAGCTGCCGTTCGGCCACCGGGGCGGAAATCACCCCGTCCAAGACACGCGGACGGGGACGGTAACGGTAACCGCGCAGAACCACGGATACGCTGTGGACCCCGACGGGCTGGATGCATCGGCGCTGGTGAGCCACATAAACCTGAACGACAACACAGTGGAAGGACTCGCGATGAAGACCGAGCCGCTGCTGACGATCCAGTTCCACTCGGAAGCATGTCCCGGCCCGCTTGATAGCATGGCCCTATTCGACCAGTTTTGCGCAATGATGGCGCCAACAAACGGGGGTGACTAATGGCACGGACGACTGAACAACGGGCGGCAACGCTCGAGGATGCGGAAGAGATCGCGGACATCGTACGCAGCCTGACTGGCGAGGCGGTCGCCCTTCCGGGCGACTTCACCGACCCCGCAAAAGTGCGGGAATGGCTCGAACTCCTGGGTTCGAACGGGATCGTGATGGTGGCGGTGGATGGCAGCATCCCCGTCGCGTTCGGGTCCATCGACTACAGCACGACGGAGCCGGATACGGCGGTGCTGGGCGTCTGGGTTTCGCCGATGCACCGGCGCCGGGGATTGGCCACGCAGCTTGCGGATGAGCTCATCGAGTTCGCTCGGACAAAGGGCTACCGCCGCATCCGAGGACGGCTGCCGGACGGAAATGAGCCGGCACTAAGCTTCCTTTCGGCAATTGGAGCAATGGTCCCACTGCGGAACCCGGAAATGACGTTCGAGCTGCCGCTGTAGTGGCGGCTGTGGCGAATCCACGACCCACGGCGAGGCGCAGGACCACACCCGCACCACGGCGTCCAGCAACGATCGTGCCAGACCTGCTGATCGCCACTGCCTGCGCGGCCGTGGTGATGGCAGTGGTGCTCGGCGTTTCGACGATGCTTGGCGACCGGATCGTGTTTGGCGACACGGGCCGGGCGCTGGCGCGGCTGTTCGCCGGTAGCCTCGCGGTCGCGGGTTTGCTGCTCTTTCTGATCGCACTTGTGCTGCTCCGTGACGAACGGAGCCACGCAGACCATTACCGCGGCCCCGGGATTATCGGAGGTGCAGTTGGAGCGGCGGAGGCCGGGCTGTTCCTCGCGGAGAGCGGGCGCTACCTGTGGATTCCGCCGGTGTGTCTCCTGTTCGCGCTGCGCCCGTTGCGACGGCTGATTACCGCTGTGACGGGGCTGGGAGGTGGCCGTTGAAACCGAAGAGCGTACTGATTATCGGTTCAGGTCCGATCGTGATCGGCCAGGCGGCAGAGTTCGACTACGCGGGGACACAGGCCTGCAAAGCGGTCCGGGAAGAGGGTGTGCGCAGCATCCTCGTGAATTCAAATCCGGCGACAATCATGACGGACCTCGACATCGCGGATGCCGTGTATATCGAGCCACTGACGGTCCCTGTCATCGAACGCATCATCCAGCGGGAAAAGCCGGAGGCGATCCTGCCAACGCTCGGCGGCCAGACGGGCCTGAACCTGGCCGTTGCCCTCTCGGAGGCGGGCGTGATCGAGAAGTACGGTCTGCGGCTCCTCGGCACGCCGCTGACGGCGATCAAGCGCGCGGAAGACCGGGAGCTTTTCCGGGATATGCTCGCGAAACTCGGGGAGCCAGTACTCGAGAGCGAGGTCTGCCACACGCTCGCGGAGTGCGTCGCGGCAGCGGAGCAGATCGGCCTGCCGGTGGTGATACGGCCCGCGTACACGCTCGGCGGGACGGGCGGCGGGATGGCCTTCACGATGGACGAACTGCGGGCGGTGGCGGCATCCGGGCTCGCTGCCAGCCCAATCACGCAGGTACTGGTCGAACGAAACCTGATCGGCTGGAAAGAGATCGAGTACGAGGTGATGCGCGACGGTG
>JAGQHB010000053.1 GCA_020432045.1 Dehalococcoidia bacterium | reverse complement strand
TCCCGCCCCTCCGGGCAACTGGCCCCCGGATTACGCGCCGGATGGCACGAGCGTACATTTCAACCCGGAGGACCAGATTGGCTTCGCCTATGTGCGAGGCGGGGAGGTCGAGGGTTGGGTGGCGTTGGAGTTCCTGGCATGGCCGTAGGAGTGCGGTAGCAGTGGCATTGAGCGACACCGACCGCCAGATTCTCGGGTGGCTTCGCGAGGGCAGGCAGGACGCGGAGATCGCGGTGCGGCTGGGTCTGAATGTGCGAGAGGCACGGAGCCGGGTCGAGCGGATACGGCGCGAGCTTGGAGCGAGGGACCGGGCGGAGCTCGCCGCCTCGAAGCCGGGTGGAGAATCAGCGATGGGAGAGGGCGCGCGGTCACGACGATCGGAGACCGTGCTGCCGGACGCCGAACCGCTAAGAGGGAGCGGCCGGACCTTCTCGCGGCGGACCGTATTGCTGGCGGGGACGGCCGGTGCGGCAGCAACGGTCGCTGCCGGTCTCGGCGTGTTTGCCCTGGCCCGCGACGCTGATAAGGGGGCCCCGCCCCTCACACCCGATGCCACCGGTACGAGCGCTCCCACCCCAACGGCGAGCGCGATCGCCACCGCGACCTCACATCCGGGGGCAGACGCCCTTGTCCGGCAGGGTGGGCTGTGGAACCGGATGACGGTGCCGTCGGGAGAAGTACTGCCGTATGCACACGGCGTCTGCTTCTTGGACATCGAAACGGGGGTGATGGATGTGATCTCGGCGGCCCCACCGGCAAACATAGCCTACGGCGGGGAGTACCGGCTCTCCCTGGGTCGTTCCGTGCTGGTGGCGCTCAATGGGGCACACAACGATCCGAATAGCTGGGGTCAGATTTTGAACCGGGAAACCGGCGCCAGCGCAACCTGGGACCCGAACGTATTGGGGCTGCGGGTGCACACGGACAGGGTTGCACTGTTCGAGAAGCGATTGCCCGAGGAGGACTTCGCGGCCGATCCGGGCCGTTTCTACGCGTTCGATGCGAACCTCGAACTCGTCCGAGAGCTCGACCTTTCGGCCTACCCGGGTTTCGGACAAACGGGAGTGGCTGTGTCCAATGATGGACTGGTGCTATTTGGTGTCATGAGTGCGGATACGGGACGTCCGGGCCCGGTAATCGTCGATATCGAGTCGGGTGCAGCCGGCCTTGCCGAACAGCCCCCATGGGCCGGAGATACTTACGCTCTCCTAGCACTGGAGCCGTGGGGCGACGACGGAGCGAGAGGGGTGTGGCAAAGGCGGCCGCCGGAGCCGGGAATAGTGGCCGAGGAGTACGAAGCGTTTGTCGGAGCATGGAGTGCGGATGGCTCTCTTCTCCATTCAGAACTCACAACCCTGGGGGCGGCAATCCAAGGGAATTCGTGGGGCGGTTCAGAACCGGTTTCGCCGGATGGGCGGTACCGCATTTCAGTCGACTCCTTTGCCTGGTCGTGGACGGGTTCGATCGGCGGGCACGAGGACTGGTTGTATACGACCTGCGAGGCTGTCGATGGATCATCGGCCTTCCGCGTACTCTCGGGAAACCTGCACTACGGTTTTGGCGAGCACCGGCGCTGGCTAGCCGACTCGAGCGCGTTCATCGTGGAGTCGGGCATTGATGGAAGCCAGCGGGACGACTACTTCCATTGGACGATGCAACGACGGTATTACCTGGTGTCGCCGGGGGACGGTTCGATGGAGCTGTTGCCGGCGATCCCGACGCAGTTCTGGGGCGAGTTGGACGAGAGGCCGATCGACTGGAGGATGGGTCCGGAGCCATCGCCCGACGATGCTGACCTATTAGCCTTCGGGCGCACGCTGCTCTACAACCGCCGCACCGGCAGATGGCTCGGGCCGAAGGATCCGCCGACCGGGAGTTGGCTTGACCCGTGGGACTCTGGTGCGGTGGGTGCGCGAAAGTCGATCCGGTTTGCCTGGCCGCTGCCGGGGAAGGACTCGAGCTACCCGGTGACTATCCTGCCGCCGCTGGTCGAGAAGCTGTGGTTCCGGGAGGCGGCGACCTTCGTGGTGGCCGACACGGGAGCCTGCCTGAACTTACGAGTGGCACCGGATGCGGAGGCGGAGGTCATCCGCTGCCTGCCTGATGGAGCATCGCTGGTGCTGCTGGAGCCGCCCCGGGACTCGCCGCACCTGAGCGGAATTCCGTTGGAGCGGGAGGCCCGAGTGCCCTCGTTCTGGGGTGAGGGCGGAGCACCGTTTCCTGAGCAGGGGTATGTATACGTGCGAGCCGACGACGGAACCACGGGTTGGGTGGCGTTGCAGAATCTCGAGTGGGCACCGGATGAGGCGCATGGCTAGCGAGGAGGCGGCTATCCAGCGACGACGGTGTTGCGAAGGACGCCGGCGCCGGTGACTTCGATCTCGACGACGTCGCCTGGGCTGAGCGCCTGGGGGCTACCGGGGGTGCCAGTGTAGATGATGTCGCCGGGCAGCAGGGTCATGACGGCGGAGACCCATTCGACGGTGGCGGGGATATCCATGATGAGTTCGTCGCTGGCGCCGTGCTGTGCTTCCACGCCGTTGACGCGGGTGCGCATCTCAATCTTGTCGTGCTGAAGACCGGTGACGATGCTGGGGCCGAAGATGCCAAAGGTATCGGAGC
>JAGQHB010000052.1 GCA_020432045.1 Dehalococcoidia bacterium | reverse complement strand
GGGGTGGCCGGGGACGGGTCACAGCACGGCGGGCACGGGGCGAGAGGCGACCAACAAGGCCCTTCGCGATCGAGGGGCCGACGGACGAGATGAGGGCAGGGGCGAGCGCGCCGATAATGGCGCCGAAGAATTCCTCCTGGCTACCGCCTTCGACCGCGGTCCCGGCTTCGGGCATGTATGCGCCAGCAGCTTCGACGCCTGCACTCTCCGAGGCGGATGGGAACTCAAATCCCTCGATTCCGGTGAGGTCCGAGACGGCACTACCAGGCCCAGAGCCGGCGGCAGCCAATTGCTCAGGGGTAGCCTCCGCGAACTCTTCCCCGGACTCGGTCGATGGTGGATTTGCGACCTCGCCGTCGCCATTCGTCGATTCAGTCAGTTCGGCGTCGCCGAGGACTTCCTCGGTTTCGAGCCTCGTGGAGGGAGGTGTCGCGGAACCGACTCTGGGCTGGCCCATCCCAGTCTGTGCGACCTGACCCGCACTGGACGGGAGGTCGGTGTCGTAGCCAGTTGGATCTCCGTTTGCCACGTCAGTTCTCCTCTGTAACCAAGACTCAAAGAAGCGTGGCGCAACGCCGTCCTGCCGCGTTGATCAAAACGATCAGTTTTCTGGTGATCTTTGATCGCCTTTCAGCGAATGATGACAGCAGTCAGCCCGAAAGGGGCCAGGCGAGCCAGTTGCAGAGGGCGCGGCCCATGACGAGTTCGAGGTCTTCGCCCGCGAGCCAGGGGAGGTGATAGGTAAAGAGGGTGATGCATTCGTAATAGGTGCAGGGCATGCGGGTGAGGTCTGTGCCCCAAAAGGTGCGCGTGGGGCCGAAGCTGTCGAAGAGCTCGCGGATGTATGGGTGGGTGTCAGGAAATGGGTAGGGCGTGTTGGAGAGGGCGGGCAAGCCAGAGGCCTTGACGGCGACGTTGGGATGGCGCGCGAGGGCACGGACTTTCGGCATGTCGTCGAAGACCTCTGGGACACGTCCGTGGGCGGCGACGCCGGCATGGTCGATCACGAAGCGGATGCCGGGGTGGCGTTCGGCGAGGCCATCGACGAGGTCGAGGGAGCCGGGGGCGTAGACCATGATGGGGATACCGGCGCGCTCGGCAGCAGGCCAGAGCCAATCGGCTACGCCCGTGGTAAGCAGATGACGGTTGTGTTCGTTATGGAAGGTGAAGCGCATGCCGAGCATACCCGGCTGCTGCTTCCAGGTAGCGACGCGGTCGTGATCCTGCGGGCCATCGAGAGCGAAGCGGCCCATGACGGCGAAGCGATCGGGATAGATCGAGGCGGCTTCGAGGGCGAGGTCGTTGCGATCGCCTTCCCAGGACGGTGGGACAAGGACGGCGCGGCTGACACCGGCGAGGTCCATCTGGAGGAGGACGGACTCCTTGTCAACGGGATAGGGGCGCTGTGCTTCGGAGGTGCGGCCGATGGGCCAGGGGCGTTCGGGGGAATCAGCGGCCCAGACGTGGACCTGGGCATCAACGATCTGCATGGGTAGGCCTCCCAACGTTGTCATATAGCGGATTAGCTGACGACGGCTGGCCGAAAGCGTCAGGCAGTCGCCATCGGGACGAAGTTGTACCCCGTGGCGGTGCTGCGGATGTGGCCGCCGCAGGGAGCAGCGAAGTGAGCGCCGAAGACGAGGGTTTCGGTGCCGGCGTAGCGGCTGATGACCTCTTTACGGGCGACTGTCGCGGCGGGCGGGCCATTGAGCGGTGATTCACCGTCGGGGACGAGCACCTGGATGGGGGTGTGCATGACGTCGCCGATGAAGACGGCTTTCGTGCCACGGGATTCGACGACGATGTTGACGTGACCGGGGGTGTGGCCGTGGCTGGGTTCGAAGCGGATGCCGGGGACGACCTGGTGATCCGCGGGCACAAGGTCGACGAGGTTGGCACGGGTGAGCGGATCGATCGTGTCGTGGCGGATGGCGGCGTTGCCACCTGTGGGGTCTGATTCGGCGTTGGCGATGAAGGCGTCCCACTCGCGCTGGACAAAGAGGTGGCGGGCGCGCGGGAAGGTGGGGACCCAGTCACCATTTTCGAGGCGGGCATCCCAGCCGAGATGGTCGACGTGCATATGGGTGCAGAGGACAAGGTCGACATCGTTGGGCTGAACGCCGATGGCGGCAAGGCGATCGAGAAACGGCGTGTCGAGCATGTCGAAGGCGGGGATGCCGCCGCCGCGGGGCTTCTGATTGCCGACGCCTGTATCGATGAGGATGACTCGGCCAGGCGACCTGAGGACGTAGGTGTGGACGCTCTGGATGAGGCGGCCGTTTTCGTCGAAAAAGACAGGGTCGAGGGCTTTGCGGGCGGCGTCGATGGTCTCGGGCGGCATATTGCCGAGGAACCAACGGACGGACGTAGGGATGGCTACTTCGGGAACAAGGAAGAGTTCGAAGTCGCCGATGTTGGTGAGGAGCCGGGGTTCGAGAGAAGGAGGCATGGTGCAGGGACTATAGCGGGGAGTGGGGAGCGTGGCGTTTCGGAACGACTTTAGATCGGCGAAGAATCACCTTCGCCGGCCCAGCGGCGGTAGAGGTAGTCGACGCGCCATTCGGCGAGTTGGAGGAGGAGGACGGTGAGGAAGCAGCTCCCGGCCATCCAGGGGATGGAGATGAAGCCGAACTCTTCGACGTTCTTATCGGTGCAGTGGACGAGGCCGGAACAGACGCCGGACTGTTCGGGGAAGAGCTGAAGCTGGTAGTGATAGATGGAAAGGCCAAGGCCACCGAGCGCCAGGGGAACGACATATCGCGAATCAAGGCGTCCACGTGTGACGACGGCAACGAGCAGCAGGGAAGCGAGCGGGTACATGGCGATACGCTGGAACCAGCAGAACTCGCAGGGAATGAAGCCTACGATCTCGGAGTAGTAAAGCGAGCCGAGCATGGCAGCCATGGCAGGAATGAGCATGAGCTTCTGGGCGTGCTGGTCGATGACGCGACGGAGCGGATCGGCGAAATCGAGTTCGGCGACCATCATGGCGATGAGCGTGGCGAAGACGATGACGATGGAACCCATGGCTAACAACGGGGAGACGTATTGTTCGGATTCCATCTAAGTCATCGGACCTCGTGCGGGTGCCTGGGCGACGTCCCATACGATCGGGGAGGGGAGCCAGAAGCGGCAAGGGCCGAGGAGGGCGGAATTTACGGTCTCCTTGCTAACCGCAACCGGCGCCTCAACCCCAGGCGGCGAATTGGCGTTTCATCCAGTCGCCCTTGGCGCGGTACTGGTCCGGGGTCGAGAGGGCACCGCGAAGGCCGGTTTCGCGCGAGTAGGTGAGATTGAGCGCAGCATAGTGGTTTTCGCCGGGGCCGCGGAGTTCGGCGCGGCGACGAGCGGCGCGGCTGGTCCAGGTCTTGCAGTATTCGACGGCTTCGCGGAGTTCAGCGCCGAGGTCCACGACCGTTGGACGCTGGGGCCCAGGATCGGGATCAGCAGAAGGAGCTTCGGACTTTGAGCCATGGACTGGCGGCGCGGCGACGCCAAACATCGTGAGCTGCTGGCCGTCGACGAGGCGGCCGGTATGGTCCAGGTAGGAGTCACCGGCTTCGATAACATCGACGACCTCGGGGCGGCCAGTTGGCTCGTCCTCGAGTTCATCCTCGGGGGTTTCG
>JAGQHB010000051.1 GCA_020432045.1 Dehalococcoidia bacterium | reverse complement strand
TTATCACCTCGTCTTCGCCGCCGGAAGGCTCGCGGCAGCTCCTGATGCGAAGCTGGACCAGCATGGCCACGCGCACGGTTGTCGTGCCCTCCGGTGGGGCGACGCTGAAGTTCTGTTCGAAGGTGTACTCGTTCGAATCCAACGATAGCGCCCGGCTGCTGGTGAACGGCAACACGGTGCTGACGTTCACCTCGGCGAGCGCGACGAACTGCAACTGGCAGGCATCGCTGCCGGCCGGGCTCGTGACGATCACGTTCGAAGCGGACATGAGCGCGAGCTCCGATTACTGGTACATCGATGGCCTGGTGGTGACGAAGAACTAGCGGCGGCAGTTGCCGGGTTGCCCGGCTGGAGCACCTCGCGGTACGGTGCCGGGCGTGGCAATGAGCACTGCCGGGCTGCAGACGGCCCTCCGATGGCGCCGGATCGGGCCTGCGGCTGGGCTGTTGGCCGTCATCGCACTGACACTGGCTGGAATGGCCATTTTCGGCCGTGGGATGGCCGGAGATGCGGTCGTCCATCTCGTCATTGCCGAGCGGATGTCCGAAGGCCAATGGTTTGACTACAACGGCCTCGGTGAACATGTAAGCGCATCGACGAGCCCTCTTTGGACGCTCATCCTTACAGCCGCCGTTTGGGTGTCACCTGACAGATCTCCATGGTTTTTGAAGGTTCTTGCATGCATGGTTTGGATCGCGCAGGCCGTCCTCGCCTATCAGGTAGTGTTCCCACGTATGGGAATTCGCCCAGTCCCGCGTCTTGCCGGGACGATCTGGTGGATCACCTGCCCTCCTGTGGTCATCAACAGCCTGTCAGGAATGGAGAATGCAGCCGTCGCGCTCGGTGTACTCCTGCTGTTGGTGGTGGTTTACGAGTACATAACGGGCAGGATGCGGACGGTGCCGTTCGCGATCGCTTTTGGATTCATCGCGCTGGGGCTCGTGGCCACCCGGCCGGAAGCGGCGGCATGGCCAGTTGCGGCGGGCGTGGCACTTCTGGTGCTTGGTGTGCCGGCGGAAAAGCCGAGGCGAACGACCCTCCTCGCCGTTTCCGTCGCCGCGCTGATCACGCTCGCCGGACTCATTCCGTGGCTGGCCTGGCAGTACCACTTCACAGGAACACTCGTCACCGACTCGTCCCGGGCACGACTGGTGCTTGGCCAACAAACAGCTTCGGTGCACCTCGCGGGGTTCGCCGTGCACACAAAGGCTGCGCTCTACGTGGGTGGCTTCCTGCTTCCTGCTGCGGTTGGTACGGCAGTCGTGCTTTCCGGAGCCGTGAGGCGGAGGCTGCGGAATCCCGAAGACATCCTCGTTAGCGCCTCCGCTGTAGCCATCGTCGTGACCATTCTCTTTTACACGGTCGTGACGGGTGCGCAGCATGTCGGGCGATATACGCTTCCGTTAGTCCCGTTCATCTTTGCTCTGGGAGCTGAGGGCCTCTGGCGCGTAGGACAACATCTTCGGTGCTCCAGTCGCAGTGCGATGGTGGGAATGCTCCCGCTCCTCTTTGGCACTCTCTGGTTCGTTGTCGCGGGCATCTCCGAGGTCGACAGACGAGGGACAGTGGTGGGGTACGGCCTTTCAGCGGTCGTCGATGCGCCGTCTCGACGAATTGCGTACACCGATGCCCTCCTTGAATCGCTTGGTTTGGAAGCTCGGACAGATCCGGCTCGTATTGCGGTCACGGAAGTCCAACTCAGGTGGTTCACAGATGACCGCGTCGAGGTCTTGAGCCTTGACGGACGCAGTAGCCCGCAAGTATTGGACTTTCTCGGAAAGGACAAGTGCCCGGACTTTGAGGCATTTTTTCAGGCGGTGCGCCCTGACGCCGTGCAGCTGGGTCAGTGGGGCAAATGCGGTTCCCGCAATCTTGTCGCACAGTGGGAAGCGGCGTTCGCTGGAAAGCCGGCCGGAACGAAGATTGACTGGGAGGACGCAGTGATCACGGCGGTTGGGGGAGAGGGCTATGTTCGGATTCATTGGGCAGATGCAGTGCCGGCCGGCCGTGGCGAATAGTCGTCGCGCCCGCGGCTGCCATCAGAAACGTGGAAAAGACGGGTTCTTCCATCCAGGTGAATACCAATCCCAGTATTGCCCACCACGTCAGGAGCAAGAGGGTGGTCAGGTCTGCCTCCCGCTGACCTGACCTGGTTGTCAAGAATGCCCAAAGCGTGAGGGCCGCGAATGAGAGTAGCCCCATGAGGCCGACCTCGGATAGCACGCCGGCCCAGGACGAATAGACCGAACCGGCGCTTGAGATTTGGCCGTGCCGGGCGGCGTAGTAGAGCTGGTATTCAGCCGCCAGCTCAGAGACGTGACCGCCGAATACCGAGCCGGGAACGCGACCGTAGCCCGGGACCGTCGCGCTTGAGACCCGAGAAAATCCATCGCCCGGGCCGAGGCCCAACAGTAGCTGGCGGCCGTCGAGGCGATCCAGTACGACCTGGAAGCCTTCCTTCTTCTGTTCTGCGTACTCCCTTGCTCTCTCTGGGTCCCCGAGTTGATCGAAAAGCGGTGCAACGTCTCTTCCGATGTACATCGCAAGCACTACCGCCGCTGCCAACGGCAGCATCCGTGCCGAGCCCCTTCCCAGCGCCAGGATGGAGACCGGTATCGCCGCAATGGCGAGCGCGGCCAGCATCTGTTTTGCATCCGCAGCGACCGCGACCGATATGAACGTGGCCACGAGCCCGAAGCGAAGCACCCGCTGGGAAGCGTGGACGGCGGCGAGTACGGTCGCCACTAGGGCAATCCCGCCGAGCGTGTGCGCGTTCCCGGAACCGAGAAACCCGACTACGTAGTCGCTGGGTCCATGAGTGGCCAACTGGGCCGCGACGAATGGTAGCTGGAGGCCGGCCAGCGCTACGAGAGCTATGACGAGCACACGCTTCTCGACTTCGCTGGCACTCGCTGCCAGGTAGAGGACCAAGAACGGCTGGACATAGGTAATTATCAGAATGCCTGGGATGAGCGCGTGCCATTCGTTGCCTGTCGCAGACGCGAAGGTGATTGCCGAGATCCCAAGAAGGCCCGCGAGCAGGAGACGCCGGTGTGTGCCGGGAAGACTGGGCCGCCCCAGGGCTGCAAGGCTCAGAAGAACGGGGACATAGTGGGCGTAGTCAGCGAGCGGGACGCCAGCCTCCGTCAATGGGCGCCGCAATGCAGCGAGAAAGACGACGAAGGCCGCCGTATACCCCGGGTACTTGTATCCGGCGTATGGTCCGACCGCCAACACAGGGGCGGCCAACAGCGCCACACGAAGGGACGGCGAAGCGGTTGCTGCTGCCGAAGCCACGACAACTGTCACGATCGTTAGTACGACGAAGACAGCCCTATTCGGGGGGCGTAGTGTGTCGGGCCGCTGAGCGTGCGTGGACGGGGCAAGCATCGTGTTGGAAAGCCTACCCCCTCGCGGCGTCTACTTGTTCGCGATGGCCGCGTCGAGCACGCGGCGGAAGCTGGCTTCGTCGGCGGGGGCGCCCCCCAGGGCATGGCCATCGATGACCACGCCGGGCGTGCCCCGTAGGCCCAGCCAGCGGGCGTCGCGCGCATCGGCCTGGAGCCGCTGCAACGTCGCCGGGTCGGCGATACAGGCATCGTAGGCAGCCGGGTCAGCGCCTACCTGTGCGGCGATTTCCCGGAGAGCCACGTCGCTAAAGCGGCCCTTGTTTAGGACTTCGTCCTTCAGCTGGCCCTCCCGCGCCTGGAGAAGGAAGAGCCGGTGGTGAAACGGCCAGAACTTGTCCTGGTTGGCGACGCAAATCGCCGCGGTGGCCGCGGCCTGCGATTCCGGCCCGAGGATGGCGTAGTGGCGGAACTGGAGGAGCACCTTTCCTGTCTTCACGTAGTCCTGGATGAGCATTCCCTCGTAGGCGAGCGTGAGCTGCAGGCAGAACGGACACTGGAAGTCTTCGTAGAGCGTGAGTGTGACCGGCGCGTCCGCTTTGCCGATGGAATCGCCGTCGACGAGATCCACGGGGTAGCTGAGCGCGGCGTAGTCGCGAAACGGGTCGGGGGTGGCCGCCGGCGACGTGGCACTCGTCGTGGCAGACGTGCTGTTGGTGCCGCCCGCCGGGGCGCCGGTGTCATCATCGCCCCCGCAGGCGGCGAATCCGGTGGCAGTGATGGCTGCGAAGGCGACGAGCAGCGGGCGAGGGACACGTGTCATCGTGGTCCGTCCAGGAATGCGTTGATGTGCGCCATGGTCACCTCGAACTGGTCATGATGGACCCAGTGGCCGGCGTTGGAGATGCGCTCCACCCGGTAATCGTGAAAAGGGCTGAGGTCGAGGCCATCGGAGAAGCGGCGGCCCCAGCTTTCGTCTCCATAGAGGATCAGGATTGGGCAGCGGACCTGGTTCCAGAGGTCGCGCGCGTCTTCCATATTGAACTCGTAGGGGGAGCCAGCGCGCGTAAAGTTGTCGAACTTCCAGCTGTAGCCACGTTCGACGGCGCGGACGCCTTCGATCGCGAGGTGTCGCGCGAACTCGGGCGTCAGGTGGCTGTTGCGTTCGACCATGCGCTCGATCGCGCCTTCGAGCGTGGCGTAGACGCGTGGGCCGCGGGCTTCGAGTTCGCGCATGCTCTCCATCCAGCGCCGCATGCGGACATGGGCGGGGCGGCGGGCCTCGTCGCGCCAGCCAAGTCCGCCGAGCCCCTCGATGGTGACGAGCTTCTGGACGCGCTCCGGGCAGGCGCCGGCAAATTCGAGCGCGACGCCGCCACCGAGCGAGTGGCCGATGAGCGTGTAGGTCTCACGTCCGAGGTGCTCTGCCAGCGCATGCAGGTCGAGCGCGTAGTCGATGATCGAGTAGTCGCTGCCGATCGCCCAATCGCTATCGCCGTGGCCTCGCAGGTCGGGCGCGACGACCCAGTAGCGGTCGACGAGTTGTGCGGCCATGCGGTCCCAGGAGCGGGCGTGGTCGCGCGTGCCATGGACGAGGACGAGGGCGGGCTTCGCTTCATCGCCCCAGCAGACATAGTTGAGGTTCAGTCGTTGCGATGTGTAGGAGCGCTTTTCTGGCTGCACAACGGCGAGTGTAGGGAACGGAGGCGATACGGGTGAGGGGACCGGCTACGGCCCGCGGCCCTCCCACGTTCGGAGCGCACGGTGGCCCACGTTCGCGGCTGTTGCGATGGACTGGCGCAGGCGGCCACGCGCGGGGACGATGCGTTCCGGTTCGCGGGTGAGCTCTTCGTCGCCGGCGCGCCGTTCGAGGTCACAGTAGGCGAGCGCCAGGCCGATGGCGGTGAAGGGCATGACCAGGGCATGGAAGAGGCCCGAAAGTACGTTGATGAGGCTTGTATCGAGGCCCGTGCCGAGGAGAAGGACGACGGCAAGTGCGGGGCCCGCGGCCGCGCCGAAGACGCCAAAGAAGAGCACGTAGATCAGTGCCCTCCGGAAGTGTCCCGAGACGGCCCGGCCGCTGGCCGCGGAGGCGGTGAGTTCGGGGTTGTCGTCCAACACGGCGGCGGCTTCGACGAACTGCCAGCGCACGGCGAGCCAGGCGGCCAGCGGGATGCCGGCGACGCTGAGCCCGAGTACGGCGACCGCGAGCAACGCTCTTCCCCGCGCCAACAACACGCGAGGCAGATA
>JAGQHB010000050.1 GCA_020432045.1 Dehalococcoidia bacterium | reverse complement strand
CTCTCCCCCTGCCGGGGGCGAGGGTTCTTGGTTGTCCTGGGGATCATGGCGTGAGCGGAGAATGGGTGCGGCGGAGACTCCGGAGTGGACTGGATAGCGTTCTCGAGCACCCCTCACCCTGCCCTCTCCCCCTGCCGGGGGCGAGGGTTTTTAGTCGTCCTGGGGATCATGGCGTGAGCGGGAAATAGATGTGGCGGAGACTCCGAAGTGGACTGGATCGCGTTCTCGAGCACCCCTCACCCTGCCCTCTCCCCCTGCCGGGGGCGAGGGTTTTTTTGGTTGTCCTGGGGATCGTGGCGTGAGCTGGAAATGGATGCGGCGGAGACTCCGAAGTGGACTGGATGGCGTTCAGGATCGGGTTCCCGAGCGCCCCTCACCCTGCCCTCTCCCCCTGCCGGGGGCGAGGGTTTCGTTTAGTGCCGGGCTGGAGGGACGCGATGCGTTTCGCGGGCGTAAGCGCCGTCACCCTTGGTTTCTCTCCCGCTGGCGCGGGCGAGCGGGGGGTGTGCGATTCGAATTGCCTGGCGTGGTTCAGAGTCCCGCGGCCAGGGGCAACCGCGACTACGGGGAGAGCGCGGCAGACCTTGCAGGCCTCCAGGGAGGAGCGTAAACCGAAGCCATGACGACTACGCCCAACCAGAATGTAGAAATGGTTGAGCGGTTTGTGGCTGCTGAGAACGAACACGACATAGACCAGATCGCCCAACTGATGCACCCGCAGGTTGCTTTCTACGGCAATGGCAGGCTCGTGGCAGATTCATGGGAAGGCTACCGGCCGGTCATGGCGGCGACATTCGCGGCGTTTCCGGATTCGCGTCGGGAATTGCTGATGGTGGCGGCTGAGGATGATCGGGTGGCGTTTCGGTGGCGTGTGGAGGGGACGCATTCCGCTCCCTACGGAGGCGCACCAGCTTCAGGAAACCGCGTGACGTTCAACGGGACGAGCTGGATCAAGGTTGCAGAGGGCAAAATCGTCGAGGCGTGGTTCGACATGGACCTGGCGGGGCCGTTGCGGCAGATGACTGAGACGTAGCAGCGGAGCGGCTTCTGTGCTGAGGCGCCCCTCACCCTGCCCTCTCCCCCTGCCGGGGGCGAGGGTTTGGACCCCCTTCACCGCAACGGTGTCGTATGGCGCCCTGACGTGATACAGAGGCCCGTGGCGAGAGGCGGCCGCGGCTGCGGGGATGGTCTCAGTGTGCCGGTTCGAGGCGAGCGATGGCTTCGAGGGCGACTTCGGCGACCTGTTGTTCGCGGGCGCGGATGAAGCGGACGCGTTCGCGGGGCCAGGCGTCGGCGATGCTGTCTTCTTCGCTGACGAGGTCGTCCATGCGAACGAGTGCGGCGGCGCGTTGGGCGCCAACGGCCTTGGCTACGGAGAAGGTGGCGGCGGTCTCCATGTCGACGCCCTGCCAGCCGTGGCGACTCCAGTCTGCGATGACTTCGCGGGACTCCGCGAGAAGTGCCGGGGTGGTGAAGATGGGCTTTTCGACAACAGGGATGTCGCGAGCACGCAGGCCGGCGGCGATGGCAGATGAGAGTTCGGGCGAGGCGTCGGCGAGAATACCCTTGGGCAGGTACCAGTCGCTGAGGCCGTCCTGCCGCTCAGCGTGGGAGGGGACGACGATGTCGCCGAGGGCCATGCCGGGCTGAAGTGCGCCGAACCAGCCGAGCTGGATGACGGCGGGAGTGCCAGCGGCGAGGAAGGTATGGGCGTGCATGGCCGCCATCGGACCGCCGAAGGCGCCACAGAGCCCAACCTTCAGCCGCCCTGCTGTCCCAAGCCAGGCCGGGAAGTTGCCAAGGCGTCGCGGGTTTTCGATATAACGGGTGAAGCGGCGTTCGAGGACATTGTGGACGTCGAAGACGCCGACCAGGAGTAGCACGTCTGGAATGTCCGGCTCCTCGATCCCGAGGATTCGGCGGTGGTCAGCAGGACCCAATTCACGGTACATGGCGCGATCTTACTCGGCCTTGCGGGAGTGGGCCGCGTGACACCCGGCCGGCGTACCAGGGGCTACTGCCAGGCCCAGACCGTCGACTTGAGGGTGCCGTCGCCCGCGGATTCAAATTCGCCGATGACGAGGCAGCCATTCAACGCGGAGAGCTTGCCCTCGCCAGCCTGGAAAGCAATGGAGAAGCCGATATTCATTCCCATACCGTCGCCGGTTGGGTGGCCAACACCGTGGCCGTTCCAGATGGCGCTTTCACCCTCGGAGCTGATCATGATGCCCTGACCCTCCGCGTACATCTGGCCACCGGAGCGTTCGTAGGAAACGAAGGTCCCGATGTCTGTGACGGGGACGCCGACGATGGAACCATGCTCCTCAATGGAGACTTCGAGCTTGATGTAGCGATAGTCGTCGCCGGGAAGGACGCGGACGCCGGTGGTGCGACCTGTAAGTTCGCCAAGCTTGTCGCCGAGCACGATTGCAACTCCTGTGCGTGGATTCGCCGCCGAATGCAGCGATCACGGCGAATGCTAGCGACAGTTTGTCGTGTTGCCTATCCGTCTTTTCCCGGGGTGGACGTGACAGCGGCGAGGGCGCGTTCGGCATGAGGCCGAAGCATCTGCATGGGCGTGAGCGGGGCACCGAGCGAGGCACAGACGCCGCGGAGGAGGCCGATGACGCGGCCAAGGAGGATCAGGTCCTCCGGCAGCGCTTCGATCGGGTTACGGGCGAGGGCGGCGCGGCGTTGACGGGAGAAGGGTCCGGAGCTGAGCCCGCCTTCACGAGGCCCGAAGAAGAGTTCCAGCAGTTCGAGGAGTTCCGCGGGGTCGTCGCTGCGCGTGCGTACGCCGAGCCCTGCCATGGCAGAGCGGACGCCGGGAAGATCACGCGAAGAGACGGCCACGACGAGCCGGCAGAACGCGAGCCGCATAGCGTCGGGGAGTTCCTTGGTGAGGCCGAAATCCAGGAGTGCCACGCGGCCATCGGGAAGGACGAGGAGGTTACCGGGATGAGGATCGGCCTGAAAGAGGCCATCGAACATGATCTGGTGGCCGAACGCGGCGGTCACCGTCTCCGCGAGGGCAGCGGGATCGCAGCCGGGAGGGATGACACTGTCGCGTCCGATGAGGCGCTGCCCGTCGAGGAATTCGAGGACGAGAGCTTTGCGGGCGACGAGGCTGGCAACAACGCCCGGCACAACTATGCCGGGAATGCCGCGAAGATTATGGGCGACGCGGCGGGTCATCTCCGCCTCGCGGACGAAGTCGAGTTCGAGCGGAACCTGGCGCCCAAGTTCGGCGGCGATTGCGCGGTAGTCGAAGTTCGGTTCGCGGCGGGCGATGAGGCCAGCCATCAGCTTGAGGTTCCGGACATCGAGACGGACGAGGGCTTCGACTTCGGGATGCTGGACTTTGACTGCGACTTCGCGGCCGCCGGGGAGTTGGGCGCGATGCACCTGTGCGAGTGAGGCGGAAGCGATGGGCGCGTCGTCGAAACGAGAGAATATCTGGCCGACGGGGCGGCCGAACTGCAGCTCGATTGTGCGACGAACCTGGCTGGCGGGACGTGGAGGGACTCGGTCCTGCAGGTGCGAGAGCCTTGCCGTGTAGGCCGCCGGGAAGATGTCCGTGCGCGTACCGACGAACTGTCCGGTCTTGACGTACATGCCCTTGAGGGCGACGGCGAGGTTGAAGATGCGACGAGCGGATTCCTCGTGCTCTGCGGCGTAGGCCGCGTCGCGGCGCTCCTGGGGCCAGCGGCGGGAACGGCGCTGGACGCGCTTGTACCCGAGATAGATGCGGCTGCCGGTGTAGGCGACGCGGAGACTGCGGGATGCCCGGCGGGGGAGTTCAAGCACCTGAGTGAGTATCGGTGGCGTGTGGTTGTTGGGGAAACCGGGCGACGGCGATTGGATAGCTGCAGCCGTTTGGGGATCGGGGCGCGTTTCGAGGACCTGGGCGCCCTCACCCCTGGTCCCCGCTCCCGCAGCCGCAGGCGAGGGATGGGGGGCGACTTGGCCCACGAGGATGCAAAGCGATTGAGAGTCCTGGCATTCTCGCCGGCGATCTCGCTGTGCTTTGGGTGGCCGGAGGGCCATCACCTTCGCAGCGGTTGTGTCATGGAGTAGATTTCAGCCATGGGACGGCCAACGGGTACGGTGACATTCCTCTTCACCGACATCGAGGGTTCTACGCGGCGGTGGGAGGAACAGACGGCGGAGATGCGGGAGGCGCTCGCGCAACACGACGCAACGCTGAGATCCGCAGTGGAATCGCATAACGGTTGGCTGTTCAAGCACACAGGGGACGGGATCCTTGCTGCCTTCGCATCACCAAAGGAGGCCGTCCTGGCGGCGATCGATGCCCAACGAGCGCTGTCTCTGCCGGTCAGGATGGGGATCACGACCGGCGAAGCGGAGTCCCGAGGCCATGATTACTTTGGCCCGGCGCTCAACCGGGCAGCCCGAATCATGGCTGCTGGACATGGTGGCCAGGTGCTGCTCGCGCAATCAACGGCGAGCCTTGTCGATGGCGTCGATCTGCTCGACCTCGGTGAACACCGGCTACGGGATCTTTCCCGCCCTCAGCTTCTCTATCAACTTCGGGCCGAAGGGCTCAAGGATTCGTTTCCACCGCTTCGGACGCTGAACGAAGCCGCGGGCAACCTGCCGATTCAACCGACGAGCCTGTTGGGCCGGGACCAGGAACTGGCCGGTGTCCTCGACGGGATGGCACAACACAGACTGCTAACGCTGACTGGTACCGGTGGCGTGGGCAAGACCCGGCTGGCCCTACAGGCGGCTGCCAGCGTAGGCCCCGATTTCCCGGGTGGGACCTGGCTCATTGAGCTTGCGGCCGCGAACGATCCCGGCGAGGTCGAGCGGCTAACCGGGGCCACTGCCGGGGCGTTGCCGCCAATCAGCCGCGACAGCTTGCTGGACTTCCTCCACGGCAAGCATCTCCTGCTCGTGCTGGATAACTGCGAGCACGTTCTCGACGCTTGCGCCGGCCTCGCCTCAGCCGTGCTCGCGAACTGCCCAAACGTCTGGATCATCGCTACCTCGCGGGAAGCGCTGGGCGTGCCGGGCGAGTGGACGATCCGGGTGCCGTCCCTGCGGGTGCCGCCCGAGGGCGTGCACGACGTTGCCGAGGTGGCCAGCGCCCCGGCCGTTGAACTGCTGATCGAGCGGGCTCGTGCGGTGCGCCCTGGGTTCGCAGTGTCTGAGCGGACCGCCGCCGATATTGCCGATGTCGTGCGACGGCTGGATGGGATCCCACTGGCGATTGAGCTGGCGGCAGCGCGGCTGCGGATGATGTCGCCGGCCGAGTTGCGGGGGCACCTCGCCCACCGGTTCCGGTTGCTTACGGGATCGCGGCGCGGCTCGCTTGAGCGCCACCAGACGCTCAAGGCAGCGATCGACTGGAGCTTCAGGCTCCTCTCGAAGGAAGAGCAACAGTTGGCACGTAGACTGGCCGTGTTCACCGACGGATGGACGCTCGAGGCGGCGGAAGCCGTCTGCACAGGCAGGGATGTCAGTGAACCAGACGTGCTCGACTTGCTCACCGAGCTGGTCGACAAATCGCTCGTGCAGATGGACGAAGGCGATGGCGAATCACCAACGCGCTACCGGTACCTCGAGTCGATCCGGCTTTACATGGCCGACAGTCTCGACGGTGTCGACGAGCGGGCGGCCGTCGAGCAGCACTTCCTGGCATGGGCACTCGACGTTGTGAACTCGGTGCCACAGCGGCGCTGGGCACACACTCCTGCCCATGCACTGCTGCTACTCCGCGAATCGCGGAACCTGGCAGCCGCAATGGAACGGGCTCTCGATGACGGCCATGCTGACGCGGCGGCGAGGCTCGCGGGAAACAGCGGCGTTGTCATCTGGTTTGGGACCGGCGCATACGACGATGGGATCCGGTTGTCGGCAGCCGCTTACGAAGCGGGCGGCGGCTCGGACCTCGACCGGTTCAACCTCGGAAACAACATCGCCCTGATGTGGATGTGGTCCGGCGCCATCGGCCGTTCGATCGAGTGGTTCGACAGGATGATCGCATTGGCCCGGCAGAGCAACGAACTGACGGGAACGGACGTGGCACCCTCGATCGTGACGCTTTCGCTCATCGACGATGCAAGGCGCGAAACACTGGAACGCGAATGTGGCCAACTGGCAGCCGCGGCAGCAGGGACGGTGGAGGCGGACTACGTCGCCTTCATACTCACCTTCAGCAGACTGCTGCAGGGAGACAGCAAACTCTACGTTGAGGCGATGCACGACATCTGGCAGCGGCGTGGGGAGGAACGCTTCGGCCCTATCAACGACTACCTGGTCCAAAACCTGGCGTTGGCCACGTGGATCGCAACCGGTGATGGAGGATCAGAGGCAAAGCAGGCCGTGGCGGGCCTTCGCGGGTCGATGAATCCTACGGCACTCATCCAGGCACTTTGCTTGCAAGCGATCATCGACCCTTTGAGCTCGCTGGCGGCACTGAGAGAGGCCCAGTCGCTGCTCCGGTACCACCGGGCATCGGGGTTTGCGACGTTCTTTTTTGGAGCTGCAGCACGGATCGCAGCCAGGATGGGGAATCGTGAGGGGGCGGGCCGACTTCTGGGAGCCGGACGCAAATGGACGATGTATTCACCCGCATTGCAGCCGGGTTGGGAGAGGGTCGCCGTGGGGGACCTGCTCGACGATCTGCCCACTGCGGAGTTTGAGGCGTTGTTACAGGAAGGGGCGAGGTTTTCATTTGATGAAGCGCTGGACCTGGCTGTACCGGCGTCAGACAGCGAATAAGCCGGGCAGGAGTTGGCGACGGGGGATATGACCGGTGGGAGCAGCATGGGAGCCCACTCCCTCGCCGGCTGGCGCGGGCGAGGGAGTGGGCGGAGTCCGGATTGCCGGGCCTGGTTCAGGGGCCTGCGGCCAGGGGCGGCCGCGACTACGGGGACGGGACGAGGGCTTGTTGCGGGCTTTAGCACCCTCACCCTCGGTCCCTCTCCCGCTGGCACGGGCGAGGGAGAGGGCTGTGAATCGCCAGAGTTAATGTCCGGCGAGGGGCGCGGATCGCCAGAGTGACGCCGGGTACGATCGCCAGGGTGAAGCCGGGATCG
>JAGQHB010000049.1 GCA_020432045.1 Dehalococcoidia bacterium | reverse complement strand
CTCGCCTCTCCGTCGTCGTCCCCACGCGCGACCGGGCGCCGATGCTGGACCAGTGTCTTGCATCGATCAGGGCGCTGGAAGGGCCCGACCTCTGCATCGAACTGATCGTGGTCGATGACGGATCTTCAGACGGTTCGACGGCGGTGGCCCTGGCACACGGGGCACAGGTGATAGCGAACGGCGGCAAGGGTTCGGCAGCGGCCCGAAACGCCGGGATGCACGCCGCAACGGGCGAATTCCTCCTGATGGTGGACGACGATGACGTCGCCCTCGCGGGACACATACGGCCACATATCGCGCTGCTTCGTCAGCATCCGGAGTTCGCGGCGGTCGTTGGCCAGGTAACGAACACCTCCTTCGACCTGCAGGAGCAGGGAGACGCATGGCCGGCCCGGCTCCCGCGCGATGGACACCTGCTGAAGAGCTTCTTTCATTACTATCCGCAGATCGGCGCCACCGTCGCGAGAATGCTCGTGCGGGAGACCGTTGGCGAGCAGGACCCGGCGCTGATCGGTGACCAGGACTGGGACTGGCATCTACGGCTGGCACGGGAGCACCTGGTCGGCTTCGTGCCTGTGCCCTGCCTGCTCTTCCGCCAACGTCCGCCATCGGGGCCGCAGGAAGATGGAGAGTGGCGGCGCTTGAGCGACCACGCTCGCGTGCTCTGGAAGAACGCACGCGCCGCTGGCTGGCGGACGCTGCCGCCGTGGGAATTGGCGATGGCGGCTTCGAAACAGCGGGGCTCCTACGCGGCGGCGTTCGCCTCGTATGCGAAGACGCACGCGATGGCGCGGCAGCGGCGGTTGTTACTGCGGGCGATCGCACGTTCATTCATCGCATCGCCCCCGCATGCCGTGAAGGCAATCGCTACAGACGCGGTGCTGCGGCGCCAGGCGTTTGCCGCGCTCACGGGGCGTCATGCTCCACTGCCGGACCCGGAACACTCCGCAGCCGCCGGCTAACGGCGAGCGCTTCTTCAATAAGATCGCGCGCAGGCGGCAGCATCGGCGGCAGGGCGTCGCATTCGAAGTACCGCGCCTCCGCAATCTCGGCGTCGAGCCGTTCGACCGCGGGCACGGATCGCCAGCGGCCTTCGAAGACGACGGTGACTTCGCCGAACGGGCCACGGCCGGTGGCGAGCGGCGCGCCGGCCTCGATATCCGCGCCGAGCTCTTCGCGGGCTTCGCGGACGGCCGTATCACGCAACTCTTCGCCACGATTCGCCCAGCCACCGGGAAGCGTCCATCTCGCGCGCCTGTAGTAGCTCGGGCGGACGAGCAGGAGCCTGCCATCGCTATCGAAGAGCAGCACGCCGGCGCCGAGCGGGGCGCGGGGGATAATGACGCGGATCGCCAGCCTCCGCAGCCGCTTTGGCGTGCGCTTGTAGGTGGCGTAGACGATGCGCCGCAGCGGCGCCGGGATGTCCATCCCAGCAGTGTATGCCCGGGCGCGTCAGCTGCTGGCGACGGCTGCAATGCTCGGGCAAGATGGGCCGACCCTGGACCTGGAGGCGCGCCGTGGACGTGCAGGACTTTGCCGAGATCAAAGAGGAGTTCGACCGGCGCGTGCAGCGCATCGTCTGGTGCAGTGTGGCGACCGTCGACCGGAAGGGGCGGCCGCGGTCGCGCATCCTCCACCCGATCTGGGAGGGGACGACGGGCTACATCGCCACGGGGCCGGACACGCTGAAGGCGAAGCACCTGGCGGCGAACCCGTACGTCTCGCTCAGCTACTGGGACCCGAAGCACGAGCAGGTGCACGTCGATGCCCGGGCAGAGTGGGTGACGGACGCGGCCGATCGCCGCCGCATCTGGGAGCTGTTCAAGGCCACGCCGGAACCCTACGGATACGACCCGGCGATGATCTGGAAGGACGGCCCGGACGCCCCCGGCTTCGGCGTGTTGAAGCTGACACCCTGGCGGATCGAGGTCTGGGCGCTGAAGGACATGGCGACGGGGGTGGAGTCGAGGGTGTGGCGGGGGTAGGAGGTCAGGGCGCCTATCCAATCAAATCGCGCTTGCGTTAGGCCACCCTCCGCGCAGCGGCCAACTCCTCCAAATCATCAGTAAGGTCGAATGACATCTGGAGGGCGACAGGCGGCTGTTGATTCTCGTTGTATGAATCGATGTCGGTCTTCAGTTGGAACGAATCCGCAACGATCTGGTTCCGTCGCTGCTTAAATGCCAGCGTCATATGCTCAGGCGAAGCAAATCGGATGTCCGACCAGAAAGTGCTCTGGACGCCAGCCTCCACAATCCGTGCGGCATGTTTCGTTCGCACGTGGCGACCCTGAGGATCTACGTAGTAGTCCTCACGCATAGCGGCCGACAGGTCATCCGCAAGCATCTTAGCTAGGGCTTGCGGCGACGGGCTCCAAAGGCCGTGAGCAATCACCCACGATGCCATCTCAGCCCTGGTTGCCCTGACCACACCGGTTTCTCTAAAGAACCGGTCAGCGAATGTCTGCAGTTGCTCATGATACGTGGCCATATCAGTCCTTTCTGATGAGCGACGGTAACGCAGTACCCCAACCATCCGTGAGTGCCGTGGATGCCACTAGCTCCCTAATCGAAGGCAATTGTCGTCCGAATCTTGCCCAAGAGATTTCCTTTCTATAGGCGAGCTGACCGATAATAATTGCCGGATGCACCTCCATCTTTTCTGCAAATCCTATGATGCGCGTGAGTGAGTATGCAGGCCCGACACGATTGATAAAGCTTGCCAAGTGATGCGGATCGACCAGTGTTTCTACGGCAAAACGATTGGCAGCTTCCTCTATTGGAGGCAAATGACCCTCCTCGAAGCTAAGGTCATAATCTACAACCGCACCGTCCCTGTTCTTTACATGAGCGAGTTCGTGCAGAAGCGTGTGCCAGAAGCCGTTAAGCTTCCCGCCTCTCAAGGAGAGGGCGATCACTGGGGAGTTCTTGTCAAGCCAGTATGTGACTCCGTCCATCTTGCTACTTGGGAGCGCCTCTACAACTAGAAAGCGTATCCCATACTCGGCCAGCAAAGCCGGAACCCGACGGACATCGGGGAGATTCCGAGCCAACGTCCTTAACTTGACGACGAGCTCTGGGAGCTTTGGCGGACTGAATGGGCGGACAACGGGTGCCGCAGGCGCAAGCTGCGCGACGCGACACAGCCAAGCTATCTGGCCGGGCGATGACTCGGCATAAGACGTTGCCTTCCTCGCGGCATGCGGGATGGGCGACGGCGTGTCATCCAACGAAACGATCCCTAGGAAACGACAGACATCCTGCGCCAGCACGTCCGGATTCGACGAGCCATCGATCCATCCGCGTTTCACCAGTTCCCGCACCGGTGCCTTTGCGTAGATGTGGGCTCGCAACCTGGTACCCGGCCGCGAACTGGCCGAGTGCAGCCGATAGCGCGCATCGATACGCAGCCACGTTTCGGCGTTTGTCCCGAATGCTTCAGCCAACCCCCTTGCCGTATCGGCCGTAATGCCGCGACGGTCGTTCAGGATCTGGACAATCCCCGATACGTCCACACCGAGAATCTCGGCCAGATCCGCTTGCGTCCAACCACGCTCTTCCAGCTCCTCGCGAATGTAGACGCTAGGAGGGAAGACTTCGGCAGGCGTTCTCTCAGTCATGCCCCCAGCCCCTTGCTAGTGATAGTCCTCGATCGCCACGATGACGATCCTCTTGGTTCGTCCCGACCCTTCGTACTCCACAATGAGCCGGTATTGATCGTTCAGGCGCATTGAGTGCTGCCCAAGTCGCCCGTGCAGCTTCTCGTAGTGGAGGCTGCGAAGGTTGTAGAAGTCCCTCTCGTCAACAGCCGCCCAGATCCATGTGAGTACCTTCCGGTAGCCCTTGACCACTGACCTTGGCCAGCCGCCTGTGAAATCGGGATCGGTCTCCAAGCGATCCAGGTCGCTGTTCGCGAAGATGACTTCCACGGGGAAAGGTTAGGCCATCTCGGCACATGTGACAAGGCCATCATGCCACTATCGCCTGTTTATAGTGCCCCCCAACCCCCTTGCCCCTCCCCGGCGTAGACTCGCCGCACCCATGCCGGGAGAGGTAGTAGCGATGTCGTGGCAGCCCGAGATCGAAGAACGAGAGCGCCGGGCGGCGATCGCCCGGGAGATGGGCGGGGCCGATTCGGTCGCGTTTCAGCACGGCCGCGGGAAGCTCACGGTGCGCGAGCGCATCGACCTGCTGGCAGACGGCGGCTCATTTATGGAGGCGGGCGAACTGGCCGGCCGGCCGCAGTGGGACGACGCCGGGAACCTGACGGGGCTGACGCCGGCGAACTCGGTCACAGGCGTTGTCCGCCTCGGCGGGCGCAAGGCGGTGGTCCACGGCGGCGACTTCACGATTCGCGGCGGCGCCTCCGATGGTTCGATCGCGGACAAGGCGGGCTGGGCGACGAAGCAGTCGTACGCGATGAAGATCCCGTACATCCGGCTGCTGGACGCGACGGGTGGCAGCGTGCGGACGTTTGAACAGATCGGGCGCACCTACCTGCCGCACAACAACCGCGAGCTGGAAGTGGAGCTGCTGCAGCGCGTGCCCGTGGTCTCGGCGGTGCTGGGCTCGGTCGCGGGTCTGCCGGCGGTGCAATCGGCGATGTGCCACTTCAACGTGATGGTGAAAGGCACGAGCCAGGTGTTCGTCGCCGGGCCGGCGGTAGTGACGGCGGGCACGGGCGCGACGATCACGAAGGAAGACCTGGGCAACGAAGACGTGCAGGTCCGCCAGAGCGGCGTCATCGCAAACCTGGCGGAATCGGAGGAGGACGCCTTCGCGCAGATCCGCCGCTTCCTTTCGTACCTGCCGGCGAACGCCTGGGAGATGGCGCCGCGCACGGAGCCAATGGACGACCCGGGGCGGCGCGATGAAGGGCTGCTGAGCATCATCCCGCGCAACCGGCGGCGGGTGTACGACCCCTACAAGGTGCTCGACATGGTGCTGGACCGGGATTCGTTCTTCGAAATCCAGCCGCTGTACGGGCGGGGGCGGATCACGGGGTTCGCGCGGGTGAACGGCTACCCGGTGGGCGTGATGATCAACAACCCCAGGATCGCGGGCGGGTCGATGGACCGGGCGGCGGGCGAAAAGATGGCGCGGCTGCTGCAGATTTGCGACACGTTCCACCTGCCGCTCGCTTACTTCTGTGATGAGCCGGGCTTCTCCGTGGGGCTGGACGAGGAGAAGCAGGGGATCATCCGGGCGGGGGCGCGGGTGGTGTCGCTGCTTTCGTTGAGCCAGACGCCATACATCACGTTCATCATGCGGCAGTCATATGGCGTGGCCGGGGGGCTGCACTACCGGGCCGGGAACACGATGTACCGGCGGTTCGCCTGGCCATCGGGCCACTGGGGGTCGATGCACATCCAGGGCGGCGTTGCGGTGGCGTACCGGCGGGAGATCGACAACGCGCCGGACCCGGCTCAGCGGCGGGCCGAGATCGAAGCACGGCTGGAAGCCATTGGCTCGCCGTTCCGCACGGCGCACGCGTTCGAACTGGAGGATATCATCGACCCGCGGGCGACGCGGCCGCTGCTGGTGGATTTCGTCGAAGACGCGCAGTCCGTATTGCAGTCGCAGCTGGGGATGACGAGCCGGATCCCGTTCCTGCCGTAGTGGGTGCGATTATTCCGCAGTGGCCGTGGCCGCCCCGGCCACTGCGGCCCGGCGCCTTTCCATACGCCGCGCGACGTACCAGGAGACGAGGATAACGAGGCCGCCAAGGGCCATGTCAATGAAGAAGTGGTTTGCGCTGGCGACGATTGCCCAGGTCATCACGACGCTGAGCGCAACGGCCGCGCCGCGCACGATGCTGTTGGCCGTGTTGGCCCACATCACCGCCGAGGCAAGGGCGATCCAACCGAAGTGGAAGCTGGGGATCGCGGCGTATTCGTTCAGCAGGTAGGCCGGCTGCGCGTAGTTGATGGACGTGTTGCCGCCGAAGACGGTGTCGACGAAGCCCAGGTCGTAGCCGTTGGCGGCGAGAAGGCGTGGCGGCGCGGCCGGGAGCAGGTAGTAAAAGACGAGGCCGAACGCCATGGAGATGAACATGACGTTGCGCATGTGGATGAACTCGGAGCGCCGCCTGAACCAGAGCCAGAGCCCCACCGCGAGGAGGACAGGGAAGTGCATATAGGCGTAGACGCCGTTCGCAAACTCCTGGACCCAGTGAGCCTGTAGCGAGACCTGCTGGATGGTGGGTTCCCAGAAGAGGAACGTGGCTTTTTCGATATCGATGAGGATGTCGCTGACGCGGAGCGCGAGCTGGATGTCGCCGCCGGCCTGGCCACGAAGAAGGAAATAAACGCCGACGACGGCAAGGGTGAGCGACCAGTCGCGGACGAACGCGCGGGTCCAGCCCCGTGGCGGGGAGGCCAACCGGCTCACCCGCCGTGGCTGCGTTATTGGTCTGATCGTCATCCGCACATGTCTCTATAGGAATAGTCAGTGTGCCAGATGTTCGGCGCCTCAGCCAAACGGCCGAGTCATGGTGTGGCCACTGGAATGAGATCGTGATGGGCCGGAGGCCCGATCAGCGCGTGGTGATCACGCCCCCGAGCATCACGAGCGACGGCTTCGCGAGCACTTCCGGGTGGTTGCGCGGGTCTGCCGCGAAGAGGACGAGGTCGGCGGGCGCACCTTCTGCAAACGGAGGGAACCCGAGAAATGCGCGAGCTCCCGAAGAGGCCGCGGAAAGCGCGATCCGTGGTTCCAGGCCGTGGCGGACGAGCGACTCCACTTCACGGGCGATGGAACCATGGGGCAGCATGTCGGTACCGGCGAGGACCGTCACGCCGAGCCGGGCAGCTTCCGGCAGCAACGCCCGATAGGCGTCGTAGCGGTCGTTGACGAACCTGCGGCGAGCCTCGTCATCCCGCGTGGAGACAAGGGCGAGCTGTTCGGTCATCGCGAGAGTCGGCGTCCAGGCGATGTTCTTGCGCGCCATCGCCGCGAGAAGGGCTGAATCAAGGGCGTCGCCGTGTTCGATGCTGTCGACCCCTGCCGCGACACAGGCCGGGGCAGCGTCGCCGGCGCAGTGGACAGCGACACGGCCGCCCGCCGCGTGGACAGCGTCGACGGTCGCGCGGAACGTTACTTCGTCGTAATTCGCGGGGACGACCCGCTTTCCGAGCGCCTTGTCGAATCGCGGCCAATCGGCGACGACCTTCACCCATGGTGCGCCAGCGCGAGCGTGGGCGGCGGCAGCATCCGGGAGCGATTCGGCATCCGCCCATTCGGCAATCGGCTGGTAGCGGCCCTCGGGGGCAAGGAAGCGCGACGCCGCCTGGACCGGGAATCCCGGCCGACCGCCGGATTGCACCCATTCGAGGGTTTCGGAGCGAGGCGACCCGGGGTCCCGGATCGCCGTGACGCCAGCCGCGAGATTCGCGGAAACGTTCGCCTCGATCACGGCCGGGCCGGGAGGCCGGCGGCCGCCGCCCATGTCCATCGCCAGGTGCGCGTGGGCATCGACCATGCCCGGGAGCACGAATCCGGACAGGGGCCCCAGCACCTCTGCGCCTTCGACGGGTTGGAACGTCAGGTGACCGTCCAGCACCCAGAGGTCGGACGGGGCATCGCCCTCCGGCAGGAACGTGGCGCGGATGTGATAGGAAGCCATGGGGACGATGATAACGGGAGTGGACGCGGGCCGATGGGCGCGCCACCGCCGCGGAGCAGGACCGATGCCAGGACCACCGTCACCCGGACAGTTGGAGGATCTCGCCCGCCGCATCCATCCGGGCTCGCACGTCGTGCGGAGCTGGCCGTTGGCAGGCGGCGTTTCAGCCGCGATGACGGCGTTTGAAGTGGCCGGCGGCCAGGGTGGCAGTATGCGGTACGTGCTGCGGCAACCGCCTGCATGGTCGCCCGCCGCGCACGAACATCGGCTGCTTTCGCTCGTGGAGGGCCGGGGAGTGCCGGTACCGCTCCCGCTGCTGCTTGGCGAGGCGGGGGACGTGTTCGAAGGCGACTGGCTCGTGCTCGACTACGCGGAGGGCGAGCCGTTTTTCGGCAAGGACTTCGGTCCCCGGCGCGCTGTGGAGATGGCCACGGCGCTTGCGGCGATCCACGCCATCGATACAGCAGCTTCGGACTTCAGCTTCCTTCGGACTGACGGCGATGGGCAGACGCTGCTGCACGGCGATTTCTGGCCAGGCAACATCCTCTGGCGCGGCGAAGAGCTCGTGGCCGTCATCGACTGGGAGGACGCGCTGCTCGGAGACCCTCTATTCGATGTCGCGATCACGCGGCTCGACCTGGCGCTCATCCATGGCGCGGAGGCCGCGAACCTGTTCACGGCCCAGTACCTGGAACGCACGGGACTTGGGGCGGAGCGCCTGCCGCACTGGGACGCGCGAGCGGCGGCGCGCCAGGAGCCTCACCTCGAAGCATGGAACGGCGGCTGGGCCGAACTGGGCCGGCCCGACCTGACGATGGACGTGATCCGGGAACGGTTCGCGGCGTTCGCGGGGCGAACCCGGGGCTGAGCACCCCGGTCCGGCCGGATCAGTCGTACTTCGCTTCCCGTTTTTCGGCGAAGGCGCGCGGCCCTTCGGTCGCGTCGATATGGACGCCAGGCTTCGGCGGGTACCAGTAAAAGAGGTCCCGGCCGAGGGCGGTAAGCTCGTTGGTCGACATGTTGCGGCCGCGATAGAGCATCTGCTTGTGGGCGCGGACGGACGGCTGGCCGAGCGTGCACATGTATTCGGCCCACTCCATGCACTCTTCCATGAGCTTTTCTTTCGGCACCACCTTGTTGACGAAGCCGATCTGGTAGGCGCGTTCCGCAGTGATCGGCCGGCCCCAGAGGAGCATCTCGGCGGCGATGCCGAACGTCATCGAGTATTCGTGACGCGCCGCGAAGCCCGCCGGGAGGTTCCACTTCACTTCTGGGATGCCGAAGGTGGCGTGGTCGGCAGAGATTCGTACGTCGCACTCCTGAGCGAGGAACCAGCCGCCCGCGAGGCAGTAGCCATTGATCGCGGCGATGGTGGGTTTATAGGTGGCGACATCGGTGCTCGCGCGGCGGCCGACGTAGGGCTTGTGGGAGCGGAATTCGCCGCCGCGAACGTCGCCTTCGACATCTTCCTTCAGGTCGTGGCCGGATGAGAATGCGACATCACCGGCGCCCGTGAAGATCGCGACCCAGAGGTCATCGTTTTCGTTGAAGTACTCCCATTCCTGGGCCATGCGGTCCATGAGTTCGGAGCTCATGGCGTTTCGCCGCTCCTCGCGGTTCACGGTCATCACGTAGATGTGGCCCTTTTGCTCGGTGAGAAGGACGTCTTTGCCTTTAATCATGGTGCTCAAATCCTCCTGAGATAGTTGGCATTTCCGAACATACGCCGGTTTTGCGCGGAAGGAATGAGCAGTTCGCGAGCATGGGCGCCCCTTACCCTGGCCTCTCCCCGTGACCGGCGCGAGGGTTCCCGGATCACGCTGCGGCGCCCTTCTCAAGTGGGGGAGAAAGGTTGGGAGGCCGGTCGCAGCCCGCGGAATGTCGCTACCAGCTGAAGGTGGCCATCACACAGAGGCATGCAAGCTCAGACCGAGCGTGCTACCTTCGCGGCGTCCAGGCGGGATCGCGCATGGGCTTCGTAGAGCATTCGGAGGAACCGGCCATGAACGAGCAAAGCCACGCTCTCGGCAGTGACGAGCTGGTATTGGCGTACTATGCCGCATACAACGCGAGGGACGCCGGGCGCATCCGCTCACTTATCGCCCCGAACTTCCGGCAAGAGCGCGGCAGAGGGTTCGTGGAAGGGGCGGACGCACTGGTTGCCGTGCTCGAAAAAGAGTGGCAGGACCGCCCGGACTCCCGGATAGACGTCCGCGAGGTCACCGCGGCCGGCGATCGCGTCTTCGCCGAAGCTGCCTGGGTTGTTTCGAGCCTCAATCCGGTGACCCTGCCCGACGGCTCCACGCTTCAACCCACGGGGCAGCGCGCAACCCTGCCAATGGCAGCTGTCTACGACCTGCGCGACGGGCTTCTCGCCTCTGAGCGCGCGTACTACAACAACCTGGCCCTGTGGCGGGACCTTGGACCCACGATCACCATCACGTAGTTGCGGCCGCCCTTCCGTGGGACTCTGAACCACGCGACATTCCTGGGGATCCTCGATCACGCGTGCCCCTCACCCTGCCCTCTCCCCGTATCCGGGGAGAGGGTTCAGCGCTGTGTGACCGGGCCGCGTGACTTTGAATCACGCGACATTCCTGGGGATCCTCGATCACGCGTGCCCCTCACCCTGCCCTCTCCCCGTGACCGGGGAGAGGGTTCAGCAGACCGTGCGGCTCCCGTCTTTCGTTGGGGAGGCGAGTTGGGGATGAGGAGGCCGCAGCGCGACGCCGTCCTTCGCGCCCCGCGGCACAATTCAGAGTCCCGCAGCCAGGGGTGGGCGCGACTACCGAAATCGCCGGGAAGGGGCTTCGCTACCAGCCGCGGGTGGCGAGCAGTTCCTTTTCGGGGAGCGAGGAGACGCTGATGCCGCGCATTGCGCCGCCGAGGCCACGGCTGACGCGGGCGAGGACTTCGGGGTCCTGGTAGTGAGTCGTCGCCTCGACGATTGCCTTTGCGAACAGGGCCGGGTTCTCGGACTTGAAGATGCCGGAGCCGACGAACACGCCGTCAGCGCCGAGCCGCATCATCAGTGCCGCATCGGCAGGGGTGGCGACACCACCAGCAGCGAAGTTGACGACCGGGAGGCGGCCCTCGCGCTTCACCTGCTTGACGAGTTCGAGCGGCGCGCCGAGCTCCTTGGCGGTGGTGTAGAGCTCGTCGTCCTGCATGTTGGAGATGCGGCGGATCTCGTCCTGCACGGTGCGCATGTGGCGGACGGCTTCAACGATGTCGCCGGTGCCGGCCTCGCCCTTGGTCCGGATCATGGCCGCGCCCTCGCCGATGCGGCGGAGCGCTTCACCCAGGTTCCGGCAGCCGCAGACGAACGGCACCTTGTACGCGTTCTTATCGATGTGGTGCGTTTCGTCGGCCGGGGTAAGGACCTCGGACTCGTCGACGTAGTCGACGCCGAGCGCCTGGAGGATCTCGGCCTCGACGAAGTGGCCGATGCGGGCCTTGGCCATGACGGGGATGGTCACGGCCTCGATGATGCCAGTGATCATCTCTGGGTCACTGGCGCGGGCGACGCCACCATCACGGCGGATATCAGCGGGGACGCGCTCCAGCGCCATGACGGCGCAGGCGCCGGCTTCTTCGGCGATCTTCGCCTGTTCGGGGGTGACGACGTCCATGATGACGCCGCCCTTGAGCATCTGTGCGAGGCCGACCTTGACGGCCCAGGTTCCAGTCTGTGTCACGGTCAATTCCCTCCGGGTCTGCCGCGGCAAAGGCGGTCAGAAAACGTGTGCTCTGAATGGTAGCGCGACAGCGGGGAAAGCGGGGTGGTCCGAGACGTTGCCGTTCCAAGACCCGGTCCGCCTTGGCCTGAAGCAGAAACCCAAAACACGGGCACCGATGTGCGCCATCTATGGGCTCGAAGGCGGGATATGGCCTATTGGTCCTCCGTGGCAGCGCGGAGGACCTCAAGGAAACCGGCCGGCGCGAGTACTCGGACACCGTGATGCCGCTCCAACTGCTGCAATTCGCGGTCGCCTGTGACTAGGATGTCTGCGTTGCCTGCGACCGCGGCGGCCAGCAAGGCATCGTCCGCGGGGTCTGAAACGACCCGCGGAAATGGCGGGGACGGCACGATCAATTCGGCATAGGTTCGAAGGAGGCTCAAGACCTGCCCGGTTTCCTCGGCAGAGATCCGGCGAGCGAAGTACGGCCGGGCGAGCACACGTTCGACTTCCACCAGGATTTCCGGGGAGACGAGCAGGTCATAGGCGCGAAGTTCCCACAACGTGATGATCAGTCCGGGGACTGAGTCCGCGTTCGTCGTGCCCACGATGCCCGACACGAGCACGTTCGTGTCGAGCAAGGCCCTCACGGCGGGGGAGCATCGGATACGTCCGCGCGAACTTGCTCGCGGACCTCCGCGAGGGCACTGGCGACACTTCGTTCAACCTCGCCGCTTTCCTCGTTGGCGAACCGAACGCCGATTTGGTCGAGTATCCGAAAGCACTTCTGGCGGTCCTCGTCGAATTCGCGCAGACGCTGCAGATCAGCCATGGAAACGACCGCGGCGATCGGGATATCGTTCCGTTCGACCACGAACCGCGAGTGCCCGCGGAAAACGTCGTTGAGCATTTTGCTCCACCGTTGGCGGCCCTCGGAGGCCGTCAGTGTCCGGGTTTCTGGAGAAGACGGCATCGGGTCCACACCTCTCATTCAGACATCATTGTACAACATCGTACGTCCACGCTACGCTCCCCGGCACGTGGGCGGCGCGCACCAGTTGCAGACAGGAGGGCGTGGTCATGGGCAGTCTCGATGGCAAAGTGGCGATGGTTACAGGCGGTGGGCGCGGTATCGGTCGTGGCATCTCGTTGGTGCTGGCGGGCGAAGGCGCGTCTGTCGCGATCGCCGATATCGACCTGGCAAACGCGCAGACGACGGCAGCAGAGCTGCGCAGCCTTGGCGTCCGCGCCGCAGTCGTGGAGTGCGATGTGACGAGCGAGGATTCGGCCGCCGGCGCCGTGGCACGTGCTATCGCCGAGCTCGGCGGCATCGACATCCTTGTGAACAACGCCGGGGTCGTCGGGCAGCACGTGGGCGGCGCGCAGATCGAGCTCAGCGACTGGGACATGTGCTACGAGGTGAACCTGCGCGGCACGTGGATCATGTCGCGCACCGTCGTGGCCCACTACCGGGAACGCGGGGGCGGCAAGATCGTGAACATCGCCTCGATCGCCGGGCGGGGAGGCGGCGCCGGGATGGCGCACTACAACGCTTCCAAGGCGGCCGTGATCAACCTGACGCAGTCGCTGGCGATGGACCTTGGCCCGGCGAATGTGAATGTGAACGCGGTCTGTCCCGGCCTTCTCTGGACGGATATGTGGCGAAGCCTCGAAGCGATGCTTGGGCGGGACGAGACGCCGGAAGTGGTCGAGCGGCGGCAGATCTTCGACCGCTACATCGCCACGAACTGCCCGCTTCGGCGTGAACAGACTCCCGAAGACATCGGCCACGCGGTTGCGTTCTTCGCATCGGAAGCGGCGAGGAACATCACAGGCCAATCACTGAACGTGGACGGCGGCATCAAGATGAACTAGCGCGTTGCCGCCTCCCGCTACTGATCCCGCACGATTGGTCCAGCGAGTTGGAGGCGATTCTGGAGCGGGGGACGCGGCGGTGTAGGCGTGGGTATCGGCGTTGGCGTCGGGGATGGAGTTGGGCTCGGCGACGGCGATGCAGCGGCGGACGGGTCCGGGTAGAGGGCGCGGACGCCAGCCAGGTCGTCCTGGGAGAGCACGCGCGTCTGCTGGCCCGGGCCAATCGTTGCCTTCATCACAGACCCCGGGACATTCGAATGGTCGAGCCCCACCACATGCCCGAATTCGTGCAAGACCGTGCTCCAAAGGTCGAGCGCATGCGACGGCGTTACCGGCGTGTCCGTCCAGCCCACGGTTGTCGACATGCTTATGTCTGTTTCAACAGGCCTGCGGCCCTGCGGCCCGTTCGTCATCAGCGCACAGGTCGACCCGAGGACGCCCGTTGCCAGGTCGCTGCGCCAGCCGATGACGTTGAGGCCGTCTCGATCCGGGTTACCGCCGCACACGGACGGGATGGCCGTGGTCGTGCCTTCATATGCGAGGCGGAAGAAGTGGCCGCCCGCGCCGTTCCACTGCTGCATCGCGAACTCTGTTGCTTTCAGGAGGTCGACGGAGGGGAGCGCGTTGGCCGGGTTATAAAGGAAGGGGACCGGGAGGGCGTCGTCCGCCCAGGTGGCCCAGCGGACGAAGGCAGCACGGGCAGTACCATCGCCGTGGTCGATGACCAGGGCGCCGGGCGCCCAATCTCGGGCGACCACCTCGGGGTCGGCAAGGCGAGTGTCGATGAGGAGGCGGGCAACCCATTCATCTGGCCCGTTCGCCGCTACGAGGACTTCGACTTCGACGATCGGGTTTTCGGCGGCCGCCTCAGCGTCATTGGAGCCGCCGGAGAGGACGAGGAGCAGGGTTGCTGCCCCCAGCAACGTGGCCGGAAACAGGGCGAAAACCGTACGGGCCAGGCACCGGGGCGTACGGGATCTTGTTGCCCGGTCTGCACGACCCGTACGCGACAGAGCGTTCACGCCCACACCCCGTCCTTTTGGTCCGTGAATTCCGTACGGTCCCAACGAACACCACGGGGCAGCCCCAGATTCAGCATCGAAAGTCCATTCGTCGACCCGTACGGATCGCGGGTACTCATCATCATCTTCGTCAGTCTGTCACAGGCCCGCTACCATGAAATGGAAAGAGAGAATGAGCACGGTGCGCCGTACGGGTTCGGAAACCCGGATGGATTGTGGCGCCCTGCCTGATGCAACGATGCTGGACAAGATTTCGATTGAGGTCGCGGGTGGCGACGGTGGGCATGGACTCAGCAGTTTTCGGCGCGAGAAGTTCGTGCCGCTTGGCGGGCCAGACGGTGGTGATGGTGGGCGTGGTGGACGCGTGTACGCCCGTGCTGTGAACGATGTGTACACGCTGGAACAGTACCGATCGCGGCGAAAGTTCAAGGCGGGCAACGGCGGCAACGGAGGCCCGAACCTGCGGACCGGGGCATCGGGGACGGATGTCTACCTGGATGTGCCGGCCGGGACGTTCATTACGGACGCCGCGACGGGCGAGTTCATCGCTGACCTTTCGGAGGCGGGCGCTACGACGCAGGTGGTGCGTGGCGGCCTTGGCGGCTGGGGCAACAAGCGGTTCGCGACGAGCACGAACAAGGCGCCGGCGTTCTCCCAGTCAGGAGAGACGGGCGAGGTGCGCGAGATCGAGATGGAGCTGCGGCTGCTGGCCGATGTGGGGCTACTGGGCCTGCCCAACGCGGGCAAGTCGACGCTGCTTGCGAACGTCTCAAACGCCAAGCCAAAGATCGCTTCGTACCCGTTCACGACGCTGGAGCCGATGCTCGGCGTAGTCGATGTGGACTACGACCGGTTCACACTCGCCGACCTGCCCGGGCTTGTGGAGGGTTCGAGCGAGGGATATGGGCTTGGCTTCGAGTTCCTGAAGCACGTGCGGCGCTGCCGCGTGCTGCTGCATTTGGTCGATTCGTCGTCGCCCGACCCGGTGACCGACTTTGAACTCATCGAGGGAGAGGTGCGCGCCTACGAGGAGCGCCTCGCGGACGTGCCGCGCATCATCGCGGTGACGAAGGCGGACCTGGATCCAGAGGCGGCAGAAAAGTCGGCGAAGGCACTGGCAAAGCACACCGGCACGGAGGTGCGCGTCATTTCCGCAGAGAGCGGGCAGGCAATCAGGCCGTTACTGCTGGAACTCATGAAGAAGGTCGAGGAAGAGCGGGCGCGCGCCACAGACGACCGGGATGAATCGGAAGAGATGCCGGTGCTGCGTCCGTCGCCGCGAGACCGGTTTGATATCGTGCCGGACGGTGAGCACCGCTGGGCGGTGGAGAGCGAGAGGCTCGTTCGGTTCGTGGAAATGACGACCACGGGCATGGAAGGTGCGCGGGACGAGATCCTGCGGCGCATGGAACGCTGGGGCGTGGCAAAGGACCTTCGCCGCCAGGGCGCAGAACTGGGCGATACGGTCGTTTTCGGGTCGATCGAGGTGGTCTGGGAGGGGTAGTTTCCTGAGGCCTGCCGGGTGCGCGGCCGCGTCTTAGCGGCCGTCCTCCCCGGAGCCGCCAATGCCGAGAATATTGACCGCCACGCTCACGGCAGTGCCGACGATGCTCCCGACTACGAGAGCGAGAAAGACGTCCGAGGCGCCCGCCTTGATCACCAGGTAGATCACGAACGTTGGGACGAAGCCGAGCAGGAATACTCGTGCCCACGTGGCGAGCGCGATGTCTTGGATCATCGTGGGAGGACTCCTGTCTTCGGTCGTGTGCGGCCTATCGCGGGAGCACCCGCGCAGTCTTCGCGCGGCCGCGGCCGCCTGGCTCATAGATTGTGGTTTCCACGGTAACGTCCGAAACGGGGACGCCAAGCCGTTCCGATGCGGCAACTGTTACCGCGTCGCGGACTTCCTCCGCTGTCTTCGCCACATCAAGGTCGGGGCTCGGTTGGAGGTCGACCTTCATACGGACGCGCTCAGTGCCGCGCCTGGTCTGGACTTTCGCCTCGGCCGAACTCACACCCTGGACGCGTGCTGCAGTCTCCTGCAGGTACCGCTCCGCTGCTCGCCTGGCGATCACCGTGTTCGTGCCATCTTCTGCCTGGACGGCCACTGGCCGCCCCGTTCGTGACGGCCCGACCATCACGAGGTTCAGGAATCCGAATAGCGCCGCAAGGACCAGGGCCGCGATCGACCCCGCGAAGGCCAGTGCCGCCTCGCCGCCCTTTAGGGCGTCAAGGTCTTCGAGCTGGCTCTCGAACGCGCGCGTAAGCGCGGTCGCATCGGGCTCCAGCGGGCCCGCGAGTACGAGTATCGAAACGACGGCGGCTACGGCGAGCCCCGCGCTGGCGGCCAGCACGAGTAGCGCGTCAAGCCGGTATATCAGTTGCCGCATGCGGTTCGCCGCCTAGGCGAGCGTCCGCCCTTCTTCTTCTTCGGTTTCCTCACCTGGGATATGAATATCGAGGACGCTGATGTTGATCTCGACGGTCCGGAGGTCGGTCATGGAGGCGACCTCTTTGGTGATGTTCCGGCGCAGCTCCGCGATAACACTCGGGATGTTCACGCCGTATTCACAGACCACGTCCAGGTCGAAGGCCGCTTCCTTCTCGCCATGCTCCGAAGAAATGCCGCGATCAAGCTGTGCCGAGCGAGTGACCGTACCGGCGACGCCAGCAAGCGCACCACGCAGGCCGGCACGCCCGAGGCTGTAGATGCCCGCCGTGTTTCGTGCAGCAATGCCGGCGATCTTTTCCAGCACGGCATCTGCGATGACGAGCTTGCCGGTGGACTCAAGGGGCGCGGCGCCGGGGGTTGGACGTGAGGTAGCGTTTTCGCGGAAAGCGGTTTCAGTCGATGTCATACACTTAGTATACCATAATTGACTCGACATAGCGAGATAACGGGCGAGCTGCCAGGGCCCCGGCCGGTGATTGCACTCGCTCGCAAGGCAAACGGTGGGCTGCTACGATTCGCGCACCTCAATCGACGTATGGAGACCCACCTATGGACTGGCGCGATACCCCGGAGCAAGCGCAGTGGCGCACGGAAGTGCGGAGCTTTCTGAAGACAGAACTGCCGGATGCCTTCAAGGCCGCCGACACGAACAGCGAAGACTTCTACACGCGCCGCCGCGGCGATTCCAGCCCAATTGGCCAGGCGTTCGAAAGCTGGCGCAAGTCACTTGCCTCGCGTGGCTGGATCGCTCCGCACTGGCCGAAGGAGTACGGCGGCGCCGGCCTCAGCTCGCTCGAACAGTTCATCATGAACCAGGAATTCGCCGAGGCGAAGGCGCCAATGCTGGGCGGCGCCGGTGTGATGATGCTTGGTCCGACACTGGTCACACACGGCACGGAGGAACAGAAGAAGGAACATCTTCCGCGCATCCTCGATGGTACCGTCGAATGGTGCCAGGGCTACAGCGAGCCTGGTTCTGGCTCCGACCTCGCCAGCCTCCAGACTCGTGCCGTGCGCGACGGCGACGACTTTGTGATCAACGGCCAGAAGATCTGGACATCGGGCGCGCACATGTCCGACTGGATGTTCGTGCTTACGCGCACGGACCCGGACGCGCCGAAGCATCGCGGCATCACCTACCTGCTGATGGACATGAAGAGCCCGGGCGTGACCGTGCGGCCGCTGGTCAACATGGCCGGCGCCCACCACTTCAACGAGGTGTTCTTCGAAGACGTGCGCGTGCCGGTTGCCAACGCTGTCGGTGACATCAACCGCGGCTGGTACATCGGCGCGACTACGCTGGACTTCGAGCGGTCGTCCATCGGCCAGTCAACCGGCCAGCGCCAGAATGTCGAGAAGTACTTGAGCTGGATGCGGGAGCACAAGACGCAGATGGCGCCGACCGACCACGAAGCTGCCCGTACGGAGTGGGCCGACCGCTGGATCGAAGTAACCACGGCGATGCAGCTTTCGTACCGGACGATCTCGATGCAGGCGAAGGGGCTCATCCCCAACTCCGAGTCGTCGATCGCGAAGCTCTACAACACGGAGCTGAGCCAGCGAATCGCGCGGACGGCGACGAAGATGATGGGCATGTGGGGTGGCGTGACGGACCGCGAGCGCGCGCCAATGGCAGGCGTTGCGCCGATGTCGTACCTCTCGACGGTGCCATCAACGATCGCGGGCGGCACGAGCGAGATCATGCGGAACATCGTCGCGACCCGCGGCCTCGGCATGCCGCGCGGGTAACCGTAAACCCGAGGTAGATGGCTGGCCCCGCACGGGGCCAGCCTCACGGGGAGGCTGACATGGTGAGTGCAATCGCCCAACGGTGGCTTAGCGTCCTCGATGGCATGGAAGCCGGCGATTTCGACCTCCTCGACACGATCGCGCATGAGACGCTCTCATTGGATGGAGTCACGATGCAGCGGGACGCGCTGAAATCGATGGTGCGTGCCTACTATCAGTCCGGCGACGGTCTCAAGACGACGGTGCTGAACGTATTCGAGGATGGTGACGTCGTGATGGCCCGGGCGACGTTTTCGGGAGCGTTTTTGCAGGACTACGTCGACCCGATCCTCGGTCTCATACCGGGTTCCGCCGGTCGACAGTTCAAGGTGCCAATGATGGCCATCCGGCGCTTCCGCGACGGCCGGATTTCCGAGATGTGGGATCAGAGCGATCGCTTCTCCATGCTCCGGCAGCTCGGTGCATTCGGCAGCGCGGCGTCTTGAGCTAAGAGTTTGCGTTAAATGAAGGACTACCACATCAACGTCTTCTGGAACGACGAAGACGACGCGTACATCGCCGATATCCCCGACCTTGAGTTTTGTTCGGCATTCGGCGCAACTCCGGAAGAGGCCGTGCGAGAACTCGGTATCGCACGGGAGCTCTGGCTCGAAGTGGCGCGCGAAACCGGCAAGCCCATCCCACCGCCCCGGTACCGGCCCGCGATCTACGTGGCGACAGGCGGCTAAGTGCTCGCCCCCCATTCGTCAGCACGCTTCCAGACCCTAGCGGGCGGCTCGGGCATCATGCAGGGCACGAATCCATAGCTTTGGGAGCTGCTGCCTGATGACGACGCCGGCCGTTGCCTGGGAAACTGTCGCGAAATATGACGACATCCTTTTCACGAAAGCTGACGGGATCGCCCGTATCTCGTTCAACCGGCCGGAGGTGCACAACGCCTTCCGCCCCCGCACCGTCCTCGAACTGATCGACGCCTTCAACAAGGCGCGTGACGACAGCGACATCGGCGTCATCCTCTTCACCGGCGAAGGCGGCCGCGCGTTCTGCTCGGGCGGCGACCAGCGTGTCCGCGGCCACGGCGGCTATGTCGGCGACGACAACGTCGCCCGGCTGCACGTGACGGACCTGCACCGGCTGATCCGCATCATCCCCAAGCCGGTGATCGCGCTCGTCGCTGGCTGGGCGGTCGGTGGCGGCCAGGTGCTGCATGTGATCTGCGACCTCTCGATCGCGGCGGAGAACGCGCGGTTTGGCCAGACCGGCCCCAAGGTCGGCAGCTTCGATGGCGGCTTCGGCTCCATCCAGCTGGCGCGGCTCGTCGGGCAGCGTAAAGCCCGCGAGATCTGGTACCTCTGCCGCCAGTACGACGCGAAGGAGGCACTCGACATGGGCCTCGTCAACGCCGTGGTGCCGCTCGACCAGCTGGAGGCAGAGGGTGTGAAGTGGGCGAAGGAGATCATGCGCAACAGCCCCATCGCCATCCGCATGCTCAAGACGTCGTTCAATGCCGAGATGGACGGGATGGCGGGCATCACGGAGCTGGCCCACAACGCGAACATGCTCTTCTACATGGTGGACGAGGGGAAAGAGGGCCGGAACGCGTTCCTCGAAAAGCGCGAGCCGGCTTATTCGGACACCAAGAAGTTCCCGCGGCTGGGCTGAGCTCGTGAGTGCTCCCGCGCAGCCAGACTGGGTGGCGCACCGCGCCGGGGTGATGCCCGGGAAGGTCGCGCTCATCGAGGGCGCGCGGGATGTGACCTACGCGGACCTCAATGGCTGGGCCGACGCAGTGGCGGCGACGCTCTTCGAGCGGGGCGTGACGGCCGGCGACCGCGTGGCGCTGCTGGCGCCGAACAGCCTGGAGTTCGCGGCGGCGGTGCATGGGGTGTCGCGCGCGGGCGCGGTGCTTGTACCCCTGAACGCGCGGCTGACAGCGGACGACCAGGCGTGGCAGGTGTCGCACGCGGGTGCGAAGGTGGTGCTGTTTCACGGCGATGCGGAAGAGCGGGCGCGGGCTGTCGCGAAGCTGGCCGGGATCGGAGCGGTGGCCCTCACCCCTCACCCCTCTCCACCAGGGTGGAGAGGGGAACAAGAAGCCTGCGACCCCGACCCGGACGTGCGGCCCTCCCCTCTCCAAGACCATGGAGAGGGGCCGGGGGTGAGGGCCCACTCCGCGACCGATGTTCACAGCATCATCTACACGTCGGGGACGACGGGGCGGCCGAAGGGGGCGATGCTCACCTACGGCAACTTCTTCGCGAGTGCATCGGCCTCGGCCTTCAACATCGGCGTAGCGGCAGACGACCGCTGGCTGGCGTGCATGCCGTTGTTCCACGTGGGCGGCCTTTCAATCCTGTTGCGAAGCGCGATCTACGGGACGGCGGCGGTCATCCAGCCGGGGTTCGACGAAGCAGCCGTGAACCGGTCGGTGCGCGAAGACGGGATCACGCTGCTCTCGGTGGTGCCGACGATGCTGAAGCGGATGCTGGACACGGACGACCTGCCGTTCCCGCCGGGGATGCGGGCCGTGCTCGTAGGTGGGGGACCGGTAACAAAGGACCTGCTCGAACAGGCGCTCGCGAGGGGGCTGCCCGTGCTCCAGACGTACGGGCTGACGGAGTCGTGCAGCCAGGTCTCGACGCTGACGCCTGCCGATGCGGCGGCCCGTGTTGGCTCGGCTGGGAAGCCGCTGGTGACGACGCAGCTGCGCATCGATGCCCCGCCGAGGGAACCCGGCGAGATCCTGGTCGCGGGGCCGACCGTGACGCCGGGCTACCACGACGACCCGGAGGCGACGGCCCGCGCGATCCGCGACGGCTGGCTGCACACGGGCGATATCGGGCGGCTGGACGACGAGGGGTTCCTGTATGTGCTCGACCGGCGCGACGACCTGGTGATCACGGGCGGCGAGAATGTCTATCCGGCCGAGGTGGAGGGGCACCTGCTGCAGCACCCGTGCATCGAAGCGGCGGCGGTCGTTGGTGTGCGGGACGCGCGCTGGGGGCAGATGGTGACGGCGGCGGTGGTCACGCGGCCCGGCTTCGATGCGGCGGAAGTGGAGACGTGGCTGCGGGACAGGCTGGCGCACTACAAGGTGCCGCGCCGCTTCGTGGAGATGGCGGCGTTGCCGGCGACGGCGAGCGGGAAAGTACAGCGTCACAAGGTGCGGGAGATGGTGGAGGGGG
>JAGQHB010000048.1 GCA_020432045.1 Dehalococcoidia bacterium | reverse complement strand
CATGCCCGAGCGAATCGACAGTGATCACGCGGTAGGCATCCGCAAAGGCGGCGACATAGCCCGACTGGTGCCAGCTCTGGCGGTTGCTGAGGAAGCCGTGCTGGAACACCAGCGCCGGTCCATCGCCGGTCACGTCGTATGCGATGCGCTGTCCGCGGTGGATTGCCGTTTTCATCTACTGCCCACCTCCATCAATGACGTGTGCTCCTGGGAACATCCTCCAGGAGACGATCAGCCCGCCATGGAAGCCGGAGATATGAACCTGCGTCGAGCACATCCGCTGACATCGCCCTCACCTCCGTGTTCGCGGCAGACGGCGTGCAACTGGCCTCCCGCGTCTGCCGCCACGTCTACCTGATTGAGCCAGCCATTGCAACTACGGATGGAGGTCCACCGATCGGTACGTGAGGGCCTGCCAGCTTCCGCGACGGTGCTTCCCGGACTTCGAAGGATCAGTCCCTGCTCATGCCGTACCTTCGAGCCCCCCGGGAAGGCCATGACTGCCCGGACCGCCCGCTCCCGTGCCGGGAAAGCTACACTCCACAGATGACCAGTACACGAGACTCAGGGGACCTGGCACAGGAGACGTACGCGGCCTTGCTCCGCGCGGAAGCCGGACTGGAGGAGGTGGTGGGTGCAATCCCGGCCGACGAATCCGCCTGGCTCCGCAGCGTCCAGCGGGCAGTGCGGGAACTTGGCGACGCGCTCGGCAGGCATCGGCATCTGCACGAGGGCGAGGGCGGGACGATCCCCCAGGCGGTTGCGCTCAAGCCGGCACTTGTACCCGACACCGCTCGCCTGAAGCATGAACACATCGACATGCTTCATCGCGTCAACGAGATTGACCGGGGCATCGATCGCCAGTTCGCATTCCAGGACTTCGACGTCGAACTCCTTCGCCGCGAAGCTGCCATCCTCCATGCCATCCTTGAGCTGCACCTGCTCCGCGCAGATGCGCTCGTCTACGAGGCATACTTCCGCGAAGAGGGCGGCGAGGGCGGCTAAGCGGGCTGCGCCGCGGAGCCATTCATGCGGCATGCTCTCTCTCGCTCGTACCGCCACCGGGGAACGCCCCTGCTACGACCGCTCCCAATTTCCCGCGGTCGCGTCTTCACGGTGGAACCAGAGTGAAGCTCGCACCGGCGCCGGTCGCTCGGACCAGGCCGGTATTGCGTCCGCAGCAGTGGCAGAGCGTCCGGCCTGGATTCGTTCGCCGCGCACCATGATCCGCAGCGCCAGCAGGCTCGCCACCGTGACGGCGGATGCGGCGTAGATCAGTGCCACCGGCATCGCCCCGGTATCCGTGCCGGACGTGATGCCGTGAAAAAATGCGAGCAGGTACACGGCGAACGAAACGTAGTGCAGCAGCCGCCACGTCCGTTGGCCGATCCAGCGGCGCATCCAGAAGCTGGCCGTGACGATCGCCATACCCCATGCGGCGATCACGCCGAGCCCCGTCCAGGCTGGTTCGTAGGGCGAGAGGAACGGGATCATCAGATGCGCGGGCGTGAAGTGGAAGAATCCATCGAACAGCAGCGAGCCGCCATGGATACCCACGAGTGTCAGCCCGAGCACGCTCACAAACCCGTGGATCTCGAAGTTGAACGCTCGACCGAGTCCAGGAAACCCGAGCCGCATTGATGTCAGTAAGCCGAGGATTACGGAGAGGCTGAGCGCCACAAACGCACCGATCCCCGCGGCCCGGCTGACGAACCATGGCGCCTGGCTGTTACCCGTGCTGGCCAGGGCCGCTCCCCCAACGAACGCCGCTCCAAGCAGTCCGAGCGCCATCAGTTCTTGCTTGCCCACCTCAGGAACCTCTTGACTGGCGGGCGCGCGCGGTTGCAGCCGGGGTGGCCGTCTGCGCCGGGGCCGTTACAGCGGGCTGCGTGGCGGTCGTCGTTGCCGGAGCTGGCGTGGATGCGGGCAACGGCGTTCCAGCGACCGTTGCGCGGTCGAGAATCGCGGTCGCGACCACTGGCAACTCAACAACCGCGTCCGCTCCGGGCGCCGAGACGAGGAGTGCCGCGGTCCCGGCAAAGATTCCACCGGCCGCCATCGCGACCAGCGTCAGTTTTGTCTTCAGATACCGTCTGGACATCAGCCGAGTCCCTTTCTTGCGGGCGGTCGCCCCGCCCACGCTCCAAGGATCGGGCCCGTTCCTGTGCAGCTGCTGTGAACGGTAAGGGTGAGCTAAACCTGCGACGCCTATGCGTCACGGGCCTTGGACAGTAATCGTCCCAGGGGAACGAAAAGTGACGGGTAGGGCCGAGGGTGCCGGATACGTGCAGGCAATTAGCCGCCGGACGCCACGTGGGACACCGCGCCGGCCGTCGAGGACATGTGCGAGGAGTTTGCTGGTTGGAAAGGACACGGAGCTCGCGCCGGCATCACGCTAGGTCAGCCACTCACCAGCGCACCGCCCATGCGTGGACGGGCTCGTCGAAGCCTTTGAGCTGGACGGGTCCGCGGTCTTCGAAATCGAAATCCTTACCGGTGACCATCTGCTTGACGACATCGCTGACGAGGATGCCTCCATGGTCTGCGGCAGACTCCAGGCGCTTGGCGATGACGACAGATGTGCCGTGAAGGTCGCCGTCCTCTTCGATCGGCTCTCCGGCGTTGATGCCGATGCGGATCCGGATCGGCACTTCGCTGCCTGCGAATCGTTCGCGGATGCCGCGCTGGGCGGCGATCGCGGCTTCGATGCTAGCGCTTGGTGTTGCAAACTCGGCCATGAAGGCATCGCCGATCGTCTTGATCACGCGTCCGCCGCGCCCGGTGACGGCATCATTCAAGACTTCGTCGTGGTCGCGCATGACCTCCCGCATCTTCGCGTCCTTGAGCTGCGCGAGGAGCGGCGTTGACGAGACGACGTCGGTGAAGAGGATGGTCCGGAAGGCGGACTGGGCGACGGACTCGCCCGCATCCGCAGGCCCCTGTCTCATCCAGGGTGTTAAGAACTCGCGCAGTGCAGAAAAGTACCCGTCCGGATCGGAAGGAAATGGCCCGTTGCCGTGGAAGGTACCCACCTGGCGTAGCACGCTCGAGGCTACCCGCACCTGTCGCGCCGTTGCCTCGGTGCTCAGGTCAGCGATGAGCCCAACGGGGCACGAAATCCCGGCCAAGTCGGCGGTCGAGTCGGCCTGTTCAAATGATTCCGTCATCTTCACGTACTGAGCAGGCGTTGCAGCGGCAAAGAGCTGCTCACGGAACTCGTGGAAGCGCTCGGACGGAACGGCCAGTCCCCTGGCCATCGTCTCCGCCCAGAATTCCGGGTTGACGAGGGCGAGCGACCGGGCGGCGGCCGCACCCTGGAGGCGTTACACGTCAGCTCCACGGACGATGGGTCCCGACAGCACGAGACTCAGGACCCGGTCCGGGTTCATCGCGGCGTAGCGGATAGACGGCGAGCTCGAATGCGCGTGGCCAAAGAGATGAAACCTATCGAAGCCAAGCCGGTTGGCCACTGCCTGGATGTCGCTCGCTCTCGCGCCGACGCTGAAGTCAGCGGGCTCGCGGCTGGAGAGGCCGTAGCCGCGACCGTCGACGATCACTACGAGGAAGTGCTTCCCGACCTCCGCAAGCTGGGCCCGATAGCGACGCTCGATGAGTGCCGCTTGCGAGATACCGGCAGCGGTAAGCCAGATCATTGGTGCACCCGAGCCAACGGTGACAAATCCAATCGTCTCACCGTCGTCAGTCCGTGCGTAACGGATGGATGCCTCGCTCACTGGTTACCTCATACACCGCCGCCGGTCCACCGAACGATTGCAGCGTGGCATCGGCGGCAGCCTCATTGGGCGGGCACCATGGCAGAACCCACGTTCGTGTATTCAACGATCAGTCCATCTCGAACCGTACAGAAGTCGACGTAGTCGAATCGAACGACGGTACCGGCTTGCATCCCGATGGCATCAACCACGAGCGTCGCCGTCCATGTATTTCGCGCCACTACCCGTTCGCCCTGGACAACTATCTCGTGAATCCGTGTCTTCCGATTGCGGAACAGGGCAGAGCCTTTGGCGCTGGCGGCCCGAAACGCCTCCTTCCCCCCGCGCTGCGCCGCAAAGCCGGGGGCAGGCGGAAGGTATATGACAGCATCATCCGCGAAGAGCTCCAGGAATCGGTCAGATCCATACTCTTCGGGCGTGCCATCGCTATACAGCTGGATCATTCGGCGGACGACCGCTTCGAGACTCCTGACATCCATGCTCATCTTGCGTCCTCCTGCCGGTCTGAGATGAGATCGCATACTCAGCTTGGAGGCGGTTACTGAGGCCGTCGGCCCGTAGCGTGGCCGCGATTGCCTCGCGGTAGCTCGACTCTGAACGTTACTTCGGAGTGTCCCCTTGTCAAGACATGCGGCTTTAAGTATTCCGGGCGTCACTTTCCGGGAGCACCGGCGCCCCAACACGGCCGGCTCGAAGCAACGCCGTCGTGCTCACGGAATGAGGAGCACCTTGCCCACGTTGTGACGCCCTGCGAGGTGTTCGTACGCTGCCGCGGCTTCGGCGAGAGGGAACGTCCGGTCGATGACCGGCTGGAGGACGCCCTGGGCGACGAGGTCGAAGATGCGCGGCAACTCGCGACGTGTGCCACCGGTGGGGATCTCACTTGGAAGAGCGAAGCGGGAGATGGTCAGATTCTTTTGGGCGATGAGTGCCGGGTCAGCGGGCTCTTCGGGGGCGCCGCTACTGTTACCGACAATCCAGAGCCTGCCACCCGGGGCAAGGACCTCGACACTGCGGGTGAAGACATCTCCTCCGACCGATTCGAGGACGTAATCGACGCCGCGGCCCTTGGTCGCTTCGAGGACGACGGCACGGAAGTCGGTCGTTGTGTAATTGATGGCGGCGTCGACGCCGAGGGCGCGGAGCCGTTCCACCTTCGCATCGCTTCCGGCAGTCGCAAACACACGGGCGCCGAGATGCTTCGCGATCTGGATGCCGGCGATGCCAACGCCGCTCGCGCCGGACTGGATGAGCGCCGTCTCACCTGGCTTCAGGCCCAACGATTCGGACGTCATCGGGAACCAACAGGTCAGGTAGGTGACCGGGACGGCGGCGGCCACGGACGCGTCGAAGCCCCGTGGGAGGGGAACCGTGCTGGCGACATGCGTGACCACCTTTTCGGCATGGCCGCCGCTACTCAGAAGGGCGGCGACCAGGTCACCAGGTTGGACTTCGGTCACGGCTTCACCAACTGCCTCGACGATGCCGGCGATATCCGTGCCGGGAGTAAAAGGGTCCGCCTCGCCGCCAGGTCCGTGGAAGTTACGACGCAGGATGTCGGCACGGTTCATCGATGCGGCGGCGATACGGATCAAAACCTGGCGAGGGGAGGGGACGGGTTCGGGGATATCCTCGTAACGCATGGTGGTCCCGTCACCGGACGCATCAGGATAAATACGAACCGCTTTCACAGTTGGAGTCCCTCCGATCTTGATGGATCGTGTAGGCGCGCGAGTTTACACGCGGGATCGGGTCGAGTCGCGCGGATACCGGGGAGGTCGAGGATCGCCGTAGCCGGGGCTGCGGCGGCGTAGGCTGCGTTGGTGACTCGGGAAGTCCGTTTCGGCACCGGCAAGGGCGCGATATTTCCGCATCAGAAAGCAGGGATGCTGCTCAACTCGCTGCGGCGGTTCGTCCACTCGGCGCCGAAGCTGGCGGACCGGCTCGAACTGACGCCGGATGCCCTCCTGCTCGAGATAGGCCCGGGGCCGGGCTACTTCAGCATCGAGTTCGCTCGCCGGGTGCCCCGAGGCAGGCACGTCCTTTTCGATATCCAGTCAGAGATGCTGGCGATGGCACGGTCGCGCCAGGGAACGGCCGGCGTGACGCCGTCGCCCGCGGTGCAGGGAGACGCGCTCCGGTTGCCGTTCGCCGATGCGAGCTTCGACGCTGCCGTGCTTGTCGCCGTCCTTGGCGAGATTCCGGGGCCGGGCGATTGCCTGCAGGAGGTGCGCCGCGTGCTGCGACCGGGTGGCCTGCTCTGTGTGAGCGAGACGCGCGGCGACCCGGACCGTATCCGATACGACGAACTGCGACGGCTGGCGGAAGGCGCGGGGTTCGTCGCCGACGCTGGGCACCCGGGCCGCGGCTGGAGCTACACGGCGAAATTCCGGGCGCCGGGGTAGGGCCCCGCGGCGTTCGCGAAGCGATCGGTCGCCGCGACGAGCACTTCCGGGACGCCCGGCTCGTTCGATGCGTGGCCGGCGTTGTCGACCAAAACGAGTTCGCCATCGGGCCAGGTGCGGGCCAGTTCCCAGGCGGTAACCAGCGGCGCCTGCAGGTCGAGGCGGCCGTGGACCATGACGCCGGGAATGCCCGCGAGCTTCGCAGCGTCGCGCAGGACCTGTCCATCTTCGAGCCACGCATCGTGGCCGAAGTAGTGCGTGACGATGCGCGCGAAGGCCAGGCGATACGCCGGGTCCTCGAACCGCGCGGCAAGCGCTGGGCCGGGCGTAGCGCTGATCGAGGCGCTCTCCCAGCGACACCAGTTGAGTGCTGCCCCGTCACGCACCTCCGGGTCCGGGTCCGCCAGCAAGCGCGCATACGCATCCACAGGGTCGGAACGGTCCATCGATCGAGGGATGCCATCGAGGAGGTCCGCCCACTGCTCCGGGAAGAGCGGCGCCATGCCGCCGCGGCAGAGCCAGTCCACCTCCCGCCGCCGCGTGGTCGTCACCCCGCCAAGGACTAACGCGGATACGCGTTCGGGGCGTGTCTCCGCGTAGAGCAACGCCAGCGTCGCGCCCCAGGAGCCGCCAAACACGAGCCAGCGTTCGATGCCGAGGTGTTCGCGCAGCCGCTCAATGTCGCCGAGCAGGTGCCAGGTGGTGTTCGATTCGAGGCTCGTGCCCGGGTCTCCGGCGTGCGGCGTGCTCCGGCCACAGCCGCGCTGGTCGAACAACACAATGCGATACCGGGCGGGGTCGAAGAACCGCCGCTGGAACGGCGTACACCCGGAGCCCGGTCCGCCGTGAAGCACGACCACGGGCGTCCCATCCGGGTTTCCGCACTCCTCAAAATAGACTTGCTGGCCATCGCCAACGTCGAGCATCCCGTGCGCATAAGGATCGATCGACGGATAGAGGGGCATGGGGGAGATGATACGCGGGACGGGGGGACGCGCTTCACACCCCCAGCGACTGCCACAACCCTACGTGATTCCCATCTGGGTCCCGGATCGTGGCCAGCCGCAACTGTCCATCTTCGGAGGGGAACTCAACCACCTCGCCGCCGTGCAGGACGACCGCCTCGACCGATGCATCAGTGTCGCTGACGTACACGTAGGGGATGAAGCCCGGGGGATCCGAGGGCTCAAGGTCCGTGGTGAATGCGCCGATCAGGTCGCCCGTCGCGTCCCGGAAGCTGACGTGGTCGCCGCCGCCTGAGACGCTCCAGCCGAAGACGGCCGCGTAAAACGCACCAAGCCCTACCGGGTCGTGAGCCGGGATCTGCAGGTAGGAGAGCTTCCCGTTGCGTGCGAGATGACGTTCCACTCCGGCAGAATCGGTCTCACGCAGTTCAGTCACGGCCACATGCTACACGCCGCCAGCCATCACACCGGCCCGGTTCGGCCGTGCAGACACAAGAAAGCCGGGGGCGCCGCGCAACGAATTGAGCGACACCCCCGGCGGGGGCTACATGCGGATCAGATCCGGCGGACTACGCCCGCAGGAACGCCTTCCAAAAAGGACGCTTGCGAGCAGGGACCAGTGTGGCTGCCGGCCTTCCAGCCGGGCCGACTACGGAGAGTTCCGGCGAGGTCTTTCGCGCCGGCAACCCAGCGAGTTCGCGGATGTTCGGCAGCAGATCCTCGAGCTGGCTGATCTCGTCGAGCGTCAACTCTCGCGATGCACCCTGCAGCGCAACCTGGCGGCGCATCAGCATCTCTGCCGGACGGGCGCTGAGGAAGACGTTCGTTTCATCCAACACCGTCTGAGCCGTGGAACGCTCAACCATCGTGAGCGCCTTGAGCTTGCCGACGAAGAACGCCCGCATTCGCTCCGACGGCAGGCCGGCTTCAAAATCGAGCAGCTCGGCCGTAGCCGCCCGCAGCTCGTGCGGCGTCATCGGCGCCATCGACTCGAACCGGTGGGCGATGGCCTCTGCCAGCAGCGGGCCATCGATCGCAAGGCCATGCCAGGGCGCGATCGTGGTGGTGGGCTTCTCTGTGGGTTGCGCGGACATAGATCGATTCCTCCTGACCATGAACGGCAGCGGCAATCCCACACGTGGGCGGAGTTTCGCTGCGGTGTCTGAGGCTAGGCAGGAATACTGCGTCGCCTCCCGAAGGCCTACGGAGTTAGCTGTCGGGTTCGGTGTCGGAAGTCACCGCGGCGAACCATTCGCCGTTCACCCCTTAGGGAACAATGGGTCCCCCGTTCCCGCCGTCAGCGGGATTCGGCCT
>JAGQHB010000047.1 GCA_020432045.1 Dehalococcoidia bacterium | reverse complement strand
TGCCATCCTCCACCAGTTCGGCCAGTCCACCCGCGACCTCGAAGAATGGGTCGGCCTCGCCGCCAGCGTCCTCGCCCGCTCCCTCCACAACGTCGCTCTCGCCACCCAGCCGCGCATCAACGACGTCCGCTTCAAACAGCTTCAGCTCGTCGAACTCTCCGATAACCGCGCCCTCCTCGTCGTCGTCACATCCGACGCGCAGGTCCACCAGCACACGCTCGAATTCCCCGTCGCGGCCACGCAGGAGCAGCTTGCCCGGCTCGCAAACCGCCTCAACGCTGAGTTCGGCGGGCGCATGGCCTCTGAACTCCCCCTTCGCGACCGCGCCGAACCGCTCGACCAGGTCGAAGCCGTCGTCATCGCCGCCGTCACCGAGCTCCTCCTCAAAGAGCAGGCTGTGGCCGACGCGCCCATCGTCGAAGGCATCCGCGAGATGCTTCGCCAGCCCGAATTCGAAGGCAGCGACCGCGTCCTCGATGCCCTCGATGCCGTCGACGAACGCAAGCTCCGCGAAGCTATCCCCTCCACCGCCGTCGATAGTGGCAGCGTCGCCATCGTCATCGGCGACGAAAACCGCGACGGCCCCTACCAGGACATGAGCTTCGTCCTTGCCCGCTACGGGCTCCCCGGCGGCGCTACCGGCGTCCTCGGCGTCCTCGGGCCCACCCGCCTTGCCTATGGCGATGCCGTCGCCCACGTCCGCTACGTCGGCGAACTACTGACCGAACTCACGCGCCGCTACTACGGCGACGAAGACCAATAGCGAGGCGGCCGCCCGCCGCCAGGAAGGAGCAGACATGAGCGATACCGAACGCGAACCGATCGTTGACCGGCGGGCGTCCGCGCGCATGAACGACGACCCGGCCTCGGTCGAGGCCATAGTGGAAGAGGAGGTGGTCGTGGAGACCACGGCAGGCAGCGAAGATGCCACTGGCGCCGAGCTCGCCGCCGCACGCGAACAGGCCGACCAGTACTACAAGAACTGGCAGCGAAGCGCCGCCGACTTCGTTAACTACAAGCGGCGCGTCGAACAGGAGCGCGGCGAACAGGCCCGTTTCGCCAACGCCGCCACCGTCATCAACATCCTGCCCGTCTATGACGACCTCCAGCGCGCGATCGAAACGATGGACGCGCACCTGGCCGGCCTCAACTGGGCACAGGGCGTCGTCGCCATCCAGCGCAAGTTCCAGGGCGTCATCGAAGCGCTTGGCGTGACCGAGATCCCGGCCGCCGGCGAACTGTTCGACCCGGCTCTCCACGAAGCAATCGCCCGCCAGCCCGGCGAAGAGGGCCGCATCCTCCACGTCGTCCAGAAGGGCTACCGCCTTGGCGACAAAGTCGTCCGACCCGCCATGGTCATCGTTGGCGAAGGCGGCCAGTAGCAACCTCCCCGGGAAGCACCCGCTCCCCGGCCATGCATCACGAACGAATCACAAGGGACAAAGGGAAAGAAACAAATGGCTAAGGTAATCGGAATCGACCTGGGGACGACCAACAGCTGCATGGCCGTGATGGAAGGCGGCGAGCCGGTCGTCATCCCCAACTCGGAAGGCACTCGCACCACCCCATCGATCGTCGCCATCACCAAGACCGGTGAGCGGCTCGTCGGCCAGGTGGCCAAGCGCCAGGCTGTCACCAACCCCGAAAATACGGTCTTCAGCATCAAGCGCTTCATGGGCCGGAAGCTCAATGACCCCGAGGTCCAGCGCGACCTCAAGCTTGTGCCCTACAACGTCTCCGCTGCTTCCAACGGCGACGCCCGCGTCACCATCGGCGACAAGCATCACAGCGCCCCAGAAGTCAGCGCGATGATCCTCCAGAAGCTGAAGGCAGACGCGGAAGCCTACCTCGGCGAGACCGTCACAGAGGCCGTGATCACCGTCCCCGCCTACTTCAACGATGCTCAGCGCCAGGCCACCAAGGACGCCGGCAAGATCGCCGGGCTCGAAGTACTGCGCATCATCAACGAGCCAACCGCCGCCTCCCTCGCTTACGGTCTCGACAAGAAAGGCGACGAAGTGATCGCCGTCTACGACCTCGGCGGCGGCACCTTCGATATCTCCATCCTCGAACTGGGCGACGGCACCTTCCAGGTCCTCAGCACCAACGGAGACACCCACCTCGGTGGCGACGACTTCGACCAGCGCGTCATCGACTGGCTCATCGAAGAGTTCAAGAAGGCCGAGGGCATCGACCTTCGCAACGACCGCCAGGCTCTCCAGCGGCTCAAGAGCGAGGCCGAGAAGGCCAAGATCGAGCTCTCCAGCAGCCAGCAGACCGAGATCAACCTCCCCTTCATCACCGCCGACGCCAGCGGGCCGAAGCACCTGAACATCACGCTCACCCGCGCCAAGCTTGAACAGCTCGTCGATGACCTCCTCCGCGGCACCCTCGAACCCGTGAAGAAGGCACTGGCCGACGCCGGCAAGAAGCCCTCCGATGTCGACGAGATCGTCCTCGTCGGCGGCCAGACGCGTATGCCCTCGGTCCAGAAGATCGTCTCCGACTACTTCGGCAAGGAAGCCCACAAGGGCGTCAACCCGGACGAAGTCGTCGCCATCGGCGCTGCCATCCAGGCCGGCGTGCTCAAGGGCGAGGTGAAGGACGTCCTTCTCCTCGATGTGACGCCGCTCACCCTCGGCATCGAGACCCTCGGCGGCGTCAGCACGCCGATTATCACCCGCAACACCACCATCCCCACGGCCAAGAGCCAGGTGTTCTCCACGGCTGCCGACAACCAGCCAAGCGTCGAGATCCACGTCCTCCAGGGCGAACGGCCCATGGCGACCGATAACAAGTCGCTCGGCCGGTTCATCCTCGATGGCATTCTTCCAGCCCCGCGCGGTGTCCCACAGGTCGAAGTCACGTTCGACATCGACGCCAACGGCATCGTCAACGTCACGGCCAAGGACAAGGGCTCAGGCCGCGAACAGAAGATCACGATCCAGGCCTCCAGCGGCCTCAGCAAGGACGAGATCGACCGGATGCAGCGCGAAGCCGAGCTGCACGCCGACGAAGACAAAGCCCGCCGCGAAAGCATCGAGACCAAGAACATGGCCGATTCGGCCGCCTACCAGGCTGAGCGCACCCTCCGCGACAACGCCGAAAAGATCTCCGCCGAACTCAAGGAAGAGGTCGAAGGCCGGATCAAAGACGTGCGCGACGCCATTGCGGCCGAGGACACCCCGCGCATCCAGTCCGCCCACGAAGCCCTGATGTCGTCTCTCTCCAAGATCGGCGAGGCCGTCTACGGCTCAATGGGCGGTGATAACGGCACGGGCCCCGGTCCAGGCAGCGAACCCGCTGGCGCAGAGACCGCCGAAGGCACCGTCGAGGGCGAGTTTCGCGAGGTCTAAGCTTCGGCTCCGCCACCAGAAAAAGCACAGGGCCGGCTCGCAAGAGCCGGCCCTTTTTTAAACGCCTTGCTGGCGGGCCGACCTAGGAGATGTTCGCAATGATCTTGATCTGGTTGTTCGCTCCGCCGAGGTTCTGGTTGCAGGGCTGGGAGTTCTGGATCATGCTGCCCGTCGCCAGCAGCCCGATGAACTCATCGCCCTCCGTGACACTGTCATCGTTAATCGTGACGTTGAAGACAAAGGTCCTCGTATTGGCGGGGAAGACCAGCACCCGGTTCGATGCGACGAAGTCGCTTCCGGGGGTAGCCGTCGGCGTTACTCCGTCGGCGGCACCAACTTCGAGCCGGAATTCGAACGGCAGGCTCATCGCGTGAGTAAGTTCAAGCCGGATAGATACGCTCCCCGGGACGAGGAACGCTTCGGTCGTCGGCAGGTCGTCGCGACACGTAAAGGACGAGGGGTCAATTGCCAGCTGGAACTTGCCCGCCGCCGATGTGTTGCCGGCACGGAAGTCCAGGATGGTCCCTGTAGCCAGCAGGTCGCTGGGGAATCCCGCGCTGATATCCGTTGCGGTGACCGCTGATACCTGGACCGAGTAGGTTTCTGACGGGGTCAGTTCGATGAGCCGGTCATCGACCACCGGGACGACGACCGGGGTCGAGGTAGCGCCTGGCGGGATGATCACCACCTGGTCCAGCGAAGCGAAGTCCGCGCCCGCGCTGGCGGTTCCTGCGAACGTCCGGACGCGTAATCGCGTCTCCTGGTTGATCGCCTTCGAGAGCGAGATCGTGTGTGTCACGGCAGCGATGTTTTCGGCGCCGCTGCCGTCGCTGATCGTCACGTTCGGAGCATCGTTGTCGAAGACCGTCAACAACGCCGCGTTCCCCCCATCGATGATCCCGTCGTACGTCAGCGTGATCAGCGCGACCTGCACGGGCTCTCGATCGAGGTCTCCGAACACGGGTACGCCAAGGGTCGCGCTACCAGAACCGCGCACGGTCCGGGAAATAGTCGTCGGGGCGATGTCCGCCGCGTTGGCCGGCAAGGTAGGCGTCACTACGATGTGGACCACTGCCATCGATCCGCCCGGCAGCGCCCACGCGTAGGGCACCTGGGCGATCGTGACTCCCGCATCGCCCTCCGTCACAGCAACGTTCCCGACCGAAACGCCTGCTGCGTATGCCGGCGCCGCGCCGGACAGGCCCCCAATCAGCGAGAACGCGATCACCATCGCCAGTACCGCGGTCCCGCGTCGCACGAGTGAAAAGTGGCTTTGCATGTCATGTTTCCTCCGCCCGTTCTGCGGGCATCGGCATAGTCCTGCCGCTCGATACCGGCCGGCGATGCTTTTTCGGACACACCCTGTGTCCGGCGGAGATACACGCCGTGTTTTGCGTTGTTTCGCTCACATAGGGGCAGCCCTAGACTTGCGCGATGGCGGGTGGCAGTCAGCCCAAGGCATGGCACCAAACCCTTCGTCACCTCCGTGAGAGCGTCGGCCTTTCCCGCATCGACGCCGCCGCGCGCGCGAACGTCAGCCCGATCACGCTCAAGGCATATGAACTCGGCACGCGTAACCCATCGAGGGAGTCGCTCGCCGCGCTGCTCACGGCGCTCCAGGCCGATCCTCTCACCCGTGCTGGAGTCCTCGAAGGGGCCGGGTTCGCCCGTGACGGTGAGATTTCAGCGAGCCAGCGCCTCAGCCCCTGGCACACCTTCGACGAGGCGGCAGCGGTCTGCTTCCAGACTCCGATCCCGTCCTGTCTCACGAATCAGTTTATGGAACTCGTTGCCGCCAACGGGCTCCTCCAACGGGTCCTGGAAGAGGACCTGAATCATTCCAGGACAGGCCACTACGAGCGTTCCTTCCTTGCGATGCTTACCAGGCGTTCCGTAGCTGACCATCTGCTGAACTGGGATGAGGCGATGACGATCCCGATCCGCATCGCAAAGGGTCATTACGGGGGCGACGTCGCCGCCATGCGGGACGCCAACCCCTACTTCGCTGGCGCCGTTGAACACCTCCTCGCGGGTGATCCACCCTACGTCCAACGCTTCCTTGCGCTCTGGATGACCGTGCCGCCGCGTGAGGAGAAGTACCGTTGGAGCTATCCGATCCGCTGGCAAAGAAGCAATGGTGATGTCCTCTCGTTCCACGTCACGGTCAGCCCCTGCGATGAGCTGAATTCCGCGGCGTTTAACGACTGGGCGCCGGTTGATGCGGTCACCGCGGCAGCCATCGATGCCCTCCGTTTGGCGGCGGACGAATACCAGGACTTCCGGGTGCCCCTCGCGGGTTGATTGGCCGCCTTCGCCAAGGCCCGGTTAAGCACCGCAATCCGCTACGGGCCGCCTTTGATATTGTGTACAAAGGAGCGCTGAGAGGCGTTCCATCCTGGGGGCGCGGGCGGCAGAACTTCTGCCGCCCGTGTTTTTTCTCTTGCCCCAACCGTGAACTCAATGCAGCGCCATCCGCTCCGCTTTCCTGCACATCCCCTTCTCGCACTTGCAGTAATCGGCGGGGGCGTACTTTCTGCCGGGCTGCTCACGACGGTCGGATGGCTGCTCTGGTGGCTCGCCTGGCCACAGCAACAGCCACCGGGAAACCCGGAATGGGGCATCAACTTCAGCTGCCGCCAGATGGAGTACCTGCAAGGGCTCCCTCCCGGTGTCAATCGTCACGAATGGTGCGCCAGCCAGTTCGACCGGATCATCACCGGCCTCTCCGTCGAACACGTGCGGCTCTCGGTGTACTGGGACGAGGTGGAGCGCCGTGGTCGCTACGACTTCTCCGGCCTCGACGCCCTCCTCGCCGTCGCCAACACCCACCATGTCGACGTCCTCCTCACCGTCGGCATCAAGAGTCAGCGCCACCCTGAGTTCTACATCCCGCGCCGCATCCTTCGAGACGACTCCGGCGATCCCGCGCTCCGTGCCGACGGCGCCGTGATTAGCGACGACCCGGCGATCCGTTCCGCCGCCCTGGCGATGGTCGAAGCCGTCGTCCGCCACGTCGCCGAAAACCCGGCAGTCACCGCCTGGCAGGCCGATAACGAGCCGTACATCGCCTCGCCTCGCGCCCACAACTGGACGATCGGCCGCGACTTCGTCCAGGAGGAGGTCCGCACTATCCGCGCTGCTGACCCACTCGCTCGCCCGGTCGTGATCAACCATGCCGGCTATCTGTCAGACGACGACTCCTGGCGCCCGGCTGTCGAAGATGCGGACGTCATGGCGCTCGATATCTACCCGTTCCGCCGTGTTTCCTTCATCGGCATCTCGCTCATCGCTCCGATTCTCGAGATCGGCCCGCTCATCCCTAACTATCCCTGGCGCGGAGAGACAGCTCGCGAAGCTGGAAAGGGCTTCTGGATCACCGAGATGCAGGCCGAGCCCTGGGCCGGCTTTCCCGAACTCGCAGATCCGGCCACCCCACGCGACATCACCCCTGGCCGCCTGCGCCAGTCAATCGAATACGCGCGCCGGTCCGGTGCTTCCCGCGTCTACCTCTGGGGCGCCGAATGGTGGCTCTACCGCGTAGACCTGTTCGACGACTGGCGATATTGGGACATTGCCCGCGGTGCGATCAGCGGGAGTGGGCGGTGATCGCACGACCGGGGGCGGTACGTCGATCGCACCGCCCCCCGGTGAACTCAGATCCCGTCCGGGTCTACGGCTGGCCAACCGGCTTCGCCGCCCCGGGTTCGTCCCAGACGATTACGCCATCTGACGAGAAGTTCTGGTGTTCCATGAGGCGGAGCGACCCGCCTTCGCCCGTCGGATTCGGGATGAATCCCCGAATCGGATCCGGCGGACATCCTGCCGCGACCCACGCCAGACTCCTGTCAACCTCTTGGTTCAGACTCGACTTCGCGTTAGCCGCGGCTACCGGATCCAGAGCCCGATCCATCGCTGTCGAGAGATTGGCACGGGTGCTTAGGAGGGCGGCTTCGGCTTGTCGGCATTGCTCCGGGCTTAGCGGATCCGGCGCGCCATCTGGCCTTGCCTCCGCGAAGCGCACTGTCGGCTCGTCGCCGCCGAGAGCCGGTATGGCTGTTGTGAGTATTGCTGCCGTCGCTCCGATAGCGACAACGCTTGCGATGACGCTGATTCCCATGCTTGGGAATCTGAATGATCGATGCATGACTCCCTCCTTGGTTAGGTGCTAAAGAACCACACGGAAAACGCGGTCTTGCAGGACGGAGAAAACGGCGGCGGCATGCAGACAAAGTGCGTGCCCGCGGTGTACATGCTCCCACCCGGAGAAGGATTCGCAGCGAACGCCGCATCGTAACCGCAGCCCGCGCATGCGCTGAACGTCGAGGCGATGAATACGTAGCTTCCTGAGTGTTCGGAGTAGCCGTAAAGGCTGGCCGTCGTCGCAATCGTTCCTGCCGGAAGCGGAGTGCAGGTCGTGACTGACCCATAGGTGTAGTAGCTACCGGTGCTGCCCCCAACACAGGTCTGCCCTGCCCACGCTGAGGCCGTGGACGGGAGTGCCAGGGCTACCATCGCGAGGATGGTAATCGCCATCAGGCTCTGGGTCAGCCGAAGAACACCGGGGTTCTTGGTTCCCCGAGAGGGGCGTCGCGGATTCATATCTTTGCAGCTCCTGAGAAGGTTCGGGCCCGACAACAGCACATTACCCCCCCCCCCCGGAGCTTTAACAACGGTCCTTAACGCGATTTCAGAACAGTTTACAAAGGAGGCTTGCGGTTCACCTACGGCGCGAACAACGCAGCAGCCAGTGGCGCCGGCGTGTAATTGGCATCGCAGGCATACAGGAACGAAAGCGTCTCTCCGCCACCCGCGCTGCTCCCGCCGGGCACACCGACTTCATGGTCCGCGTCCAGCGGCACCTGGTACCGGACGATGTACGACGCTGACATCTGCTGGATCGAGTCGCTGCGCCACGCGTGCGCGCCGTCGTGGATACACGAAGCTGCCAGGTCACCCGGCGCCAACACTTCGTTCGAATCAAGCTGGAGTACGACATAATCGCCCAGGCGCCGGACAGACAGCACTGCCGAGTGCGGCACGGGCACGCCGTCGTGCATCAGGCTGATCGTCGCGAGCGCGTTTTCGGATAGCTGCACTTCGGGCTCTGCCTGGTCCATGTGCGTCAATGCCGTGCTGATAACCCCGGCGAGCACCAGTCCCAGCGTGAGGAGCATCGCGACCATGACCAGCACGAGGCTGTTTTCGGGCTTCAGCGGTCCCCAGCTGCGCCGTTCCTCGCGTCGTTCCTTGATCGCCGAATAGGCGGCCGAGACTTCTTTGAAACGTTCCTCGGCCGCCGCTCGCTCCTCCTCCGGCGCCCCCACGTAGCGCTCCGGATGCAGGTCACGCGCCAGCGCCCGGAACACGCGGTTTACGTCCGGTTCGTGCGCGTCTGGCGGCAGACCTAGCACGGCGTACGGATCAGTCACGCCCCCGATCCTAGCACTCCCGCCAGAGTGCGTGCCCGCAGCGGGACCTCCGCTTCGCGGTCTGTCGGGCCGTATACTCGTTCCTCTTTGGAGGTGTCGCCGTGGCCCATCCGCTGACCCCGGAAACGCTTGTCTACGGGTTCGAACCCGCCGGAGATCCGCAGATCTCCCCCGATGGCGAACGCATCGTCTATGCCCGCACACAGACCGCCCGCGAAGCGAGTCAGTCGTCTACGCACCTCTGGGTTTCGGACCGCGATGGTTCCAACGCACGGCGCCTCACCTGGACCGGCTCGCGCAATCACACTGCTCGCTGGTCGCCCTCCGGCGAAGCTATCGCCTTCGTCTCCAACCGCACCGAGCCAAACAGCCTCCTCAGCCTGCCCATGGATGGTGGCGAAGCCCGCGAGATCACTGCACATCCGACCGCGATCTCCGAGATCGCCTGGTCCCCGGATGGCCGCTCGATCGCCTTCATCGCCAGCTGGGATCCCGCCAATCCTGAAGGGACGAAGCCCGCCGCCGGCGCCGCCCCGCCGGTCCGCGTCACGTCCCGAATCGACTACAAACAGGACAACCGCGGCTATCTTGGCGACAACCGCACACAGCTCTTCGTCGCGGACGCCCAATCTGGCGCTGTCCGCCGCCTCACCAGTGCTGTCCACGACCACATAAACCCGGCGTGGTCCCCCGATAGCGGGTCGATCGCCTGCCGGGTCGCCACCAACAACGGCATGACTGGCCATCTCGCGCTCGTCACCGTCGCAGATGGCCGCGAACGCCCGCTTACGCCAACCGATGGCGCCATCACCGCCTTCGCCTGGTCCCCTGCCGGCGACCGCATCGTCTTCGCCGGCGACCCGACCCACAGCTGGCAGCCCGATATCTACGTCGTCACGCCCTCAACCGGCCACATCCGGCAGGTGACGACTGACCTCCCCTGCCTCCCCGATGGTGGCTTTCCGACCATCGCCGCGCCGTCGGCCCCCATCTGGCTGGATGACCACCGCACTTTCTGGCACGCCTTCCGCGCTGGCGCCAGCGGCCTCTGGACGGTTGATGTCCGCGATGGCGCTGCTGCGCAGGTCGAAGGCGAATCCGAGCTCCGTTCGGGCTTTAGCGCCGACGCCGCGCACCGGTTTGCGGTCCAATCCGTCGCCAGCCTTGCTGCTACCGGAGAAGTCGCCGTCATCGATCTGTCCGCGATGCGCCGGGAGCTCGTCACCGCGACGAGTGCGCCGGTACTCCAGGTCTCGCCACCAGCCCGCTGGGAGCGCTTCGACATTTCCCGTGGCGGCTACACGGTCGAGTCCTGGCTGCTCCTGCCCCCGGATTTCGACCCGGCGAAGCGTTACCCCGTGATCCTTGATATCCACGGCGGCCCCAACGGCCACTACGGCTATGCCTTTAACGCGAACCAGCAGTGCCTGGCCACCAACGGCTTCGCCGTCGTCTACTCCAACCCGCGCGGCAGCTCCAGCTATGGCCGCGACTTCACCCAGCAGGTCGCCGGCGACTGGGGCGGCGAAGACTACCTGGATCTCATGGCCGTCCTCGATCGCGCCCTCGAACGTCCCTACCTCGATGGCGACCGCCAGGGTATCTACGGCTACAGCTACGGTGGCTTCATGACTGCCCGCACTATCGGCCAGGACCACCGGTTCAAGGCTGCCGTTTGCGGCGCACCCTGCTTCGACCTCGAATCGATGTTCGGCACCAGCGATATCTCTCACACGTTCGGCGTCCGCCAGTGGGGCGGTGCGCCGCATGAAGCGCGAGAGTGGTACGCAACCCACTCCCCTTCGCAGTTCGCCCACAACACGCGCACACCGACGCTCATCGTCCAGGGCGAAGCCGACGAACGCTGCCCCGTCGGCCAGGGCGAGCAGATGTTTGTCACCCTCAAGCGTGCTGGTTGCGAAGTCGAATTTGCGCGCTACCCCGGCGGCTCACACCTCTTCCAGCGCACCGGCCCGGCCGAACACCGCGAAGACGTGCTCGCCCGCACCCTTGCCTGGTTCAAAGGTCACCTCGGCGATCCCGCCTAGCCGTTACCCGATCCCTACGGCGCCGCTGCCTGCATCCCCGCCGCGATCGTCGGAGCATCCACCGTGAGCGAGATCAGGGCCACCGCGTACATCACGTTGCTTCGCCGGAACACGTAGGCGTCCGGGTACTCCGCCTGGAACGCGGCCACCATCGACCCGCCAGCCACCGCAAACGCCTCGCCCGTCACCCGCGCTTCGGCGTCCAGCTCGCCGGCCTTCACGCCCACGCGGTCCAGCGTCGAGTACACAGCGTAGAAGCCCCGCGTTTCACCGGGAGCGTTGCCATCGTCCATCTGCAGCTTGTAGAGGCCGATGAGCCCGCGTGTCGCATCCCGCAACCCTGTCGTTGGCCGCAGGAACGAGACCGCTGGTTTGGGGTCGTTGGCCGCCATTGCCGCCGCGATTGAGTTCTCCTGGAAGAACGATTGTGCCGTCGGCAGCCGCAGCGGGATCGCCAGCTCCTGCCCCACCGGCAGCGAGTCCGATGAGAGCCCGTTCACTTTCTTGATCTCGTCCACAAAGTCCGCGTCGAGTCCGTCGCTCACGCCGTCCAGCATGTCCGCAACCGTCTTCACGGTATCTCCAGGCCCAATCACATAGATGAAGTACTGCGGGCTTTGCGCCAGCCGCTCGGCCAGCGCTTTCCCCGGTACGGGCGTCGGCGTCAGCGTGGGCGTGGCAGTCGGCGTGCTCGCATCGGCGCTGGCCGTCGCGGCGGCTGCCGTCCCGTTCGTTTCACTGTCCCGTCCGGAACATCCCACGAGCGACATGGCCGCCAGGCACGCGCTCAGTCCGAGCAAGACGCTGTTGCGCATGGACCCTCCGCTTTCGCCGCCCGCCGTGCTGAGCGTGCCACACGCCGCCCGGAGCTTCTACCAGTCCGCTCAAGCCACCGTTAAGGGCTAACTGTTTTCAAATGAGAATCCCGTCGTGTTCATCATCACGCCCATCACCATCAGCGCCAGCGCCAGCAACAGCCCCGCGATGCTAAATGCCATCGATAGCATCCTCGCCGACCGTACCGCCGACTCCGGCCCGCCATGATTAATGTGCTCGTCCATCGCGTTTACCAGCCGCGGCCCCACGTAGAACATGTGCACTGCCAGGATCGCCAGCATCACGATCAGCAGGTTCATCTTCACGATGAAGATCACGCCGTACCAGATGTCGGTGAAGCCCACGTCTGGCTGAGCGTAGTAGTCCCGCCACGTCGCGATGAGGAAGCTTCCCGCGATCACGATGAGGACGATTCCGATACCGCCGATCCATCCGAACCGCCGTGTCAGCGTCCGCGTCAGGTCCAGGCGCGTGTTCTGGTCCTTGATCGTCCGCGCTGCCGGCCCCCACGCGAACGCGAGGAAGAACTGCGGCCCCACGAACAGTGCGATTCCGAGAATGTGCGTCCAAACGGCGATGATGCGAAGCGTGTCTTCCAAGCCAGCCCCCTTTGCGTGCCCATCCATTGAAAGCCCACCGGCCCAACCCGTGAAGCGCTGCCGTAAATCGCCGGATAGGCAGTGCTATTCCGCCACTTGGCGAGCTGACGGTGGCGACACGATAGGTGGTACCCCTTCGTCAACAATCCGCTCTGGGATCTGCGCCCCCTGGCTCGGATCGCCGCCGATGTAACGGGCGCAAGGATTATTCGGAAACGGTATGCTCGGGCGAAGGAGGACTACCATGACCGACCCCGCGCAACTCGCCGAGCGCTACATGGATGCTGTCCGGACTGGAGACCTTGCGGCTGCTGCTGCGGTTGCTGCGCCTGAGATTACGTTTGCTATCGGAGGGCATCCTCTGCCTCCGGGTCTTGCCACCTTCCAGATGCGGGCAGCTGGCCTCAATGCGGCCTTCTCCGATGTGGAAGTCAAGGTCGAACGTGTAGTCGCTAACGGTTCCCTGGTTGCCGTGCTCTATCGTGCCGGAGGAGTATACACCGGGACGTTTGGACTGGGAGGACCGCCGCTGCCGCCATCCGGTAAGCGCTTCTCCACATTGGTGCAGCGTTCCTCACGATGAGGGACGGCAAGGTGGTTGCAGAAGAAAGCGTAGCGAACCTGCGAGACGTTCTACAGTCTGCCTGATCGGGCGCACCGGCATCCTATCCTCGCCGGTCTCGCGTAGGATTCGCAACACAACCCCACGGAGGTTCGCCCATGGCGAAAACCGGCACCCCGTACGACATCGAAGCGGTCCGCAAGGAGTGGGTCGGCAAGCAAACCGAGCCTGTCCCCGGCCGCTACCCGGTCGAATACGACCCCATCCGCCGTCACTGCCACATGATCGACGACGACAACCCGCTCTTCCTCGATCCCGATTACGCGGCGAAAACAAGGCACGGCGGCGTCATCGCTCCGCCCGTCATGGCCGACTACTTCGCCGGACAGGGCATCTGGCCCCCGTCGGAGGACGGCCCCATGCTCCTCCGCGAAGTCCCCACTCCCGGTGACCGCATGGTCAACCTCATCAACGAATTCGAGTACATCCGCCCCATCAAGATCGGCGAGCGTCTCTCCAGCTACCAGGTCCTCGCCGATATCTTCCACAAGCCCACACGGCTCGACCCCATCTCCACCTGGATCGTCTCGGAAACCCACATCATCGACGAAGCGGGAAAGGTCGTCGCCATCGGCCGAAACACGCTGCTTACCCATCGTCCGCCCGAGGAAGTGGCGGCCGACCCCAATGGCACGGGAGGCTCGAAATGACCAGGAAGACCCATACCCAGCTCTACTTCGAGGACGTCAACGTCGGCGACGAACTCCCCGGTTTCACCGTGAAGCTCGATGCCACGCGCATGGTCAAGCAGGTCAGCGGCTCGCAGGACTTTTACGAAGTCCACCACGACACCGCCTTCGCCCAGGCCGGCGGCCACAAGGACATCTTCTATAACACCGGCTGGACGCGGGCCAACCTCGGCCGCCTCCTCACCGATTTCGTCGGCGACGAAGGCTGGGTGAAGAAGATGCGGTTCGAAATGCGCCGCATGAACATGAACGGCGACACCATGAAGGTGAAAGGCAAGATCGCCGGTAAGCGCCCGGAGACTAACGAGATCGATATCGAACTCTGGGCCGAGAACGACCGCGAGGGCATCACGACCCCGGCCAGTGCCACGGTCACCCTGCCCGGTAAAGGATAGTCCCGGAGGTCAACCGCAGCCTTTCTCCTGCAGGAGGACGGCTGGGCCCATCGCCCAGATGCGCCAGGATCCGTGCCCGGCCGCCGCATGGCGTCGCCGTTCGCGTTCCTGGTGTTTCGTTGACGCCCCTTCGGCGCTTGTGCCAGTGTGAGTGGGCCGCTGATGCCAGGTGCATCTGTGGCCATCACGGATCGAGGTGACACGTCCACGCGAAAGGGCTGGATCGCCCGGTCAATCCTGGGGGTTGCTCATGCATGCCAAACTTCTGGCCATCGTCTCGATGGTCGCGCTCTTCCTTGTCCCGCTTGCTGCCTGTGGCGGTGACGACGACGGCGGCGGCGAGGTGTCGCCACCTGGTGGGGCCACGACGTCGGCCGCTGCGACCACGGCGGCTTCCAGCAGTGGTGGTGGTGGAGGCGCTACGAGCGAACTCGGGTACGTCGACGTAGATGGCGCCCGCATCGCCATCACGCAGGTACAGCGTTGCAAGCCGTTCTCCGGCCGTGACGAGGACCTCGATCTCACCGGCATCGGCAGCCAGGTACAGGTGTTCGTGAATATCAACCGCCTGATCTCAAACTCGCCGGCCGTCGGTCACGAACTCAGCATCCAGGGCAACGCCGTAGGCGGCGCGTTCACAGCCAGCGCTAACTCCGTCGATGGCACGAACTGGTTCGACGAGGACGCCCAACCAATCCCAGCCGCGCCCTTTTCCGTAACTCCCGAGCGAGTCAGCGGCGCCATGGTCGTGGCCGATGCCAGGGGCAGCGGGACGACGCACGAGGTCGCCTTCGACATCGCTATTCCCGGCGAAATCAAGGAGTGCTAACGATTACCCTCCGGTTCACACCATCACACCGCGAACCGGCCCCGCGCCCCTGACCTGATCCGCACCGTCTCCTCCACCGTCGAGACAACGATATTGCCGTCGCCTTCGGCCCCCGGTGGCCGCCACGTCGCAGATCGTCTCCTCCACGTGCTCCAGCTGGGCGTCATGCACAACGAGCATGAGAAGCGTCTTGGGCAGGTACTCCACGAGGATCTCGCGGCCGTGCCACGTATGCGTCACGTCCTTCTGGTTCCCGTGTCCGTATACGTCGCCAACGGTCACCCGGTCGGAGCCGGCGCCGCCAAGCGCTGCCAACACTCACGCACTCCGCTCCCACCCCCGCACAATCGCCTCGATCTTCTTCACCAGGCACCCACTCCATCAGTCACATGCAGCGAAGACACACCCCGCCACCACCTTGCCCAATCGCTCGTATGCGTGCACCTAACCCGATCGCCGTTGTGCGCAACCGGCCCCGGCTTTCCCGTCTCTTGCCCTGCTACCCCCTCCGAGCTAGAGTTTGTCCCCGAAATCACAATCCCGGACGCATCCCCGCGCGCTCGGAAGAGTCACCATGCAGGCCGTCAAAACGGCGCGCTTTTTCCCAATCTGCGGGGAGCGCCGAAGGCCATGGAAGGAGCCGGGCTTGAGCTTTTACGACTCCTACTCTGCTGTCCTCGTCGCCACGATCGCGGGCATTATCCTCGTTGGCACTGCGGTTATCGCGGCGAAGCTGCTCGCTCCGTTCGGGCGGGAACGCGGCAAGGATGTTTCTTACGAATGCGGCATGCTGCCCATCGGCAGCAACTGGAGCCAGGTTCACGTCCGCTACTACCTCCTGGCGATCCTCTTCCTGATTTTCGACGTCGAAACGGTCTTCATCTTCCCGTGGGCCGTCACCTTCATCGATTTCCCGAAGTACGTCTTCTACGAGATGCTTGTCTTCATCGGCGTCCTCGGCCTGGGCCTCGCCTACGCCTGGCGCCGTGGAGTCCTGGAGTGGGGCCGATGACTTCGACGCCGTCTTTTTCCTACACGCCCGACTTTGGCGCCGAACTCGAACGGCTGACTCCTGTCCAGCTGCCTGAAGTCCGTGCTGCCTACAAGATCGTCCTGCCCGGTGTCATTCAGACCGGCGCCGACGTTCTCCTTGCTGTCAGCCGCAAGAGCTCCCTTTGGCCGATGACGTTTGGACTGGCCTGCTGCGCGATCGAGATGATCGGCACCTTCATGTCCAATCACGACCTCGACCGCTTCGGAATCGTCCCCTGGCCAAGCCCCCGCCAGAGCGATGTCATGGTCGTCTCTGGCACCGTCACCAAGAAAATGGCCCCGGCCATCAAGCTCCTCTACGAGCAGATGCCTAACCCCAAGTACGTTATCTCGATGGGCGCCTGTGCCACCAACGGAGGCCCCTATACGGAATACGACCGCGTCGTGCAGGGCGTCGACAAGATCATCCCGGTCGATGTCTACGTCCCCGGCTGCCCGCCGCGCCCCGAAGCCCTCCTCGATGGCTTCCTCGCGCTCCAGCAAAAGATCATGGAAGACAGGAAGATGGTCGGATGAGCAAAGCCGCGTCACTTCCCTACGTGGTCACCCCGCAGATCCCCAACGCACGGCTCGCGGACGCCCTCGGCGCCGTTGCCGCGCAGTTCGGCGCCACCCTCGGCCAGACGAAGAGCGATGTGAACCTTGACGTGCCCGCGGATCGCCTCCGTGACCTTGTTCGCACACTGAAGGAGCGCTCCGCCTTCCAGTTCGACTACCTGCGTAACATGGCCGGCGTCGATTTTGGCGAGGAAGGCATGGCCATCAAGTATCAGCTCTACTCCTTCCGCCACGGTCATACACTTCAGATCACCGTCCCCCTGCCCCCGCACAATCACCCCCACGCATCGGTGCCGTCGCTCGTCGAGTTCTACGGGGCCGCCGATTGGCATGAGCGCGAAGCCGCAGAGATGTTTGGCATCCACTTCGAAGGCCATCCCAACCTCAAGAACCTCCTCCTCGAAGAGGACCTCCACATTCATCCGCTCCTCAAGGCCCATCCGCTCCAAAAGGCGGAGATCAAGCAGGGCATCGAAGACGGTCCCGCGGGGTTCAACTTCTAATGACTGTCTGGCCAGATCAGCTCGCTCCCACAGAAGCCGAATTCGATACCGTCGATATGACTATCAATATCGGCCCGCAACACCCGGCTACCCACGGCGTCTTCCGCATGGTCCTCACCGTTGATGGCGAGCTCGTCGTCGATTGCGAACCCTATATTGGCTACCTCCACCGCGGCCTCGAGAAGCTCACCGAGACAGCTGACTACCGCCAGGCCATGGGCTGGTGGGATCGCACCGACTACCTCGCCGGCATGTGCTGCGAGTTCGCCTACTGCGACACCGTCGAGCGCCTCGCCGGCTTCGAAGTTCCGGATCGTGCGCAGTACATCCGCGTCATCATGGCCGAGCTCTCCCGGATCAACTCCCACTTCATGTTCCTCGGCGCGTTTGGCGCCGATGTCGGCTCCTTCGGCACCAGCTTCATCTACGGCTGGCGCGAACGGGAGCGCATCTACGACCTCTTCGAAGAAGTCGCAGGCGACCGCATGTTCCCGACCTACATCAAGGTCGGTGGCGTCACCATGGACCTGCCCGAAAACTTCGAATCTCGCTGCCGCTGGCTAATCGCCTCCATCAAGCAGGGCATCGAAGACCTCGACGGCCTCCTTACTGGCAACGAGATCTTCGTCGAACGCTGCCGCGGCCTCAGCCCGATGTCGACCGAAGAAGCGATTGGCCTTGGCATCACCGGGCCGGTCCTTCGTGCTACCGGAATCCCATGGGACCTCCGCAAGGCTGAGCCGTACGGCATCTACTCCCAGCTCAACTTCGATATCCCGACCGGCCGCAACGGCGATGTCTTCGACCGCTACTTCGTGCGTCTCTCGGAGATGTACCAGAGCGTTCGGATCATTGAGCAGTGCCTTGCCGAGATGCCAAAGTCCGGCCTCGTGCTCAACCCTGACCTGCCCAAGACGCTCCGCATTACCGACGCGGAAGTCTATGTCCGCCACGAAGGCACCAAGGGCGAATACGGCGTCTTCGGGATGGCAAAAGGCGGTACCAACGCCTACCGCATGAAGCTCCGCTCGCCCAGCTTCTGCAATCTCTCGGCCCTGCGCCGCATGGTCGTTGGCTCATACGTCGCCGATGCCGTCATCATCCTCGGGTCACTCGACATCGTGCTGGGGGAGGTGGACAAGTGAGCGAGGTTCTCAACCCCTTCGGTAGCGAGATCTTCGGCATCTGGAACTGGCTCGACGCCATCATCCGGGTCGTCATCATGGTCACGGTCATGACCGTCGTCGTCATGTACCTGATCTATGGCGAACGCAAGATCGTCGCCCGCTTCCAGCAGCGCCTCGGCCCGACACGCACTGGCCCGGCAGGGCTCCTCCAGAGCTTCGCGGACGCGCTCAAACTCGTCGGTAAGGAAGACCTTCGCCCCAAACGAGCCGATCGCTGGGTGTTCGAATTCGCGCCCTTCGCAACATTCGTCCCCGTCTTCATCACACTCAGCATCCTGCCGTTTGCGCAGGACTGGGGTGTCCGCAACCTCCCTCTCGGCCTCTTCTTCATGATTTCGGCTCTCGGTCTCGAGATCGTCGGCGTGATGATGGCCGGACTCGGTTCCGGCAACAAATTCGCCCTCCTCGGTGCCGTCCGTGCTGCTGCGCAGATGATCAGCTACGAAATTCCCCTGGTGTTGAGTCTGCTCGCCGTCGTGATGATCGCCGGCACGCTCGACCTCAACCAGATGGCGCTCCAGCAGGATCGCTATCCCTACGTCATCCTCCAGCCGCTCGCCTTTCTCATCTTCTTCACAGCCATGCTCTCGGAACTGCACCGTGCACCCTTCGACATCCCCGTCGCCGAGTCGGAAATCGTCGGTGGCTATTTCGTCGAATACTCCGGCATCCGCTGGAGCATGTTCATGCTCTCCGAATACGCTGCCATGTGGGGCTTCAGCATCTTTGGTGCGGTCGTCTTCCTCGGTGGCTGGCAGTTCCCCATGGGCGAAGACTGGGGATGGGGCTGGCAGCTTGCCCTCACCATGGGTAAGAGCCTCGCGTTCATCTTTGTCATGCTCTGGGTTCGGGCTACGGTCCCGAGGCTCCGCATCGACCAGCTGATGAGTTTCTGCTGGAAAGTGCTCCTGCCGATGTCCCTCGTCCAGATTCTCGCGAATGGCTTCATCCTCGTGTACGGCGGCCCCTACTGGCTGCTCACGCTCACGAGTTCGCTCGGCGCGGCAGTGCTCGTCGCCATCATCATGCGCCAGGCGTTCCGCCGGTCGTCCACAAAGACGCTGGTCGGCGCGTACAGGACGCAATTGCAGGTGCCTGCCCCATGAAAGGTCTCCTGAAGGGCCTCGCAACCACTCTCTCGACCTTCTCCCGCAAGCCGGTGACGGTCGAATACCCCGACGAACGGCGCGTCCTGCCCGTACGGCAGCGCAGTTTCCCTGTCCTCACCTGGGACTTCGACCATGACGAACCGTTCTGCACGGGCTGCAACGTCTGTGTCCGAAACTGCCCCGTGGATTGCATGACCGCGACCATGCAGGACAACCCCAAGCATCCTGAAGGAACCAGCAACCGCCGCAAGATCGTCGAGAAGTTCTGGATCGACTACGCGCGCTGCATGCGCTGCAACATTTGCGTCGAAGTTTGCCCGTTCGAAGCAATCGTCATGGACAACACGTGGGAAGGCCACGAGCGTGCCGTCTTCGACCGCCGCGACCTCCACATGGATATCGCCGCGCTCTTGGATTCCAGCCGCAACGGCAGGCTCGATGTACCGTTCCGCCCACAGGATCGGATCGAACTCATCGAACGTCAGGTCAAAGGCGAGGAGCCGCCGGAAATAGCCTTCCTCGGTGCGAGGCCGGCCGCCCGCCAGGCGCAGCTCGACCGCATCGCACGCGGCGAGCAGGCAGCTATCCAGGAACGGGAGCCCGAGAAGCCGAAAGCTGGCGCAGCCACCGCTGGCGCTGCTGGCAGCGCCCAGGGCGAAGTCGAAATCCTCTCCGAATCGAAGATCCGCGCCAAGCGCATGCGTGCCGAACGCGAAGCCAAGGCGTTTGTTGACCGCGGCGAGCCCGTACCCGAAGAGGTCCAGGCTGCGATTACCAAGTACACGAACATGAAGCCCGGGGTCCCCTATACGGAGGGCGGCGCTGCCGGCGGTGGCGGCGGAACCGGCGAACTGCTCAGTGGTACCAATCCCGACGGCTCCATGCGCTACCCGCCCGGCGTTGGCGATGGCCCCAAGGGCGACCCCAACAGTGCCGAAAAGGTTCGCGCTCGCCGCATGCGTGCTGAGCGCAAATTTAAAGAACTGCAGGCGGCCGGCGAAGAGATCCCCGAGGACATTGCGAAGACGCTCTACGACCTCGGCTCTGATCTCGCCCCAGGTGGCACGATCTGGGCCACGCTTGCTGGGTCAGGCGGCGGCGGTGGCGCAGGTGGCGGAGAGCCCCTCACCGGCACAAAAGCCGACGGTTCCATGCGCTTCCCGCCCGGCGTTGGCGATGGCCCCAAGGGCGACCCCAACAGTGCCGAAAAGGTTCGCGCTCGCCGCATGCGTGCCGAGCGCAAATTCAAAGAACTCCAGGCTGCTGGGGAAGAGATCCCCGAGGACGTTGCGAAGACACTCTATGACCTCGGCTCTGACCTCGCGCCCGGTGGCGCCATCTGGGCTACGCTAGCCGGCGCTGGTGGAGGCGGAGGCGGTGGTGGCGCGGCTGTCGCAGCGACTGCTGGTTCATCCGATGGTGGATGGGCGCCGCCTGCTGGCGTCGAAGTCGGCGGCAAAGGCGACCCGAACTCACTGAGCAAACTTCGCGCAAAACGAATGCGCGCGGAGCGCAAGGCAAAGGAAGCCCTCGCAGCCGGCGAGGCCATCCCCACCGACGTGCTCGCAACTATCCAGGAACTGGGCGGGACCGTCCCGACGGAGGCATAACGTGGCGACCGAAGTACTGTGGTGGATCTTTGCGGTCGCCATCGTCGGCGTCTCCGCTGGCGTGGTGTTCTCACGCTCCGTCATCCACTCGGCGATCTTTCTCATCCTCAGCATGGTCGGCGTCGGAGCCATGTACCTGCTCCTCATGGTCGAATTCCTCGCAATCGTCCAGCTGCTCATCTACGGCGGTGCGGTCACCGTCCTCATCCTGCTCGCCCTCATGCTCACCCGCATGGGTGCCGGCGGCGCTGCCCAGAAAGTGGACGGCCCACAAATGCCGTTCGCACTGCTCGCTGGTGGCGGCATCCTCGCCATCCTCGTCGGTGTTGCCGTCTCCACCTCGTGGCCCGGTGATGTCGACGACCAGCCCACTGGCATCTCCATCGAGTTGATCAGTGAAAAGCTCTTCCAGGACTTCGGTGCGCCGTTCGTTATCGCCTCCGCGCTCTTGCTGGTAGCACTGGTCGGGGCCATCATCCTCGCCCGGCAGGAGGACGCTGACTGATGGTTCCGCTCGAGAACTACCTTGTCCTCAGTGCCATCCTCTTCTCGCTCGGCGTGTACGGCGTCCTCGCCCGCCGCAATGCAGTGCTCGTCCTCATGAGCGTCGAACTCATGCTCAACGCGGTCTCGATGAACTTCATCGCCTTCTCCGCGTATCTCGATCCCTCGCGTATCACCGGAGTGATCTTCGCTGTCTTCATCATCACCGTCGCTGCTGCAGAGGTCGGCCTGGCTCTCGCCATCGTCATCCGCCTGTTCCGCAACCGCGCCACGGTCAACGTCGACGAAGCGGCAATCCTGAAGTGGTAAGGGGCGCGGACGCATGACGATCACTGAACACGCTTATCTGCTCGCCGCGATCCCGGCGGGCATGTTCCTCCTGCTTGCGCTGCTCGGCCGCTACCTTCCCCGCGGCGGCGACTACCTTGGCGTCCTCGCCACCGGCACCTCGTTCGGCCTCATGATCGCCGTTGTCGCCAACTACGTGCAGAACCGCGGCGGGCTCGGCGGAGCGTTCCAACACGGCCTCGAAGCGCAAGAGTTTCCTGCCTGGACCAACTCCATCGAGTGGAGCACCGTCGGCGACTTCGTCCTCCGCATGGGCATCTACGTGGACCCGATCACTGTCCTCATGCTCGGCGTCATCACCACGGTCGCGCTGATGGTGAACATCTTTTCCATCGGTTACATGAAGGGCGAGCCACGCTACTACTGGTTCTTCGCGGTCCTGCAGCTCTTCGTCGCCTCCATGCTCATGCTGGTGCTGGCCGACAACCTGCTGCTCCTGCTCATCTCCTGGGAGCTTGTCGGCGTCTGCTCGTTCCTGCTCATCGGTTTCTACTGGGAAAAGCGCAGCGCCACCGAAGCAGCGAAGAAGGCGTTCATCACCACACGCGTTGGGGATGTCGGCCTTTTTATTGGCGTCGTACTCCTCGGCAAGGCCGCGGGCACCTTCAACATCCAGGATGTGATTCACGCCGCTCAGGAAGGCCACATCGGTTCGACCTACCTTTTTGTGTCGATGATGTTCCTCTTCCTTGGTGCGATGGGTAAGAGCGCGCAGGTCCCCTTCCATGTCTGGCTTCCAGACGCGATGGAAGGCCCGACGCCCGTCTCCGCGCTCATCCACGCCGCAACAATGGTTGTCGCAGGCGTCTACCTGACCGCCCGCATGCTCCCCGCGTTCGAAGTCGCGGGCGACATGATGCTGATCATCACGCTCGTCGGTCTCGTTACCGCCCTGCTCACCGGCTTTATCGCCCTGGCACAGACGGACATCAAGAAGGTGCTCGCCTACTCGACGGTCGGCCAGCTCGGCTTCATGTTCGTCGCCCTCGGTTCAGGTGCTCCTGAAGCCGCGATGTTCCATCTCATGACCCACGCCTTCTTCAAGGCGCTCCTCTTCCTCGGCAGCGGATCCGTTATCCACGCCACCCACCATCACCAGGAGATGGATGAACTCGGCGGTCTCTGGAAGAAGATGCCGATCACCGCGACGACATTCCTCATCGGATCACTCGCCCTCGCCGGCGTCTTCCCCCTGGCCGGGTTCTGGTCGAAGGACGAGATCCTTCACTCCACCCTGGACTGGGGTGGTGGCTGGGCGTTCATCCTGCTCGCTTTTGCTGCCGTGCTCACCGCCTTCTACACGACGCGGCTCTTCGTCCGCACCTTCCTCGGCAAGCCAAAGGACCAGCACATCTACGAGCACACCCACGAGTCGTCCTTTGTGATGACCGGCCCGCTGCTCTTCCTTTGCCTCCTCGCCATCGTCTCCGGGTTCGTGGTCTTTCAGGACGTTGGTAAGGCCATCGGCTTCCCGGGGGGTATCACCGAGTTCATCTTTGTCGAACACCCGCACGTCTTCCACATCGATTGGGCACTCGCCGGCACATCGATCGCGATCGGCGTCATCGGCATCTTCTCCGCTGGCTGGATGTACTGGGGCGGCAGCACCGTGCGCTCCACAAAGCTTGCCGAATGGCAGCCCGGCCTCTACGACATGATCACGAACAAGTTCTATTTCGATGAGATGTACCAGTACGGTATCGACCGTGGCCTGCTCGGCTTCTCATTCATCGTTTCCTGGTTCGACCGCTACGTTGTCAACGACACCGGAGTCGATGGTTCCGCCCAGATCACGAAATACTCGGGCTCAGTGCTCAAATACGCGCAGACCGGCAAGGTCCCGAACTACGCCATGGGCGTAGCAATCGGGGTAATCACCCTTGCCGTCGTCGGCCTCGCGGTGAGGGGGTAGTCCATGGATTACGACGAGGCACAGGGCTACGTCGTCCTCTCGACGCTCTGTATGCCACTCCTGGCCGCGCTCATCATCCTCTTCATCCCCGGATCGAAGAAGATGGCCATCCGCTACGTGTCGCTCATTGCGGCCACGGCGATGCTCGGCCTCTCCATCTACATCTTCACGGCGTACCAGGTCGCTGGCGCCGGCATTCAGATGGAGCTGCAGTGGCCCTGGGTAGAGAACGTCGGCTTCCTCGGCGAAGACGGCATCACGCTCCATCTCGGGGTCGATGGCATTTCTGCCCTCCTCGTCCTCTTGAATGGCATCGTGTCGTTTGCGGCCACGATCGTCTCCTGGAAGATTGACTTCCGTCCCAAGGATTTCTTCATCCTCTTCTGGGTGCTGGTTGGTGGCGTCTACGGCACCTTCTTCTCATTCGATCTCTTCTTCTGGTTCTTCTTCTATGAACTCGCGGTCGTGCCGCTGTACCTGCTGATCGGCGTCTGGGGTTCTACCCGTAAAGAGTACGGCGCGATGAAGCTGACCCTCATGCTGGTTGGCGGCTCCGTCCTTATCTGGATCGGCATCTTCGCCGTCTTCCATGAAGCCAACATCGGCACGTTCAGCCTCCCCGCACTCTATGAAGCTGCCGAAAACGGCGCCTTCAGCACAAACTTCCAGCGCACGTTCTTTCCCTTCTTCGTTGTTGGTTGCGGCGTCCTCGCTGCCCTCTGGCCATTCCACACATGGTCGCCAGACGGCCATATGTCCGCACCGACCGCCGTCTCGATGGTCCACGCCGGCGTCCTCATGAAGCTTGGCGCGTTCGGAATCATCCGTCTCGGAATCCAGCTCCTTCCCGAAGGTGCTGCATTCTGGATGCCCGGCCTCATGGTCCTCGGCGTCATCGGCGCCGTATACGGAGCGACTGCCGCGCTCACCCAGCGAGACTTCAAGCTCATCTCCGGCTATAGCTCCGTCAGCCACATGGGTTACGTGATCATGGGCCTGGCAACTATGAACGATGTCGGCGTCACCGGCGCCGTCCTCCAGATGTTCAGCCATGGCGTCATGACGGCCCTCGTCTTCCTTCTCATCGGCGCGCTCTACGACCAGGCTCACACCCGCGACCTGAAGGACTACGGCGGTATCGCTAAGATCATGCCCGCGTGGGTTGTCTTTTATACCGTGGCGGGCCTAGCAAACGTTGGCCTTCCCGGGCTCTCCGGGTTCACCGCCGAGTTCCACATCTTTGTCGGGACCTTCCACAGCTATCCGCTTTTCGGTGGCCTTGCCATCTTCGCTGCCGCTCTCGCCGCCGGGTACATGCTGCGAATGTTCTCAATCGTCTTCTTCGGCCCGACAAACCCACGCTGGGCCGACCTCAAAGACCTCAGACCGCTCGAAGCGATGGGCGCTGTCACACTGCTTGCCGCTATTGTCCTGATGGGCGTCTGGTGGGCGCCGTTCACTGACCGCGTGGCCGCTACCGTGACGCATCTCCCGGGGGTGATTGGAATTGCGTGATTACACGATCTTCATCCCTGAATTCGTAGCCGCGGGCGGGGCGGTGCTCATCATTGCCCTCGAGCTCATCTGGCCGCGCATCCGTCGCGATATTCTTGCCACGCTCACCGTGCTCGTCTCACTTGGCTGGATCGGCGCCTCCCTCGCCTACATCGGCATGGGCGACAACAACTTCCAGGGCCTCATCCAGGTCGATAACTTCACCACGTTCTTCCGCATTCTCGCCGGCGGCATCATCGCCGTCGTGGCGATCATGTCCGCTACCTACATGCGTGATCGTGCCAAGACCGCCTCCGAGTACTACGGGCTCTTGCTCGTCGCTGGCATCGGCATGGTCTACATGGCTGCGGCTCGTGAACTCATAACTGCGTACATCTCGCTCGAACTGCTTAGCTTCAGCCTCTACATCCTCGTCGGCTACCTGAAGCGGGACGCCCTGAGCAGCGAGGCAAGCCTCAAGTACATCCTGCTCGGCGCGTTCTCCAGTGCCTTCCTCCTTTACGGCATCAGCCTGATCTACGGCATCACGCAGACCACGTACTACGACGGCATCGCCGATGCGCTCCTCGCCCGCTCCGGAGACACGGACGCTGCCGCTGTCGTCGGCTTCATGCTCATCCTCACAGGCGTCGGCTTCAAAGTTTCCGCCGCGCCGTTCCATATGTGGGCGCCAGACGCCTATGAAGGCGCGCCAATTCCAATTACCGCCTTCCTTTCGACGCTCTCCAAGGCGGCCGGCTTCGCGCTTATCCTTCGCCTCTTCACCAGCGCCATCCAGGTTGACGCCGTCGAGTGGCGCTGGGCCGTTGCGTTGCTCTCGGCTGCGACAATGGTCGTCGGCAACCTCATGGCAATCCAGCAAACCAACCTCAAGCGATTGGTCGCGTACAGCTCAATCGGCCAGGTTGGTTACATGCTCGTCGTCGTAGCTGCCATAGGCTATGGCGACCCTGAGGTCGGCCGCGACGCCTCCAGTGCCTTGCTCCTGCACATCGTGGGGTACGTCGTTTCAACTCTGGCACTCTTCACGGCGATCACTGCCATCTACAACCGCACGGGCGATGACTCCATCCCGGGACTTCGTGGCCTCGCCGAAACGCAGCCGTTCCTTGCGCTCGTCATCGTTGTATCGCTCTTCTCCTTTGCAGGGCTACCCTTCTTCGCCGGCTTCGCGACGAAGCTCTTCATGTTCCAGTCATCCACCACCGATGGCCTGCTCTGGCTGATCGCCCTGGCCGTCGTCAACAGCTTCGTCAGCCTCTACTACTACCTCATGATCCTGCGCCAGATGTACCTGTTCGATCCGCCCGAAGGAGCGGCACGCTGGCGTCTGAACCCGGTCATGTGGTGCATGGGCGCCGCCCTCATCGGTGCCACGATTGCCATCGGCGTCTACCCGGGGCCCTTCTTTGAAGCCGCGGCGCACGCCACAGAACCGCTCTATCAGCAAGGCGCTGACCTCCTCGTACAGCGCTAATATCCCAGTTGGTGTCGACGCGGTAGTCCTTGGCCTGCCGGATCGGATGCTGAACCATGATGAGTCCGTCGGACGCGGATCCGGTCGTGGTCCTCACGGACATCGGCTTCCCGCCGTCCGGTGATGTCCATCGCATCACCAGTGGGTGGGACACGCTCACCTGCCGCTTCACCACCTTCGACGGCCGCACGCATGCGCTCCGCCTCCACCGCGCTCAGCCAGACATTGTCCGCAACGCTGAGGCTGCGGCACAGGAGGCGCTGGCCATGCGCCACGCTCGTGCGGCCGCCCTCCCCGTGCCCGAAGTCGAATATCTAGGCGCATGGCACGGCCGTCCCGCCCTCATCACCGCCTGGGCGCCTGGAAGGACCCTGTTAGACCTTGCTGGATCGAGGCCAGGCCAGCTCCCCGCCGTCGCGGCTGCGCTCGGCCAGGCACAGGCTCGGCTCCACGCTACCCCGCCACCGCCGGGGCTCCGTGTCCGTGATACGACCTGGATCCGCGAGACCATCGACCACGCAGCCCTCCGTGACGCTCTCATTCGCGATGGTCGCTTCGACACCTTTTGCCATCTCGACTTTCATCCCATCAACGTCCTCGCTCACAACGGGCGCATCACGGCCATCCTCGATTGGGCAGGTGCCGCTATCACCGATCGCCGCGCCGATCTCGCGTTCACAAGCACAGCGCTCCGCCTTGTCCCGCTCCCACCGAGTCCCTGGCGCCCGGCATTCCAGGTAGCCCGCCGCGTCTTCCACCACTACTGGCGCAAGGGATACGAACGCGAAGCCGGCGTTTTCCTGCTGGATCCTTTGTCCCTCGCCTTCGGTGCATGGCACTACACCCGCGAGACGGAGATGGCGGTCGCGGAGGGCCGGGGCTGGGTTACGCCCTCCGAACTTGAAACGCTGAGAGCGCAACGGGACCAGGCCCTTCACTCCGCCGGCCTCGACTGATCGTCTCGTCGCCCGAAAAAGGGGGTCAGGCGGTAAGGGGTGGTAGCTTCGCTGCGATCCGGTCCAGGATTGCCTGCCCTACCTCGTACTTGCTCAGCATCGGTAGCACTTCAACGCGGCCGTCTGCGTGGAACAGCGTCACCTCGTTCGTGTCCGTGCCAAAGCCGCTGCCCGCACGCGTCACGTCGTTCCCGGCGATGAAGTCCAGCCGCTTTCGCCCGAGCTTCTCGACCGCGTTCGTTGCCAGGTTCTCTGTCTCAGCAGCGAAGCCCACCCGGATGCCGCCGCCCTGGAGCGTGCCGATCACATCTGGATTCTTCACCAGGTCCACCCGCAGCTGATCGCTGCCCTCTTCCTTCTTAATCTTCTGGCCGGCTGCCCGCGCCGCCCGGAAGTCACCTGGAGCACCCGCCATGACGATGCTATCTGCCTTCGCTGCCAGCTTCTCCAGGGCGGCCAGGAGCTCCACTGTCGTCCCAATCTCAATGCACTCGACGCCCGCGGGGACCGGGGCTGTCACCGTTGGACCTGCCACGACCGTTACCTTCGCCCCCCGGTCGATGGCTGCTTCTGCGATCGCCATCCCCATCTTTCCCGTGGACCGGTTGCCGATATAACGGACCGGGTCGATTGGCTCCTGCGTACCGCCCGCGGTGACTACGATATGGCGGCCTTGCAAGTCTCCTGCGGCCGCACCCAGCACGACCCTCACGGCCCCGAGGATCTCAGCAACTTCCGCCATCCGTCCGAACCCCACCCGCCCCGTAGCCAGCCTGCCGGACTTTGGTCCGGCAAACGTGACGCCGCGGTCACGCAGCGTTGCCATGTTCGCTTGCGTGGCCGCGTGCTCCCACATCTGGCTGTCCATCGCAGGTGCCACGATCAGCGGTGCGGTTGTCGCGAGTGCCGTCAGTGTCACCATATCCGGTGTTCGGCCCGAGGCGAGGTTGGCGAGACAGTCGGCCGTCGCCGGCACGATCACGAAGGTCTCGGCCCGCCGTGCTACCTCCACGTGCGCTTCTGCCTCGGACGTGTGAAACATATCGACAACGACGTCCCGCCCGGTCAGAGATTGGAACGTCAGTGGCGTTACGAACTGCGTCGCAGCCGGCGTCATCACCACCTCGACGGTCGCACCAGCCTGGCGCAGCTTGCTCGCCAGGTCCGCCGCCTTGAACGCGGCAATCGAACCGGTGACCCCCAGCACTACGTGTTTGCCGGTGAGCGGAAGCCGCGGCGTGCTCATGGCTGAAGCTTCTTCGCCCGGTGCTCTTCCATGTTCATTTCGTAGATGAGGCGCAGGCCCGTGAGTGTCAGCTCCTGGTCGACGATGTCTATGCAGTCCGTCTCGGCGGCGAGCTGCTTCGCCCATCCGCCTGTGGCTACGACGCGCGTCTCCGGGTCTCCCAACTCTTCCTTGAAACGCCGTACCAGCCCTTCTACTAAACCCACGTACCCGAAGAGGATGCCCGACTGCATCGCATTGATCGTGTTCTTCCCGATAGCGACCGGTGGACGTTCCAGCTGCACGCGGTACAGCATTGCCGCTCGCGAAAACAGTGCCTCGCTCGCGATGCCAATCCCAGGAGCGATCGCTCCCCCGAGGTAATCGCCTGCGGCATTGACTGCGTCGAAGACGGTCGCCGTCCCGAAGTCCACGACGATCACCGGTGCCCCATACAGCTTGATCGCTGCCACCGCATCGATAATCCGGTCCGCGCCGAGCTGCTTGGGGTTGTCGTACAGGATGCGCACGCCGGTCCGCAGGCCATGCCCGACGACCATCGGTTCGACGTCAAAGTACTTTCGCACGACGTGCTCGAACGTCGGGATCAGTGGTGGCACGTCGCAGCCGATAATCGCTGCTTCGATGTCCTCCGGCCGCACACGCCGCGTGAATAGCAGCGTCCAGAGGAACACGCCGTATTCGTCGGGCAGCTTCTCTGCCTCGACGCCGATCCGCCACGTGGCTTTTAGCTCGGTCCCCTCAAAGAGGCCGATGTGTATCGATGTGTTTCCGATGTCGAACGTCAGTAGCATGCAAACACCGCCTGCTTGGGGCCTCAAGGTCCCCGTGCGCACGGGATGGTACCCGATGGTGAGGGCGGCGAGAAACTGGCCGCCCGCTCGCTGGTCAGTCCTTAGCGGCTACGAAGCAGGTCACGAATTTCGCGAAGCAGCTCGATGTCTTCGGGCGTCGGTGGTGGTGGCTCCGCGCCGCTCTTCTGCCGCTCCTGGAGGATGTTCAACGGCTTCACGATGAAGAAGAACACGCCCGCCGCAATGAGGACGAAGTTGATGACCGCGGTGATAAACAGGCCGATGAGGACGCGTGAATCGCCCACATCGAAGCCAACGTTGTTGAAATTCGGTTCACCGACGATGGCCGCGAGAAATGGCGTGAATACGCCCGTGACCAGTGAAGTGATTACAGGGGCGAAGGCGCCCGCCATGATCACGGCGACTGCCAGCTCAATCACGTTTCCCTTCGTGATGAAGTCGCGGAATTCCTTGATGATACCTTGGTTCATGAACGAGCCTCCCGGCTGCGAGGTTGGTGCCCGGCCCGAAGCGTATCGGCCGCCCGGCACCACCGCAAGACGCAATCTGGCTCAGTGGCCGGCTGTTGCGGCGCTAGTTCAGGTTGAACTTCTCCTCGCCCTCTTCCTCGTCGTCTTCTTCCTCGTCGTCGCTATACACGCCGCCCGACCAGCCCTTCCACACAGTGACGATGAAGTCGTCGCGGAACGGTGCCGCCGTCATCACCAGCCGCTCGTCCGTCGTGTCGATCAGCTCCTGGATCCGCTCATCCGTCGCGTCGGCTGTCGTGCAGAGCGTCCCATAGACGTTGTCGCCCTGGTAGTGCAGGTCGATGCGGCCGATGATGCTGCCGTCTTCCATGATGGTGAAGCACTCCGAATGAGGAGTCCTGCATTCGCGTTCGAAGTCGATCATACCGGTCGCACCTGTCCGTTTCCGAAGATGGTCCATTTGTAGCTGGTGAGCTCTCGCAGACCCATCGGCCCGCGAGCATGCATCTTTTGCGTGGAAATGCCTACCTCCGCCCCCAGCCCGAACTGCGCACCATCCGTGAACTGCGTGCTTGCGTTCACATAGACGCAGGCCGAATCCACCTCGTCGAAGAACCGCATCGCGTTCGTGTAGTCCTCGGTCAGGATGGCGTCGCTGTGGTGGCTCCCATACTCTTCGATGTGGGCAACGGCCTCGTCCAGGCTGTCGACAATCTTCACGCCCACGCGCAACGCAAGATGTTCGGTCCGCCAGTGAGCTTCCGTGGCTGACTCGATCGGTGTGCCTTTGGGCGCAGCGGTCGCGAGTATTGGCCGGGCTCGTTCGTCTGCCAGCAGCGTCACCGTCGAGCCCCAGTGTTCGCACAATGCCGCCAGGAATCGCGGCGCCACTGCTGAATGCACGAGCAGCGTGTCCACCGCGTTGCAGATGCTGTAGCGCCGTGTCTTCGCATTGTCGACCACGTTCACGGCCTTCGGGATGTCTGCCGATGCGTCGACATAAATCTGGACGACCGCATCGCCGTGCGCGATCACCGGCATCGTGGCCTTCCGTCGCACCGACTCGATCAGCCCGGGCCCTCCTCGCGGCACGACAACATCCACGAGGTCGTTGGCTTCCAGCAGGTCGTCGATGTGGGCCCGCGAAGGGTCGCTCACCACCTGCACCGCGTCCGCCGGCACATCCGTCTTCGCCAGTGCGCGTCCTATCAACTCTCCGAGGGCGCGGTTGCTGTGCTGTGCCTCTTTGCCGCCCCGCAGGATCGCTGCGTTGCCGCTCTTTAGCGCCAGCGCGGCAATATCCACGGTCACGTTCGGCCGCGATTCATAGATGCAGGCGACCACGCCCAGTGGTACGCGCCGGCGGCCGATGATCAGCCCGTTCGGCAGCGTGCGCGTGTCGAACATTTCACCTACCGGGTCCGGCAATGCCGCCACGGCCCGCGTATCCGCCGCGATGCCCCGGAGACGACCCGGAGTCAATGTCAGACGTTCGATGAAATACGCGTCCAGCCCCGCTTCACGGCCCGCTGCGAGGTCGCGCGAGTTTGCTTCGAGTACCGGTCCCTGTTCCGATTCCAGCGACTCCGCGATCCCCAGTAGGGCCGCGTCTTTCGCACCCGTCGGAAGCATCGCGAGGCGACGGGATGCAGAACGCGCTGCCGCCGCGCGGTCGCGGATGTACGAAGCAGTGGTCGTTGTCATCCGGCGAGTGTAGCCGATCGGCCCATCCGCGCGTTATCCCGCGCAGGGCTGTCGTCGCTAGATCCCTGCGTTCGTCATCCTTCGGCAGCTCCGGACGGCCCGCCGTCCTTCGCCTCCCCGCTTCATCAGCACTTCGAACCTCGAAGCTTTGAAACCCACCGGGCAGTCGAAGCAGTAGCTGATCCCGTGCTGCGCGCGGAAGAGGCTCCGTGCCTCGGTCGTCTTGGGACAGACGGAACACTGTGCCGATAGTTCACCCATAGCGAACATTCTGCAGGCTCACGATCCAAAGTCAAGCAGCAATGGGTCCTATTCGGCAGGCCGCTCGGCCATCCAGGCCGCCAGCACCTTCTTCGGCGCCGTCATCTGCCACGCTTCCTCCAGTAGTCCCGCGATCTCGTCCCAATCAACCGTCTCCACGTCGAGCCGGGCCCCGACCCAACCCCGGTGCCCAACGTACGGTGGCCGGAAGAACCGTTCGGTCGCGGCCGCCACCAGCGTTTCCTGTGCACCCGGCGCACCCTTGATCCACGCTGCGATGTGCCCTGAGTTGTGGTGGTTGTTATCGACCGTAGCAAACGTCTTGCCGCCCACGAACCACGTTGGCTCACCGTGCGAAAGCTTCTCGGTCGTGGCCGGCAGGGCCATACACAGCTCCCGCACCTTCGCCACAAGCGAGTCGCTATCCCCGGTCACGAGCTTGCCACGGGCGAATGTCAAAGTCCTCGGGCAGCGGTAGGAACAGGCTCCGCCGCGGCCCCTCGATGTCCCTGGTAATGTGTCCTCGTCCCGTCACATCGTCCGCGAGCATGATGTCGCCGGCTCGGAGCTGCCGCTTCTCTCCATCCGTCGTCTCGATCTCCACGCAGCCGCTCAGGTTCACGATGAACTGCCGCCGCGGCGCATTGTGAAAGTCGAGTGCGCCACCAACCGGGGTCTCCCGGAAGTACACGCCGGCCGCCGGCACCAGCTGTGAGAGGCTCCCGTACCCGCTCGGCTCCAGCGGCACATCGAGGTCCTCAAAGTGCGATCCGCCTTCCTCATCGCTGCTTACGCGCGTCACCTTCATCGCTGCCTCCTCTGGTTTCCGGCGCATCGTGACCGATCACTGAGAGCCCTGCCAGTGCTCGCCATGCTGCCTCCGCACTCGTAGGCTGTCCCGCGTGCAACCCGACATGTTCGCCAACGGTCTCCCACCTGTCCTCCGCACCCTCGGTGCCGAGGTCGTGTCGCGAGGAGACGACCTCGCCGTCCTCCGTTTCCCCGTGATGCAGGAGTTCACCAACCCGCGCGGACATGTCCAGGGCGGCATCGTCGCCGCGATGATGGATGGCGCAATGGCCGTTGCCGCCAGTGGCCTCGCCACGGCTACGATGCAGTTCAGCCTCCTCCGCCCGGCCACAGGCGGCTCGCTTACCGTCTCGGCCGAAGTCGTGAAGCGCGGCCGCCAGCTCCTCTACTGCGAAGCCGAAGTCCGCGACGACGAGGGCCGCCTTATCGCACGCGGCAACCAGAATGCCGTCCCCTTCCAGCCTTCCGCCTAGGTTTTCTTCCGGGACACGGAAAAGCCCCGGATTGCTCCGGGGCTTTCTTATGCTGTGCTCAGGATCCAGGGGTTGTAAGCCCCCGCGAGCTTCCATCTTACGTCACCTCTGCACATCGCCGGTCCGTTGACGAATCGGGGACTGCCTCTGTTTTAGGCTATCCACCGCATACGAGGCTCGTGGCGTAGACGGGATCCTGCGTCCGGCCCGCCGTAACGGGCCTTAACTGTCAACCTGAAGAACTCCGTAAAGCGCATGGAGCTTGATCTGCATTCGCTCTGACCTCCTTCCAGCAATGTGCCTAGATTACCCGATCCACCTCCCCATTTCAACCGCTACCGATGACTGATATTTACGCGACCTATTGAAGATTCTACGCTGGTCGCCATGCAACGCACCGGCCAACGCTCCAGTAGAGTCACAGCCGTTGCCGCGCAAAGCCCCCTCCGTTCCGGTGCACTGCTCTTCCTGCCGTGCGTCCTCCTCGCCCTCCTCTCCAGCATCGCCTGCGACGACGATGATGGAGACTGCTGCGCCCTTCCCCCGGAGATCCAGGTTGAAACCCCGGTGCTTCGAGGCCACTCCATCGAAATTGCGGTCATGTTTCCTGGCGGCGCGAAGGATTGCACCGTCCGCGTCTTCGCGGCCAGCGTTCTCACGCCATCCGAAGCGACGCCAACCGCCTCGGTCACACCAATCGCGACGCTCTCCGCGAAGGACCTGGACCGCTTGCGTTGGGCCACCTGGTCCTGGCACGTCGACCCGGCCATCCCGCCCGGTGATGTCCGCATTGTTGTCGGATGCCAGGGCGCCGACAGCATCTCGACGACGGTGCGCGTCGATTAGGACACGCCCGTTGACAGGCCGGGACCGGCCCGCGTATAGGCAACGGCACGATCCCCATGTGCGTCACCGGCGGGCGCCCTGCCACGAAAGGAGGAGCGATGGATCTCGAAGAAGCGACGAAAATGGCAAAACGCCATGAAGCCACCTACAACGATGACTTCGAGCACTATGGCGATATCTACGCGGATGATGCCGTCGTCTATCGTCCCGTCCAGGGAGCGACGCATGACAAGGCGACGATGGCCGCCGTCGAACGGCGCGCCACGGCTGCCTGCCCTGACCGAAAGACGCGCGTCCTCCGCGTCTTCGCCGCCGAGGGCGATTGGATGGGGATGGAGGAACTCTGGGAAGGCACGAATACCGGCGGCGACGAGATTTTCGGCCCGCCGGGCACTCGCGTCGCCGTTTACGCGGTGTCGTTGTGCGAGGTGCGTGGCGGTAAGTTTTCCCGCGTCACCGCATGGACAGGCCGGCCACCAGCAACGAGCTAAGTCCAGCCAACTGAACATCGAGTAGGCCAACCACGTGACCATCGCTCAGACCCAACAGATCTTCGAAGCCTTCCGCATTGCCAGCAACGAACGCTGGAGCGACCCGGAGGCAATGGTGGCGCTCTACTCCGACGCGGGTGCGGCCGCCGCCTACGGCAGCCGGGACGCGATGCGCCATGCCGAGACCGCGTGGCGCATCGCATTCCCCGACTGGCGGCGCGATTTCACGCGAGTCGTCATCGGAGAGGATTCATTCGCCGTCGTCTCGCGTATCCGCGCCACCAATACCGGACCGTTTGGTGGCCGCCCGGCGACTAACCGGGAGGTGGATTTCGAAGGCGCCGCGTTCTTCCGCGTGAGCAATGGGCTCATCGACGAGTCCGTCGTCGTCGGCCAGGAAGCGCTTGCCGCGACATTAAACGACCAACTCGGCCTCAAATAGTCGCACGCACGTTTCTTCCCACGGCAGAAGAGAAGGCAGGGATGAGGGCGCCACGACCCGCGAACTGCTCCGCCGTCGCCTAGCCCAGCTTCGTGAAGTCCGGAGCCCGCTTTTCCTTGAACGCTGCCAGCGCTTCCCGGTTCGCCGGGCTCCCGAGCCCGCGTGCCAGCGCCGCGTTCTCCAGCTCCCGCACCTCGACGACCCGCTCCTTCAGCGGGTCCGAGATCAGCTTCTTCGTCTCTTTCAGCGACGAAATTGGCTGCGCCGCCAGCTTCTTCGCGTATGTCATCACCGTCGGCATCAGGTCCTCCGGCTCGCACACCTTCCAGGCAAGGCCCATTTCCTTGCACTCTTGCGCGGAAAAGAACTCCGACGACAGCAGCACCCATGCGGCGTTCTGCCTCCCCATCAGCCGCGGGAAGGTGAGCGTGCTTGATGCCTCGGGCGCCAGCCCCAGCGACGTGAACGGGCAACGGATCCGTGCCGTCGAAGACATGAACACAAGGTCCGCGTACCCGAGCATCGTTGCGCCAATGCCGACCGCCACGCCATTTACTGCCATGATCAGTGGCTTGGGATAGTCCATCAGGACTTCGAGGAACCCGTTCATCCCGTGACGCGATACGTACGCTTGCCGGTTCCCGTCGTTTCCAGCCGCCATCGCAACGAGGTCCGCGCCCGCCGAATAAGCCCGTCCGGCGCCCGTCATCACCACGGTGGCCACGGTGGGATCTTCTGCGGCCGCGATCAATCCGTCCGTGACGGCGTCCCACATCTGCCCGTTGAACGCGTTCAGCGCGTCTGGGCGGTTCATAGTCAGGGTGCGGACTCGGTTCTCATCGGCGGTTAGCAGCATGGCCGCGAGTCTGCCGGGGACCGCTTTGCAGGTCAATCAACCGCGCGGGTAGAGCACCATCTGCGTGCACCGGAACAGCGCGATCACTCGATCAGTCGCCTCGGTGCGCACCTCCGCGTCCCAGACCTGCGTTGTCCGCCCTCCGTGATACAGCTTCGCCACCGCCCGCATGCCGCCCTCGCGAACCGTGCCAAGGAAGTTACTCTTCAGTTCGATAGTCGTGAACCCGTTCGCCCCCTCGGGCAGACTCACCGTGCACCCGTAGCCCGCCAGGGTATCCGCGACCGCGATCACCGTCGCCGCGTGCAGGAAGCCGTTCGGCGCCAGGTGGTGCGGCAACACGTCCAGGCGCCCTTCTGCCAATCCCGCCTCGATCTTCGTCACTACCAGCCCGATGTGCCCGGGCAGCCGTCCCTGGCTGCGCTCGTTCCACTCTTTGGCTGTCGTCGGAAACTGCGGTGTTGGCGTCGTCATCCAGAAAGCGTAGTGGCCGTCTCGCCCGCGTGCATCAGTCGTCGTAGGGCAGCTCCTCCGCGTTGCAGTTCCTGTAGTCGGGCTCCGGGTGCGCGACGAACCGCCGTGCCGCGATCGTCGTCCGCCCTTCGAGCAGTGCCCGCGCGATGCGGTGCATCCCGTCCATTACCCGCCCGTCGACCCCCAGGATGATCGGGTAGGACGGGTCAACCTCCTGTACTAACCGCAGATGGTCGATGACCTTTCGCACCGTTGGCCGCTCCCGCCCCCCATCGAACCAGTAGACGCTGTCGATCTCGCTGATCGAAGCCAGTGGCACCTCCTCGATCGGTAGGTCCTTGCTCAATTCGACCAGCCGGCCCACGTCCCAGGCGTCGACCCCGGCCTCGCCCGGCCAGAAGTGGTACTGCTTTCTCATGCCCAGAGCATACGTCCGTCGCCGGCACTTACGCGCCCGGCTCCGGGAACAACAACTGGAGATAGACGCAGTCCAACCACCGCCCAAACTTGAACCCCGTCGCAGGCAGGCGCGCGGTTTCCACGAATCCGAGCCCCTTGTGCAGGCGGATGCTTCGTTCGTTCGATGCCTCGATCACGCCCAGCACCGCGCGCATGCCGTCCGCCCGTGCTGTCTCCACCGCCCGGCTTAATAGCGGTCGCGCCAACCCCTTCCCCTGGTACGCCGGGTCAATGTAGATGGTGTCCTCTCGCGTGAACCGGTAGCCGATCTTCGACCGGAACCACGACAGATACGCGAACCCCGCCACATCTCCCGCCACCTCCGACACGAACACCGGGCACGTTGGATCTGCCTCGTGCTCCTGCCACCATGCCAACCGGGTCTCCCATGGCCACGGCTCGTAGTCCCAGGTCGCGGTGGTCGTCAGGACGGCGTCGTTGTAGATCGCATGGATCTGCGGCAGGTCCGATTCACGAGCAGGCCGGATGATTGCCTCTTCCACGTGCCAGACCGTAAGGCCGCGGTGTTTCGGGGATGTTTCAACGCCCCCGGCGTCCTTGCGAGCCTTGCGCGATACAATGCCGCCGCCCGGTTGCTCCCGCCGGAGCCCCGCCCCAGGTTCTGCCCGTGTCGCTGCTCGAATCCGCCGATCCCGCTGCCGCCGACCTTGATCGCTCGCAGCTCGCCCACATCGATCGCCACATCGGCGAATACATCGAGAGCGGCCGCTTTCCCGGCGCCCACATCCTTATCGCCCGCGGCAGCGACATCGGCCACTTTGCCTCTTTTGGCAAGCGCGACATCGAACGCGACCTCCCCATGACCGAGGACACGATCTTCCGCATCTATTCGATGTCGAAGCCCATCACATCCGTCGCGCTCATGCAGCTCTACGAACAGGGCCTCTTTCAGCTCGATGACCCCGTCCACAAATATATTCCGGCCTGGAAGGATCTACGCGTCTTTGTCAACGGTAACCATCCCGTTTGGGAGACCCGCCCCTGCGCCCGGCCCATGACCATCCGTGACCTGCTCTCCCACCAGTCCGGTCTCACCTACGGTTTCAACAACCGTGGCAACGTCGATGCTGCTTACCGCCTGCTAGGCATCGAAGGCAGCAACAGCGATACGACGTTCGAAATCATGGCCGAAACCCTTGCCAGCATTCCCCTCGAATTCTCGCCCGGCGACCGCTGGAACTACTCCGTTTCAACCGACGTCTGCGGTTACCTCGTGCAGATCATCTCCGGCCTGCCCTTCGACGAATACCTCTCTCGAAACATCTTCCAGCCACTTGGCATGACCGACTCCGGCTTCACCGTGCCGCCCGAAAAGCTCAGCCGCTTCGCTGCCAACTACCGCCCCGGGACAAACGGCCTTGAGCTCGTCGACGATCCCACGACCAGCAAGTATGCGGGCGACGTCACCTTCCTTTCTGGAGGAGGCGGCCTCGTCAGCACGACGGCCGATTACCTCCGCTTCTGCCAGGCGATCCTCGGTGACGGCGCCCGTGAAGGCGTCCGCATCCTTGGCCGTAAGACCGTCGAACTCATGACGTCGAACCATCTCTATGAAGGCCGCGACCTCGCCGCTCACGCTCTCGGGCGCTGGTCCGAATCCGCGTTTGCAGGTGTTGGCTTTGGCCTTGGCTTTTCCGTCACGCTCGACCCCGCGACCAGCCAGGTCTCCGGGACTCCCGGCGAGTTCGCATGGGGCGGTGCTGCCAGCACAGCCTTCTGGATCGACCCTGCCGAGGACTTGATCGTCATCTTCATGACGCAGCTCATGCCATCGAGCACATACAACATCCGCCGCGAATTGCGCGCGATGGTCTACGCCGCGCTGGGTTAGAATCCCGCGCATCACTCCCGAGGAGGCCGGTCATGCTCAAGCGCCTGGATAACATCGGCATCGCCGTCACGGATGCCCGCCGCGCACTCGAGTTCTACACATCCAAGCTCGGATTCCAGGGTGAAGTCACCGACGGAGAAGGCGCTGTCAGCCTCGGCGACATCTCGCTCTACATCTTCGAGTCCAAATCACCAGCACCGGCGACGGCCCGCACGGATTCCTACTACGAAAACCCCGTCGGCCTCGACCACCTCGCCTTCGAAGTCGACGACATTGATGCTGCTGCCGCTGAACTCGAAACGCGTGGCATCGCGTTCCTCGGCCCCGCCGTCGGCGCGCCGGGCGAATTCCGCTTCCGGGGCTTCCACGACCCCGACGGCAACATGCTCTACATCATCCAGAAACC
>JAGQHB010000046.1 GCA_020432045.1 Dehalococcoidia bacterium | reverse complement strand
TCGCGTGCGTTCAGTCACCAGTTCGTACGGCATCGGGTGGGGATTTCATTCGAGCAGCAGAGCCAACGTTATGTGACGTACAAGGGCGGCGAGTTCCCGTACACCATCCCGGACACCGTGCGACGGGCGGGGATGGATGGCGAGATGACCGAGTTGTTCGAGAAGGTGAGCGAACTCTACGAAGCGATGGTCGCGACGGGGGTTCCGGCGGAGGACGCGCGATTCCTGTTGCCCAACGCAACCAACACGAACTTCAAAATCACGGTGAACTTCCAATCACTGCTGCACATCTGCGACCTGCGGCTCTGCACGCGAGCGCAATGGGAATTCCGGAAGGTCGCCGCGATGTTGCGCAGTGAGGTGATGAAGGCGGAGCCCACGCTAGGCCGGTACCTGCAGCCGAAATGCGGTGAACACCGGCTCGGGTACTGCGACGAGAGTGAGAAGGACTGGGAGGCCTGCCCCATCGGGCGCGTACGCCCCCACAAGGACGCATTGTTCCGGCTTTATGACGCGCACCGCCGTGGCGAACTGGCGCCGCTTGATGACGGTGCATGGCAGGCAATTGAGACGTTTGACGAGGGCGGCGGCGCCACGACCGGAGGGTAATGTTGGCAGGACGGCTGATGTTTCCTGCGTTCCCGAACCGACGAGTGTTGCCGTGGGGCCTGACCGTGCTCAGCGTTGCGGGCATCGGCGTGGGCCTTGTCGTGGACGATACGACGCTGCTCACCGTGGGGATGCTGGCGCTCGGTGGTGTGGGTGCGGGATACCTGCTGTCGCGGCTGGTCCTGGGCGCCGATCCAGAGGAGCCGGAAAACGACCAGACGTAGTTGCTCCTGCAACCGTTCTGTTAATCTCGTGAGCACGAGGTAGATCGAGATGAGCGATGCGAACGGATTCGTACCCCTTGCGGCGATGGTAATCGTGGCCCACCCGGACGACGCGGAGTTCATGGTCGCCGGGACCGTGGCGAAGTGGGCGAAGGCCGGGAGCGAAATCACCTACGTGGTGGTCACAAAAGGCGACAAAGGGAGCGAGGACCCGGAGATGACTCCGACCAGGCTGACGGCGATCCGGGAAGCTGAACAGCGGGATGCGGGACGGGTGCTTGGAGTCAGGAACTTCGAGTTCCTGGGGTACCCGGACGCGTACCTGCGCCACACGCTCGAACTTCGAAGAGACCTGACCCGCGTGATCCGGCAATACAAGCCAGAGGTCGTTTTCACGTTCGACCCAGAGACCCGCTTTATCAGCGAGACGTATCCGAACCACCCGGACCACCGGACTACCGGGGACGCGACGGTGGACGCAGTGTTCCCAAGTGCGCGCGACCGGCTGACATTCCCAGACCTGCTCACGGAAGGCCTTGAGCCGCACAAGGTGGCAGAGATTTGGCTTGGCGCCAGCGAGCGTCCGAACACATGGGTGGATATCGCGGCGACGCTCGACGTGAAAGTCGAGGCGCTAGGAGCGCATCCGAGCCAGCTCGGGCCGGAGATCGTGGAGTTCGCGGGCCAGATGGCTCGATGGGCGGCGGAGGGCCAGCCGTTCGAGTTCGCCGAGGCGTTTCGCCGAATCAGGCTGGACGCACCGCCTGAGGTGCCACCCGCACAGGGCTAGCGCCGGTTACTCGCGGCGAGCACCTTCGCCCAGGCGCTCCATGGCGACAGCTGCCGCGCCGAGGATACCGGCGTCATCAGCAAGCGTTGTGAGTTTGAGCTCGGTCGCTGCCGCGGGACCATAGGCAAGGCTATACATGGCTTCCCGCGCAGG
>JAGQHB010000045.1 GCA_020432045.1 Dehalococcoidia bacterium | reverse complement strand
GGCACGTACACGTAGAGGGCGCCGCAGGTAGACATCGGCTTCCAGCGTTCGAGTGCGCTGGCATCGTTCACCGTGTCGTGCATCTCTACCGCGGCAATCTCGTGCAGCCACGCGCCGGGGCGCCGTAGCACGATGAGGTCAGGGAAAACGTCCTTCCCGTTTGCCTGGCCGGCAGCCATCTTGGCGACTGGCACATTCACGACGACATCGCGGTCTGGGTATTCTTCGTTCGGAAATGGGTACATCTTGTGGGCAATCGCTTCGACGGTCCCCACATGACGCTGGTCGCGAAGGTACTTCACGGTCGCCAAGGCACAGCTCCTGCCATCCGGTTCGGGCGGTTGATGATAGCTCGATTGTGCCACCCCTCACAAACCCGCGCTCGCTCCTCGTGCTTTCCCTCACAATCGCCCTCCAGTAGGATCGAGGCCCCAGCACGCTGGGTTCGGGTCAATTCGGATCCCGGGGGCTTTCATGGCATACGGCAAGGGCATCGCACGCGGTATGGGCCTCACCCTCAGGAGCCTGTTTAAGCCCGTTGCGACCATCCAGTACCCCGAAGAGGTCCGGCCCGTCCCTGTTTATGCGCGCACCAACCTTCTCTGGTTTGAAGAGCGCTGCACCGGCTGCTCAACGTGCGCGCAGGCCTGCCCTGATGGCTGCATCCTCGTCGCCACCAGCCAGGACGCCGAAGGCCGCCGCAACATCGACCGTTACGAGATCGACTTTCGAGTCTGCATGTACTGCGGCCTCTGCACCGAGGCCTGCCCTTACGAGGCGATCCAGCCCGGCGGCCCCCTGGACGATGCTGTCTACCAGTTCGACGAGATGTACCGCGACAAGCATGCCCTCTCCCGGATGGCGACGAAGTTCCTCGGTTCGCACGAGAACACCTACCCGAACGGCATGAAAGCGCCGGATCCCAACGCCGACTTCCACCGTCTCTAAAGGCTACCCATGGCAACAATCACCGTTGATGGCAGGACATTCGAGGCGCCCGATGGCGCTCCCCTCGTAGAAGCGCTCAAAAACAACGGCGTCTACACATCCGCGCTCTGTTACATCGACGGCCTCAAACCCTACGCCGGTTGCCGCAGCTGCCTCGTCGATATCCAGGGCCCTCCTGGGCTCCAGCTCGCCTGCACCAGCACGGTCCAGGACGGAATGACCGTCACTACCGAGAGCGACGAGGTCAAGGACGCCCGCAAGGCCGTGATCGCGATCATCCTCGCCAACCACAGCGACCGCTGTCTCACCTGCCATCGCCGCGAACACTGCCACCCCGGCGACATCTGCCTCCGCGACGATGTCGTCACCCACCGCTGCCTCACCTGTTCGAAAAACTACCGCTGCGAACTCCAGGCCACGTGCGAAGCCGTCGGCATGTCGGGCTACGAGCCGTGGGTCGGTGAAGAGCGTTCCTGGTACCAGTCGCCGCAGCCTCTGGCCGACCGAGCGAATCCATTCATGGAGTTCGACCCGCAGATGTGCATCATCTGCACCCGCTGCCAGCGCGCCTGCGAAGACAAGCGCCACACCGGCGCCATCACGCTTGGTGGCCGCGGCTGGGACACGCAGATCGCTTTTGGCGCGGGCGGCGCAATCCACGATTCCAACTGCGACTTTTCCGGGGCATGCATCGACGTCTGCCCCACAGCCGCGCTCATGGAACATCCCAATAAGTGGGTTTCCAAGCCGGATACCTGGACCACGACCACCTGCGACTCCTGCGCTATCGGCTGCAGCATCTCGCTCGGTTCGCGCGATGGTCGCGGCGTGCTCGTCCGCCCCGGCGACGGCAACCCCGTCAGTGGCGACCAGATCTGTGTCCGCGGGCGCTACCACTACGACTCGCTGAAGCCCCGCGAACGCCTTTCCAGGCACTCCATCCGGCGCGGCGCTATCCAGGTTCCTTCGACTTTTGAAGAAACCGTTGCCGAAGCCGCGCGGGCACTCAAGGAAGCTGCGGGCAAAGGCAAGGTTGGCGTCCTTGTTGGCGCCACCGTCACCAACGAAGAGGCGCTGCTCGCCTCCCGAATTGCCTCATCTGCGTTCAAGGGTGGCGCCGATAGCTCGCTCGGCCCTGTCGTCCGTTCCGTCAATACTTCACTGGAAGCCCGCCTCGGCTCACGCAAGGCCGCTGGCGACATGACCCGCATCAAGGACGCGAGAGCTATCGTCCTCGTCCACGACGACCTCGAAGAAAGCCACAACGTAGCCTCCGTCCGGATCAAAGACGCCGTCGTCCGTCGTGGCGCAAAGCTCGTAGTCATCGGCTCGCTTCGCAGTGAGCTCGTCGACTTTGCAGCCGCGTGGCTCCGACCCAACGGTGGCGAGGAAGGCCAGATGGCCGCGGCGCTCGCTGACGCCATTAACTCGGGCCGCTCAGACGACGCCGATATCGCTGCTGCCGCCGCGCTCCTCAAGGATGCCCCGCGCGATCAAACACTGGTCGTCTGTGCCCCCAACCCGGTGAGCCCTGAAACGGCCGGTGCCATGGCCGGCGGCGCCGCCAACGTGGCGGTCGCTCTCTTCGGCAATCAAGCGTCTGAAAACCTTGTCGTCCTCCCCGCGGAGGTCAACATCCACGGACTCCTTGACCAGGGCGTCGCCACGGCCGGTTCTGAGAACCCACTGGAAGGCCTCGCCGGCCTCCTCGTCGTCCGCGACGACCCGACGATGCGCCTCCCCCTGGCGGCCGCCGATCTTGAAGGCATCGGGACAATCGTTGCCATTGACAATGTCCTCAGCGCCACTGCCAGGCGGGCATCCGTCGTCCTCGCCGAGGGCCGTGCCTATGCGTCAGCGGGCACGTACACCGTCGGTGACCATCGCATTCAGAAGACCGCTCCCGCCGTCGTGCCCGAGGGAGATGCCCGGGACCTGTTCTCCGTGCTCGGCGCCCTTGGCGCCGCCCTTGGTTTGGAACTCCCCGCCTCACCCGATGCCGCGCTAGGTGAGATCGCGAAGGCTAACCCGGACTACCTGGAGGCCTGGAACCTCCTGATCGGCGAGGGTACGCGCCCGGCGCTCGCCGGCTCAGGCAAAGGCACGATCGTCCCCGTTGCCGCAGCGGCAGTTGCCGGCGGCCTCCGGGTCGTCACCTCGCGAGACCTCTACACAGCGGCAGATGCCGCTGCCCTGCGCCACCCAGAAGCCGAGAAGCTTCATCGCTACGACCGCATCCAGGTGAGCGAAGAGGACGCCGAACGGCTGGGCCTCAAAACCGGCGATGAAGTCGCTATCGGCGCTGGCACGGCCAGCGTCCGCGCACATATCACGGTCACCGAGCGCGTCCGCGAAGGAACCGTCTACGCCTCCAGCCTCCTCCAGGGTGGGGCTATCGCCGCCCTATTCGGCGGGAGGTCCATCCCGGCCGTGACGATCGGCGCCGGTGAAATGCTGGCCACGCCGTCCGCTGCTCTGCAGTCCGTGGCTGCCGCGCCATCAGGCCCGCAGGGCCTCGTCGGCCGTATGGCGGGCCAGGCCCTTGGCGATATCGCCCAGGTTACCGGCGAGGAAATGGCAGCGAAGCTCGCCGCCCTCGGCATCCACTGGCTGCGCGAGCTGCTCGACCAGTGCGGAGGCCCGGATGGGCGCAAGGAGCTGGCAGCCCGCATCGACGGAATAAGCGCTTCTGATGTCCTCGAATGGGTGAACCGCGCCGACCTGATGCGCGTCCCCGGCGTCACCGCTGAACTGGCCGACCTGCTGGAAGATGCGGGCGTCGACACCGTGAAGGAGCTCGGAGGCCGCCGCCCCGAAAACCTCCACGTGAAGCTCGCGGAGACCGCCGCCGCTGGCCAGCGGGCAGCCCCGTCAGCGGAACAGGTCGAAGCCTGGGTGGCCGCTGCGAAGACCATGGAGCCCGCCGTCAGCCACTAGGACCCGAGGAACACGAGGTCGATCCCCGGGAACTGACGAAATGCTGCGTCGGTGGTCACCATCTGGTACCCGCCCTCTACAGCAGTCGCCGCAAGGTACGCGTCCATCCACAGCTTCGGCGAGGCCAACCCTCTGATCGCGAACGCCTTCCACGTTCGCTCCAATCCGGCCGGCTCATCCGTCCTCAGCTCTATACGGTCATCGCCCAGGAACGCCTCGTAGGTTCTCCACGCGTCCGCGTTCGAGAGTGGATCGATGCCATACGGGCGCAGGGCGGACGGGTTGGTCAGGAGTCGCAACAACGACTGTTGTGTCTGCCGGCAGAAGAAGATGCTCGCCGCCGCGTCAATGCTGTCCAGCCACGTTCGAGCCGCCTTGTGATGGGCATGCCCGGAGAGTGCCAACGCCAGCCAGACATTGACGTCGCAGAGGTACCCGCTCACTCGCGGCCGGCGCCGTGCGCTTCCTCTTCCAGCAGCACCGCCGCGACCCTATCTGGGGTCATCTCTTCGTCTGCGGCCGCGCTATGTACGCATCGCACCAGGGGTACCTGCACCCGACGCGCCGCCGCCGCTCTGTCCGGCGCCGACAACCCTTGCCGCAAGAGCTCCGCCATCAGGTCCTTCAGCTTCCGATCCTCAAGCACCGCACGAAGCTTGATAGCGCACACCAGGTCGTCCGGGAGGTCGAAGGTCGTCTTCACGCCGCCGTCCTACCAGCAAGCTGGTTTGCTGGGTTGGCAGGACGATTAAACGCACCCCAACTTTCCCAGTTTCCGTTTGCGACTCGCGACGCTTTCCAGGACGTCCTCGACAGGCCGCGGCCCGTCAGGGAAAGTGAACAGCATCCACGCGCTCCGCCCTGGGCGTCACTCATTCCTGTGCGGCCAATGCAACGAAAGGCTCTTTCTTGGCTCGATACATCATCTACAAGCGCTGGCAGTTGGAAGACTCGTCACAGGCGGAAGACATGGTCTTGATGGTTCGGGACGAAATCGCACCGGCGTACCGGCAACTTGAGGGCTGCCTCGGCATGGCCCTCGAACACATCGAAGGCACTACCTCCTACCTCGCGATCCAACACTGGGTCAGTGAGGCGGTTGCAACCCGCACGCTGGAAACCCACGAGAGCACGGAGTGGTATGCCAACAACCGGCTTCTGCTCCACCGCTGGATGTCCATGCTCTCGCTTGAAGAGGAGTGGGCGACCATCGAACTCGTCCCCTCCAGCTAGACTCGCGACGTCCCTACTCCACCGGGTACCGCCTCGCTACTTCCTCCGCGCTCATCCCGCCTTCCTTCAACATGACCAGCTCGTCGTACAGGATGTTGCCCGTGTACCGCCCGCGTTCCTGTGAACAGATCACGACGGCCGCGTCGCCGATGATGTCGCCTGTCATCCGCCAGCCCGAATAATCCGGCTCGCCCGCGCGGGTCCGGAAGAAGTGCCCCCCTTCCGACCAGATCGCCAGGTGAGGCGACAACACGTTCACCGACACCTTGTGCTGGAATACTTCCGACGCGAGCCCCTGTGAAAACCGTTCAAGTGCCGCCTTCGTCGCCCCATATGCTGCACCGCCCGTAGGACGTGCCACGTCGTACGGGCCGGCCCCCGGTCCAATCGCTCCCCGTGACGAGATGTTGATGATGTGCCCGCCGCCCGCATCGATCATCGCCGGCAGCGCCGCCTTGCAGACCAGGAACGGTCCTTCCATGTTCACCTTGAACGACAGCCGCCAGTGCTTCGGCTCCATTTCCAGGACCGTGCCCGGCACCAGGATGCCAGCGTTGTTCACCAGGATGTCGATCTTGCCGAAGTCGTCCAGGGTCGTCTTCACCAGGTTCTGGATGTCCGCTTCGTCGGCTACATCGCAGCGGATCGCCCGCGCCTTGCTGCCCGCGTCCTCGATCTGGCCCACCGTGTCTGCGAGCGAACCCGGGATCCGCGACTGCCCCGGCTCGTCCGTCCGCGCCGAGACGATCACCATTGCCCCGGCCCTGGCCAGCGACAGCGCTATGTCCTTGCCGAGCCCACGGCTCGCGCCCGTCACGATTGCTACCTGTCCGTCGAGTACGCCCATGTGCAGCCCCCTCCGCTCAAGCAAGTAATGGGCCGAGCCTACAGGATCCCGGCCTACGCCGAGAGCGCCGTCCGGAGCCGTTCGCGTGCCATCCCGAGTGCCGTGAAGAACATTGGGCTCACGTTTCCAGAATCGACAGTGCCGAGTGCCAGCTCCCGCGGGCCGATGATACTGCCGCCGCCCTGTCGCACCGTGCCTGCTGTGCTATTGATCGCTTCGCGCGCCGCCGACCCGAACATCACCCGCTCGCTGAATGCATCGCTCCCCGCGCCCTGTGCCAGCATGAGCGCTGCTTCCAACGCCGTCCTGTCCGGAATCCCCTCGGCTCCCGACTCCGAAAGGACCAGCAACGCCCCGGCGAGCAGATGCTCCGCGCTGACTATCGCGACATTCGCTCGCCGGCAGAAGCTCTGTGCTTCGGCCAGCGCCCGGTTACCGTCGTCGCTCAAGCGGATCTCGGCCACGTCACTCTTCCAGCGGCCGGCCCACACCAGATGGTGCAAAGTCGTGAACTTCTAGCTTTAGCTGGTCCCCGCCCCAGTCCCGCGAGAACGAATAGACAATATCGATCTCGTTCGCGACGTCGTTTTCGCCCTGCCGGAAGGCGATCGCCGGCCATGTCAGCGGACCGTCTTTGAGCGTCATTGTCAGATGTTCTCCACCCGCGCCAACCGTCTTTGTACGCATCACCTTCACGTTCCGGCTCAGCAATACTGGTTTCGGGTTCCCCTGCCCGCACGGCTCGAACCGCATCAGCCCCTTCACATCCAGCCCGCTGACGGACGAGAGCGGCGTCTCGCAGTCCACCGTGAACGTCCGCACCAGGCTGTCCTCGTCCAGCAACTCCGCTGCCGTGTTGATCAGCCGCTCCCGCAGTGCTTCCAGGTGCTCGTTGCGGACCGTGAAGCCCGCCGCCGCACGGTGTCCGCCATGCCGCTCCAGGAGGTGCTTCTCCTTGCGGATCGCGCCGACAATGTCGAACGCCGGGATGCTCCGGCAGCTCGCCCGGCTCGTCTCTGCCCCGCGTTCGTACACCACGGTGGGCCGGTTCCAGGTGTCGGCCAGCCGCGCCGCCACCAGCCCCACGATTCCGGCGTGGATCTCGTCGCTGCCGACCATGATCAGGGGATCTCGTGGGTCGCACAGCTCTTGCGCTGCGGCCAGCGCTTCGATCGTCTGTTGCTGCCGCTCCCGGTTCAACACATCCAGTTCCTGCGCCAGCGGTCTTGCCGTCGCCAGGTCCTCGGCCATCATCAGCTCAAGCGCCAGGTTCGCATGTTTCAGCCGGCCTGCCGCGTTCATCCGCGGGCCGATCGCAAACCCGAGCGTTTCCGCGTTGAATTTCTCCGCGCGTATCCCCGCGACCGCTGCAAGCGCCTCCAGGCCTGGCCGCAGCCCCCCCTGCATCCGCCCCAGCCCGCTTGTCACGATCCGGCGGTTCTCGTCAGCCAGCGGCGCCACGTCAACCACCGTGCCAAGTGCTACGAGGTCGAGGAACGCCGATTCGTCGAGCGTCCGCCCCTCTGCTTCGTACAGCACCTGCAGGAACCGGTAGGCCACGCCCACCGCCGCCAGCTCCGTGAACGGATACGGCGAATCCAACCGCTTCGGATTCACCGCGGCAAGTGCCGCCGGCATCTCGTCCGGCACCGTGTGATGGTCGAGGATGATCGTGTCCATCCCCAGTTCGTTGCCCACCCGCACTTCATCCACCGAAGAGATGCCGCAATCCGCCGTCATCAGCACGGCAGCCCCCATGGCATGGATCCGGCGCACGGCGCCGGAGTTTAGCCCATAGCCTTCGGTGAACCGGTCGGGGATGTACGGCACGGTCTTCGCACCAAGTTCCCGCAGGCCAAGCGTCAGCACCGCGATTGACGTCACCCCGTCCACGTCGAAATCCCCATACAGGCAGATCAGTTCGCCCTGCCTCACCGCGCGGCGAGTCCGGTCGACGGCATCCTGCATGCCAGGGAGCAAGAGCGGGTCGTGTTCTGCATCAAGGTGTGGCTTGTAGAAGCGGTCGGCTGCGTCCCGGGTGGTGATTCCCCGAGCAGCGAGGACGGTCGCGACTACCTCCGGGAACCTGGGGATCCCGTTCTGGTGTGCGAAGGGGTCGCGCAACTGCCAACGGGTCAATGGTCGCGCTGCTGCGAACGTCATTCGCCCCCCGGCCGGTAACGCCTGAACAACAGGCTCGCGTTGTGTCCGCCAAAGCCGAGTGAATTGCTCATTACCACATCGATCGCCGCCATCGGCCGGGCTATATTCGGGACATAATCCAGGTCGCAGTCCGGGTCTGGCATTCCGTAATTTGCTGTTGGCGGGATGATATTGTTGTTGATCGCCAGCACCGAGACGATCGCCTCGACGCCACCCGCCGCCCCGAGGAGGTGCCCCGTCATAGACTTGCTGGAACTGATTGGCAGGCTGTAGGCGTAGTCGCCAAACGCCCGCTTGATTGCCAGCGTCTCCAGCTTGTCGTTCATTGGCGTCGATGTGCCGTGCGCATTCAGGTAGTCCACGTCGTCCGGCTGCAGGTCCGCCTGCTCAAGCGCGAGCTGCATCGCCCTCATGGCGCCGCGGCCGTTTTCATCTGGCTGGGTAATATGAAATGCATCGCTGGTTGCACCATAGCCGGCCAACTCGGCAAGTATTGTCGCGTTCCGGGCGAGCGCGTGCTCTTCCGCCTCCAGCAGCAGGATCCCGGCCCCCTCCGCCATGATGAACCCGGACCGGCGCACGTCGAACGGCCGCGAAGCGCGCTCGGGGTCATCGTTGTTAGTCCCCAGTGCCCTCGCCGCGCTATACCCCGCAACCGTTAGCGGCGTAATCGGTGCCTCGGCTCCGCCCGCCAGCGCCACATCCGCATCCCCCCGGCGGATCACGTTCGCGGCCTCACCGATGCTGTCGGCCGAACTCGCGCAGGCACTCACAAGGCTGTAGTTCACAGCGCGCGTGCCAAACCGGATGCTCACGTTCGCGCAGGCCATGTCAGTAAGCGTCATCGGGATCACGAATGGACTCACCCGCCCCGGGCCCTTCGTCCGCAACACGTCTTGCTCTTGCAGCAGCGTGGTAATCCCCCCATGGGCGCTGCCGATAACGCATGCCACGCGGTGCCCGTTCTCCGCGGTCACTTCGAAGCCCGCGCAAGTCAGGGCTTCACGGGCCGCCACGATCGCGAACTGCGCAAACCGGTCTGTCCGTTTCGCTTCCTTGCGGTCGATGTGTGCCGCTGCGTCGAAATCTTTCACCTCGCCTGCGACCTGCGAAGCATATCCGTCGGGGTCGAACCGCGTGATCCGGGCTGTGCCGGACCGCCCGTTCACCAGTGCATCCCAGTTGGCTTCGACCGAGTGGCCAATGGGCGTAATCATGCCCATTCCCGTGACAACAACCCGTCTATTCACGGCCCGAAGCGTACCTCTCGCACCGGCTTGCGGCGAGCGCGTCGCTCCCGATCAGCGTGTCGCTGCCGCGTTTGCCACGAGCACGGCAACGTTCGCCGCGTCCCAATCCAGCACCGAAGCGCCGTCCGCCGTTGTGACCGGCCAGACCGTCGGCGTACCGTCCACCTGGTCCCCCAGCGAAAACGTCTCCAGTTCACCGGCTACCCGGCTTGCCAGCAGGGCAATCCCCGGCACCCGCCCCGCTGGGATATCGGTCACCACCACGCTCCGTGCCGCCCACGCGGCCACCGGCGCACCGATCAATCCCCGGAACGCCACCGCGTCTTCCAACAGCGCGCGAAGCACCAGCTGCTGACGCTGGACACGGTACAGGTCGCTATCCTCCCGGTAGCGCGAAAACGCTATTGCTTCGTACCCGGTCAGGTGCTGCTTCCCTTCGGGGAACTCGACATAGCGAGGACTTGTCTCGTCGTCATCGGAATAGAACCACTCCGCCACCGTCAGTTCCGCCGGGATGTCCACATCGACGCCTCCCAGCGCCTCGATCACGCGCGCCGCGCCCCGGATATCCAGCCACACGAAGTAGTCGGCTTCGATGCCGAAGTTCTCGCGCAGGTCGCGAATGGTCTGTTCGGCTCCCGCGTTGATCGTCCCTCCGCCCTCTGCCCCGGCCCGGAACGACGCGTTGATCCGCCCGTAGTCGCCCTCGCCGAACTGTACCCACATATCCCGGGGCACCGAGAGCACCGTCCCCCGATGCGTCGCCGGGTCCAGCGTCAGCACCAGGATCGAATCGGTGCGCGCCGACAGCGGCGATTCGTCCGGCCGCCGGTCCGCGCCCAGGACGAGGATGCGGATGGGCCGGTTGAAGCGATGGTCTTCCGCCGGCGCTTCAACCCGGTACCCCTCCGGCAGCTCGGCCAGTGCCTGGGACACGCCCGGCACGGACACGTCCCAGCCGGGCAACACGGCCGGCAAGGCTCGAGTCGAAGCCGCCGTGACGACAAAGAGCATGAGCAGCGCCATCGTTCCGATCGCGGCAAATGCCGCGACAGCCCGCAACCCGGTCCCGCCCGCGGAGCCCGGTTCATCGTCGTAACGCTCCTCGTGCACAGCATTCCACGCTATGGCCGTGCGCCATTCCCGTGAAGCCGCGCCGCTGTCATTCCATCCCCTTGCCTGAACCGGTCGCTTCCCGATCACCGCGCGCACCCACGATAGTTCGGACGATCGCGAGCCGATCGCTGATCGCCCCCGTCACGCCCCAGTTGCGAACGCGTGCGAGCCGTTCCAGCGAGTTAATAGGCCACGTCATCACCGTGGGCGCCGCCTGCCGCAGCTCGCGGACCAGTGCCGCATCCAGCAGCTTCTGGTTGATGGAAATTGCGTGGTGCGATTCACCCGAAAGTCTGTTCAGCACATCGCGCAATGCCCGTACGTTCCCCACGGAGTGCACCACGCGGACGTGCGGTAGCGGTTCAAATGGCGTCAGCAGCTGCCAACCCTGCGAGCACACTGCATAGCTCCGGCCAGGTGCGACCCGTTCCATTTCTCCGAGCACTGCTCCGGGGAGGCCCGGAGCAGCCCCTTTAAGGTCCAGCATCAGCTCGGTCCCGGGTGCGGCTGCTTGCACGAGTGCCGCCAGGCTCAGCCGCGCACGCGAGGCCGGCTCCAGGCTCCAGCGGTCCCACAACAGCGGGACTGGTCCCATCGTCTTGCTGTGCCGAACCTCCAGCCGGCCGCGGTAGAGCCATACGTCAGCCTCCACGAGGTCCGCGCCCGCATCCTCGGCCCGGTGGAGCTGCCGCAGCCCGTTTCCGTACCGGTGGGCAATAGCGAGGAACGGCGGGTCAGCGGACATTGCGCGGCGCTCCTCCCCACAGCCAATCGGGGCTCCGTGGCCGGATCTTCACCGCGATCCAGAGCCCGATCAGCGCGACCGTCCCGCCTGCGACCACGTCCAACACATAATGGTTTGCAGTCGCAATCACGGCGACCACCATCAATGTAGGCAGAAGCAGCGCCAGCAAGCGCAGCACCCGGCGCTGCACGGCCCCGGCCAACCCGATGCCCAGCAGCAGGTCCCATCCGAAGTGCAGACTTGGCATCGCCGCATACTGGTTCACCAGCGTCGGCGGCTGAAGGAAGCGGTACGCGTTCGATCGCTCCGTCACCGTATCGATCAGCCCGGCCTCCGCGAGCCGAGGAGGCGCCATTGGAAATGCCGCGAAGATCACAAGCCCGATCAACCCGGAGATCAAGAACGCGTTCCGCGTGAGGAAGTACGAACGCGGATGGCGCACCGCGAGCCACAGTCCTCCGCAGGCGATCACTGGCCAGTGGCCAAAGATGTACACCCAGTTGGCGAATGTGACGGCCCAGTCGTGTTTGATCAACGCCTCCTGGATCGTCCACTCCCAGGCGATTCCCAGGGCCTCCTCCGCCTCCTGGACGCGTCCCGCATTCTCCACCGCCAGCGAGACGCTGCCTTCGGTCAGCCCGCGGACCAGGAAGTACGCCAGCACCGCCGCGACGGTCGTGACCGCTTCACGAAGCAGTGCCGTCCGCGTGAAGTGATAGCGGAATTCCATGCCGGGAACGTACCGGTATCAGGCCGCCGGACACAACGGCCCAACGTCTGAGCGCGTTCTCCTACTCGTCGATGGGCTGCATGGCCAGTACGAGTTCTTCTCGCCGGAATCGCGGAAGTGCAAACTCCAGGCACAGCAGACTCGCGAAACCCACCACCGCGAGGAACAGGAACGTCGTTCCCGCCCCGGCCATCGATGTGCCAATCCCGGCGATCGCCAGCGGCACAACGGCGACGAGGTCGCTCAACAGCCCCTGCGTCGCGAACACCCGCGCCTGGTGTGTCGCTGGAGCTTGCCGGGAGAGCACCGCTCGTCCGCAAACCGGCGCCAGCGCGGCGCACAGGCCCAGTCCGGCCGCCACGGGTACGAGTCCCGCGACATCGATAGCAGCGCCCGGTACCAGCGGCACGCCGTTTGCGAACACTGCCAGCATTGCCGTCAGCGCCACGATGCTCGCGAACACAGGCCGCGCCAGCCGCGCCGCCCCGTCCGGACCCAGCTGCGTGGTGACCAGCCAGATGCCTGCTAAAGCTCCAGTCCCACCGGCCAGCCCCAGTCCCGTCAACGCCGTGACGCCGAGATCCAACTCCCGGAATGCCAGGATTGGCAGCGCGACGACCATCGCCTTTACGCTCAGTTCAAAGTAGATCAGCAGCCCGCTCGCGAATGCCACCGAGTCGTCATCGCGCAACAGTCGTAGTGCCGGCATCAAAGAGACACCGGTCCGGGCGCGCTTCCCGACCGCCGTGCGCTTCGCCACGAACAACGCCAGCAGTCCGACCACTGCGAACACGCCTGCTGCGCCGCCGAGCATCGCTGCCGGCCCGCCCAGGTAGTAGAGGGCGGGTGCGAAAAGGATTAGGCCAGCCCCCTGCCCGGCATGCTGCAGCACCAGGAGTACCGCGTGGCCACGGGCGGGCCGTTCCCGCTGCAACGCATGCACCATCGCCATCTCTGAATTGCTAAATACCTGGGACGCACTCGAATACGCCAGTGCCACCATGAACGCACCCGCTGTCGAGCCCGCAAGAAACACCGCCAGGGCCGCTACGAGCACCCGCAGCCAGGCTCCGATCGCCAACCCTGATCCAGCCCCTGCCCGGTCGATGGCGATTCCCGCAGGGACTCCAGCCAATACCGCGCCCGCCATCATCGCCACGAACACGCCGCTGGCGCCGCCCACGGCGGAACCACCAGACCCCGCTGCCCAGAAGATCGCACCGAGGAAGATGCCCTGCCCGGCCTGGCTCAATAGCCGCGAGCCGTAAAAGGCTAACGCGACGGATCGGGGTATCCGCCGGCCGTTCGGCGTGCTCAGGACTCGAAAACCCTTGGCTCTGCTGCGATCACCCTGACCAGCCTCCCAACCACTTCATCAATACACACGCTATTTCTTTCGACGGCCAGCGGGAAGAGCACAGTGCTCCCGCCTTTCCCTTGGTCAAGATTCAACGCGCCACCCGGCTATCGGCCCCGGACCCCTTCGGATCCGCGCACGGTGCTACCCGCTACGGCGCGCGCATCTCTCGGACCACGCGCGGTAGCCGCGTCGAAAGCTCACCCGCCAGCAGCCCTGCCTCGCCCATCTCTTCCCGCAGCGATTCTCCCGTCGCACCGTGCAAATACACGCCAAGGCATGCCGCTTCGTACCCCTCCACCCCCTGCGCCATGTATCCCGCGATCATCCCTGCCAGCACGTCGCCGCTCCCGGCCGTTGCTAACAGTGGGTTCGCGAATGGGCTCAGTGCCCGCCGCCCATCCGCCTGCGCGACGACGGTGTGTGCGCCTTTCAGCACGACCGTGCAGCCGAATCTCACTGCCGCTTCCAATGCCACCTCCATTCGCCGCGCCTGCACATCCGCCACGGTCGTCCCCATCAGTCGCGCCAGCTCGCCGGGGTGCGGCGTCAGCACCGCGTTCGCATGCACCCGCTCCGCCGCGTCCGCCATCACCGAAAGCGCGTTCAGCGCGTCGGCGTCGATCACGCAGCCACGCGGCAGCTGGCTTGCAAGGTCCGGCAAGATCGCCCACATGAACGCGCGTGTCTCATCGTCGTTCCCCATCCCCGGTCCAACAACCGCGGCTTCGTACGCTGCCCACTCGCCGCGCAGCGAAATCGCTGCATTGCCAGCGAGGCCCCCGGTGGTGCTTGCTTCCTGCGGCAGCCACGTAGCTTCCGCCAATGCCGGCGCCGATGAGCTCACGAGCGATGCTGGACAGGCGATCGTCACCAGCCCCGCCCCCGCGCGGTACGCCGCCTCCGCTGCCAGCCGCGGCGCACCGACATAACGCGCCGAGCCGCCCACGACCAGCACTTTTCCGAATGTCCCCTTGTTGGCGTCCTCCGGCCTCCCCGGCAGCCACCCTCGTGCCTGTCGCGACGTCAGGAGCTCCAGTTTCACAGCGTCCTGCGCTTCTTTCGGGATGCCGATGTCGATGACCTGCACGCGGCCCACGAACCCGCTCGCCGGCGCCTGATACATCCCTACCTTGGGCAGCCCGAACGTGATCGTCATGTCCGGCTCTACCGCCGCCGGGTCCACCTCGCCCGAATCAGCACTCACCCCGGTCGGCACATCAACGGCGATGAGCTTCGGCGGCGTGTACCCCGCGCGCGCCTGCTTCAGGCGGATCAGCACCTGCGTGATCGCCTCGTCCGGCTCCAATGGCCGCTTCTGCCCAATCCCGAGCATCGCATCGATGACGAGGTCAGCCGTGTCTGCCGCCGAGGTCAGCCGCTCCATGTCCGGGTCCAGGTCGGGTGTCACGAGCACGAACTCGCGCGGCGCGAGGTCTTCGATGAGCGACATATCGCGCCGCTCACGGGGCAGGTACAGCATCACGTCTGCGCCCCAGTCCAGCAGGTGCCGCGCCGCAACAATCCCGTCCCCGCCGTTGTTTCCCGGCCCTGCGAGCACGAGGATCCGGCGCCCTTCCAGCGTTCCCAGCATCATCCAGGCTTCTTGCGCCACGGCCAGCCCGGCCTCCTCCATCAGCTGCCGTTCGGGGATGCCCGCCGCGACCGCTGCCGCTTCCAGTTCCCGCATCTCTGCCGTCGTTACCAGCTTCATCGCAACCCCTTTTCCCTGATCAGCCGCAGCGCGCTTTCGCCCCGCCGCGGAGTGTCTTCGAGTTCCGTCATCGCCCGTTCACCCACGACCGAGGCCATTGCCAGCCCCCGGTCGTGCGTCAGACTGATTTCCAGCCCGCGCAATTCAATTTGTTCAGCCCGCGCCGCCCCGCGCCCGTAAAGGAACACCAGCGGCTTCCCCCGGCGGTTCGGCAGCACTTCGATGTCCTTCCAGCCGACGCCCCGCACCCCCGTACCAAGCGCCTTCATCACCGCCTCTTTCGCCGCAAACCGCGCCGCCAGCTCCGAGATCCGCCCGCGGCAGTGCGCAATCTCGTCCGGCGTGTACACGCGATTCAGAAACCGGTCGCCGTGACGCGCAATCACGTCGGCAACCCGGTCGATCTCGATAATGTCGATGCCGTGCGCGAACTTCGTGGCCATGGCCGGTCATCGTAGCCGAGCCACAGTCGACACGCCCGCTGAAGTCCTCCCTCGCCCCCGCCAAGGGAGAGAGACCGAGGGTGAGGGGCGCTCCAGCCCAAGTACGTCCACGTCCGCACCGTAGTCGCGGCCACCCCTGGCCGCGGGCCCCTGAGCCAGGCCAGGGTAACCATCCCCACCGCAGAGCTTCGCCCTCCCTCGCCCCCGCCAGGGGGAGAGGGACCGAGGGTGAGGGGCGCCACCACCCGCCACCACGCCCAAAACCCCCACTCCCGCTACATTGGCTCCGTGACCGCACAAATCATCGATGGAACCGCAATCGCCGCCAGCATCCGGGCCGAGGTCGCCGCTCGCGCCGCCGCCCTTCGCGAACGGGGCCGCGTCCCCGGCCTTGCCGCCATCCTCGTCGGCGACGACCCCGCCTCCATCTCGTACGTCTCATCGAAGGCGAAGGCCTGCGAAGAGGCCGGCATCTTCAGCGAGACCTTTCACCTGCCCGCCGGCACGGACCACGACGATGTCCTCCGTCTCGTCGCTGGCCTGAACGCGGACGACCGCTTCCATGCCATCCTCCCCCAGATCCCGATGCCGCCACAGGTCAACGAACAGGCCATCGTCGATGCCATCCTCCCGGCGAAGGACGCCGACGGCCTCCATCCCTTCAACCTTGGCCGCCTCCTTCGCGGCGAGACTGATGGCGCCATGCCCTGCACCCCGCACGGAGTCCAGCAACTGCTCATGCGCACCGGCAACGACCCCGCCGGCAAACACGTCGTCGTCATCGGCCGTTCGATGCTCGTCGGCCGGCCGCTCTCCGTCCTGCTCAGCAACAAGGGGCCGGCCGCCAACGCCACCGTCACCCTCTGCCACACCGGCACGAAGGACCTCGCCTATCACACCCGGCAGGCCGACATCCTCATCGTCGCGGCCGGCCGCCCCGGCACCGTCACCGGCGACATGGTGAAGCCCGGCGCCGTCGTCATCGATGTCGGCACCAACCGCATCGACGACGCCTCCCGCAAACGTGGCTGGCGTCTCGTCGGCGACGTCGTCTATTCCGAAGCCCGCGAAGTCGCCTCCTGGATCACCCCCGTCCCCGGCGGCGTCGGCCCCATGACCATCGCCATGCTCCTCGTGAACACCGTCGCCGCCGCCGAACGCGGCATGTAGCCCCCTACCCATACGGGTGATCCGCCTCTCCTCCCAACCCGGCACGCTGGATCCATCTCCCCAACGAGGTGCATCCGTGCCCGAACCAGCCACCCTCGCCGCTATCTCGAGCCAGCTTGCTGACGCCGCCGAGAGCGCCGGCGCCCGCATCGTCACCGTTGATGCCCGCCGCCGCCTTCCCGCCTCCGGCATCGTCTGGAGCGACGGCGTCGTGGTCACCGCCAATCACGTCATCGAGCGCGACGACCGCATCATGGTCGGCCTCCCCGGCGGCGAAACCGTCGCCGCCACCCTCGCTGGTCGCGACCCCGGCACTGACATTGCTGTCGTCCGCGTCACCGGTGCTACCGCTCCGGGCGCCCTCGGCGGCGCCCTCCGCGTTGGCGAACTCGTCCTTGCCGTCGGCCGGCCCGGCTCCGGCGGGATCGAAGCCTCCCTTGGCGCGGTCGCTGCCGTCGGCGGCCCCTGGCGCTCGCGTGGCGGCGTCCGTGTCAGCGGCTTCGTCCGTTCCGATACCACGTTCTTTCCCGGCTTTTCTGGCGGCGCGCTCGTCAATAGCGGAGGGCTCATCGCCGGCATGAACACCTCGCACCTCGGTCACGGCGGCATCACGCTGCCCGTCTCGGCCATCGAGCCGATCGTCTCCGCCCTGCTCGCCGGTGGCCGCCTCAAGCGCGGCTACCTCGGCATTAGCAGCCAGCCCGTCCAGCTCCCGGCCTCTGTCAGCCTTGAGTCGGCGCAGGAGACTGGCCTCCTCGTCGTTAGCGTTGACAGCGGCACCCCGGCAGCGACCGCCGGGATCCTCGTCGGCGACATTCTCGTCCGCATCGACTCCGACGTGATCGACGGGTCGGAAGCCCTCCAGGGCGCGCTCGGCCCCGACTCCGTCGGTCAATCCCGCACGCTCAAAGTCGTGCGTGGAGGCGTCCTCAAGGACATCGCCGCCGTTGTCGGTGAGCGCGCCTAGCGTGCCCGCCCGTCCAGCGGCGGTTCCCCCGGCAGCACCCAGGCCGCACGATCGGAAGGTGACCCCTTCCGATCTGCCGGGCCCGGGGGCCCTCCAGGTTGCCATCGTTGCGAGATTGCCGGGCCGCCGGCAGGCCATCGCGCAGATCGCGCGGGAAGCTGGCCTCGACATCGTCGCCGTGCTCCCGTTTGCTCCCGCCGAATCGGGCATCGTGGTGAATATCTTCGACGGCGAGCCTCCGGAGCCTTCTCAGGGCCCGGCCGTCATCCTCGGGGCCGATTCGCGCCCCGCTCTAGCTTCAGCGGCCAGCCCTGGCGCGTGGCTCTCCGCGTACCCCACACCCCGTCAGCTTCGTGCGGCCGTGGAGGCTGTCGCTGCGGGCCTCTACGTCCACGACCCGCGCCAGCACGGTCTGCAGCCGTCTGACGAGTCACTCACCCCGCGCGAGCTCGATGTCCTCCGCTGCCTGGCCGACGGGGACGCCAATCGTGCCATCGCACTCCGCCTCGGCATCAGCGAGAATACCGTGAAGTTCCATGTCGCCTCCATCCTCGCCAAGCTCTCCGCTCAGAGCCGCGCCGACGCTGTCATGCGCGCCGTCCAGCGCGGCTTGCTTCCAGTGTAGGTTTCGGCGCACTCCCGCTGTCGGCCACGATCGGATACAGTCCCTCCGCCACGACCCGTGGCTGACTCCCATTTCCGGCGAGGGATTTCGACATGCCATTGCAGATCAAAAAGAGCGTCAAGGAGATGGCCGAAGAGGCCGAAAAGGAGATCGAGACGCTGACCGTCGAACAGGCGCGTCCCCTCCTTGGCCAGGAAGGCATCACCATCATCGATCTTCGCGACCCTCGCGAGATCTGGCGGGATGGCGGCATCCCGGACGCTATCAACGTCACCCGCGGCATGCTCGAATTCTGGATCGACCCGGCCAGCCCCTATCACAAGGAATTCTTCGCTTCGGGCAACAAGTTCGTATTCTTCTGCGCGGGCGGGGTCCGCTCGGCCCTCGCTGCGAAGACAGCGCAGGACATGGGCCTCACCCCCGTCTGCCACATCGCGGGAGGGTTCACGGCCTGGAAGAAGTCCGGCGCACCGGTCGTTACGGTAGAACCCCGCCTCCCCGGACAGCCACGACCGTAGATGACATCCCGGGCGGGCCTTCGCCCGGGATACCGCATCTTCCGCTCAGAGCGTTTCCAGCAACCGGTCCAGTGCCGCGTAGCTCTCGTTCATGCCGCCCTCCATCCCGGCCTCGAACATCCCGGCGCAGTCCTCCGCGGTCATGAATAACGAATCGATCACCAGCAGCGTCTTGCCGTCGGCAGTGTCGCTGAACCGTGCGCTGTCCATCGAGACGTGGCCCGGCATCCCGTCCCATTCGAATGTCTGCTCGATCAGGTCCAACGGTTCGATCTCCCGGAATCGGCCCTCGAACCCCGCCTCTTCCCCGTCGGCGTGCTCGACAAATCGCCAGTGCCCGCCTTTCCAGAATTCGAACGTCTCCACCACCAGCTTGTTGCCCCGGCCCCACCACTGCGCCACCAGCTCCGGTTCGCTGTAGGCGCGCCACACCCGTGCACGCGGCGCATTGAACACGCGCTCGGTGTGCATCCCCCGGTCCCCGACTCTCGTCACTACGGCTTTGTTCTGCTGACCCGGCATCACCATTCTGTTCCTCCAGGGATTTGTACTGGTCCTGCTGCTGCAAGGCGGTCGTCGTGGCTTTGGATACGGCTCGGCTGGAACTACGTCTATTCGCCCTCCTCGCGCGTCTCGTCCAGGAACGACTCCAACCGGCCGAGCCGCGCCACGAGCATCTCGCGATAGCCAGCAATCCAGGCGGTCTCCGCGTCGAGCTTCTGCGATCCGAGGCTGCACATCCGCACGCGCCCTGTTTTGCGCGTCGTCACGAGTCCCGTGTCCTCCAGCGTTGAAACGTGCTTCTTCATCCCCGTCGCTGTCATCCCGAACGTTGCCGCGAGGTCGCTGATCGAAGCATCACCCCGCCCGAGCCGTGCCAGGATCCCTCTCCGCGTCGAATCGGCAAGCGCCGAGAACGATCGATCTAGCCGCTGTTCGGGTTCGAGTGTGAGTTGCATGGGCACTGCCTCCGATGGGAGTACTGAACCATAGAGTTCAGTATTTGCAAGCGACCTCTTGCAAGTCAATACCGTCTGGTCAGCCGGTCTTACCCCTGCGTTGCGCCATCCCCGCCTGCGGGTATCGTCCCCATCCACAACGGAGGTGCGTCCATGCCCACATTGCCAGTTGCTGCAAAGCCGGAAGACGCCGGCGTCGATTCCGCCCGCCTGCAAGCGCTCTTCGCCCGCGCCAAGCAGGAAGTCGATGCCGGTAACATCCCCGGCTGCCAGGTCGCCCTCGGCCGCAACGGTGTCCTCGCCGGCTCAGCGACCTTTGGCTCATCTCGTCACGGCGAAGCTGAGCGGCCGGTCACTGACGACACGCTCTACACCATCTTCTCCAGCACCAAGGGCGTTGTTTCGGTCGCCGCCTGGCAGCTCCTCGAACAGGGCAAAATCCGCCTCGAAGACAAAGTCGCCGACCACATTCCCGAGTTCAAAACCAACGGCAAAGATGTCGTGACCATTGAACAGGCCCTCCTCCACATCGGTGGCTTCCCCCAGGCACCGCTCGGCCCGCCAAAGTGGGCCACCCGCGAAGGACGGCGCGAAGCGTTCGCTCGTTGGCGCCTCACGTACGAGCCCGGTACAAAGTTCGAGTACCACGCCAGCTCCCTGCACTGGGTGGTCGTCGACCTCGTCGAACGCCACACCGGCATGGAATGGCATCAGTACCTTCGCGAATGCCTGATTGCGCCCCTCGGCCTGCAGGATCACCTCTACATCGGTCTCCCCCGGGAACTGAATCAGCGCGTCGCCGACATCTACTACGTCACCGAGCCCACACCACCTCCGGGCGGCTGGGGCGAAGTCACTCCCTACGCCATCCTCCGCTTCAATGATCCCGGCCAGCGCGAAATCGGTATCCCCGGCGGCGGAGGGATCGGTACCGCCGGCGCCCTGGCACTCTTCTACCAGGCGCTCGTCAACGGTGGCGCCAGCCATGATGGAAACCGCATCCTCAAGCCCGAAACCATCGACATGGCCATCATTCCCCGCACAGACGATCGCCACGTCGACCTGCTCTGGGGTAAGCCGATCAATCGTTCCCTCGGCATGATGGTCGCCGGCGACCGCGAAAACATGCCCTACCGCGGATTCGGTACCGCCTGCTCGGAACGTGCCTTCGGTCACGCCGGCGCTGGCGGACAGCTCGCCTGGGGCGACCCCGAATCCGGCATTTCCCTGGGCTTCACCACCAACGGCTTCGCTGGGGAGATCGAAATGCGCGACCGTACGCGCGACCTGAGCACGCTCGCCGCGCAGTGCGCAATCTAAGAACTCCGTAACGCCGCCTCAGTTCACTGGCCCCTGTTACGATCTCTGTGTCGCGACAGGGGCCGCACCTCTATGCAGTACTACGCCTGGCGATTCGTCACCGCACTCCTTGCGAGGCTGCCCCTCAGGGTCTCCTACGCCGTCGCGGAAGCCTGTGGCTGGATCGCCTATGCATGGTGGCCCCGGGGACGCCGTGCCACCACGCGCAACTTTCGCCACATTCTCCCCGGCGCCAATGCGTCCTACCTTGCTCGCCGGTCGCTCTCCAACTACTGCCGATACCTGGTCGACTTTGCACGAATGCCGTCGCTGCAGCCTGCCGAGTTCCTCGCGGCCGCCCACGAGGTGGATGGCTGCTTCATGCGTCTCGCCGAAATAACTGCCACGGGCCGCGGTGTGGTCATCGTCGCCGTCCACTTTGGCAATTGGGATCTCGGCGCCGCCGCCACGGCTGCTCGCGGCCACGCTCTCACCGTCGTCGGCGAATCCTTCCCGGATGCTCGCCTCACCAGCGCCGTGTTCGGTGCCCGCGAGCGCCTCGGGATGAAGGTGCTCCCGCTGGAATCCCTCGGGCCGTCGCTTTTCAAGTCCCTGCGCCGTGGCGGCCTCCTCGCCCTCCTCATCGACCGCCCCGGCCCCGGAGATGGCGTTAGGGTTCCGTTCTTCGGCCGCGAGGTCGATGTTCCGGCCGGACCCGCCCGCATCGCCCGCCGCACCGGCGCCGCAGTCCTGCCCTGCGCCTTTCCTCGTCGTGACCCCTGGCACGCCGGTATCGAGGTCCACGCGGACTTCTCCGTCGATGCCACCCCAACGGATGACGAGGAGGCCGACATCCGCCGCATCACTGCCGCGATCATGGCGGCGCACGAACGGTTTATCCGCCGTTATCCCGACCAGTGGTACATGTTCCGCGACATGTGGCCAGCCAAAGAAACAACTACGGTGCGGCAGTGATCGGCCGCCACCATGTGCTCCGTTATGGAGCCCCCATCATTGGGCGCATCCCCGCCGTCTCCTATCCCGTTGCAGCCGCCGTCGGCTGGGCCACCTGGCAACTGCGGCCAGGCTTCCGTCGCACTCTCATCCGCAACATGCTTCCGCTCGTCGATGGCGATCGCGCCCGCGCCCGGAGTGAGGCAAGGCTCGCCCTTCGCAACATCTCCCGCTACTGGGTGGACATCGCCACCATCCCCTACCGGGACATGTCGCGCTTTGAAGAACGCCACATCCGTCTCGTCAACGGCGAGCGGCTCGCTGCCCTTGATCGTCCTGGCCCGCTCATCATCGTCAGTGCCCACACAGGGGGCGCCGAGATCTGTCTCCAGGCCATCACCTTCCGTGGCCGCGCGTTCACGGCCCTCGTCGAACAAATTCAGCCGCCCGAAATGACCCTGCAGCTGAACCGTCTCCGTTCTGCCGGCGGCGGCGCCTTCCATATCGCCGGTACGGCAGGCGCCCTTGCGGCATTCCGCGCCCTCAGGGCCGGTGGCGTTGTTGGTCTCATGGCTGATCGCGATATCCAGGCGAACGGCCTTTGTATCGATGTTGCCGGGCGTATGGTGCGCCTCCCGCGCGGTCCGTGGGAGCTCGCAGCTCGCACCGGCGCCACCGTCCTCCCGATCTTCGCCACCCGCGCCTGGAACGATCGGTTCACAGTCACCGTCGAAGAGCCGTTCCTTGTCGAGGACACGCCGGACGCAATCTGCGTTGCGATGCAGCGCTTCGCCCGCGTCCTCAGTCCATTGCTGCGCGCCCAACCTGGCCAGTGGTGCGTCCCCGAAGACTTCTGGGCGGAGCATGGCTGTGGGCAGGGCTGACCTTCATCTCCACACCCGCGTTTCTGACGGGTTCGCTACAGTCGAGGCTCTCGTCGATTTCGCCGAGCACGAAACCGAACTCGACCTCATCGCCGTCACCGACCATGAGGACGCTACCGGCGGCCACCGCGCTCGCGAATACGCCGCCCGCCGCGGCTATCGCATCGACGTCGTCGCCGGAGCTGAGGTCACGACTCGGCAGGGTCACCTGCTCGCGCTCTTCATCGAAGACTGCCCCCGCAGCTTCCGCGCGATCGAGCAAACGCTGGAGGATATCCATCGCCAGGGCGGCCTTGCCGTCGTCCCTCATCCGTTAAGCTGGCTCACCCGTTCAATCAGCCGCCGCACGCTCGACCGGCTGCACGTTCGCGCTGAACCGGGGGTCACCTTCGACGCCATCGAAACTGCAAACCCGAGCCCTGCGGGTAGAGTCACAGCATCCCGTGCGCTCGCAGGCAATCGAACCTGGAATCTGCCCGAGACCGGTGGTTCCGACGCCCACCATCTTGTCCATGCCGCCACCGGTTGGACCAGCTTTCCCGGCTCTGGGCCCGAAGCCCTCCGCGACGCGCTCAAGTCCCACTTGACGGTCCCCGGCATGTCCCGGTATCCCGACCTGCGCGAAGTCGGACTTCATCGCGCTGCACTCGGGCTGGCCTGGGGGTATGCTGCTACCCCCAGGAAAATGCTGCGAGCGGTGCGTCGTCCCCGCAAGGTTCACTGAATGCGAATTGCTCTTGTTTCGCCGTACGACTGGTGCGTGAAGGGCGGTGTAAACAGCCACGTCGCTCAGCTTGCGGGCCATTACCGCAAGTGGGGTCACGACGTCACTATCTTCGCCCCGGCCTCCTGGCCCGACGCCATCTCCGGCGAATGCTATCCGTTTGGAAAGCCCGTGACCGTCCCCGTCGGCGGCTCCAGGGCCCGAGTCAGCTTCAGCTGGATGTCCCCGCGCGCCCGGAAGATCCTGGCCGAACACGACTTCGACGTGATGCACGCCCACGAACCGCTGATGCCGCTCGTCCCCTATCACATGCTTCGCTATACAAAGGCCGCCCGCGTCGGCACCTTTCATGCTGCTAGCGAGAGCCGCCTCCACTTCTACGGCATCACCAGGCCCCTCGCGAAGCGCAACATGGAGAGGCTCGACGACCGCATAGCCGTCTCGCCTGCCGCCGAACACCATATTTCCCGCTTCTTCCCGGGCGAGTACACGATCATTCCCAACGGCATCGAATACGACCATTTCGCCCGCCCGGCCGATCCGATCCCGGAATTCATGGACGGGAAGAAGAACATCCTCTTCGTCGGCCGTCCAGATAAGCGGAAGGGCCTGCCCTACCTCCTCAAAGCGTTTCTTCAGATCCGCCAGGTCGAGCCCGAAACGCGCCTCATCGTCGTCGGCGCAGGGGACTTCTCGAAGTATGAGCGCATCATGTCTGGCATCCCCGATATCGTCTTCCGCGAAAACGTGCCCTACCCCGAACTCCCGCGGTACCACCACTCCGCCCACGTCTACTGCTGCCCCAATACGGGAAACGAGAGCTTCGGTATCGTCCTTGCGGAGGCCATGGCCGCCGGCCTGCCAGTCGTAGCCAGCGACATCCCCGGCTTTGCTGCAATCGTCCGCGACGGCGTAGACGGGCTTCTCGTCCGTCCCCGCGATGAAGACGACATCGCAGCAGCCATCCTTCGCGTGCTCCGTTCGCCGGCTCTCGCGCGGGACCTTGGCGTTGCCGCCCGCGCCCGCGCAATCGAGTTCAGCTGGGACACCGTCGCCCACCGCGTGTTCCATCGCTACGAAGTTGCGCTCGAGGTGCGCGGCCACCCTATTCCCCAACGCCCTCCATTGCAGGCCGCGCTACCCGGACTTGCCCGCGTGGGCGACTAGCCGTGGGCATCAACTTCCTCCCACAACGCCTCCCGCAGGAGATGAGCGACAGGCTCGGGCGCACCGTCGCCGCCACCGGCATCACGCCGAACATGATCTCCTGCGCCGGGCTCGCCGGGAATGCGCTCGCCGCGTACTTCGTGATCCGCGAGCAGCTCCTTCTTGCCGGGATCGTCTTCCTCTTTTTTAGCCTCCTCGACATGGTCGATGGCGCCGTAGCCCGTGCCACCGGCCAGGCTACTCCCTACGGTGCTGTCCTCGACGCCGTGTTTGATCGCCTCGGCGAAGCCTTCATCCTCGCAGGCATGGCCTGGTATTTCGCCGAACGCGGCGAGCAGGTGCAGGTCGCGGTTACCTTTGCCGCCATCCTCGGCAGCATCTCCGTGAGCTACCTCCGGGCCCGTGCCGAAGTCGCAGGCATGACCATGCGCGAAGGTCTGTTCCGCCGCCAGGAACGTGTCGCGCTCATCGCAATCGGCCTCCTCCTGAATGCGCTCACTCTCGCGATCTGGCCGCTCGCCGTCCTCACCCACCTCACCGCCCTCCAGCGTTTCGCGATGCTCGCCCGCAATCAGCCGCGAGAAGCGTGACTCACCTCGGGGCGGGGGATCTGAGCCCTGCCGCCTGCCGCCTTCCTCGCCTCTCTGGTACGGTTTTGCCGTCACCGCAGGTGACCGGGAGCGGCACGTCATGGCACACCTCCGCGACAGTGACCGCCTGATCGACGCCGCCGAACGCGTCTTCAAGGAGCGCGGCTTCCCCCAGGCGCGCATCGAAGACATCGCTGCCGAGGTCGGGCTCCAGAAGACCAGCCTCTACCGCCACGTGGATTCCAAGGCCGAACTGCTCTTCCTTGTTCTTCGGCGAGATATCGCTCGCCGCGTCATGCGCCTGGTCGCCATCCTTGCCGATACGGGTAGTGCTCGCGTGCGCCTCGAAGCAGCTCTGCGCACGCATCTCGAGTACGACCTCGGCGACCTTCCCCTTCGCGAACTCGTCCAGACCTCACGCCCGGCGTTGCGCCCGGAGGATGCGGCAGTGCTCCGTGAGCTCGAGGACCAGTACGCGCATCTTTTCCGCCGCATCGTCCAGGACGCCGTCGAGGCAGGCGTTGCCCGCTCTGACACAGACGTCCCCGTCATGACCCGTTACCTGATCGGCATGATCAACCTGGCGCACGCCTGGTATCGCCCGGGCCGCCTCAGCAAGCGTGAGGTTATCGATATCGGTGTGGTCGTCGCGCTCGGCGCGCTCGGCATCAGCGCCACCGTCGCGGACCTCGCGGCCCCGCAAACCGTCGCTGATGAATGGTGAGGCCGCGGGTTTCAGAAATGCGACCCCGGGTTGCAGCGCAAAAATGGCCGGGTTACAGTCCTCACACTCAGAAACACCGGAGTCTGTCCGCATGCGCTTCAAGTTTGAACCAGAAGTAGAGGGCTTCCGCCAGGAAGTCCGTGAATTCATCGCCCGTGAGCTCCCTCCCAAGGCCGACCGCCCCGACAGTGGCGTTCCCGGTGAGGGCGCCGCTTACAAGGACTACGTCCAGGGCTTCCAGCGCCGCCTCGCAGAGAAGAAATGGCTCGCGATGGCCTGGCCGAAGGAGTACGGCGGCGGCGGCGCCAGCCACATGCACCAACTCGTCTACAACGAAGAGATGTCCTACTCCGGCGCGCCCTCCGGCAACATGGGCATCGCCTGGGTCGGCCCCTCGCTCATGCTCTATGGGACCGACGAGCAGAAGAGCCACTACATCCCCCGCATCACTGGCGTCGACGACTGGTGGTGCACCCTCTATTCCGAGCCTGGCTCCGGTTCAGACCTCGCCTCGCTTCAGACTCGCGCCCTGCGCGACGGCGACGACTACATCATCAACGGCCAGAAGATCTGGACGAGTGGCGGCCACAACGCCGACTGGGGCTGGCTCGCCGCCCGCACCGACCCCGAAGCCCCGAAGCACAAGGGCATCACCATGTTCCTCGTCGACATGAAGAGCCCCGGTGTCACCGTCAGTCCGCTCGTCAACATGTCCGACCGTCACGAATTCAACGAGGTGTTCTTCGAAGACGTGCGCGTCCCGTCGAAAAACATCGTCGGCGAACTCAACCGCGGCTGGTACCACATGGCCGTCGCCCTCGACTTCGAGCGTTCCAGCATCCAGCTCTCCGGCAGCGGCCGCCGCGAACTCGAAGAGATCGTCGAGATCGCCAACGACAACCGCGCGTTCGTGCAGCAGCGCCCCGGTATCCGTGGCGAGATCGTCGATCGCCAGATCGAACTCAACGTCGCTACCTTCATGGCCTACCAGATCGCTGGCATGCAGGCCAAGGGCCAGGTCCCGAACAAGGAGGCCAGCGTCTCAAAGAACTTCGGCATGGAGATGGGCCAGCGCATCAGCCAGACCCGGATGCACCTCCTCGGGATGGTCGGACAGCTCCGGGACGGCTCAAAGCACCAGGTGGTCGATGCCGCGACCGCCTATACGTCCAGCGTCTCCGCCACCATTGCCGGCGGCACCAGCGAAATCAACCGCAACATCATCGCCACCCGTGGCCTCGGCCTCCCGCGGGGGTAGCCTGCAGCCGAGGATAGCGAAGACGGAGCCCGGGTCGAAACGTCCGGGCTCCTTGTCTTTGTGCGTCCAATGGATCGATGTCGACCCCGCCTCTACGCCCGCCCGCCGCGCTGGTTCTGCAAGATCTGCATGACCAGGAACGACATCACCCCCAGCAGCAGGAGCACGACGGCCCCACCAGCAAGCAGCACCGTCGTCGTGCTCAGCCCGCTGCCATCACCCGAACTCGACGCGCTTGACGGTCGCACTGGCGCAGGGGTCGGCTGCGGCTGATTCTGCCCGCGCGTTGTTGGCGCGGCCGTTGGCTGACCTGGCTGCTGGTTCGTCGTTGGCGCCGCTGTGGGCGCCGCCGTGCCACCCAGCGCCGCGAGGAACTCCTGCTGGAACCTGTCAAGGTCGAACCCATACGTCTGTTCCAATGCCATGTCGAAGCGCGTGTTCTTCTTCGTCGCGTCCAGCATCTGGTTCAGCTTTGGTACGCCGTATGTGTCGATCAGGTACTTCGTCATCGTGTACGCCTGCCCATACTGCAGGATGATGCGGTTCTCGTCGGCCACTGGCAGGCTCATCTCCCGGAACGGGATCGTCTGGTTTCGTCGCAGCGCCGATTGGAATACCGCCGAATACTCGCCTGGGTCCTTTTGCGCGTACACGGCCAGGCCCTCCTCCAGCCACGTCGGTAGCTTCACCAGCGTCCCTTCGCCCGCTGCCGCGTTGAGCACGTGTGCGAACTCGTGGCGCAGTGTGTCCACGGGATCCGAACCACCGCACGAAACCGTCCCGAAGATCAACTGCTTCGAGTTTCCGGGCCGGAACCCGCATGTCACTACCCGGTCCGAGTTATCCAGCGTGGTCCCCTTGCTCGGCTGCGCCTCCTGGATCTCCTCGTTGCTCGCCATCAGCAAGAACCGCACCGGCTTCTGCGTGATCTCCGTCTTCAGCAGCTCCCGCCCGTGTGTCTGCGCCACCTCTTCGAACGCCTGCAGCATCTCTTGCGCGAGGCCCTCACGTGGGCCGGTGAAATACACAATCGCGAAGTCGGTCGAGACCGTCTTCCAATCCTTGTTCGGCGGCAGGTACAGGTACCGCTCCGACGGGCCCTTCGTCACCGTCCCGTCGGCCAGTGTCAGCTCCCAGTTCCATTCGAACTCGCTCCCCGCGGGGATCCAGTTCGTGTTCGGGTTCGTGTCGACCTTCACGGAGGTTTCGATCGACGTCCCGGGCGTGAAAGCACCTGGCTCCGGCTTGCCCAGTGCCCCAACGCCCGTCCCCAGGATCGTGAAGCGTAATGTCACGTCCGTGATCACCACCGGCGCATTCGCCTTCAGTGTGAACGTCAGCTCTTTCGGATAACCATTCTCGACTGCGGCCGCTTCAATCGTGGCGTCGGCCCTGGCAGGGGTCGCGGGCAGCGCGAACAGCGTCACGGCTACCGGCAGCGTCGCTGCGAGAACGAGAAGCAGTCGCGTCATGTACCCTCACCGACCTGTGCCCGCAGGTATGCCTCGACGAATGGGTCGAGTTCCCCGTCGAGCACGGCCGTCGGGTCGCTCGTTTCGTAGTTTGTGCGCAGGTCTTTCACAAGCTTATACGGGTGCAACACGTAGTTTCGGATCTGTGAACCGAACGACATGTCGACGTGCTCACCTTTTAACCGCGCCTTTTCTTCTTCCTGCTTGCGTAGCTCAATCTCCAGCAACCGCGACTGCAACACCTTCAGCGCGCTCTCCCGGTTCCGGCCCTGCGATCGCTCGTTCTGGCACGTCACTACCAGCCCCGTCGGCAGGTGCGTGATCCGGATCGCCGTCGAGTTCTTCTGTACGTTCTGGCCGCCCGCCCCGCTCGATCGAAACACGTCGATCCGGATGTCCTCGTCCTTGATCTCGATCTCCGCCATGTCGTCCACTTCCGGGATCACTTCCACCTTGGCGAAACTCGTCTGCCGCGCCGCCCCCGCGTTGAACGGCGACTGCCGCACCAGCCGGTGGACCCCCCGCTCACTCTTCAGGTACCCGAACGCATACGGCCCCGCAAATTCGATCGTCGTGCTCTTGATCCCTGCCTCTTCGCCTTCGGTCACGTCGAGGATGTCGGCCGCGAACCCCTTCTTTTCCGCATAGCGCAGGTACATTCGCATCAACATCTCGGCGAAGTCCTGCGCGTCAGTCCCGCCGGCGCCCGCGTGGATGGCGAGGATCGCCGTGCGGTTGTCGTATTCGCCCGACAGCTGAAGCTGAAACTCCAGCCCTTCGAGGTCCTTCTCGACAGCGTCCAGCTCCTTCGTGGCGCCGGCCTCTATCGAATCGTCACCTTCCGCCATCGCCATCTCGACCAGCTCGGCCGTGTCGGCGGCGCGCCGCTCCAGGGACCGCCACTGCTGCACATGCGCACGTAATGCCGCCGTCCGCTGCATCACACCGCGGGCGTTGTCCCCATCGTCCCAGAAGCCCGGTTCGAGGGCCTCCGCGTCGAGTTGTGCCAGTCGAGCTTCTTCGCGGGGCAGGTCAAAGGCGCACCAGCGTGTCCGAAATCCGCTCGATCAATCCATTGGCCCGTGCCAGTACGTCCTGCATCATCCGATCCTACTGCCCCGTCAGCCAAAGGTCGCCGCGGTCAGCCGCTCCCAGCGTTCCGAAGAAGCCGCTCGATCACCTTGATGTGCGCCCGAAGGTGGCGAAGATGCCGATCGAGCACCTTCGCCGCGCCGCCAGCGTCTCCTTCGATGCCCGCCCGGATCGAGGCATGAGCCACCACCCACGCGTCCATTACCTCCGCCACGCTGGCCGTCGGCGTTCCAGCCATCACCTGTAGCTGCCGCTGCCCCTGCATGCCGGTTGGCGGTAATCCCAGCGGGCTCCACTCCCTTCCACCCGCCCGGAAGCGCCCGAGGTGTGATTGCTCGGCGAACAGGAGATGCCGCACATTCTCCAACACCGACCACGTTCCGTTTGGTGGGCGTTCTGCCATGAACGCTTCATCTCTTCCAGACAGCAGACCCCGCAGCCGGGACTGTTCCGTCTCGATCTCAGTAAGCAACGTCACCGGGCCGGTTTCTTCCCCCATTCGCGAATACTACCGGCACCCTCGGCTCGCCCGTCCAGTGCCACCGTCCAGCGAAGCTGCGCCTGGCCAGCCATACGCCGATGACGCGGCCCACCCTGTAGGCTGTGCTAAAGCACCCTGCAGGAGCCGCACTATGCCCGAAGATTGGGCCCGTCCCGTCGTCCACTGGGAAATCCGCGCCCGTGACCCCGAAGCTCAACGCGCCTTCTACGGTGCGCTCTTCAACTGGACCATCGGCGAAGGCCGCGTCATGAACATTGGTGCAGGTATCGGCGCGCCTGAACCAATCAGCGGCCACATCGCCCGCTCAGAAAACCCCGGCGTCATCCTCTCCATCCAGGTGCTGGACCTGCGCGCCACCATGGACAAAGCCGTGGCCCTCGGCGGCAAGATCCTCAACGAACCGAAAGACCTCCCGCAGGGCCCAACCATCGCCGCAATCGCCGACCCAGAAGGCAACCGTATCTCCCTCATCCAGCAGTAGGGGGCGTTATGTGGATCGTCGCCGCTCGGGGAAGAACGAGGCCCCTAGGATCACCGCCGCTCCGATCGTAATCAACGGAAGCGAAGGAAGATCTGACACCATGCTCCCGACCGGGCTGAAGAAGAACTGCGTGTCCCAGTATTTAAAGGCCAGCATTGAGGAGACTGGGTAGAGGAAAGTTACGCCGATGACTGCGATCGCTATCGCCCTCAAAGAGGGATTGGCCAGTCTGCGCCGTGGTCCGCCGACGTTCCGCTCGGCGACGAAGGCGATAGCGCTTGCGCCGATCCCTAGTACGGGCAGCAGCACCAGGAGGTAAAGGAGGGTCACGAAACCCACTCGGGGAGCGAATTCCTTACTGGATTGGTACAAGTCATGCGGCCAGAACAGGCGGACTTTCGACCAGTGGGGCTGTGATGAGAGATCATACCAGATATCAACCAGCAGATAGCCGACGAAGACCAGTAATCCCCCTGCCGCCACCGCCCCAACAAACCACCAATCGATCGCCCTCTGCTCGCCGATAGCACCCCCCGCCGCAGCAGACAATCGTCCGCCCGCGACTCTCGTTGCCATCATGTCCGGGACCCGCTCAACAGGTGCCTGGCTCGCCACGGGCGGGGGTGGCATCCGCTCGGCCACCGGCGCCGGCGGTATCCGCTCGGCCACCGGCGGGGGCGGTATCCGCTCGGCCACCGGCGGGGGCGGCATTGGAGCTGTGCTTGGGCCCGGTCGAGGCGGCGACGCCACCCTGCCCGCCTCGACAACCGTCGCTCCGCCACTCGGCTGTCGCCGAACTGTCGTTTCCCGCAACGCCACGGCGAACGCCCGTGCCGTCTCCGGCCTCGCCCCCGGTTCCTTCGCCATCGCCTGCCGCACCGCTTCGTCCGCGGACTCCGGCAGATCGGGTCGCAGCGTCGTCAGCGAGGGAGGCTCATCGCGGATGTGCTGTATCAGCACGGCCAGCGGGTTCTCCGCCGAAAACGGAGGACGCCCCGCCAGCGCCTCGTACGTGGTCGCGCCGAGGCTATAGATGTCCGATGCGCCCGTGATCGGCTTGCCCTCGGCCTGCTCCGGCGACATGTACGTCGGCGACCCCACCACCCCCAGCCCCGTCAGCGTCGATGTCTGCTCCGCCAACCGTGCGATCCCGAAGTCCGCCAGGAACGCATTGCCGCCCACGTCGAACATGATGTTCGCCGGTTTTACGTCGCGGTGAATCACGCCGCGCCCGTGCGCGTAGTCCAGCGCGTCAGCGACCCGTTCCACGACCGGCGCAATCGCGTCCAGCCACATCGGTCCACGCTCAACGCGGTCTGCGAGGCTGCCGCCGCTCAAAAGCCGCATCACCAGGTAGAGGTTCTCGCCCTCTTCCCCGTAGTCGTACACGGGCACGATTGCGTGGTGTTCCAGCGCCGCAATCGCCCGCGCCTCCCGCTCGAAGCGTGTCCGAAACGATGGGTCATCTGTCAGCCGGTGGGACAGTACCTTCACCGCGACGTCCCGGTCGAAGCGTGGGTCCCATGCGCGGTAGACCGTCGCCATCCCGCCGCGACCAAGCTCCCCTCGCACTTCGTAGCGCCCGAACTGCTCTACCACCGGCGGATTCTAGTGCAAGGGCGACTGGTTTGGTGGGCCACCCACCGCTTCGTCTCCCCCGCTAGCCCGCCGGGCGGATCGGCACGAGGTAGATCGCACACGGCGCGTTGTGCAACACCTTCCACGCCACGCTTCCCAATCCATGCTGCGTCTTATCGCTGCCGGTCGTCCCGTGCGTGCTCATCACGATCAGGTCCACGCCATGGCCACGGGCGAACTCGATGATCGCCTCCGCCGGCGTTCCGAGCACCGCTTCCGTTGAAATGCCCGAACCCAGAGCCTGCCGCGACACCACGTCCGCCAGATACGACTGCCCGCTCGCGACGCTCTGCTCGTCCATCTTTGGGACGTGGATCCGCGACTCCGGGAAGCGCAGCATCACCGTCATGAGCGAAAGCTTCGCGCCGAATCGCTCTGCCAGTTCAGCGGCCGGCGCGAGCGCCTCTTCCGAAGCATCAGAGCCATCGAGTGGTACCAGCACATGCGTAATCATGGATTCAGTCCTTGGACGTGAGATTGGCACCATCCGGGCCGCTATCCCCCGTTGCCGGGCGGACGTGCCGTCCCGGCGCCCACGTCCTACCCATAGTGCGCGCCCTTCGCGAAACCGCCTCCGGGCTACCGGCCCATTTTTCCTGGTACCCCCGGCAAGATTCGAACTTGCGGCCAGACGCTTAGAAGGCGCCTGCTCTATCCCCTGAGCTACGGGGGCCCGTCACGAGTGTACAACCGCTCCCTGCCTCGTTCCCCGCGTCTCCCTTCGTCCGCGTAGAATCCCCGCCATGCAGGTTTCTCCCTCCGTCCGCGCCGTCATGGTCCCCGACGACAACCCCATGCATCCCGACTTCACGTGTATCTACACCGTCGGCGATGGTCAGGTCCTTACAATCGATTCCGGCGAAGCCATCGACCGCTATCACTGGTTCATCAAGGGCTACCTTGCCGCCACCGAAAAGGCCGAGATCGCCCTCGCCGGCATTACCCATCACCACGCCGACCACAGCGGCAACCTCAAGTGGATGCAGTCCGAGCTCAAGGCCGAAATCATCGCTCCCAAGCACGGTCTGCCCCTCCTCAAAGGCCGGCTTCCTCGAAGCGGCGTCCGCACGTTTGCCGATGGCGAAGTCATCGAACTCGATGGCGGCGTCCGCGTCCGCGTAATCTTCACGCCCGGTCACAGCACCGATTCCGTCGTCTACTACCTCGAAGACGAAGGCGTGCTCTTCTCCGGCGACACCCTCCTCGGTAGCAGCACCACCACCGTCCACGACCTCGGCGACTACCGCCGTTCGCTCCAGATGCTCGCCGAACTCCCGAACCTCAAGGTCATCTGCCCCGGCCACGGCAAGCTCATCTGGGACCCGCGCGAACGCATCCAGATGTACATCAACCACCGCAACATGCGCGAGAAGCAGATCACCGACATCCTTGGCCAGGGCGGCGCCTTGTCTAGCTGGGACATCATGCTCCAGATGTATCCCGATCTTGATAAGCGCCTCCGCCGCGCCGCCGAGAACAACGTCCGTGCCCATCTCACCCAGCTCGAAGATGAGGAGCGCGTGAAAGTCCACGCCGGCAAGCCCCGGCGCCCGAGTGTCGCAAAGCAGCGGCGTCAGGAAGAGCACGCCCGCGAACGCCAGAAGGTCATCAAGCTCGCGAAGAAGTACGAGACCGAGCAGCGCCGCGCCGAGCTCCGCGCCCAGGAAAACCCCGCCAGCTCCGAGTGGATCGAGCCCCCGCGCTACGAGGCCAACTGACCCATCTCGCATGGCTATACTGGAGACATGCCCGCCACCGCCTACCCGCACCTCGTCTACGACGACCAGGGCCGCCTTCGCATCGAGGGCGTGGGCTACAAGGCGCTGATCCTGCTTGAGACCTACCTCGCGCAGGATTGGAGCGTCGACCAGTTGCTCGAGCAGTTCCCGGCGCTTACCCGCGGCCAGGCCTACTCGCTGCTCGCGTACTACTACGACAACAAACGCGAACTCGACGACCTTATCGCCCGGCGGGACGAGGAGTTCGAGGCATTGCGAGCCACCACGGAGGATCCCGAGCTGCAGGCCCGGCTCGCTAACCTGAAGCTTCCGAATGCGGGCGAGTGACCTTCGCGTTCTACTTCGACCATAATGTTGAGCGCGTGATCGCGGATGGACTCCGGCGAATGGATCTCGATGTGCTCGCTGCTCTGGACGACGGGATGGGTACCGCATCGGATTCCCATCTCCTCGATCGTTCGACGGAGCTCGGCCGGCTGCTGGTAACCCGTGACCGGGACTTCGTAGAACTCACTGCCCGTAGACTCCGGCAGGGCCCTCCGTTCAGCTCGGTGGTGATGCTTCGTGGCTCACAGGCCGGATTTGGCGCCGTCATCCGCGACTTGGAACTGCTCGCAAAGGCAGGATCGGACGACGATGGCATGAACCCGCTGATATATGTCCCGTTCCGTCGCTAGTCCCCCAAGGAGCCCCCTATGCCCCGAATGAAGCCCGAAGAACTCGCTCCCTACCTCGAAAAGCCAAGTATCGCCGTCATCGCGACGCTCCGTTCCGATGGTGCCCCCTACACCGTGCCCATCTGGTTCCTCTGGGAACCCGATGCTTCCCTCCCAGACATGGAGTTCGGCCACGTCCGCTACCCCGGGGGCCACATCTGGCTTGTCGGTACCTACCCCCGCGTCTGGTGCAAGCAGCTGTTCAAGGACCCGCGTGCCTCCCTCTGCATCGAAACCGGCGCCCCGATGACCGCCCACGTCGAGTTCGACGGCGAATGCGTCCCGTTCGAACGCCCTGCCTTCGATATCTGGCCCATCGCCCGCAAACTCGCCGAGAAGTACGTCGGCCGTGGAGACCCCGCCAACGAGGAGGCGGTCGACAAATTCTTCGCAAATATGCAGACCGAGCCCAGGCTCCTCTTCCGCATGACCCCGAAGACCGTCCGCGCCATCGACATGCGCGTCTACCAGGGCAAGCGCGCCGACCGCGAGCACCAGGCGCGGCTCGCCGCCGGCGAAGCCTAGCGGAGGATGGGCCGCGGCGTCGGCGTCGGTGTGGGTGGCCTCGGTGTCGGTGTCGCTGTCGGTGTCGGCGTTAGTGTGATCGTCGGCGTGGCCGTTGCGGTTGGCGTCGCCGTTGGCGTGGCCGTCGCCGTCGACGCCGCCGTCGGGTCATCACCCGGGTTGTCCGGGTCGCCGGGGCTGCCCCCAGGCGTCGTCGAGCCACCAGGCGTCTTCGTCGAACCCGGCGTCGGTGTTTCCGTCGGGTCTGGCGTCGGCGTCGGCGTCGGTGTCGGTGTCCCTGGCGGCGCCGACGGGTCGAAGTACGGGATTGGATCGATTGGCACGCCGTTCAACCGCAGCTCAAAGTGCAGGTGGCCCTTGGCCACACCGATTCTTGTCTTTGCGACGTCGACCGAATCGCCCGCCTTTACATCGATCCGTTCCATCTGCGCGTACACCACGCGCACGCCGCCGCAGTCCACCACCACGAAATCGCTGTAGCCGTTTAGCCGGTCCGCGCCGACAACACCACCATTGCAGGCTGCAATCACGTCCAGGGGGCCACCGTCTTTCGCGACAAGGTCCACGCCTGCGTGGATCTGGCCTTCGCCGCGTGATACTCCGAACGCCTCCGTCACCACCGACCCGCCACGAAGCGGCGTCGAAAGCCGGTACTCCTTCGGGTCTGGCGTCTCCACCGCTGCGATGTTGCGCGAGCTGATTGCACCCTCTGGAGGCGTGCCCGCCACTGCCGGACTCGCCGTCGCGGTCGTAACCACGCCTGAGACCGTTCCCGGCGTGGGCGTCGGTTCGCCGAGCAACGCCGCTCCGCGGGGAGCCTCCGTCGCTGTCGCCGAGGTTTCCGGTCCCGGCGCTGTCGTTCCGCCGTTACCGCGCGCTGCAACGCCGGCCAGCACGATTCCCGCAATTCCTACGCCTGCCACGCCCCCAACGACTGCCTTCCATGCCAGTGGAAAACGCTTGTGGTCCTTGGCCGGCGCCAGTTCGTCGAAATCGAAGGACTGGTAAGCGTTGCTTCGCACCTCCGTGCGCATGCGCGCCAGCCGGGCCGCGAGGAGCGTGTCCGGCGGCGGCGCGGACGGCGTTTCGTCGGCGCTAACCGGCGTATCGTCCCGTGTTTCCGGCGCGTCCATGTTCGACCCCCAGCTTCGGGCGGCGAGCCGCTGCCCTTCACCTAATTTCGACCACATCTCCCCGCTCGACATGCCCCGCACCCCCGCGTTGAACGAGGTCGCCGTGCTCGGCTACGATCGCTCGTACATTCCGGTCGCCATCGGCATCCTGAATCCGCTGTTTGCTTTTGCGGGAGAACATCCATGACTCACATCGTCCACCGCCGGTTGTCGATCGGCGTTCAGCCGGTTCCGAAACAAGACCCGGCTGAACGGGTTAAGAACTTCGACGAGACCTACCTCGGCTTCGACCTTAATGCGGCGATGATCGAAGCGTCCCGGTGCATCCAGTGTCCGTCGGCACCCTGCCAGGAAGCCTGCCCGGTCAGCAACGACATCCCCGGTGCATTCGCGCTCCTCGAAGTAGGTGACATCCTCGGAGCCGCCGACAAGTTCCGCGAAACCAGCAACCTCCCCGAGATGTGCGGCCGCCTCTGCCCCCAGGAAAGCCTCTGCGAAGGCGCCTGCGTTGTCGGCTTTGCCATCCGTCCCGACAAGACCACCGAACCCCCGGTCACCATCGGCAAGCTCGAAGCGTTCGTCACTGACTACCAGCGGAAGGAGGTCGGCGGCTACCCCAAGCCCCGCTTCATGCCCGAACCGACAGGCCGCAATGTCGCGGTCGTTGGCGCAGGGCCCGCCGGCCTTGCCGTGGCTGAGATGGTCACCCTCCAGGGCCATGGCTGCACAGTGTTCGAGTTCTGGCCCGAGCCTGGCGGAGTCCTTGTCTATGGCATCCCCAACTTCAAGATGCGGAAGTCCATCGTCGACGAATACCTGGCACACCTCGAAGAACTGGGCGTGAAGTTTGTCTGCAACACATACGTGGGCCGCGACATCACGATCGACGACATGCTCGCCGGTGAGTTCGACGCTGTCTTCGTCGGTACCGGCGCTGGTGTTGGCAACAAGATGGGTATCGAAGGCGAAGAGCTCCAGGGCGTGTACGCCGCGACTGACTATCTCGTTCGCGGCAACCTGACGTCCGAACAGCTCCCGGGACACCTCAAAGACCCACTCCCCGATCCCAGGAACGTCGTCGTCATCGGCGGCGGCGATACGTCGATGGACTGCGTCCGGACGGCCATCCGCCTCGGCGCCGAAAACGTTACCCTCGTGTACCGGCGCACTGAGGCCGAGATGCTCGGCCGCGGCGAAGAGCGCAAGAACGCCCGCGAAGAGGGCGTTAACTTCGCCATGCTCACCCTCCCCACGCGGATCATCGGCGAGGACGGCCGCGTCGTCGCCATCGAGCTACAGAAAATGGAACTGGGCGAGCCCGATGAGTCCGGCCGTCGCCGCCCCGAACCCGTCCCGGGCAGCGAATACACCGTCCCGGCAGATCAGGTCGCCATCGCCATCGGCTATGGTGCCGACCCCATCGTGCCGAAGACCACCAGCGGTCTTGCCACCGACCGCAAGTCCCTTGTTCAGGTTGATCGCCAGACTGGCAGCACCTCACGGCCGGGTGTCTTCGCCGGCGGCGATAACGTCAACGGCGCCGACCTCGTGGTTACTGCCCTTGCCGATGGCCGCCGCGCCGCCGAGGCGATCTCCGCGTACCTCGACACACTGCCTAAACGCCGCTGACAATTTCGCAAGCGGATTACGAGCGATTTACATCCGGTGCCTGTTGGCAGTCACCTCGGGGTTCGATTCTTAAGACGAAACCCGGAGGAGGACATGTGGTGAACAGGCCTGCCCCCGCTGACGGCATTGTTGTGTCCAGCGACCCGTCGCGGCTCGGTTCGGTGACTGGCTCGCCCATTCTGAAGGTGATGAGACCCGCAACGTTCGCACTCTGGTTCATCCTGACGCTTGTCCAGGCGGTCGCCATCTTTTCAGGCGGCCAAAAGGACATCTTCGTCACACTTTTCCTGACAACGGCACTCTTCGTTGGCGTCCACGTCCAGTTCTGGTACGAAGAGTCCGACCAGGGCGCCCGCCTCAAGCGGTCGCTCGACAAGATGCGTGGCTCAATCTACGAAGATGACGTTACCGGTCTGCCCAACTCGCGGCACTTTGTCTTTGAACTTCGCCGCCAGATGATGCGCTCCGTTCGCAACGGCCGCGGCTTCTCGCTCGTCCTCACAGACCTGCAGGGCATCGATCAGCGCGATATGCCAAAGGCACTCCCCGCCGTGGGTAAAGCTCTCCGGCGCGCGGCCGGCGAAGGCGACTTCGTCGCCCATCTGGAAGGACCCGTCTTCGCCACGCTGGTCGTCGAAGACACCGGCGAGGCCATGGCCGACCGCACCGCTGCCACGGTCAAGCTCCTTGAATCGGTCATCCCTGAAGGCCGCCGCAAACAGGTGCAGCCGGTCGCCTCTCTTACCAGCTACCAGGGCGAGCTTGAAGTCCGAGACTTCCTCCGCCGCGCACAGCGTGACCTCGCCGCGGCGCGTGAGCGTAGCGGCCGCGGCGGCCCCCTGCCATCCAGCAGCCGCGAATTCTCAGCCGCCTGACACCCTGCCCGGCGACTCGAACACATGCGAAAGGCGCCAACGGGCGCCTTTCGTTTTGTCTCGTACTGGAGCGGGCGAAGGGAATCGAACCCTCGTCTCAACCTTGGGAAGGTCGCGTTCTGCCATTGAACCACACCCGCTCAAGGGCACTGTGGAGGGTATCATCTCCCTACGCTCACGACGAGGAGACCACAGTGCCAATCCCGAAGGAACTTTCACTCACACCCGAGCAGCTTGATGAGATCATGCTCTCCAGCTGGAACATGCGCGTCGCGACCATCGGACCCGCGGACCGCATAAACCTCACGCCCCTCTGGTTCGGCTGGGGCGGCGGCAAAATCTACTTCTACTGCCGTGGCCAGAAGGTGGTGAACCTCCGCCGGAACCCAGTCACGACCATCCTCGTGGACCGGAACGAGCGATTCCCCGAACTCCAGGGCGCCATGTTCCAGGGGTCCGCTCGCGTCCTCGAAACCCCAGAAGATGAAGCCGCCGACGCCGATCTCGAGGCGGTCCGCTGGCAGATGGGCTCCAAGTACGCTGGCGGCCATGGCGAATCGGTGGAGCCGAAGCGCAACGACTCCACGGCTCGGGGCCGTCATTGGCGCTGGGTCGTCTTCACGCCAGCGCGGACGGTCACCTGGGACAACTTCAAGATCGCCGCCGCATCCGGCGTCTGCGAGGCGGTAAGCCGCCGGCGCGAAGGCTCCGCGTGAAGGTTTTGCAATCCATTGATATAGATTGGGGAAAGGTATGATATAGTCTCACTCTATTTCAGGTGGAGGAATGCCAAATGCACGGCTTCGTTCGCGATGTAATCGCCGAAAAGGGCAACGGTGTCTTCCTCATCGGGCCCACCGCCTCCGTCCACGAGGCGGTCCATCTCATGAATAGCCACGGTGTGGGCGCCCTGGTCGTGGCCGAACGCGCCCAGATGGTAGGCATCCTCTCAGAACGCGACATCCTCCGTCGCGTCATCGGCGCTCGCTGCGAGCCCGACCACACGCGCATCCGCGATGTCATGACCCGCGACGTGATCACCGTCGGTCTCGAAACGCCGATCACCGAGGCAATGGAGACGATCACCAATCGAAGAGTCCGCCACCTGCCCGTCGTCGGTCCCGGCGGTGAACTCGCCGGTATGGTTTCGATTGGCGACCTCATGCGCTGGGCGATGCTCAATCAGCAGTCGGAGATCGACCGGATGGCGGGATACGTGACAGGCCGGGAATTGGGCTAGAGGGTCCGCTTCAGCCACTGCTCTGCTGACTTGATCACATCCGGCCCAATCTCGAAGTGGCCGCCGGGGAGCCACGCGAGGTCCTTTTCCCCGGGGAGCGCCGCATACAGCGCTTCCGTCGATTCCCGCGGGAAAAACTCGTCGCTTAGCTTACCCACGATGCGGACCGCGACGTTGCCCAGTCCTGCCACGGGTGATCCTTCGGCCGTGGCGGATCCCAGCAGGCCCCCTTCGCCAACCAGGCAGAAGGCCGCGGTCTTATACCGTCCATCGGCCGCTACAGCCGGGATCCCGAGCATGCTGCCCATCGAGTAGCCGACGTAGCCCAACCGCGCCGTGTCCACCGGGAACTTCTCGGCAACCGCGTTCACCGCAGCAGTCAGTTCAGCCGAGAATTGGGCACTCGCAGCAGGGAAATGGTCGCGCTCCCGGAGCAGCCGCATCGGGTCCGCGACTCCCCGCTCCCCGTGGTACGGCGCATCGAGGCCCATGCATGCCCAGCCCCGCCGCGCCCACATCATTCCCACGTCCCGCACGAAGTAATCGTCCTTGGAACTTGTCGCGGGGTGCTGGATCACGACCAGCGGCATCGCGTCTTCACCCTCTGCGTAGAACAACACCCCCGGCGCTTCTTCGCCCGCGGCTTCCACCGCGAATCGCACCTCGCGAATGTCCACGATCTCGTTGTCGGTCAGGCGTGTGAATCGGCTCATAACCCCGGATGCTACGCGCCCCGGTGCTTGTGCCGCAGCATCCGTAAGACTTCGGTTCTTGACGGATTTCACCGTCGACCTCACGCTGATCCCTGCGAGAAATCGCACGCCTAGTCCGGGCGTACCGGAACGGGGGAACCAATCCAGGGGCGAATCTGCTGGCCGTCGGCCCCCAGGCGACGCGGCGAGCAGAGCGGCTATCTCCGGCCGTAGTCCGTCAGCTAACCCCGTCGGCGTGGGAAGACTCTTCGAGAGACGAGCCTTCTCTATGGCGCTTCGCGCCCTCGAACCTGCACCCGATCCGTCACCGGCGATCCTTCGCCGGCCACCGGAGCTTGCCCTTCATTCGCGTAGCCCGTTTCGGGCGCGGCTCTGGGACGCCCTTCCCCTGGCTGTCTCGCTGTTCCTCGCATCGTCCATCGTCTGGGCGCCGTTCAGTGCGCCGGTGGTGCTGGCGGTTGGCCTCGTCGTCTTCTTCCTCTACTGGCTTATCCGCAGCTACTCGATCGTCGTGGCCTGCGTTGTCGGCCTCCGGCGGATCAGCCGCTGGGAGAAGATTCATTGGCCCCAGGCCTACTCAGTCTGGAGAGCATCTCGTCCGGCCGCTGCCCAATGGGCCTGGCCGCGGCATCTCGTAGTCATTCCGAACTACAAGGAAAGCGTGGAGGGCCTCTCCCGGACGGTGGCTGCGCTTGCAGCCCAGGGCAACGCTGGGCAACTCGTCGTCGTCATGGCGATGGAAGACCGCGAACCCGGCGCCCATGCCAAGGCCGCCGAGCTCATACTTCGCTTTCGCTCCCAGTTCGCCGATATGTTCGCCACGTTCCACCCGCACGGGATCGAAGGCGAAACCCCCGGCAAGGGCTCGAACGAGGCATGGGCGCTCCGCGATGCCCACGCCCGCCTCATCGTCGAAGACGGCCAGGACATCGGCCGCTACACCGTCACGAGCTGCGACGCCGACGCGGTATTCCATCCCCGCCATTTCCAGGCGCTCAACTTCCTCTTCCTCACCGAGCCGCGCCGCTACCGGACCTTCTGGCAGCCAACGATCTTCAACTCGAACAACATCTGGGACATTCCGGCGCCGCTTCGCATCCCCGACGGCCTGTCCGGCATCAACCGGCTCTCCAACCTCTGTCTCCCGGGCAGCGTCCGCTTTCCTACATCCTGCTACTCGCTCAGCTGGCAGATGCTCCACGAAGTCGACTACTGGGACGAAGAGGTCATCCCGGAAGACTGGCATCTTTACCTCAAGGCTTCCTATTCCCTCGGGGACGAGGTCCGCTGCGAAGCCCTCTACCTGCCCCTCGGCAACGACTGCGTCCTCACCGACGGCTGGTTCAAGACCCTTCGGGCGCACTACGCCCAGAGCGTGCGCCACGCCTGGGGCGCCAGCGATGTCCCCTACGCCTGGATGGCGACCCTGAACCGCCAATCGCCTCTCAGCTTCCGCCGCAAGCTCACGCTCGCCGGGGCCGTCACCAAGGTGCATTCGTTCTGGATGGCGCAGTGGTATCTCGTCACCATGGGCGCCCATCTCCCCATCTTTCTCAACGACCACCTCGGCGCCGAAATGCCCGGATGGTGGCTGGCCCGCCCATTCCAGCTCCCCGGCCCCACCTGGCGCCTCGGCAATATCCTGGCGGGTGACTTTAGCAGCGCCATCAGTCCGTGGCTCTGGCTGAGCCTCACCAGCCTCTGCATTTACCTCTGCTTCTTCCCGCTCCTCGCCCTCATCGTCATCGAATACCGGTCGCGCGGGCCGCGTCCTGCCCATGTCTCCCGGAAGCTCGCGCTTGCAGGCTTCGCCGTCTGGCCGCTCATGGGCGTCATCACCTTCTTCCTTGCCAGCCTTCCCGCCCTCCACGCGCAGCTGAAGCTCGCCAGTGGCCAGGGCCTCGTCTACCGCGTCGCCGAAAAGGGGACGCGAGAGTCTGTGAGAGCCGAGGAGATCGAAGTCGTCGGCGTCCCCGCCGTCGGAAAGTAGCTACCGCGGCGAACTTTCGATCCGTAAGCCGTGCGCGTATCCTCCCGCCCGCCGGGTAGCCCTTCACTGCTCCCGAGCCAACCTCCCGGAGCCGGCCCGTGGCTATCATCCAGAGTGCAACCGGCCCCTTCGATACCGCTGACATGGGCTTCACCCTCATGCACGAACACGTGCTGGTCATGTGGCCGCCCATGTACCAGCAATACCCGGAACTCTTCGACCGCGAAGCCCTCATGAAAGATGCCGTCGCACGCCTCAAGGATGCACTCGCCGCCGGCGTGAAGACGATGGTCGACCTCACGCCGATCGACCTCGGCCGCAACCCCGCATTCATCCGCGAAGCCGCTGAGAAGTCCGGCATGCAGATCATTGTCCCCACCGGCTTTTACTATCAGCGCCCCTTCTACTTCGTTGGCCGCCCCGAAGCGGATATGACCGCACTTATGGTCCGCGACATCACCGAAGGCATCAGCACTACCGGCGTCCGCGCCAACGTCATCAAGTGCGCCACGGAACCCGCCCTCGACGCCACCAATGAACGTATCCTTCGCGCCTCAGCCCGGGCCCACCGTCAAACTGGTGTGCCCATCTGCACTCACACCCACGCCGGCAACCGCACCGGTCTCGACCAGCAGCGAGTCTTCGCAGAAGAAGGCGTCGACCTCTCGCGCATCGTCATCGGCCATAGCGATGATTCCGACGACATCGATTACCTCGACCAGATCATCCAGAACGGTAGCTACTGCGGTATGGACCGCATCGGCCTCCAGCGGCCACGGGACGATGCCCAGCGTGCCGGCATGGTCGCTGCCCTTGTCGAACGTGGCTACGCGGACCGGATCACCCTCAGCCACGACGCGTCCTGCCACATCGACTTCATGCCAGCCGAGGTCGTCGAGCGCATGCGCCCCACCTGGAACTTCGGTCACATCTCCAATGTGGTGATCCCCATGCTCCGGGAGCGTGGCGTCAGCGACGAGGCGATCCATCAGATGACCGTCGGGAACCCCCGCCACATCTTCGAGCTGAACCAGCCCTACTAACGCTGCTCAGGCGCTGAACGCCACCCAGACCGGCGATGGCACACGCAACGGTTCGCCCTGCCGAGTGAGTTCCCCTGTATCTTCGTTGATCGCGAAGAAGACGAGCGAGTCAGTATCCTGGTTCGCCGCCACCAGCCAGCGTCCGCCTGGATCGATCGCAAATCCGCGCGGCTTCCGGCCACCGCTCAGCGCGGTGGAAACCCGCTCCAAACCTCCGTCCGCATCGCGAGCGAATGTTGCGATGCTGTCGTGCCTGCGATTCGAAGCGAACAGCCAGCACCCTCCGGGGTGCATCAAGAGATGCGCCGGCGAATTCTCCTCCGCTCTCACGGTCGCCGCCGCCACTGCTGAGAGTCGAGCCAGGCCTCCCGTCGCCTCGTCCCAGCTGTAGCTGGTGATCGTGGAATCCAGCTCGTTGGAAACAAAAAGCACTCGTCCATCCTCGCTGAATGCCATGTGGCGCGGACCGGCGCCCGGGGCCGTCGCGCATTCGTTCACCCGCGCCAGCGAACCTCGGTCCGTGTCCAGCCGATAGACCACCAGCCGGTCGATGCCGAGGTCCGCGGCGATCACGAGCCCGCCGGGGCTGACCGCAACCGAATGCACATGCGGCTGCGACTGTCTCCGTGGGTGGTGCCCCTGCCCCTGGTGCTCCACGACATCGCTCGCCTGCTCCAGGCTGCCATCGTCTCGCACTGGCAACACGCACAGGCTCCCGCCGGTGAAGTTGGAGACGAGCAAGAACTGGCCCGTCGAATCGAAGGCAAGGTGGCAGGGGTCTGCCCCGTGCGTGCACTCGGACCCGATCACCTCCAGTGTCCCGTCTGCACCTGCCGCAAACGCGGTCACACCGCCTCCCGGCCGGCCCCCGAACTCCCACAGCTCGTTCACCGCGTAGAGAAGCTGCCCTCCGGGCTTCGGTAGCACGAACGATGGGTTCGCGGTGCGTGCCGCGAGCACCGGCTTTCCGGCCGTCCCGGTTTCAGAGTTGAACGCCAGCCGGTAGATCCCCTCGCTCTCCCGGGAGGTGTACGTGCCGGCGTACAAGGAGCGATCGCCGCCGTTCATGTCTCGATTGTCCTTGCTGGGCCGCCGTCCTGCGATTCGTCCGGCAGCTCTATCTCAAGGCGAATCGCGTCGCGTGTGCGGGTTACGCGAGTGGGCCAACCCGTGTGTTCGAAAAGTGCCAGCATCGTCGAGTTCTCGGGCAACACGAGCGCGCTGAATATCGTGAAACCGCGCTCGCGAGCCAGGCTTGCCAGGCGCCTGAGCAACGCTGTCCCGAGCCCGAGTCCCTGGAGCCCGTCGTCGACCACCAACGCCACCTCTGCGACGCCGTCTGATTCCCGGGCATACCGTCCGACGGCATGGATGGCCGGGTCATCCCCAATGACCGCAACCACTGCAAGCCGGTCGCGGTAATCGAGGTCGAAGTACGCGTCCTGCTGAACTCCGCCCAGGGTCCGGAGCGGCACGAAGAACCGCAACCGCGACGATCGCTTCGAAAGCCGCTCGACGAATAGCTGATGCTCGGCCCGGTCGCTCGCGGTCAGCGCACGGAGTCCCACGGCTCTCCCATCATCGAGTCGGATCGTCACTGGCGCCACGGCTTCTAGCATCGCGGGACAGTGTGGCACGCACGGGCCCGCATTCGACCCTGTCCGCCTTCCACGTAGAATGCGCACTCACCATGCACGACTGCCACAATCCGGCCGCTCAGGCGTCGACAGTCCTCCCCTCGTGGTAGACGCCGCCCCCTCGATCGTCGAAGCGCGCCGGGCAGCATTCGCCACGCACCCGTTACACCGCGCCCTCGGCATCAGCCTCCTCGACTCCGGCCCCGGCTTCTCCCGCGTCGCGATCGCTGCTTCGGCCACGACCATGGGCGGCGTCGGTGGAAGCGTGCACGGTGGCCTTCTCGCCTGCCTCGTCGATATCGCGATGCTTGAGGCGATCATCCCCACGCTCGATCCTGCGATGGACCAGGCCGCGGGTACCGCGGACCTCAGCATTACTTACATGCGCCCCGCGCTCGGCAACCAGATCGTGGCGGATGCACGCGTCATCAAGAAGGGCCGCCAACTCGCCGTCGTCGAAATTGAGATCAGGGACGAACAGGACCGCCTCTGTGCTAAGGGCCGCACCCTCTACGCCATCCGTCCTCGGAAATAGAGCATCGTCGATCGGCGTCGCCAGGTGTTGCTACACGAACAGGTGAAGCGGCATCACCCGGGGGTGTACCGATGAACCGCTCTCCAGCCGTGCTATTTCGCTGAGTTCGTCGCTCACTCCCGGTCCGATCACGACGTTGCGGCCTACGTGGAGGCCCGAAGGCACCGACACCCGCTTCCCGATGATCGAGATCCCGGAGTTCACGATGTCCGGACGCTCGAAATTTGCTACCGATTCATCGCCTTCGCCTACCACCGCATTTCGTCCAACGACGACTTCTTTGTCGAGGATCGACCGGTCGACAACCGCGCCGGTCCTGATAACGCAGCCATGGTGGATGATGCTGTCCCGCACCTCGGCGCCCGCCTCGATGATGACGCCCGGCGACAGGATTGAACGGATCACGTTGCCATCCACCTGGCAGCCCGGCGAGACCACCGAATCGTGCACGATTGCCCGCGACCCGAATCGCGCTGCCGGCTGCTTCGGCCCGGACGTCCAGAGTGGGGCGACATCGCTATCGAACCGCAAGGGCGGATTCGGCAGCGCCAGCTCCATGTTTGATTCCCAGTACGAAGCCACCGTTCCGACGTCCCGCCAGTATCCCGAGTACGGGTAGCCGAACACTCTCGCGTCACGGAACATTTTCGGGATGATGTTCCGCCCGAAGTCGTGGTTGCTTTCTGCATCGTCGGCATCCGCCTGCAGCTGCTCCACCAGCGTGTCGCGATTGAAGCAGTAGATGCCCATGCTCACCCACGTCCACTTTGGGTTGGCAGGCTTCTCTTCCCAGTTCACGATCCGTCCCTCGCCGTCGAGGTCCAGTACGCCGTAGCGATGCGCATCCTCCACCGGGACGTCGTACACCCCGACGGTCACGTCCGCCCCCTTGGCACGGTGGTAGGCAATCATATTTCGGTAGTTGGTCAGGTAGATGTGGTCTCCCGCCAGCACCAGCACTTCGCTCGCCTGGGCCTCTTCCACCACATACAGGTTCTGATACACCGCGTCCGCTGTGCCCTGGTACCAGTCCATGTCCGCCCGGCCCAGGTATGGCTGCAGGATCTGCAGCTGGTTCCGCAGCGAGTCGTAGCCCCAGTCGCGCCCCGCCGCGATGTGGTTCACCAGTGAGCGGGGCCGGTACTGCGTCAGGACCGAGACATTCGAGATCCCGCTCGTCGCGCAATTGCTCAATACGAAGTCGATAATCCGGTACTGGCCACCAAAGACAACAGCGGGCTTCGCCCGCTGTTCGGAGAGGATCGAAAGCCGATCCCCCTGTCCACCAGCCAGTACCATTGCCAGTACATCCTGCATCTGCCGCCTCCCGCTTGGGGGCTCATTCTACACACGCCGCCCTGCGCCGCTTGTTTCCAGCCTGTGTCACGGGTCCAGGTTCATCAGCCTGCCAGTGCCCGCGTCGAGCCGCCGGTAGTAGCAATTTCGCGGCTCGCCGGCCCCGTTTTTCGTGTGGCAGATGTTCCCCCGCCGCGGCCGGACCACGTATAGCAACGAATTCTGTTCGCAGTTCACGCGTACCTCGATCAGCGCGAATGTCTCCCCGGATGTGGCGCCCTTTTCCCACAATTCGTTGCGCGACGTGCTCCAAAAGGTCGCATTCCCGGATTCAAGCGAATGCTTCAGTGCCGTTTCGTTTGCATATGCCACGAGGATCACCTCGCCCGTATCCGCATGTTGCACGGCAACCGGCAGAACGTCCGGGCACGCGGCCGCAACCTTCGCCAGCTTGCTGAAGTCCAGCGCCAAACGCTCTCCCTCTTCCAGTTCGTTCATGCCACTCCTCGAATGCTTTTTTAGACCGCGCCTGGCGGCCGCGTGAAGACCATTCTCGCCGCTCTCGCACAAGCCGCGTAATCGCCCGGCGCTATACTCGTCGCACGGAGGGAACGGGATGCGCAACATTCGCGTCGGCCTCGCCCAGTTCAACCCAACGGTCGGCGATCTCGAAGGGAACGTTGCCCTTATCGCCCGCGGAATTGCTGCTGCCCGTGACGCCGGCTGCGCCATCGTCGCTTTTCCCGAACTCGCTGTCACCGGGTACCCACCGGAAGACCTGGTTCTTCGCCGTGCCTTCTGCGACCGTTCACGCGAGATTACGGATACGCTCGCGCCCCTTACGGCCGGGATCATCGCCGTCGTCGGCTTTGTCGATTGGGTCGAAGGCAGTGCGTTCAACGCTGCCGCCGTACTCTGCGATGGCCGTTGGGTCGATACCTACCACAAGCAGCGGCTCCCCAACTACGGCGTCTTCGACGAAGAACGCTACTTTGCCGCTGGACGCCGCGTCCCTGTATACCGCGCCGGCGACGTGCTCTTCGGCGTCAGCATCTGCGAAGACCTCTGGTATCCGGGGGCGCCGCTCAGCACGATGGCCCTCGCCGGGGCCGAGATCTGCATCAACATCAACGCGTCGCCTTACCAGCGCGGCAAGCACAGCGATCGGGCCCGAATGATCGCGACCCGTGCATCCGACAACCTCATCGCAGTCGCCTACGTGAACGCCGTTGGTGGCCAGGACGAGCTTGTCTTCGACGGCGGTACGATGGTCTTCGACGCAGAGGGCCGCCTCCTTGCCAACGGCCCCCAGTTCGAAGAATCCCTCGTCGTCGTCGATATCGATGTCCACGCGGTCTCCCAGCGCCGCCTCCACGACCCACGCCGCCGCGTTGAACTCCGTGACGTCGACCTTCCGGACACCGTCGAACGCATCGACATAGGATTCGCCATCCCAGAATCTCCCGGTGATGCCCGCCCGCCCCTCGTCGCGGCCCTCGGCCCGGAAGAAGAAGTCTGGCGCGCGCTCGTCCTCGCGACTCGCGACTACATGGCCAAGACCGGCTTCAAACAGGCCCTGATCGGGCTCTCCGGGGGCATCGATTCCGCGATTGTGGCAGCAGTGGCAGTGGATGCCATCGGTGCCGAAAACGTCATCTGTGTCTCCATGCCGAGCCGCTATTCCAGTGACCACTCCCAGGATGACGCAAGACTGCTCGCCGGGAACTTCGGCATTCGCTACCTCACCGTGCCGATTGAGCCCGCCCACGCTGCCATGCTCGCAATGTTCGCGGATGCCTTCGAAGGCACGGAGGAGGGGACCGCCGAGGAAAACCTCCAGTCCCGCCAGCGCGGAAACGTCCTCATGACGCTCTCCAACAAGTTCGGCTGGATCGTCCTCACCACCGGTAACAAGAGTGAGATGGCCACCGGCTATGCCACCCTCTACGGCGACATGGCAGGCGGCTATGCCGTCATCAAGGACGTCCCCAAGACGCTCGTCTACCACCTCTGCCGTTGGTACAACCGCAATGCTGGCCGGGCCCTCATCCCCGAGAACACCATTACGAAACCCCCAAGCGCCGAGCTCAAATCCGGCCAGGTCGACCAGGACAGCCTCCCGCCGTACGAAGTTCTTGACCCGATCCTCGAAGCCTACGTCGAAGACGACCGCACGGTTCAGGAGATCGTTGCCATGGGCTTCGATGAGGCAGTCGTCCGGCGTGTCGCCACGATGGTCGATCGGAACGAATATAAGCGCCGTCAGGCCGCCCCCGGTGTCAAGATCACGTCCCGTGCCTTTGGGCGCGACCGGCGCTTCCCGCTTGCCTCCCGCTGGCGAGGGTGGGAGTAGCCATGCTGGAGCGTCCCGATTACGTCCTGCGGAACCGCCAATACTGGGACCGCACGGCCAGCCGCTGCGTCGCCCGCAAGAACCCCGTTCGTTAAGCGACCATCAGGTCGTCGGCGAGGAATGGCCCGGGAGCACCAAGCAGGTAGCCCTGGCCGAGCTGAATGCCGTGTGCGCGCGCCGTGTCCAATATCTCCGGGCTATCGATTGACTCCGCCACCGTCGTCATCCCCAGACCCTCCGCGAGAGCCCTGATGGCTGTCACCACTGCGCGCCTCGCGGGCGATGTATGCATCTCACGTGTGAAGGTCCCATCGAGCTTGATCTGGTGCACCGGCAGTTCGCTCACGTGGTTCAGCGAACTGAAACTCGTGCCGAAATCGTCCAGGGCGAACGTGCAGCCGGCCCCCGCCATGGCTCGCATCCATGCGTGCGCCCGCTCGTTTCGTTGCAGCAGCAGCGTCTCCGTGATTTCAAACCCCAGGCACGGTCCAAGCTCTGGCCGCGACTTCAACGCCTGCTCTACCAGCGAATGGAATTCCGGGTCCGTCAGGCTCCGTCCGGATATGTTCATAAATACGCGCTGTCCCGGCGAGCGTCCGAGCTGACGTACTACTGTCCGGAACACTACCCGGTCGATGCTCGCGATCAGGCCACTGCTTTCCGCTGCCGCCAGGAACGCTGATGGGCTGATTAGCCCCCGGTCAGACCGCATCCGCACCAGCGCTTCGTGTTGCACCGTCTTCCCTGTATGCAGATCGATGGCTGGCTGGTAGTGGACTACGAACTTCCCCTGGTCCAATGCCGACCGGATCCGGAACGCCCAGACGCTCTCCTCCTTCAGCTTGCCGGTCGTGAGGCCCGACGTGTCGTTCCACACGACGCGGTTCCGGCCCTGGGACTTGGCCGCGTACATCGCCGCGTCTGCCGCCGCCAGCGCACTGCCCGGTTCACCTCCGGTCTCGACCTGTGCCAGCCCGATGCTTGCCCCCAGCCAGAAGCCCTGCTCCCCGACCCGGAACGTGTGCTGTTCAATCGCTCTCCGCACGGACTCGGCACTTCGCGACACGTGATCGCGGTCCGTCGAGGCGAAAAGGACCGCGAACTCGTCTCCGCCCAGTCGGACCAACAGGTCCCCGGGCTCCAGCGCCCCTGACAGCACCCGCGTCACGGCCACCAGGATTTCGTCTCCCGCCGCGTGTCCCATCGTGTCGTTCACGACCTTGAAATTATCGAGGTCAATGAACGCCAGCACACCCCCGGTGCCGCTCTGCGCACTCCATTCAACGGCGGTCTCGAGCGTGCGCCGGTTTGGCAGATTCGTTAACGGGTCATGTGTCGCCAGGAAACGGAGACGCCGTTCGTGCTCCTGCCGGTCCCGGATGTCCCGTGCAATCCCGAGTACCTCGAAGGGACGTCCGTCCCGCTCCAGGATCTTGCTGCTGACCTCTACTCGAATCCTCGCGCCTCCCTTGGCGAGGATGTCGATCTCGTAGCGCGTCTCCGCCTCTTCGCCACGAAGCTTCTGGAGTGTGATCTCCCGCACGAAATCGAGGTGGTCCGGGGCCACCACGGTGGAATACGGGTGCCCGATCACCTCCGCCGCCGCATAGCCCGTTATTCGCAATCCGGCAGCGTTCACCGATGTGAACACTCCATCCAGGTCATGGGTATAGATGATGTCGTTGGCGCCGTTGAACAGCTCGAGGTAGCGCCGCCGGTATGCGTCGGCGTCTGGTGCGGTTGCCTCGTTGGACGTTGACCACCGGGCAGGCTCACGCTCGCCCGGCTGGTCGCCTTGCGGCCCTGGCCGTTCTGCTTGCATCCTTCCCCTCTGCACTTATCCACGGCTGCCGGTGCCGGATCCAGCCCGCCTTCATCGATGCCTGTCCTCAACTCGCCACCTGCCGGCTACCGGTCTGTCACGGTCTTCCGGCACGCGCCCCTCTGCGTTCCCCGTTCGCGGCAGGGAAGCGATACTCCTTCTGACACTGCACCCCGGGAACGACCCATGCCAAAGCTCGTGCTCGCCTACTCCGGCGGGCTGGATACCACCACCGCCATCAAATGGCTCTCCATCGAAAAGGGGTACGAGGTGATCGCCCTCAACATCGACGTTGGCATGAGCCGTGAACAACCGGTCGTTGAGTCCCGGGGAATGGCCGCCGGCGCCCTCAAGGTCCGCGTCATCGATGCCCGCGAGGACTTCATCCGCTACTTTGCGTTTCCCGCCCTCGCCGCCGGCGCCGTCTACCAGGACGCCTACCCCCTGGCCACCGCGCTCGCCCGCCCCCTGATGGCCAAGCTCCTCGTCGACGTGGCCCACGAAGAGGGCGCCACCGCCGTCGCCCACGGGTGCACCGGGAAAGGCAACGACCAGGTCCGTTTCGATATCGGCATCAAGACGCTCGATCCCGGCCTCGAAATCATCGCCCCCACGCGCGAGTACGCGATGGCCCGCGACTACCAGATTGAGTACCTCAGCCAGCACGGCGTTGACATCCCCTGGGCCGCGAAGGGGCCTTATTCGATTGACGAAAACCTCTGGGGCCGTAGTTGCGAAGCCGGTGTCCTCGAGGATCCGTGGCAGGAACCCCCGCCGGACGCCTATGAATGGACTCGTTCCGCCGAAGATGCGCCGTCCGCCCCCGCATACATTGAAGTTCGCTTTGAACAGGGCATGCCCGTCGCCATCGACGGGGAAGGACTCTCCCCACTCGAAATCACCGAACGCCTCAACACGCTCGCAGGGCTTCACGGCGTCGGCCGTATCGACCACATCGAGGACCGCCTCGTCGGCATTAAGAGCCGCGAGATCTACGAATCGCCTGCTGCCGTCACGCTGCTTGCCGCGCACAAGGCCCTCGAATCAATGACCCTCACCAAGCAGCAGCTACGCCTCAAGCGAGACATCTCACGGGAATACGCCGAACTCATCTATAACGGGCTCTGGTTTAGCGCCCACCACCAGGACATCGTCGCCTACATGGCAAGCACTCAGCGCTTCGTCAGTGGCACAGTCCGCGTCAAACTGCATCGCGGCAGTGCAACAGTTGTCGGCCGCCGCGCGGATACCTCGCTATACGACCGCGGGCTCGCTACCTATGATCGCGGCGATACCTACGACCAAAACGCGGCGGTGGGCTTTATCACGATCTGGGGCCTTCAGTCGCGGGTTCAGGCGCGCCAGCAGGTGCTGCCGGGACTCCGCGAATCCCTCAAGATCGCCATGCCCAGGGAGGAAGAGAGATGACCGTGGAAACGGATCTCACCATTGAGTTCCAGCGATTCACCCCCGGTGCGGATCTGCTCGGTGCCACGCAGGCAAACTTCTCGATCGACCGGCCCGGTATCCATGCGAAGGAGCTCTCGATCCTCCTCAACAACCCGGCTGCCGCCTACATCGCTGAAATCGTCGGCCGAGAAAACACACCTGCCTTCCGCGAAGAGGCAGCGCGCATTGCCGGCAAGGCCTGGCTCCGCCGCCTTCTCGATGCAGGTCAGTACCCCGACTCGATCATCTTCCTCTCCCGCTCCTCGCTCGATGGTGCGCCGGATTTTGTCGAGACGCTGAAGTCGCTCTTCGCCTGATCCTGCACCGGAGTAGCTAGGAGCCCCGTACCCTCGCCACGTGCAGCACACCACCCCATCCGCGGTGTAGCAGCCGGTCCGGGCGCAGCCCAAGCCTCCGCCGGATTTCGCTATACAGCCGCTCCCGCTGCCACTGTTCCATCGCGATGTGCCCGGAGAACGTATTGAGCAGGTTGATGTAGCTTTCTGCGTCGTAGTCGATCACCCAGTCGACCTGCGTAATGTCCACGACCTCGAACAACCCGCTGGCTTCAATTTCTTCGCGCTGGTCCGGCAGTTCGCCCGGCCGCGGCAACACCGCGTCCGCAGGCAGCACTTCGCTGATTTCGTTGTAGATCTCCTGGAGCTCTTCGAAAAACGGGTCTCCGCCCGCGGGAAGACGTGCCCCGCCTCCCAGAATGCAAGATAGCCTCTGGGCTTCAGCGCGGCCGCGGCTCGTCCATACTTGAGCACCGGGTCGACCCAGTGCCACGCCGTCGCTGCAAACACGAGGTCGTAGCGCTCGTTGTCTGGCTGCCACTTCTCAAACGCCGCGGTTACCACCTCGACATCCGGAAACGCGGACAGGTTGTGCCGTGCTGCATCGGCCAGCTCCGCGCCAAGTTCCACGCACGTGATCCGGTACCCGCGCCGTGCCAGCGGCAGCGTCGCCTTGCCCGTCGCGCAACCCACTTCCAACAGGCGGGACCCTGCTGGAAGCCCTGTGACCGCGATAACCCGATCGAAGAGCGACTCCGGATACTCCGGCCGGGCCCGCTGGTAGAGCTGCGCAGCCGTGTTGAACGTGTCCCTTAACCGTTCGCGGTCAGTCTCCCTTGTCTCCACAAGGCCAGTGTAAACGCCTCGGGAACTGCCCCATGCCGTGCGAGTCGACAACCAAACGGCCCGCCAACTGGCGGGCCGTTTCTTCTTGTACGGACGCTGCCGGCTACTCGGCCCCGGTTGCGCCGAGCGGCAGTGCCGCGGGAGCCGGTGACGGGACGCTATGTCCCTCCACATCTACCTTTGGCAGCCAGTTCAGCCACGATGGAAGGTACCAGTTGCGCGCTCCCAGCAGCTGCATGCTCGCCGGGACAAGCACGACCCGGACGATTGTGGCGTCGAGCAACACTGCGACTGCGAGGCCGAAGCCCATCTGCTGGAACATCACCATCTCACCCGCCGCGAACCCGGAGAACACAGCGACCATGATTGCCGCAGCCCCTGTGATCATGCCGGCCGTCGCCCGCACACCGTGCGCTACCGACTCGGTGTTGTCCCCGGTGTGGTCGAAGTGTTCGCGGATACGGCTCAGCAGGAACACGTGGTAGTCCATGCTCAGTCCGAACAGCACGGCGAACATAAATAACGGCACCCACGACTCAATTACTTCGACCTGCGAAAAGCCGAGCAGCTTGTGGCCGACGCCGTGTTGGAACACGAGCACCATCAGACCGTAAGCCGCGCCCACGGAGAGCAGGTTCATCACCAGTGCTTTGATCGGCACGACAATACTGCGGAACACGACCAGCAGGATGACAAAGCTCAGGCCCAGCACGAACGCGAACACCGGGATCGTGTAGTCCGAGATGATGTTCGTGTTGTCCATGCCCTCCGCAGTTGCTCCCGCGACGAGGACATCCGCTCCCGACCCGGAAAACGCGGCAGGGATCAGGTGGTTTCGAAGGTCACGCACAGCGGAGCGCGCCTCATCCGACTGAGGGTCTCCCTGTAGCGGCACATTGATGACCGCGAGGGTGCCGGTGTCGTTGCGTTCAACCTGCGGCTCGCCGAAGCGGCTGTCCCCGGCCAGGCTGGCAATGAGTCCGTCCATCGCGCTGCTCACCCGTTCCGAGGCGACATCCGGCGCGTCGATCACGATGCGCGCTGGCGAGGCGAGCCCCGCAGAAAACTCGGCATCGAGAATCTCGAACGCCCGGTGCGCTTCCGTGTCCGCCGGCAGCGTGCTCACGCCCGACCAGCCCAGCTCAATGGTCGCGTACGGCAGCGCCGCCGCGACGAGCAATCCGACGGATGCTACGACGCTCACCCACGGATGGGCCATGACGTGTCGTACGCTGCGGTCCCAGAAGCCGCCCGTCCCGTCGCCCGCCGAAGGGCGCCTGCCCGGAATGCGAATGCGGACGGAATTCACCCGGTCGCCCAGCAGCCTGAGCACGGCCGGCAGCAGCGTCATCGCGGCGACGACCGCGGCGGCCACCACCAGGATGGCGCCGAAGCCAAGGCTCCGGAAGATGCTGTTCGGTACGATCACCATCCCGAACAGTGCCACGATCACTGCCATGCCGGAGAACAGGACGGCCCGGCTCGCCGTCGCGCCCGCGCGGATGATTGCCTCGTCTCGCGAGAGGCCTGACTCCCGTTCTTCGCGCACTCGCTTCACGATGATCAGCGCGTAATCGATGCCGACCGCGAGGCCCATCGTCGTGACGAAGTTGACCATGAAGATCGAAAGGTCGAACGCGCGTCCCACGACCGCGGCCAGGCCAATCGCTACGACGATCGAAATCAGGCCGAGCAGGAGCGGCAGCCCCGCCGCCACCAGCGCCCCGAACACAGCCACAAGGATGAGGATCGCGACCGGAATGCCGTAAATCTCGGCCGTCTGCAGGTCGCTCTCAGACTGGTGCGTGAACGCGACCGCCACGCTGCCGTCGCCCACCGTCGTCACCGTGAACCCGTCAACGCCATCGCGCGAGGCGAGAAGGTCCAGGAGAGGCTCAATATGCTGGTCCGCCTTCAGCACTTCGTCCGTCAGCGTCACCGCGATGAGCGTCGTCTTGCCGTCCGCCGAGACGGGGATTGTGTCGGAGTCGACCACGCTGACAGCCGACACGACATCGTCTGCCAGCGCTCGCACGTCGTCCGTCAGCGAAGAAATGAAAGCGCGGTAGGCCGGGTCGTCCACGGTACGGTCGGCGGACTGGACGACGATCGTCTCCTGCCCGGGGATGACCCCCAGCAGCCGCTGTTCGAGCAGGTCGTTGCCTCGGCTGGAATCTGTTGCGACGAAGTTTTCAGCGCCCGTCGAAAGCACGTCGCCAATCATCGAAGCTGAGATTAGCGATAGCACAAGCACAGCGGCCCATCCGCCAACAATCGCCCAGGGACGGCGGACGCTGAAGCGGGCGAGGCGTTCAGGTGAGGGGAAAACGGTCATGACAGGGTTGCTCCCGGCAATGTGGTTCTCAAGCAGGCTATTGGTTTCCGTGTGTTGCGCCGTCCGTCCGAAGGCCGAACAGGCCTTCGGACATCAGTCCCGGAGCGAAACGGGTCGCGACGGGCGGACCGGCGGCAGTGGCGTCTCGTTTGTCGCCTCGGCCCCGTGCCGCGTGAAGTGATCCAGGATCGCCGCGAGGCGGGAAGGGCGGTTGCCGAATTCACGCCGCGAATTCATTCGATCCCGGCGGAAATCCTCGGCGAGCAGGTTGAAGAGAGAGGGAGAGTACATTAAGTCCTCCATGGATGAACGTACGTTCATCTGACTGAATATTCATTCACGTTAACATGTGGCTCCCACCTCGCAACTCCGCCAAACGGCGGAGCCCGGTTCATCTGCGTAAAGAAACACACACTTGACGCTGCTACCTGCCAACCGTTCGAATAGAGGTGTCAGTGAATGGCCATTCACTGACACCGGCCCGGGCAGGGTGCGCAGGAGGTGGAAGACGTGGCAAGGGTGACCGAAGAGCACATCGAAGCGCGCCGGCGCAGCATCCTCGAAGCTGCGGCCCGGGTCTTTGGCGAATGCGGCATCGCATCGGCCACTATGGCCGATATCGCCGATGCGGCCGGTATATCCGCCGGTGCAATCTACCGCTACTTCCCGAGCAAGCAGGATCTCGCTCACGCATGCTTCAAGGAGGGTGCGGCCCAGATCGCTGACCTCTGGGGGCAGCGCGCCGCTGAGTCCCCCGACCCCATGGCGGCTTTCTACGCCGTGGCAGCGCAGAGCTTCGAAGACCTCGGCACTCCTGAGGCCGCCGCCCACACCCGTATCATGCTCGAAAACTTCTTGGAAGTGACCCGGTCCGGCGACCAGCCGCTACGTGACGCGGCCAATAGCGAGCATCGGCACATCATCCGCGGACTTGCTTCCATGCTCTACGCCGTTCAGTCCAGCGGGCGGCTCCCGGAAGCCGTAAACGCCAACCACCTCGCCGAAGCTCTCTATGCATTCTGGCTGGGGGCACGGATAGTCCGCATGCTCGACCCGGAGTTCGATACAGACGCCCAACTCGCGGCCGTAAGCAGCCTTATGATCGCCGCCGCGCCGTCAGCCTGATCGTCGCGGGAATGCCTCACACGCGTGTCTGACGCACGCGAAATTCCATGCCCGTGCCGCATTGCTGAACCGCATTCCCGGTGTACCATTCCCGGCAGCAGTAGCCCGCCTACTAGCCCCACCGAAAAGGGGTGTTCGATGGCCAAAATCATTGATATCGAAGGGATCGGCCCGGTCTTCGCCGAAAAGCTCACCGCGGCCGGTATCAAGACGACTGAAGCCCTGCTCAAAGCTGGGGCTTCGCCTGCCGGCCGCAAAGACATTGCCTCGCGGTCCGGAATCGATGGCCGCAAAATCCTTGAATGGGTCAATCGCTCCGACCTCATGCGAATCCGAGGCGTCGGCTCCGAATACTCCGATCTGCTCGAAAGTGCTGGCGTCGACACTGTCAAAGAGCTGGCGACGCGCCGCGCCGACAACCTCCACGCGAAAATGCTCGAGGTCAACGCCGCGAAAAAGCTCGTCCGGCGTCCTCCGGCCCTCAGTGCCGTGGAATCCTGGGTTGCCGGTGCAAAGACGCTTCCGCCTGCGGTGACGTACTAGCTACCCGGCGGCCGGCCCTGATCCTTGCGAGCGCGTTCTCCTGCCCGGCTGGATGCGCAAGGCCCACGGCACAGCCGGGCAGTCCTGCCCGGGGGGTAGTCTGTGCCTGACCTCTACATTGGTAAGTCCTTCGATGCCAAATCGAAGGTGCTCGGGGATCCGTTTCTGGTCGATCCTTCTGACTTCACCACCCACGGCATCGTCATCGGCATGACCGGCTCCGGGAAAACCGGTCTCTCCGTCTGCATCATCGAGGAACTCCTCAAGGCGAAGGTACCCGTCATCGTCATCGATCCCAAGGGCGATATGGCCAACCTCGCACTTGCGTTCGATCGCCTCGAACCGGCCCAGTTCGAACCATGGATCGACCGCGACGATGCCGCCCGTGAAGGCAAATCGCTCGCAGAGGTTGCAGCCTCCACCGCGGCCATGTGGCAAAAGGGTCTCGCTGACTGGGATATCTCTCCTGCCGACGTTTCCGCCTACACCGCGGGCCGCCGCGTCAAGGTGTTCACCCCCGGTACCTCCGCTGGCATCGGTCTCAACCTTATCGATTCGCTCGATTGGCCCGGCATCGACTTCGAAGCCAATGAAGAGGAGCTCCGCGACGAGATCGACGCGATCATCACCGGCATCCTCGGCTTCATCCAGGTGGACGCCGACCCGGTCGCCAGCCGTGAATACATCCTTCTCTTCAATCTCGTCGAGGCTGCATGGCGCAGAGGCGAAAGCCTGACGCTCGAAAGCCTCATCGGCCAGGTGGCGAACCCGCCACTCGAAAAAGTCGGCGCGCTGCCCGTCGAAGCGTTCTTCCCGCAGAAGGACCGCAACGCGCTCATGTTCGCGCTCAACAACCTCGTTGCTTCCCCGCGCTTCGAGCCCTGGCGCGAAGGCGACACCATCGACATCGAGCAGTGGGTCCGCTCTCCCGATGGCATCCCGCAGCTTTCTATCGTCTACACCGCCCACCTCGACGACGAGGAGCGCATCTTCGTCACCGCGCTCATCCTCAACAAGCTGAAAACATGGATGCGGAAGCAGCCCGGTACCGGCGAACTGCGCTGCCTCTTCTACATGGATGAGATCTTTGGCTACTTCCCCCCGACCGCGAACCCCCCAACGAAGAAGCCGCTCCTCACGCTCCTGAAACAGGCACGCGCCTACGGTGTGGGCGTCCTCCTCTCCACCCAGAATCCAGTCGATCTCGACTACAAGGGCCTCTCCAACATGGGCTTCTGGGCCATTGGCCGCCTCCAAACCACGCAGGACCAGGAGCGCGTCCGCCAGGGCATCGAATCCGCGCTCGCCGATTCCTCAAGCCAGTTCAACTTCAAAGAACTCATTGGCGGCGTTCAAAAGCGCGTCTTCCTCGTCCACGACATCCATCGCAAGGCTCCCGCACTCGTCAATTCACGCTGGGCGATGTCATATCTTCGTGGCCCAATTACGCGTGATGAGATCAAACGCCTCGGACCGCTCGCCATAACATCGCCCGGATCAGTTGTCGCATCTGCACCGGCGCCCGCCCAGGCCCCAACACAAGCACCGGCCCCGGCATCACGCCCCGTCACTGCGGTCCCGCCGCTACCGGCGCCGCTCGCCCCGCGTTTCGTGCGCAGGTATGGCGGCGATATCGCCGAGCCCTACCTGTTTGTCAAAGCTGCGGCCCGGTATCGCGCTGGTGGCTCAACCACCGCGGAAGAGGTTCGCGAGATGTCGTTCCGGCTCGACCCGGCTGTCGCTGCTGGCCAGATGCTCGAACAGGAACCCGGCGAAATGGCCGAATCATCCCTGGACGCCGACGTCCCGCCCGGACTCCGCTTTGCTGATCTCCCCGCGTTCATCCAGTCTGGCGGTGCCCGCGCCATCGAACGTGTCCTCAGCGATCGCCTCGACGACCGCTTCGAAGCGACCTTCCTCTACGACCCCGCCACCCGCCAATGGGGCATTCTTGGCGAGGGTGAAGACGCGTTTGCCAGCCGTCTCGCTACCACCGAAAAGGTTGACGCCAGGCGCCGCACCCTGGAAGAGCGCCTCGCCAGGAAGCGCGCCGACCTCGGCATCAAGGAGCAGGAACTCAGCGGTCGCCGTATGGAAAAGTGGGCCAGCATCGGCAGTGCCATCCTCAGCAACATCGGTCTCTTCACGAAGAAGACCAGGACCGTGCGTACCGGCGGCCTCAATAGTGTCCTCAGCAAGAACCGCATGGAGGGCACCGCCGCGCAGCGCAAGGAGAAGCTCGAACTGGAGATCGCCGAACTCGAGGGCCAGATTTCGGCGCTCGGCGCCATCGACACCACGCGCTTCGAACAGCGCGTCGTCAAACCTTCAAAGACCGATGTCTCGCTCATCCGATACGATATCGTCTGGGTGTACTGACCTTGACTACACGGAGAGGTACCAAGCGGAGAGGATTGAACCAATGAAAGAACAGATCGTCGAACTCGTTACCGAAAAGGCCGGCATTGACGCCACCCAGGCAGAAGCCGCCGTCGATGCAGTCCTTGGATTCCTGAAAGACAACCCCGCCGATGTCAAAGGGCTGCTCAGCACCGACACCGGTTCGAGCGATCTCCGTGACCGTATCGGCGATGCGCGGGAGAAGATCGGGCCTGTAGCCGAAAAGGGCAAGGAAGCCCTCGGTGAAGCCAAGGACCGCATCGCTCCCGTTGCTTCCCAGGCTGGCGAAAAGATCGGTGAGGTCGGTGGCAAGGTCGCTGGTCGCCTCAAAGGCTTCCTCAAGCGTGGCGACGACGACAAAGATGACGATGATCTCCACGAGGACGCGGGAGCCACTTCTGAGTCCGAAGAGAACACCACTCCCGCAAACACCTAGCAGTACCGGGAACCAGATGCGAATCCTCGTCCTCGGCGCCAATGGGCAGCTGGGCTCTGATCTCGTCCGCCATTGGCGGGCTCAGGGCGAGGATGTCGTGTCTGCGACACGCCGGGACGCCCGCATCGAAGACTACCGTGCTGTCTCCGATCTCGTCGCTCGCCTCCGTCCCGCCCTCGTCGTCAACACCACGGCCTGGACGAACCTTCCCGGCTGCGAGGAGGATCCCGCCTCTGCCTTTGCGGTGAATGCGCTCGGAGCGCTCCACGCTGCCCGCGCGGCCGCGACCGCCAACGCGCATCTCATCCAGATCAGCACCGACTACGTGTTTGATGGCACGAAGCCTTCGCCATATGTCGAGGGCGATGCCCGCCGCGCGCTGAATGTCTACGGCGCGTCCAAGCTTGCGGGCGAAGATCTCGCGGCCCAGGGCTGTCCACGCTCCACCATCGTCCGCCTCTCTGCCATTTATGGTGCCGCCGGCGCCTCGGGGAAGGGCGGCAACTTCGTCGAGACCATGTGCCGGCTCGCCGCCAGTGGCGCGTCCCCCAACGTCATCGCCGACCAGGTGACGTCGCCAACGAATACGCTGGACGTCGCCCCCGCGCTTCTGGACATCATCCGTTCGGGCACGGAAGGCGTCGTTCACCTCGTGGCCGCCGGTTCCTGCTCATGGCATGAGTTCGCTTCGGCAATCTTCGAACTCTCCGGCGTGTCGCAGCGCCCGCAACCCGTGACTGCTGAGACCTACGGCGGGCCCGTGCGCCGTCCCGCCTTCAGTGCCCTTGGCTCTACTCGCGTCGCAGCGCTCCCCCACTGGCGCGACGGGCTCGACCGCTACGTGAACGCCCGCCGCCAGTCCGCCGGGGTGTCAGCCTGATGGAAGTCCGCGTCACGCCCACGGAACTCCCGGAAGTCCTCCTCGTCGAGACAGACTTTATCGCCGACGAACGCGGCTTCTTCCTTGAGACCTATCACCGTGACCAGTACCGCGCCCACGGCATCACAGACGAATTCGTCCAGGACAATCATTCCCGTTCCGCTCGTGGCGTCCTGCGCGGCATCCATTACCAGGATTTCCGCCAGCCTCAGGCCAAGCTGGTTCGTTGCACGGCCGGGACGATTCTTGATGTCGCCATCGACCTTCGTGCCGGGTCGCCCCGCTTCGGCCGGTGGGTGGCAGTGGAACTCAACCCCGCGAACAAGCACCAGCTTTACGTCCCGACTGGGTTCGGCCACGCATTTCTCGCGCTCGAAGAAGGCAGCGAGGTCCAATACCGCTGTTCTTCGTTCTATGCCCCGGAGACCGAGGGCTCCATCCGCTGGGACGATCCCGGCATCGGCATTCGCTGGCCGATCACTGAGCCCGTGCTCTCAGCCCGGGATGCGGATGCCCCATCGTTCGCTCAGTACCAGCAGTCGCCCGCGTTCCGATTTGAGCCGCGTCGCTGACAAGAACTTGCGCGCCACGCTCATCACCGCCAGAGTTCGCCCGTGAATATCTTTTTCGACGTCGACGACACCCTGATCACCTGGGACGTGAAACTGCGCCCACATGTTCACGACGTCTTTGAACAACTGAACCGCGACGGACACACGGTCTATCTTTGGAGCGGCTACGGCCCCCGTTGGGAAATCGTCCGCCGCTTTGATTTGCATGACCACATCAGGGACTGCCACTGGAAGCCGCTTCATGACCATCACGAGCGCCTTTCAGAGCTCGGGGTCCCGCACGTCCCCGACTACGTCGTCGATGACCACGAAGACATTACGAAGGCCTTCCGCGGCACGCTGGTCTTTCCTGCCGGTAAGCCGTTTGTCGAAGACCGCGAAATGTGGCGTGCCTACGAGGAGTTCCAGGTCTTCCTGCGCGACGGATAAGATCGGCGACAATTCCGTTCTGGCCCCGACAGGAGTAATGCATGGCGGCCCGGCTCTCCGAAGCGCAGGTTCGGCGCACGCTCGATCGCCTCGCAGCACTGAAAGCCGACCCGCCGGCCCAGGCGCATGCCGCTCTCGAGGCGCTCGATCTGCCGCTAAGCCCCGGCATCCTCTTTTCGGTTGCTGCGATCCTCGAGAGGCATCCGCTGGCAGATGCCCACGACCACCTCGTCGCCGCCTACAACGCCGTCGAAGCTGACCGCAAGAAGCTGGATAGCGGTGGCGCTCTGCGGGCGGCGATCCTCAAGGCGCTCCGTCCTGTCGCCAGCCCCGCTGACCTGGCCCTCGTGCTGCGCGCCGCCGCCACCTACGAAGTCACCCCAAACGGTCCTGCAGCCCTCGAACTTCGTGCCGCCGCCGCCATCACCTTGGTCGACCTCGACCCCGCTACGGCCAGCCTCGTAGCCACGCGCCTGCTCGCTGAAGCTTCGAACCCATCGCGCATATCCCTGCTCACCGGCGAACCCGCGCTCACCGCCGCCCGGGTCCTTGGTGCCGCCGGCTGCCATGAGCCGCTCTACATGGCAGCCACGCTCGATTGGTCTGCACCCTCCGAAGTGGTCGCTGAGTGCATCCGGCAGCTCGGCGACGTTTCCGCATCCGTTCTCCCCTCGCTCATAGAGCGATTCAGCACCGCCAGCGACGATGCCATCCACGCCGCCCTCGTCGACCTCCTCGTCGCCAGCGAAGATGGTGAGCCGCTAATCACCGGCGATGTTGTCCGCTGGCTCCGGACCGTCTCACTCGACGTCTATCACTTCGCTGTCACCGCACTCGTCGCCAGCCGTCGCCCCGGCCTCCACGCTATCGCTGCCACCCTCGTCGCCGAAGAATTCCGCCGCGACCACCTCACGATAGCCGTCGAAGCGCTCGCCAACGCCCGAGGTTCCCAATCCCTCCAGGACGCCCACGCAACCGTCC
>JAGQHB010000044.1 GCA_020432045.1 Dehalococcoidia bacterium | reverse complement strand
GCTATGTCGCCGCCTTTGCGGATGCCTACCGCGTGATCACTGTCGATTCGCTCGGGCATGGAGAAAGCGACAAGCCGGCGGACCCAACGCTCTACGGCCGTGCCGCCCGCGCAGGTGACGTGGCTGCTGTGCTCGACGCAGAGGGCATCGAGAAGGCGCACTTCATCGGCTACTCGATGGGCGGCTGGATGAGCACGGCGATGCTCATTCATCAGCCGGACCGGCTGTTGTCGCTTGTAATCGGGGGCTGGGACCCGTTTGGAGGCATGGCGAGCCAGCCCGCGACGGCCGGGGGCTTCGACAGCGCGATCGACGCCGTACGGGCGGTCGCGCCACAACTCGCGGCGTGGATAACTCCGGAAGTTATCCCGGGGCTGCGTGCCTGCTTCGAAGCCTGCTTTGAGACGGATGGCGTCGAGGCAGTGCTGCGGAACCCGCCAGTGCCGGCATTGTTCTGGGCGGGCCGAGACGACGACTGCTTCCAGGGGGTCCGCAACGCATCCTCGGCCACGGGCGTGGAGTTGCTCGAAGTCGACGGGAATCACCTCGGGGCACGGGGCAAGGAAAGCACTGCGGGGCTCCGAGCCTTCCTTGGGCGTATTCCGGGCTAGCTATCCAGCGATGGAGGAATCTGTGGACACTTCTGAGCTCAAACGAATCGTCGCCGGGAGTCTGATTGACCACCGTCCCTCACCACGGGTCGAGGTGAGCGGGGACGACCCGATCCACCGCTCTCCCATCCCGGTCGGCCGTGGCGCGAGCGCGGCTCTCGCGATGGTCGCAACCGCGGTGGACGACATCTGGGCCGATCGAACGGGCCGCCGCCAGCACATCGCGATCGACCTGCGCCACGCCGCACTCGCGTTGAGCAGCATGTGGCTCCTACGAGTGGACGGCCAGCGTGCCGTGGAGACGCTCATGTCCGTGCGTTCCCCAACTCTGGGATTGTTTGAGGCCGCCGACGGTCGCCGATTGTGGCTACAAGACAATACGCCCTCACTCGAGGCGAAGACGCTTACCGCCCTCGGATGCGAGCGCGACCCCGAGGCCGTGCGAACGGTGATCGCGGGCCGCACGTCTGCAGAGCTCGAGCAGCTGTTCGTCAAGCATGACCTGACAGGCGTGATCGTCCGAACGCCCAATGAGTGGTGGGAACATCCTCAGGGGGCCGTCCTCCGTGATGCGCCGGTCGTGGAGATCGAGCGCTTCGCCGACGCTCCCGTGATCCCCCTGCCAGACGGCGCGAGCCCGCTCGGAGGGCTCAGAGTCCTCGACAACACGCGTGTTCTTGCCGGCCCCACCGTCTCGCGCACGCTGGCAGAATTTGGCGCTGACGTTCTTCAGATCGGTGCGCCGCGACACATCGATGAGGACCTCGTGGCTGCGATGGCCGATACAGGACACGGGAAGCGACGCGCATTCCTCGATCTGGCAAGCAACGAAGGACGCGAGAAAGCACGTGCGCTACTTTCCGTTGCCGACGTCTTCTCCCAGTCCTACCGCGCGGGCGCCGTCGAACGTCTCGGATTCGGTCGCGACGCGGTCGCCGCTCTGCGGCCCGGCATCATCTATGTGTCTATGAACTGCTTCGGTTCACGCGGCCCGTGGTCAGCGAAGCGCGGATTCGACGGCAGCGCCATGGCCGCTTCCGGCATCTTCTCGATCAGCCCGCCGGACATGAGCCCGAACGCGGTGATCGCCGCGATGAACGACTACTGCACCGGCTACTGGGGTGCGTACGGTGTCTTGCGAGCGCTCCAACTTCGGTCGCGACAAGGAGGCTCGTATCACGTCCGCATCTCCCTTGGGCAGACGGCGAGCTGGTTCCTCCGCCTGGGAACGCCGCTCGACGCGGCCAGCGGGCTCTCGGGCCCCGAGATGATCGAGTTGGCGGAGAGCTTCATGGAGGAGCACGCGTCCCCCTACGGCCTCCTTGAGCGGCTGCGGCCGGTGATCCAGATGTCCGAGACCCCCCCAGCGTGGGAACGTCCCACAGTCGTCCCGGGCACGCATGACGCGGAATGGGTGTAGCCCGAACAGAAGGAGGAACAGTGCATGAAGACAGCCACCCATCGCGGCCAGCGAATCGCCTACGACGTCACGGGCGATGG
>JAGQHB010000043.1 GCA_020432045.1 Dehalococcoidia bacterium | reverse complement strand
TGGAGCGGGCGGCGGGAATCGAACCCGCGTATCCTGCTTGGAAGGCAGGCGCTCTACCATTGAGCTACGCCCGCGCGCGTCGCCACGAACGCCCGGATCGTACCAGAATCGCTTCAACAGGCCCTGTCGGCTCAGTTCCTAGCGCCCGGTGAATTCCGGAGTCCGCCGCTCAAGGAACGCACTCACGCCCTCCTTGAAATCGTCCATCGCGAACAGCGTCCGCAGGTGCACCATCAGGTGGTCGACGGTCGTCTCGTACGTCTCGTTCAGTCCTATGCGCATCATCCGCTTTGTCGCCTGCACTGCCATCGGCGCATTCAGCGCGATCTCCTGCGCCCATTCCATGGCCACATCCATGAGCGCCTCGTTCGGCACCACTTCGTTGACGAGGCCGGCTTCCTTGCACTGCTCCGCGTTCAGTGTCTGGCCGCGGAAGAACATTTCCGAGGCCTTGGCCCATCCGACCAGCCGCGGCAGAAGCCACGTGCCGCCGCTCTCAGGGAGCAGGTTGCGCCGCGCGGTAACCGCGGCCATCTTCGCGTTTTCGCCCGCGATACGCATGTCGCACAGCAGCGCCAGGTCCATCCCGTAACCGGCAGCGGCGCCGTTCAGCGCGCAGATTACGGGCTTGTCCATGTTCCAGAGCACCGTCGGTGCCGAATCATGCAGGTCGAACAGCTGTTGGACGGGCTTCTCCGCCGATTGGCGTGCACCCGGCCCGCTATCCACCAGGTCCAGGCCCGAACAGAAGCCCCGTCCCTTCCCCGTCAGGATGACGACGCGGACCTCGGGGTCGCGATTGGCGTCGACCAATAGTCTTGAAAGGTTTCGCAGCATCGGCCCGCTGATCGCGTTCAGCCGCTCCGGCCGGTTCAGGCTCAGCGTTAGTACGTTGCCGTCGCGCTCCGCGAGCAGCTCCTCGGTGCCGGTTTCGATCATCGTTGCCATCGTCAGTTCCTCCAGATGCGACGGATCCTACCAGCGCGTCGCCGTGTCTACGAATCTTGGGGCGTCCCCAGCAGCGTTTCGATAGAGCGGGCGTCAACGCCCAATTCTGTCAGGACATCTCGCGTGTGTTCTCCGGCTGCGGCGGCCCTGTTGGGACGGCGAGCAACCCCTTCCAGCCGGAACGGAAGGTCAGGTGCCGGCACGGTGCCGGCCGGTGTCTCCAGGGGCTCGAACGCGTGGCGAGCAAGGTACTGCGGAGTACCGGCTAGCTGATCCACGGTGTGAATCGGTGCGAAGGTGTACCCCTGCTGTGCGGCGCCGGCAAACCATTCGTAGCGGCCCTTGCTCGCGATTGACGCCCGGTACACAGGCTCAATCTCGTCCCATCCTTCGATCTGTGTCTTTGCCGCGTTCCAGTTGCGGCCGGCGTAGTCCTCAAGGCCCATGAACATGGCGAACGGCTCCCACGCCGCGTTGAGTGCCAGCACGTACAGCCAGTCGTCGGACGCCATAACCGTGTGAGGAAAACCCTGCCGTCCCGTCCCGCGCTCCTCCCGTTGCATTCCGAATCCGGCGTGCCCCCACTCCTGGATATGGCGGACCCAGTGATGCATCCACGTCTCTTCCATCGAGATCTCGATGTGCGCTCCCGATTCCATCCCGAGTCGTACTCCGAAGATGCCCGTCAGCACGGCCGTGGCCGCGTGCAAACCTGCGACAAAATGCGCGGGGAGTCCCGCTACGCGCAGTCCCGGCTCTCCTTCGAATCCGGTTGAGTGCACGATCCCGCCCATCGACTGGATGACAAGTTCCGACGCGTCCCAACTGGCCCGTGGTCCCGTGCTCCCAAACGGCGAAACACTCGCGACGATCAGGTCGCCATGGCTCCGCCGTAGTTGCCGGGCACTCAATTTCAGCTCCGCCGCCCGTGCCGCACCGAGGTCCTCCACAACCCCGTCGGCCCCCGCCACGAGCACCTTCAGTGCCCGTAGTCCGGCCCTCGTCTCAATGTCGAACGCTGCCCGCCGCTTTCGGCGAGCCAGGAACGCAGCCATCGAATGGTCTACCGGTGCAGTCTCGCGGTCCTGGAACGATTCACCGGAGGGGTTTTCGACGCGCACCACGTCGGCCCCGAGTGCCGCCAGCAACATCCCGGCAAATGCGGCGGCCGGCCCACCCGCAATCTCCACTATGCGGATGCCCTCCGCCATCGCGGTCATCCCGTCGCTTCCCGGTTCAGTGGCAGGCCCAACCGGAGCGCAAAATCCTGGTCGACCGGGATGCCCGGCACCGGCGCCCGGCCGTCGAGTGGCCGCACTGCCTCGTGCAAGAGAGCACCGTCCTTTTCGAGTTTTCGCACCTTGCTTGCCGGGATCTTGAGCCAGCGCTTCAACACGCGTGCGTTGTCCGCGCCAGTCCAGCGGTAGTCGCTCAGTAAAGCCCTTGGGCGGCCCTCAATGGTCCACGGCAGGCGCAGGTACTCATGTGCCCCGTAGCCGGCTACCCGCTGCTCATGGGGGATCTCCTGGAAGGCCTCGTTCTTTCGGAGATGATCGTCGAAGAACGCGTCGCCTTCCTTGCGCACTGGCCCGGCGGCTACCCCTGCCTCTTGCAGGATCCGGGCCACGTCGTTCTTATCCCGTACTGCGGTCCAGCCTCGGATGATTGCGTCAATCTCATCGTGGCAACCCTGTCGTCCAGCACTGGTTGCGAACCTGTCAGCCGTAAGAAGCTCGATCCCCGTCGCTTGTACAAATATCGCCCAGACAGCGTCGGTCTTCACGGTGATCGCGACCCATTCGTCGATACCGGCACACGGATACACGCCCTGGGGTGCATACGTTTCGTCGCGGTCGCCCGGGCGCGGTGGCAGCCTGCCTTCCATAGCTGCCCGCACTACCTGGCCCCCCAGCAGTGTACTGATCGCTTCCGTCATCGAGAGGTCAACCACAGACCCTTCACCCGACGCTCGCCGCCGCTCGAGCGCGGCGACCACCGCCAGCGCGGCAAAGCGGCCCGCCAGCTGGTCCGAAAAGACGCCGCTTCCGATTCGTACCGGTTCGTCGCTCTCGTTACCCATAGCGGCGTTCAATCCGCCCGCTGCCTCCGTACTCGGGCCGAACGCGGGGTACTCGGACCACGGGCCCGGTGTCCCGTAGCCGGAAAGTTGGAGCACAACCAAATCCGGCTTGATCGCCATCAGGTCCGGGGGCGTCAGGCCCAGCCCGGCCATTGCCCTCGGCGTGAAGTTCATGCAGACCACGTCCGCTTCGGCCACTAACGCCCTGGCCACCGCGATGCCGTCTTTGTGCTTCAGGTTGATGCCGATGCACTCCTTCGAAAGGTACACACCATCGATCACGCCGATGTATGGGCCGCCGCCTCGCGCGGGCCCGGCTACGCGCACCACCTCTGCTCCCAGTTCGGCGAGCGTCCTGGTACCCGCGGGCAGCGAGAACGCCACCTCGAACGAGAGCACTCGGATGCCCCGTAGCGGCAGGTAACGTCGTCGCGCCATTCCCGAAGTCTGATACAACCGGCCCTGGAACTCCATCCGCCATTGCGTTCAGAGCATTGCGACAACTGCCGCCTCTTGCCTCCGCTGCTATCCTGCCCAGCGCTGGCGCCGCTTTGCGCCACGGAGCTCCACGATGCCCGAATGGTCGAACTGGTCAGGGAGTGTGCGGGCCAATCCTTCGGAGGTCGCCCGGCCCGCTTCCGAAGCTGAGCTGCAGTCCGTCGTGGCGGGAGCCGCCGCGCGTGCTCGAAAGGTCAGAGTTGTTGGCACGGGCCACTCGTTCGTGCCGCTGTGCGCGACGGACGGCGTGCTGATCAGCCTCGACAACCTCCAGGGGCTCGTGTCCGTTAACCCGGGACAGTCCACGGCCACGTTCTGGGCAGGCACGAAGATCTGGCAGATGGGAGAACCTCTGCTTGCGCGCGGTTTCGCACTTTCAAACCAGGGCGACATCGATACCCAGGCAATCGCTGGTGCTGTTTCCACGGCGACGCATGGCACCGGGCCTGCCCTTGCCAACCTCTCGTCGATGCTGACTGCCGTGCGGCTTGTGCTGGCCGATGGGTCCGTGGTTGACGTCTCGCTGGATTCAGACCCTGAGATGTTTAGTGCCGTCCGCGTCTCGATGGGTGCGCTTGGCGTGCTCTCCCAGGTCACCATGCGCGTGCTTCCCGCGTTTCGCCTGTACGAGCGCTCATGGGCCGAGCCATTCGAAGCGTGTATGGAGCGGCTCCACGAACGAATCGCCGCCAACCGTCACTTCGAGTTCTGGTGGGCGCCGCCAATCGACATGTGCGCCGCGAAGACGCTGAACCCCACGACTGAAGAGATCGGCATCCGCGACACTGAGCCGCCTGCTGGACTCCTCAAACGCTACATAAATCCTGAGCGCGTCGACTGGAGTTACCGCATCTTCCCGTCTGAGCGGAACAACCTCTTTAACGAGATCGAGTTCTCTGTTCCGGCCGGGAACGGTCCTGCCTGCGTCCGCGAACTCCACCAGATGATGAAGACCGCCTATCCAGATGTGCTGTGGCCAATTGAATACCGCACGGTCGCCGCCGATGATGCGTTCCTGAGCCCCCATTACGCTCGGCCTTCCGTCACCATTTCCCTGCACCAGGCTGCCGGCCTCCCGCATGAGCAGTTTTTCGCGAGTGCGCAGGCGGTCTTCGCAAACCACGGCGGCCGTCCGCACTGGGGTAAGTGGCAGTCCTGGTCAGCTGACCGGCTCCGGGATCTCTATCCCGAGTGGGATCGGTTTACCGCCGTCCGGCTGCGGCTGGACCCGCGAGGCCGATTCATGAACCCGTTCCTTGAACGCGTCCTCGTTGGTTAGGGTGCCCGCCAGCTGACGATCCGGTAGCCGATATCGATCGCGTCAAGGTGGAGTAGCTCCGCGTTTCGAGATGCCCAGGCGCCTGAGTCGAGGTCATCGCGCAGCCGGGCGAGGCCCGCTTCAACCTCCTCCGCGCTAAGGCGTTTGAAGATGGACATCCCGGACCGGACTGTCGGGTCCAGGTATGCCTCTGGCCGGCGCCAGAAGGCGAGAAAGAACCCATCGACGCAGTCCCAGGGCACCGGCACAGGTGTAGCGCTGGTGGCCCCCAGGTCACGGCAGAGGCCGTCGAAGTCCATGATTGGCCGGTCAAGCCCGGCGGCGCCTGGGAAGTAGTCGCGCAGCACCCACATATCCGCGGCATCATCCGGGCTATGGGTCAGGATGACGACCGCCTTGCGTGCCACGCGCTTCAGTTCCAGTAGTCCGGTGGCACGGTCATGCCAGTGATGCGTGCTCAACACGCTCATGGCGCCGTCGAAAGACTTGTCTGCGAGTGGAAGATGCTCCGCCACCGCCATCACGGTTGCAGCACTCCCGGGACTGCGTTGTCGGATCATCGCCCGGGATGGTTCGACCGCCACAACCACCCGGCCCCGTGCCTCGTAGTTCCCGCTGCCTGCACCAACGTTGACCACGCTCTCGCAGCCATCGAGCTGCCGCCAGAGCAGCGCTTCGATCCGCGGGTCCGGACGGCGCGTGACCGCATAGGTCTTTCCGATCGAGTCGTACAGCGCCATCTCCGTAGCCTACCAGTAGTCGCCTGCTCGCTGGTTGCCCGCGGCCCGGGACTGATGCCTACTGTCACGATGACTTCGATTGCCTTTCACGGCGCCGCCGGCACCGTCACCGGGTCCCGCTTCCTCCTCGAATCGGGCGAAACTAGCGTCCTCGTCGATTGCGGGCAGTTTCAGGGCCTCAAGCCGCTCCGTCTCCGCAACTGGGACAAGCCGCCATTCAACCCGGGAGAGCTCAACGCGGTACTGCTCACCCACGCCCATATTGATCATTCCGGAATGCTGCCGCGGCTCGTGAAGGAGGGCTTCCGAGGGCCGATCTATACGACGCCCGCGACCGCCGACCTTGCCCGTATTCTCCTGCTGGATGCTGCCCGCATCCAGGAAGAGGACGCCGAGTATGCCAACCGCAAGGGCTATTCGAAGCATCACCCCGCCCTCCCCCTCTTCACGGTGACTGACGCCGAACGCACCTTGAAGCGTTTCGAGGACGTTCCCTACGGCCGCCGACTCGCCCTGCCGGACATGCAATGCACCTTCCACAATGCCGGCCACATCCTTGGTTCGGCGCATGTTGAAGTGCGGCTCCCGCAGGACCGGCACACGGTCGTGTTCAGCGGCGATCTTGGTCGCTACGGCGCACCGCTGCACCGCGATCCAGATCCGCTTCCCGCCTGCGACACCCTCGTACTCGAATCCACGTATGGCGACCGTGAGCATCAAAACGAGCACCTCGACCAACAGCTCGTCAATGCCCTGACGGAAACCCTTCATCGAGGTGGGACCGTCCTGATCCCATCGTTCGCCGTAGCGCGGGCGCAACTCGTGACGATGCTCATCGGACGTCTGATTGGCGAGGGACGGCTCCCGCGGGTGCCGATACACATGGATAGTCCCATGGCCGTCGATGTCACTGACGTGTACCGCCAGTACGCCAATGAGATCCACCTGGATGAGGACGTGACCGGTGCACGTGGCGGCCCCCTCGTGCCATCCATGCTTACGTTTCATCGCTCCGTGGAAGAATCGCGCCGCCTGAACGACCTCAAGGGCCCGCGCATTATCATTTCGAGTTCCGGGATGCTTACCGGCGGCCGCGTCCTTCACCACCTTCGCCGTCTCGCCGGGAATCAGGCGAACCTCATCCTCCTCGTCGGCTACCAGGCAGCCGGGACTCGCGGCCGGGCACTGCTCCAGGGCGCGCGCTCCATCCGAATTCATGGCGGGAATGTCGACATCTCCTGCCAGGTGCGTTCGCTTGACGGGTTCTCCGCGCATGCCGACCGGAATGAACTCGCACGCTGGGTTCAAACAGCGCCGGCAAAGCCCGGCACCATCTTCCTTGTTCACGGAGAGCCCGACGCTTCCAAAGCGCTTGGCGAACGCCTGGCCGGATCCGCTGGCGCCGTCACCGTTCCAGGACTGGGACAGCGGTTCTTGCTCAACGGCGGGAGAAGCTGGCGGCTGGACTGACACGATAAAATCGGCTGGGCGGCCTCAGCCGCCGGCCGGGGGTGACGATGGCCCGCATTTCTGTCATTGGAGCTGGCGCGTGGGGCACTGCGCTCGCCAATGTTGCCGCCCGCGCCGGACACGATGTCGTCCTCTGGGCCCGGGAAAAAGAGGTCGCTGCCTCGATCCGCGAGCATCGCGAGAACCGCCTCTTTCTCCCCGGTGTCGCCGTGGCCGCACCGGTTTCCGCCACCGCCCGACTGGCCGAGGCCGGCTTGTTTGGTTCAATCGTCCTGCTTGTCGTCCCGGCCCAGCATGTTCGTGCCACGGCTATCGCGCTGAGCCCATCACTCGAAGCTGACGTGCCCGTGGTGATCTGTGCCAAGGGCATCGAACAGGGAACCGGCGCACTGCTCTCCGAGGTCCTCGCCGAAATCCTTCCCGGCCGGCCACTCGCGGTGCTATCTGGTCCCACCTTTGCCAGGGAGGTCGCGGCCGGGTTGCCAACCGCGGTCACCGTCGCGGCCAGCCTCTCGGGCGTCGCGGATCACGTCGTCTCGCTCCTCAGCGGCCGCACCTTTCGTGGCTACACTTCCTCGGATATTGCCGGCACGGAGGTCGGCGGCGCGGTCAAGAACGTTATTGCAATCGCCGCGGGCATTACAACCGGCCTCGGACTCGGCGAAAACGCGCGCGCCGCGCTCGTCACGCGCGGCCTCGCCGAGATCGTCCGCCTCGGCGTCGCGCTCGGCGGCCGCCCCGAAACGCTCATGGGGCTTTCGGGCCTTGGCGATCTGATGCTTACCTGCCTGAGCGCTTCATCACGGAACACGTCGCTCGGCATGGAGCTCGCGGCCGGCCGCTCCGTTCAGGAAGTCCTCGCCTCTCGTCGGTCAGTGGCTGAAGGCGTGGCTTCTGCGAGTTCGGTGCTTCAGCGCGCACGGTCCCTTGGAGTCGAAATGCCGATCGTCGAAGCAGTTCACGCCGTCGTTTCGGGCGCCCAGCCGCCCGCAGAGGCGATGGGCAGGCTCGTCGATAGACCGTTCCGGCCAGAGTGGGAACAGGTCCGTGGCAGCCGCTGACCAGTGGTTCCGCGGCGGGTACGCTTAGCTGGCGACGACCTGTTCGGTGGCGTTGTCAACGCTCCGTCCGCGCCGCCGGTCCGTGAGCACCGAGGCCGCAACGGTGCACCCAAGGAGCAGGCCGTACCCGGGTGCGAACCACCCCAGCGCTCCGATGGGCACGGACTTGAGTGTCCGCAGGTCGCCGGCTGAATTTGCCCGGATTTCCACGCGTGCCCGGTAGCGCTCGACGATTCCCGGCATCGCGTCCAGCCCTTTGGCGATGTCCGGGAATTGGAGCGCGAGCAGGGCATCAAGCCCAGCCCGGTCGGTGCCCGCCACGGACGCGAGGTCAGGAAGTAACCGCTCGTCAAGCTCCACCCATCCCGCGTCAGCCGTCTGGAATGCGTCCTCGGTCTGCGCCACCGCGGCTTCCGTCGGACGAAGGGAATCGAGTGTCCGCTGCGCATCTTCGGCCTTCCAGGGTGTTTGCAGGACGAACGGGACGGCAATGAGCAGGACGGCGACGGTACCTGCTGCCGCCAGCCCCGCGGGCCGCTGGCCGGCCAGCACCAGCCCACCAGCGAAGAGCAGCATTGCCGCCAGGAGGAACGTCAGGACTGCGCTGCTCCAGGCTGGCAGGCCCGGGACAGGCACTGAATCCGCGCGCTGGAACCGCTCTTGTTGGCGCTCGAGGTTCACCAGCCCGGCCTCCGCGAACGGGAGCAGTTCCTCCCGTTCCGCGATTACCTTCGCGACGGCCGGATAGCCCACATCGATAAGTGTCCGGAGCTGCGATTCATCGGCGCCGATTTGGGCCGCCGCGGCGGGAATGACCTCGTCGTCCATCCCAACGAAGACCGTCTTCGCCTGTTCATAGTCTGCCCGGTGCTGAGCCAGCCCCTCGTCGCCCAGCTCGTGCCGGACGAGGCCGGCAACAGCCTCCGCCTTCAGCCCAATCCAGAGCTCGCATGCCACAGCCACCAGCAGCCCGATCCCCAATAGGAGGACCACAGCGCCGGCCAGCGTTGAACTTCGGCGATACGGCCCTGGAGCTTCTTGCATCCCGGCATTCTAGCCCCGGCGAATCTCGCGGACTTCTGATAGGATCGCGCTCTATCACGAGTATAGGGTGCGTACATGGCACAGCCGCTCGCGGGCACCGACGGTTAGTCCGCCTCGCTCCTTCGCGTCTGGCCGAAAACGGCGTCCTTCGCTGGCTCAGCGGGAACGTTCCTGTCGAGCAGGCTCGCTAGAACCAGACCACGATTCATCGTCGTAAACGCTCTGTAACTTATGCTCCCATGCGACCGCGCGCTATGGATACGGGAGCGTGATCACAATATCCTGAGTCCCCGCTTGCTCGGCCGGATGTGAGCAGTGATTGGAGGCACAATGGGTGTCACTGGAGACCCCCCCCCCCGATAAAGCAGGCCTCAACTTTTCCGCGGTCCCGCTTGGGCTGACAGCCAGAGAGATAGAGATTCTTCGGCTCATCGCCGATGACCTATCGAACTGGGAGATCGCGCGCGATCTGACCATCAGCGTCAATACCGTTCAGTCGCACGTTTCGCATCTGCTCGGGAAGCTCGGCTTCCGGAGTCGCCACCAGGCTGCTGATCTGTATCGCCAATTAGCATCGAACCAAAGTGCGTGTGGTCACGCGGATGATACGAAACATCGGCCAAATCACTGAAAGAATGATTCGAAGCTACTGCCTTTCGCCGATACTGCGCATGCCGATGCAATGCATCGAGTTAGTTCGGTGGGGGTCGCCAAAATGGCCTTATCCCGGTCAAGTAATTTCCGTCCAGAGTTGCCCATTGCGCTCACCCGCTCAGCTCTGTTGAGCGTCTTGTTCGCAGCAATCGCAGCGTTGCCTCTCAGTACGGTTTTCGCCGATTACGCGATCAGCGGGACCACTTCGGGGAATGGTCATAACGGTGTCACGTTCTACGCATACACCGATATCGACTATAATTCTACGTCTTCGAGCTGGAACGCCTACCACACAGGCGGGTATATGAAGGTTACGAATAGCCTGGATGCGAGGTGCGACCGGAACAGGCTCTTCAGTTCGGGCTGGACACAAATCGCCAACAAGAACTGGGCAGGAACGCCTTTTCCATTCTACGCTGGGCCATGGTATTACGACTACTTCACGTACGCATATCCAGCTGCCAACTTCACGCTGCGGAATTGGTGGCAGGTCGACGACGCGTTCAGTGGTGGCACCTGTAGCTACGGCGGCGGTGCTGGTCTGTACCGCAATACGCAAACGGGCACCGTCTACACCGAAACGGTACCAAGCCCATGACGTGCAGCGGAAAAAGGAGGGTTCAAATGGGCAAGAACAGGGTTTTGACCCTGGGCCTGGCAACGTTGGCGTTCACGATCGTCTTCTTGGGCAATACGGCGATCCACGCCTTGAACCGGGAATCGCCGCACGTCCAACCCGTTGGAGTTTCGATCCTTGACCGGTCCACGATTGACCGGGAGATGTCCATCGATCATGTCTCGACAACAGCGTTCGGGACCAGTATCGGGCTTGAGATTGCGCTTCCGTATGCCCTCGAAGACGGCGCATCGCCGGGAATCGACCAGGCCGATTTCCATGTTGTTCTCGGTGACGGGTCGAAGCTCGACATCGCGAGTTGGTTGACGGCCGTCAACTATACCGTGGCGTCGGATCGTCGCGCAGTCGGCATCGAGTTTCAGGGCGCTGCACTTGATTGGGAGCGCGCCTCCGAGCTGACGCTTCAGATGGACGCCTTCTACATAGTTCCGCCGGGGGGCGATGGGATACGCATATCTGGCCCGTGGACGGTGGTCGCGCAGATCCGTGTTCGTGACGTGCCAGGTGAGCGCGCGGTAAGCGGAGGCGCCCGGCGCCTGGATACAGGGTTTGGTTGGACCTACGTGATCGACGAGGTCCGTGCCGACGCGTTGTCGGTCAGCGTCACCTATCACGTCGAGGGTGCAACCTCGGGGCTCGTCCCGGTTCCGTGGAAGCCAGAACGAGGCAACAACCTCCTTCTGCCCCAGGGCGTGCCAACGCAGACCGTCGTGCTCGCGCGGGACTCGTCGGAGCCGAGCTTCGACATTTACTTTGGGGCCGGAGCACGGTGGACGGCCGAACCAATCGTGGTGACCCTGTCTCGCACACCTGACGGTTGGGTGTCCGGCACTGGCTCGGTTGCCGGGACGCCGATATCTGCGTCGGTTGAAGCGTCGACTCAGGCCGACGGGAGCCGGTACACAACGATAGCGATCACCTCCGCTCTCGCCCTGAACATGCTTGGAAGTGAGGGTCAGGGCGCATCGCTCACGGATGAGGCGGGAAACTCCTACTCGCTCTACCACGGAAGTGGGACGGTGCCTCCATCCGTATCGCGCTGGGACTTCGAGGGGGCCGTTGCGGATAACATTCAGCGACTGACGTTCACGCTCCCGGGGTATGCGCGGCTCGAAGCCGGTGATTGGTCTCTCACCCTACAAGTCGAGTAGCACGTCGCAGTGCAGTAACGCCACTAAGAGCAGCTCGTTTTCCCGGCGAAATCGAGCTGCTCTGCCGTTGATGCCCGGCACCACAACTCTCGGACTGGTAACGGGCACTTGGAATTCTGGTACGATGTCGCTCTATCACGAGTATAGGGTGCGTACATGGCACAGCCGCTCGCGGGCCTCCGGGTCCTGGACTTCACACAGTACGAAGCGGGAACATCTGCGACGCAGACGCTCGCATGGCTTGGCGCCGACGTTGTCAAAGTCGAACCGCCAGGCGTCGGCGAACCAGGGCGTGGACGCGCCGCCGGCCCGCTCGACCGTTCCTACTTCCTCACGCTCAACGGAAACAAGCGTAGCGTCGCGATCAACCTCAAGTCCGCTGAGGGCCGTGACCTGCTGCTACGCCTCCTTCCTCGCTTCCATGTCGTGGCCGAGAACCTCGGCCCTGGCACGATGGAGTCGCTCGGACTGGGCGAGGACGAGCTTCGCCGGCTCCACCCCTCCCTTATTTATGCGTCGCTGAAGGGCTTCGGGACCACCGGCCCCCACGCGCACTACCGCAGCTACGACATGGTGGCCCAGGCGGTCGGCGGCAGCATGTCGATTACCGGCACGGCGGCGACCGAACCAATGCGCTCCGGTGTCACGTACGGGGACACGGGCACCGGCATGCAGTTCGCGATCGGCATCCTCGCCGCGTACACCCGTTTTCTCCAGACTGGCGAAGGCGGCCACGTGGAAGTCTCGATGCAGGACGCCATTGCCAGCTACGCTCGCGTCGGCTTCCTCGCCCGCGAAAATGTCGGCGATCCCGTGCCACGAGTCGGCAACAACCTGCGCCAGCTTCCCCCAACGAATACGTACCCGTGCAAGCCATTTGGCCCGAACGACTACGTTTACGTCGTCGCCAACACCGCACTGATGCTCGAACGCCTGTTCATCGCGATCGGCCAACCTGCGCTGGTGGACGACCCACGCGTCGCTACCGTCACCTCGCGACAGGAAAATGAGGAATGGCTCCACGGGCTCATTAAGGCCTGGACGGCTGAGCGGACGAAGTTCGAAGCAATGGACCAGCTCCAGTGTGCCGGGATCCCCGCCGGGGCTGTCTACGACTCCGGCGATGTATTCAACGACCCGCACCTCATTCAGCGAGAGATGATTCAACAAGTCCAGCATCCAACTCGCGGGACGATCGAGATCCTGGGGAATCCCATCCGTGTCGACCACGAGGCGTCGAGACTCACGCCGTCTCCCTTGCTTGGTCAGCACACGGAAGAGGTCCTGTACCAGGAACTTTGCCTGAGCGCGGATGAAGTCTCGTCACTCCGCGAAGAAGGTGTCGTCTAGCGCGGAGTGCGAGTCTGCTCAGATCACTCCGCGCTCATGCAGGCCGTCAAGATCCGCGCGTGCGATGCCGAGCAGTTCTCCGAACACCCGTGCGTTGTCCGCCCCCGTGCCGGGAACGGTCCGCTGAATCCCGCCCGGCGTCTTCGTGAGTTTCCAGACGACTCCCTGGTAGATGTCCTCAGCGGTCACCTTCACGTCCGGTCCGAGCTGCATCCCGCTTCGGCGTAACGCGTGGAAGTTGTCATCCGCTGCCAGCGCTGGTGCGTTCATCACGGGTGAAGCCGGCACGCCAGCGTCCTGCAAGCGGCGCGAAAGGTTCATCGCATTCTCAAGGCTCGTCCACGCGGTGATCGCTTCGTCGAGGGCGTCCTGGGCGGCGAGGCGTGCCTCAAGCGTCGCGAACGTGGAACCCCCGAGGTTGTGCCCGCTGGCGGCGGCGACAGAAGTGAGTGCTGCCCACTCCCGGTCGTCGCGGGCCACGATTGAAATCCACTCGTCGTCGCCCGCGGCCCGGTAGATGCCGTGTGGCGCCACGCCCGGGTAACGGTTGCCCTGCGTCCGTGCCACGCGGCGGTTGAAAAGGTAATCCATGATCGGCTCCGCAATGCGCTGAATCGCGGACTCGCCCTGGGCCATCTCGATGTGCTGGCCGTGGCCGCTGCGGGCTCGATATTCCAGCGCCGCGAGGATTGCAAAGACGGCATGTCCCGCCGCCGTCGGGTCGAGGTCCGCCATGTCTTCGCGTGGCATCGGGTCATCGTGGTAGCCGAGGAGGCTCTTGATGCCGTACAGGGCACCAAGCGACGGCCCATAGGTCACGAGATCTCTCCATGGTCCCTCGGTCGCTCCCGTCGCCGACATCGAGCAGAGGATGATCCCGGGATTCAGCTTCTGCAGGTCTTCGAATCCCAGGCCAAGAGACGGCATTACACGTGGCGAGAAGTTCTCGACCACCACATCACTCACCGATATGAGGCGCCGGTACAGCCCCTTGCCCTCGTCGACTGCGAGATTAATTGAGATCCCGAGCTTGCCGCGTTCGTAGCCGTGATATTGGGTCGGGTCTGTCGTGTCGACCTGGCTGGCGCCTCCCGCAGCTCCGGGCATCACCTTCCCGGCCATCGAGACGCCGGAAGACCGCGACGGCGAAAGTACCTTGATCACCTCGGCGCCGAGATCCGAAAGACTGGTGCCAACCAGCGGACCCGCCCAAACGTGGCCGTGGTCCAACACGCGAATTCCCTGGAGCGGCCCGCTGCTGCTCATACCGTCACACCTGCGCTCTGGAGCCGTTCGAGTTCTGCTGGGCTCTGGCCAAGGATGCCGCCCAGCACATCTGCGTTGTGTTCGCCTAGCAGCGGTGGCCTAAACCGTAGCTCCCACGGCGTTGCGGAGAGGCGGAACGGTGGGCCGAGCGTCGAGTACGCACCTGCCACCGGGTGCTCAATCTCCTGCCAGAAGCCCCGCGCCTCCAGGTGTGGGCTCGCCACTATCTCATCGACCGTTTGCACCGGCTGGAACGCGATGTGGTTGTCTCGAAAAACCTGCCACAGCTCTGCACGAGTCCGCTCTTTCATCCACGGGTGCCAGTACGCATCGAGTTCGTCTCTCCACGCGGGTGCCGTCCACCTGTTCTGGAGACGCTCGTCTGCGCCCCACTCCGGGTTTCCCATCAGCTCGACAAACCGCCGCCACTGCGCGTCGACCATCGTGATGACTTCGAAGTATCCGTCCGCCGTCTCTGCGACCTCCCACGGGTAGAACCCGGGCATGTGCGTGCCGGCCCGCGTCGTCGTCAGGCCGCCGAACACAAATGCGGGCACGCCCGAACCTCCGAGGTAGTTGCCCAGCACTTCAACGATCGATACCCACGCGTGCTGGCCCTCCCCCGTCGCCCGCCGCGCCTGTAGCGCGGCCATCGCCGCAATTGCCCCGTGCAGCCCACCCTGGAAGTCGGCGGCACAGTAAGGGATCCATAGCGGTGCCTTTCCCGGGTCGCCAATGCGTTGCGAAAGTCCCGATGCCGCCGTCGCGGTCAACGCACTCCCTTTCCAGTCGCGATAAGGCGTGTCGTACCCAAACACCGTGATTGACGACATGATCAGCGCGGGACTGTCGCTGCTGAGATCCTCATAGCGGATTCCCAGCCGCTCCAGCCGGCCCGGCTCGATGTTGTGGATCACGATATCGGCCCAGCCGGCCAGATCCCGGAACAGCTGTGCGCCTTCGGAGGATTCGAGGTCAAGCGTCACGCTGCGTTTGTTCGCGTCGAGGAACAGGTGCAGTCCGCCCGTCTCAATGTTGGCGTCGTCTCCCGGGAAAGGCCCATGCTTGCGGATGCTTCCCCCGGCCGGTGGCTCGACCTTGATGACATCGGCGCCCAGGTCTGCCAGCAGCTTGCCGCCGTACGCCGGCGAGATGAAGTCACCGGCCTCGACGACCTTGAGCCCGGAAAGGGCCGATTCAGGCATGGTGGCCCCCCGGCACGCACGACTGACCATCCGCCGGCGGGCGACGGAGGGTTCGCGTCACGGACGCACTTCTACCAGTGCCGCAACGGCGCTGCAATCGGCTGCCAAACCCTGTCGATGTTTCAGCACGACCGGGCGGCTGCCGCGACCGCCACTACGGCCATGATTCGACCTTCGCCCCGTGTGACGCGATTCCGAATCCTGCCAATGCTGCAATGCGTTGACCACATATCCGCCAATCATGTAGAAGGAATACTATCGCTGAAAGGCGTCGCCAATACTCCGCGGGGGACGTATGACACTCGACAACGCCACGATGATGCTCCTGCAACAAATGGCTGCCGCTGGCGGGAAACCGCTTCACGAAGGCACTCCCGACGAGGCTCGCGCGCTCGGTGCGGCGATGGCGGACCTCGCGGGCCCCCCGCCGGTCACGGTCCGGGCGGAGGATCACTCGGTGCCTACGTCTGGTGGCCGCGTTCCGGTGCGCGTGCTCCTGCCCCAGCAACCTGCGCGTGGCATCATCGTTTACTACCACGGCGGTGGTTGGGTCATCGGTTCCATCGACGAATACGACACCCTCGCGCGCAAACTCGCTGAACGGACATCCTGCGCCGTTGTCAACGTCGAGTACCGCCTCGCGCCAGAGCACCGCTACCCGGCCGCGGTCGACGATTCCTACGCCGCACTCGAATGGGCTGCCGTGAATAACGAGAAAATAGCCGGCAAGAAGGTCCCGCTTTTTGTTGCCGGAGATAGTGCTGGTGGCAACCTCGCGGCCGTCATGGCACTACGTTCGCGCGACCGCGGCGGCCCTGCCATCGCCCTCCAGGTGCTCATCTATCCGGTCACCGACGCCGACTTCGAGCGCACCTCCTACACGGATCCGGAAAACCAGCTGTTGCTCACCAGGGAGGCGATGGTTTGGTTCTGGGATCACTACGTGCCGGACGGGGTTAAGCGTCTGGACCCGGACGCATCACCGCTCCGTGCCTTCAACTTTAAAGACCTTCCCCCGGCGGTCATCCTCACCGCCGAGCATGACGTTCTCCGCGACGAAGGCGAAGCCTATGCCGAATGCCTGAAGCAGGCGGGTGTCCCCGTCGATTGCAAGCGCTACGAGGGCCAGACGCATGGCTTCTTCTCGATGATCCCTCTTCCCGGGAGTGAGCGTGGCTTCCAGCACGTCATCAAAGCGATCCGCGCCGCAATCGCGGCGGAGACAAAACGGCAGCCCGCGCTGAGCGCCCACTGACTTCGACCCGCACAGGAGGAACAACGTGACTGAGACGAAGACTACGACAACAGAACTCGACGCAGTGGTTGTGGGCGCCGGCTTTTCCGGACTCTACATGCTCTATCGCCTCCGCGACGTACTCGGCATGTCAGCCCGCGTCTTTGATGCCGCACATGATGTCGGCGGCACCTGGTACTGGAACCGTTATCCGGGTGCCCGCTGCGACTCAGAGTCCTACATCTACTGCTTCTCCTTCGATAAAGATCTCCTCCAGGAGTGGGAGTGGAGCGGCAAGTACCCTGAGCAACCGGAAATCCTCGCCTATCTCAACCACGTCGCCGACCGGCTCGACCTCCGTCGTGACATTCAGTTCAACACCCGTGTGATCAGCGCCCTTTACAACGAGGCCACGCGCCGTTGGGACATTGAGACGGACCAGGGAGATCATGTCACCGCTCGCTATTTCATCACTGGAATCGGCTGCCTCTCCACGGGTCAGATCCCGGACATCAAAGGTCGCGACACGTTCAAGGGCCAGTGGTACCATACCGGTGCCTGGCCCCACGAAGGTGTCGACCTGACCGGCAAGCGCGTCGGCATCATTGGCACGGGTTCGAGCGCCATCCAGGCCATCCCCGTCATCGCGAAACAGGCCGGACACCTCTACGTCTTCCAGCGCACACCGCAGTTCACCATCCCGGCGCGCCACGCTAACGTCGACAAGGCCTTCCTGAAGGATGTGAAGAGCCGCTACGACGAGATCTGGGAAAAGGCCCGCTGGTCCGCCGGCGGATTCCCCGTGGATCCGGTCGATCGGTCAGCGCTCGAAGTCAGCGCCGAGGAGCGCCAGGCCGTATACGAGGCAGGCTGGCAGCAAGGGGGCTTCAACTTCTTCTTCGGTTCGTTCAAAGATGTGGCGGTCGACCGGCGTGCCAACGACACTGCCTCCGAGTTCATCCGCTCCAAGATTCGTGAAATTGTGAAAGACCCGGAGACGGCCGAAAAACTCACCCCGACGGACCATCCGTTTAGCTCTAAGCGCGCTCTCATCGATACGAACTACTTTGAGACCTACAACCGGGACAACGTCACACTCGTCGACATCCGCCATTCGCCGATCCAGGAGATCACGGAGACGGGTATCCGCACCGAGGACGACAGCTACGACCTCGACGTGATCATCTTCGCGACCGGCTTCGACGCGATGACCGGTACCTTCTTCAAGATGGACATCCGCGGCAAGAACGGCCTGGCACTCAAGGAGAAGTGGGAAGCCGGCCCGAAGACTTACCTCGGCCTCTCCAGCGCCGGATTCCCGAACATGTTCATGATCACCGGCCCCGGCTCACCATCCGTGCTTAGCAACATGCCAGTTTCCATCGAACAGCACGTCGAATTCATCTCCAATTTCCTGGAGTATATGACCGAGCATGGCATCGACACTGCCGAGGCAGACGCTCAGGCGGAGACGGAATGGGTTGCCCACGTCAACGCGATCGCCGATATGACCCTCTACCCGCTCGCCGACTCCTGGTACCTGGGCGCGAACATCCCTGGCAAACCGCGCGTCTTCATGCCCTACCCGGGTGGCGTCGGTCCGTACCGCACGAAATGCAATGAAGTCGCTGAGAACGGCTACGAAGGCTATGTCCTCGGCGCCGCTGAGCGCGAACCCGCCGCGGTGTAGTCCGCCACCAGTCTCTCAACGTCAGAGAAGGGCCGATCTCACTCGAGATCGGCCCTCTTCGTTGGTTGCTCTCCCCGGGAAGGTGCTACTGGTATGTCCCGAAACTCGTCGTTGAGTCCGGCGACGCGTGCTCGTCGACGTGCACATTCACGACCACCGGCTTTTGATCCCGGGCTGCGAGTTCTAGGGCGCTCTTTACGGCCGGCTCAACGTCTTCAGACTTGTCCACAAAGCTGCCGTGACCGCCAAGCGCCACCGCGATGTCCTCATAGCGTTGGCTCTTCCCAAGGACACGGCCCGGCGTTGTGTCGGGGAACGGCGTCCACCCGCCGTTGTTATTGATGACGATCACGATCGGCAGCCGGTGGCGGACCATTGTGTCCAGTTCCTGCACATTCATAAGGAATGATCCGTCGCCCACGAATGCGACTACCTGCCGGCCCGGCGCAGCCACCGCGGCGCCCATCGCATGCGGCAGCCCCACACCCATGCATCCGTTTGGTCCCGGGTTGAGCCGTGCCCCAGGCACGAATGCAGGGATCCATTGCCGCGCAAATCCGAGCGTCCCGTGTCCATCGACGGAGACGATGGCGTCGCGCTCGACGGAATTGACGATCGCGTTCGCGACGCGCAGGGGATGGATCGGCGACCTATTCGATTCTGCCAGTTCGAGCGTCTTGGTGCGGCGTGACTGATCCGTCTCGCCGAGACTCGCAAGCCATCCCTGGGGCGCTGAGAGCCCGGCGCTCTTCGCCGCGTAGGTCAGCGCGCGTAATGCTAGTCGTGCGTCCGACACGATGCCGATATCGGCAGCCCGGTTGTGCCCGATCTCCGAAGAATCGATGTCGACGTGAATGACCTTCAGGTTGCTGGCCCAGCGTGGCGCCGTCGCCTGGCCGATAATGAAGCTGAGGCGGGTACCGACCACAAGTGCGACGTCCGCCTCCCGGAACGCCTTTGTGCGGGCGCCGAGGAACGCGACCTCGTGATCTTCAGGCACTACGCCGCGTCCCTGTGGTGTGGTGTAGAACGGAATCTTCGTCGCATCGATGAACTCGCGGAGTTCGGGCGACGCTCCCGACCAGATGATGCCGCTTCCCGTGATAACCAGCGGGCGCTCCGCAGTCCGCAGCAGCTCGATGGCCTTCGCGATTTCGGCCGGGTCCGGGCCTGGCCGCGACGCGACTATGCCTCCGGGCGGAAAGTGGACGGACTCGTCGTCGATCTTCTCCGAGAGGATGTTGCCCGGCAGGTCGAGGTATGTTGGCCCGGGCTTAGGCCCCCGCGCTTTGCGGTAGGCCATGTTGAAGAACTCGGGAAGTCGCCGGGCGTGTGTGGCCCGGCTTGCCCAGCGGGTCACGGGCTTCGCCATCGAGAGCTGGTCGTACTCCTGGAATGCGTCCGTCTCGAATGCCGCGAATCCGGCCGCGCCGCCAAGCGCCACGACGGGCACGCCGTCGAGGTATGCGTTCGCAATGCCGGTGAGCAGATTGGTCGTGGCCGGCCCCGACGCTGCAAGACATACGCCGGGTTGGCCTTTCACACGCGCATACCCGTGAGCAGCCATCGCCGCCGCCTGCTCGTGGCGGACGTCGATTGTCCGAATACCGTGCTGTTTCGCAAATCCCGCCGTCTCGATGATGGGCCCACCCATCAGGTAGAACATGTCCTCGACCCCCTCGTTTCTGATCTGACGGGCGAGGATCTCGGCGCCGGTAGTCGCAGTCATAGCGGTACTCCTGGGAAGGCCTGGGTGAAGGTTGACGGATGCTTCGGAGGTTGAAGCGCCCGGATATTAGCAGGTCGTGACGCCGCCGCGTCCCAAAGATTGGGCGCCGCCCCGTGGAACATGGAACATCCGCCGGATAGCCCCTCGTCCGCAGCACAAGGTCGCGGGAGCAAGGGCCTTGGCTTCACCCTGCGCTCACCGCGCCCGCGGCGTCGAGCCGTCGTTTGGCGTCTGCCAATACAGAAGCATCCAGTGGACCCTTCAGCGCCGCGCGTACGTTTGCCCGGAGGTGCTCCGGATTCTTCGTCCCAACGATCGTCGTGTCCAGGTCAGGGTGTGATAGCGTGAATCGCAAGGTGAGTTCCATCCGGTCCATCCCGCCGAGCAGTTCATCGAGCTGCGCAGTCTCCCAGCGGCCTTTGGGGATTGCGCCCGGCAGCATGTAGTTTGGCCGCCCCTCCCAGTCAGATGGCGCTCCACGTGCCGCACCGCCGCGAATGATGATCCCGGCGCCTGCGTTTGACGCCCGTTGGACAACATCCTCGTGTTCGCGTTGCAGGGCTGAATATGGGATCTGAAATGCGTCGAACACGCCCATCCTCACCTGCTCGTCCAGGTTCGGGAGCGTGCCAGAGACGCCGATAAATCGTACCTTTCCTTCGTCGCGGAGCCGCATCAACTCCTGGAGCGCCCCCTGCTCTTCGTACTCTTGCTGAGTGAGGCTGCGGTGAAATTGCACCAGGTCAACGTGATCCGTCTTCATGCGGCGAAGGCTGGATTCCACGACCGAGCGTTCCCCGCCCGTTCCGGGCGCGACGAGAGCCAAGAGCACGACCGAGACGACAGCGGCGAGCAGCGTCGCCGCCAATACAAACTTCGTCTTCATTCGCCCTTCCTCCCGGCGGCTACGACACTGAGCCGGTATACGGTTCGGCGGCTCCCCCAATCTGAGTCGTCCTGAACCGCTGCTCGATCCAAGACGCGCAGTCCAACGCCGAAGTCACCCTCGCGTCCCGAGCCCTCCAGGAGCTGACCCCTCTGGGTGGTGGTCTTCTCGAATGTCCAACCGAGCTCGGTGAGTTCCACACGGTAGAACTCGAACACCTCCTCAGCGGACATGTCGGTCCGAACATCGACGATGATGTGAGTGCTGGTGGGGCCCCCGAGGGTCGTTCCCGGATGGTCCACTTTCCGGATCACTTCGCCGTCGGGAACCACCAGGGAGGACACAGGCAGCGCCTTCAGTTCCTCGACGGTGTAACCGTCAGGACTCTTGTCACAGCCGAGCGAAGCCAGAACGGCCAGCGCAATCACCGCCACCGCTGCTGGACTCCTCAGCACGTGTAGCCTCCCGCACCAAGCTTCGCGCGGATCAGGGCGAGAACCTCGTCAGCCAGGAACACCTGGCCACCCGTGCCGCAATGACTGACAGTGAAGCTTCCTGTGTGATCCGGGAAGTTCATATGTTGAACCGGCGAAGTGCCTGCCGCCTCTGCCACCTTGGCAAGCTCGGCTGCGGCAACGGCGGGCCCAACAACAGGAATCGCCAATTTTGCCGCGTTGTACCGGGCCATGTCCGAATCCTCCCATTCAACAGAACCGTTCACCGAAAACCGTGATCCTCCAAGCGGACGAGGCCCGTCGTACGGGTTAGCGTTGTTGCCCTGGGGGATGACCATGTCGCCGAGGTTGGTGTCGCCGAACAGGGCGTCCCAGCACCCTTGACTACCGGCGAACTCGTGCGCCCTACTCTACAAATGATCACCACTTCGTTCACTCGGGATTTCGGTGTTCGACATCCAATCATTCAGGCTGGCATGTCAAGCGATTGCGGTTGGCGGCTCGCGGCAGCAGTCTCGAATGCAGGGGCGCTCGGCACCATCGGAAGCCTTGGCCGCACACCTGCCAACCTGCGGGACGAGATCCGTCAGTGCAGGGCGGCGACCGACCGCCCGTTTGCCGTGAACATCGCCTGCTTCCAGTGGGCCGGCTTCGCAGGTGAACTGCTCGGGGTCGCGATAGAGGAGGATGTGCCAGCCGTTACGTTGTCGTTCGGAGACGTAATGCCCGCCCTCCGGAGGAGCCGGGCAGCTGGCGTACGCGTCACGGTCCAGGTCCAGACGATAGCCGCTGCGCGGGTGGTACTCGCGGAACGACCAGATCTGCTCATCGTCCAGGGACATGAGGCAGGTGGACACACCGGTACGCGGGGAACCCTTAGCTTCGCCGCGCAGGCACTTGGCATCGCCGGAGGGACACCCGTTGCCGTCGCCGGAGGCATAGGAAACGGCCGTGGTCTCGCGGGCGTCCTGGCCATGGGCGCGGCGGCCGCCGTCATTGGCACCCGCTTCAAGGCGACGCCAGAATTCGGGCCGCTCTCCAATCTGGACGCCGAACAGAAGGCCGCCCTCGTCGAGAGTGACGGCGACGACACGGTCCATGGCGCGATAACGGATATCGCGATCGGCATGACATGGCCGCCTGGCATCGCCGGCCGCGTGCTCCGTAACCGGTTCACCACTGACTGGCTCGGTCGCGAGAACGAATTGCGACAGGCTGTCGCCGCCAGACCTGAACCGTACGGTTGGACCTCGCAGCACAACCAGGACCAGGACACGGTGCTCAACTGGGCAGGCGAATCGGCTGGGCTCATCGATCGCGTGCGACCGGCTGCGGAGATCGTCGAGGAAACCGTCCGCGATGCCGAATCGCTCCTCCGCGTGGTCGCTGACCTGACGACGTAGATTCGCGTACGCCGTGCCCAGATTGCCGGCACAGGCGGATTTCCAGTGGTCGCGTATTGCGACAGCCGACCGGCTCAGCTCGTTGTAGGGCAGAGGCTCAGGGTGGGGTAAATTCCACCGTCGCCATGCCATTCCAAGCCATGGACAGCAGGCGGCATCTGAGGTTCTCGTCGACGGGCCAGGTGCAACTGGGCTGCACCGCAGAGAACCACTCTATCGGTTCACCTTCCTGTACGGTCGGCGATCGCTCGGACGCGCGTTCAGTCGAACGAAAAGTCTCGAATGTGCTCTTCGCGACTGAAGTGGTCGCGGCCCCGAACCGGCAATCCCTTTCTGATATAGTCCATCCATGGATGTGCTGCCTGCCATCCGGTACGCAGTCACGAGTGACGGCATCAGGATCGCCTACACCGTCGTGGGGGAGTCGGGACCCCCGATCGTCATCCCAGCGGCGGAGTAGTCCATGGGTCCGCGCTGACTGGCTCCGACGCCCCGAGGATCGAAGCGGACCAGGCGGAAACGGGGCAGCATCGCGGTGACGAGCGATTGCTCCACCCCGGAACGATGCATGGTCTCAATAGTGGCGCGCACGAGCACCGGCTGGACGTACCGGTCCACGCCTGGGCGGTGCGCTGGTGAGCGATTCGACCCTCATGGGAGGGGCTTCGTAGGCGCCGTGGCCCCATTCATATACGGACCCTTTCGATACGTGATATACATATAGCATATCAAGAAAGGAGCGCATCAAGATGGCCGTCTACATCGGGTACTACCGCGTCAACGCCGACTACCAGCGAGAACAGGGAGAGAAGGCTCGTCAGGGAAACCCCGGGGTGAACCCCGCCTTCCGCCAGAAAGTGATCGAGCTGCGAGACAAGCTTCCCTCCACCATCAAGCTCCTCGGCTCCTACGCGCCGCTCGGAGCGTCACCGACCCGCCCGTCGGTTTGGATCGCCGAAACAGACGACCCGGCGGAATTGGTCTTCATCACCAACTGGTACCAGGGCTGGCTTGAATTTGAATGGGTCCCGGCGACTGCCCTCGGCACGACATCGCGTGACACGACCACGGCCATGGAGCGCAACGCGTCTCGCCGCTGAGCCGACTCTGCCCGGAGCCCCGGCTAGCCTGCCTATCGTCGGCGTTGCCACCCATGTGCGCGTCAACGGGAGCGTCCCGCGATGGAGTTGGGAACGTTGGTCGAGAATGAGAGAGGCCAACGGGTGCGCCACTCATCCCGGCGCAGGCAGCCGGCGCTGAAGCCGGCGGTTCAGTCCATCTCACGACTGCGAGCGAAACGCGACGGTCACAATGTGTTGCTTTGCGCTGCGTTCGCCGTGCAAGCTCCAAAGCTGTTCGACCGCCTGTTGCCAGGTGCCCGGGGAGAGCGATGAGGATCAAGCACATCCGCTTTGGCCGCAGAAGAGCAGGTGTCCCGCGCGACGCCTTCCAGGAGGCCTGGATACGGCACCACGCGCCGATGATGGCGAAGAAGACGCAGGCGGAGCGCTACTACCAGGTTTCGTTTTCGACCGTCGCCAGGGAAAGCGATACGCCCTTTCACCATGCCGTGGTCCTCTGGTATCGCGACTACGACCACTGGCAGCGTGCTTACGCGGCGCCACCACCGCTCGAAGGAGACCCAACCGTCCCCCTGAGCGACCGGCGCGGTGGCCTGCTCCTCGTCACCACTGAGCACGTCCTGGTCGATGGCCCTGAGACCCTGGCCACAAGTAGCTGGTACCTCCGGCCCGCTCCACCGGATGCGTTCATTGGCGGCGAGCTGCCGCTGGCGTGGCAGCGAGAGGCGGAGGTGCTCATGCGGGACGTCCAAAGCCCACCGGTGCGGTTCGTCACATCCATCGTCAACGATCCCGCGCCCGATGCGACGTATGTGGCGCTTACGGAGGTCGGGTGGCCGACGGAAACGGTGCGGACTTCTGGCGAGCAATCGCGGGTCGTGCGCGAACTGCTAAGCGGTTCGACACTGCTGCACCCGGCTCAGCCCGTGACAGTCATCCGAGGACCGGCGCAGTGAACGATGCGAAGGTACCTCAGCAGCCGCGGGCGGAGGGACCGGTGACGCGCCCACCCCTGGTCGGTGCGCTGGTGAGCGTACGCGATCGCGGTGGGCACGCACGGCCGCCGCGTGATCCGCCACCCGTTCTGGGCGGCGGGAGCCGCTCGCCCCCAGGGCGGACCTCACCGGCCTTAACGCGGATGGGTGCCCGGCGAGCACCCGCGGCTCGGGGCTAAATCAGTTCGTCGACCGCAACCCGGTACTGGTGAATCGCCTGCTGAAGGTCCGCGAACGGGGTGCCCGGGTTGTGGCTCCGGCCCGCCGTCGCGTGTGCGCGCTCATAGTGATCGAGCGAATGCAGGTGGGCGGCGCTGGCACCTGCCGGTTCGAGGCTGACTATCCCGCGCGCGGCCAGGATCTCCGTCACCAGCCGGTCGGCCGCATCGACCGCGTCGGCAGGCTCGTCTTGGAACTGGGCGAGGACTGTATCCCACCTGTGGCGGAAGCCCTGGGCTTCACCTGCAGAAACCGGCAGGAGCCTGGCCGTTAGCTCGTCCTCGTCGCTCTCATTGAGTGCTCGCTCGCCCTCCTCGTTGCCCAGGTCCTCGACGGTCCGGAAGTAACGCTCCGGATCCTCGCCCTGGAGTCGGTCTGTTCGCCGTTGCTGCCATTGGACGAATGCGGGCACGACTATTGCGAACCCAACGAACATAACCACGACGATGCTGGCAGGGATGAGTAGCAGATACCAGTTCATGAAATGCCTCCTGACTACCATCGTTGCGCTGCCCGCAACCGCCGTCGAGACCCAATAACTGACCCAGACCCTGCCTTTCCATTGGGGCCACACCAGGCCGTTGCCACCAGGGGTCAGGTCGCGCAGCTCGGTGCCTCGCCATGGTGGCCGCCATACCTCTCGGGCTGAGTGGGTACGGATACGCAGCCTATGAGCGTGGCCATTGGCTGCGTATCCGTAGAGGCTACCCCGCGCGATCAATGACACCCCTCAGCGGATGCCGCCACCGACAAATAGGCGGCGCCGGGAAGCGGGGTACCGAATCCCCCGGCTCCCGCCACAACACCGCATCCTCACGGCACCACCTCGAATCGACCGCTGTCCCCGCGTCCGAACGTCTCCGGGAAGTACGTTTCCTCCGCGTGGGCCGGTGCCACGAAGAAGTCACCCGGCGTCGTCGCCCGTGCATAGTACGTGTATTCGTAGACCCCCTTCGGCAGGAAGTCGGTCATCAACACCGTCCGGTCGTCCCGCGTCTCGGTGAACTGCCAGGGGCTCCAATACCATCGGAACCATGGCGCCATGTAGCCACCCTGTTTCGCCTCCGCAGCCTTCCGCCGTTCATCTTCGAGGGTCGCCTTCAGCGCGGGGTCCACGGTTTGCAGCCGCGTATCGATTGGTTCGAGCCCGGCTGGTAACAGGTCTTCGATCACCACGTAGTGGCGGTCGGACGGTGCCAGGATCGTCACCGTCACCCGGACGGTGTCGCCCAGTTTCGCCTGGGTCACCTCCGTCCCCGGCGCATCCAGCAACGAATATTGATGGCTGATCGCGAAGCCGCGGTTGAGCGCCTCTACATCCTGCGCAGGTGTCTGGTAGCGAAGGTTCATCGTGTAGTACAGCCGCCCCGGCAGGGTGAAGTCCCGGAGGAACGCGATAATGCTTGAACCGCCCGCCTTGAACTCCGCGAGCGACAGCGTCACCTTCGCGTCCTTCAGCGGCTCACCCTGTTTGACGAGTCCCGAAAGGATCGTCCGCGTATCCACGTCGACCTCGTAGTGGAAGTTCCCCGCGAGCTCTCCGGTTCCCACCGCGTACGTGGTGAGGCTGAGGACTGCTGTTGCCCGCTCGACAGGCGTGGACCACCGTTGCTCGCCCCGGGCGACTACAAGCCAACGGACTGTTTGTGCGAGCAACGGTTGCTCCGGCTGTGCGCGCGAAAGCGCGAGCGCAACCAGCGACGTCGTCGCAGTGTTCGTCATGAACGAACCGGCGACAGGTTGGTCTTCCCAGTGATTGCCGTTGGCGCTTGGGATCGCGGCGGCTGCCAGGTCGTTCAGCAGCGTTCGGATCTGGGCGTCAGTCGCCTCAATCCCAGAATCGAGCAACGCCAGGACGAGGTAGGATCGCCCCCAGCTCGTCAGCTGGCCCCGGTACTGTTCAAAGAGCGCCCGCGACTGCGTCAGCGCCGGCGTCCCCTGCTCCCCCGGTGTGGCTGCTGCGATCGCCGCCAGCATGAACGCCCGCTCATTCGGGTCGACCGGGTGCAGTACATCGGCGGTCCGGTTGATGAATGTCGACAGGTAGCTGGTCGCCAGTGGCAGCCCATCCGTGTCGAAGCTGTGCCGGTCCCGCCTTGCTTCTCCCAGCGCGAACAACACGTAGGCCGTCACCGTCGGGTTCGATTCACAGAGCGGATCAGAGCACCATGGCCAGCCGCCGTCTGGGCGCTGCGCGGATATGAGCCCCGCGACGTCGGTGGTGATACTGCCGTCTCGACTGGAGGCCGTGCCCGCACTCGTCTCAGCCCGGCGAACGCCGAGCGTGGCGATCAACCGGCTGGCGACCCGCACGGTACTTTCGTGCTCCTGCGGTGCGAGTTCGTCTAACTCGTCTGCCATAGAGCCCGCGAGGGCCGATTGCAGCGTCACCTCCAGCTTCCCGTTCTCAAGGATGGCGAACGGCGGCAGGTACAACGACTCCAGCACGGCCTCTGCCGTGACGATGCCACCCGTGGCCGTCGTCTCCGGCGTCACGTCCAGGTGCACCGGGATCTCCTGCGTGACTGCATCTTCCAGCCCGCCGCCTTTCGCGCGGAACGTTAGTTTTGCCGTCCCGTCCGTCCCGGCATGCGCGGGCCAGCTCACGACCACCGATTGGCCGGATGCCACCTCAACCTCCTTGGAGCCCTTGTCATCCAGCGTCACGCCCTCAGCCTCGAGCGAGACCGTCAACTTCACTGCCTTCGCTGTCGCATTGCGGACAAGTGTCCGGATTTGGACGGAATCTCCGGTTCGGAGGAACCGCGGCAGTGCCGGCCGTATCAGCAGAGGCTGCGTCGAGATCAGCTCATTCGTCCCCTCGCCCACGAGGGTGTCGCCGCTTACTGCCCGCACCTGCATGCGCCATGTAGTCAGATTGTCTGGCATCGCCACTTCGACAGAGGCAGTGCCGTCTGGGTTCGTGACGAGTTGCGCCTCCCAGAACGCAGAATTGCGGAAGTCCTGGCGGAGCCGCTCGCTTTCCAGGCCGCCGCCCCCCTTACCCTGGGCGGGCGGTTCCGCAATCACATCGTTCGATCGGTCGAGTGAGACTGCCATCGACGACGCCGTCCGGACTGCCAGCCCTCGCTCGAACCAGAAGGCCCGCAGCCCGTCCGGCCCGCGCTCAGCCTCAAGCGCCAGCAGCGCCTTGTCCACCACGGAGACGGAAAGCTCTGCCTGCACGCCCTTGCCGGCACTGCCTGTGACTCTGATATCGTATTTCACCTTTTCGCCCGGCTGTGCCTGTTCGTGGTCCGGCCGGATCGATACGTCCAGGTGGCGCGTGTCCGTCGAAACGGTCAGCTCCGCGTAACCCACCTTGTACCGCGGCACCGGGTCCTCCCCCGTCGGCGGGCGGTACAGCACCGTCGAAACGAAGACGTTCGGCACCGAGTGGTCATCGATTGGGATGTGCAGCAATTCGCTATTCGTCGGGAACGCACGCCGTTCCCGCGTAATCACCTTGCCGCGCTCGACGGTCACCAGCCCTATCGCGCCCTCGAAAGGCGCGGGTACCAGCAATTCCGCCGTCTCTCCGACCTCGTACCGCTCCTTGTCGGCCACCAGTGCGAGCACGTCGTCGTTGGTCACGCGCCAGCTTGCATATCCGGATCCCGCGACCCAGAGATATGTCGCCGCTCGTGCGTGCCGTCCGGCCGAATCAGTTACGTCGGCCACCAACCGCAGCGTCCCCGCGGCCTTGGGCGTGAACGAGACCTGGGCCTCGCCATTCGCGCCGGTTGTCGCGTTCAACGTGTCGATCAATGTGTCGACTGGCTCGCTGCGATAGCGCCGCGCTCCGTCGGCAGTCTGCTCTTTGGTGGTCACCCATTTTCGCTGATAAACACGCACGTCCACCGCCTGGCCCGCCACCGTCGTTCCCTCCGTATCGACGACCACGAGGTCAATCGCCGCCGTCTCCCCGGCGGTGGCCACGTACGCGGCAGGCCGTATCCCCGGCGTGATGGACGCCGGATACACCGCCGTGGTGGTGCTCGATGCAACCGCCTGGGCATTCAGGTCAGTGACCGTCGCCGAGATCGTGAACATCTGCGCGCCTTCGTCGGCCTGAAGCGCAGCGGGTACGCTGATGTGCGCCACCCCGTCGTCACCCGTTTTCCCCGTGCCCGTCGCCCGCACCGGTGGCCGGTTCACGGCTTCGCGCCAGTAATCGTAGTCAGTGAACGAGTACTGCTCGTAGCCTTCGATAGGGAACACGTATGGAGACGCGAGCACTGACCACGTCACATCGGCGCCCGCCAGCGATCCTCCGAAGTAGAACGTTGCGGACACGTCGACATCGATCGAGTCCCCGTTTACGTACGAATCCGAGCCCGTCGCAACCTCGACCTCGAATTCTGGCTTGCGGAATTCGGCTACCAGGAAGCTGTTGCCCGCAACGACGGGCATGAACTTCTCAATGCTGCCCTCGCGCTGCTGAATTGCGATCGAATAGTCGCCAACTGGCGCGTCCGCCGGCAGCACGAATGTCCCTGCGAACGTCCCATAGGCGGAGCTGTGGACCGGTTCGTGCTTGACTTCCTGTCCTCTTGAATTGACCAGCACGAAATCCAGCGGTGGCTCCGACGGCGGCAGACTGTACTTTGCATCGTCGTCGGCACGCACGATCCCCTTGTAGGAGACCGTTTCGCCGGGGCGGTAGATCGGCCGGTCCGTGTAGATCTGCCCTACCCACTCGCGCGCGTAGTAGTCCGTGGCGAGACCGAGCTGGTACGGCTCGGCGCCCTGGGACCAGTTCGTCCAAACAATCCCGAGCCGTCCACCGGTCTTCAGCGTGAGCAGGTAGCTCCGGTTGACGTTCTTTCCGGGGAACGGCTCGGGCACGCTGAACGTCGCCACCCCGTCCGCGTCCGTCAGAGCCATCGCTGGCATGATCTCTGTCCCGGTTGCCGCGATCATGGCGCCCGCCACCGGCTCACCCGTGTCGTGGTCGATCGCCCACGCCAATAGCTGGTCGTTGGAAAGCTTCGTCACGATGACGGTGTCGACGACCGCGAACGTCAGCCACGACGCGTAGTCGCCCCCCGACGAAACGTAGTAGTACCCCCTCGGGAGCGGGCCGCCCCCCGAGAGCGAAGTCGACCCGAGGAAGACCTCGTTCAGGTCGCCCGTGACGCTTTCCGTCCACGTCCGCAGTGCCGGCCGCGATGGCGTCCATCCCAGACCCTTGTAGGCTCCCTGTACGAGTTCGGCCATCTCGGCATCGGTCAGCGAATGCAGCCTGAACGTGACGCTGTTGGTGTTCGTTGCGTGGTAGTAAAGGATCGGCTCCACCGACGCCGAATAGGTGCCTGCCGCGTTGTACCCGGGAAGCGCCAGCGTCACCTGCGACGGCAAACGCCCCGTCGTGAACGAAAATGTGTAGCCGGCCATCACCTGTCCGTACCGGTCTTTGACCCCCGGCGCGATCGTCACCGTGTACCTGGTCGACGGCCTTAGAGCGACGCCGATCGAGAGATCCAGGTCGTACGCATAGGTCGAGATTTCGTCCAGGCTGAATCCGCTGACGGAGACCTTTCCGTCGAAGGAGTCCGGGTCCATCGGGTTGCTGAAATGGACGGACATTCCATAACGACCAGCATCAACCTCTCCGTTCGACGGCTGGGTCGATACGACGGTGGGAACTCCCACGGTCGTGAACGTCGCAGTCCGCGCTTCGGCTGTGGCGCCGCCATTGGCGCCCGCGAGACCCGCGGCAACCGCGACCGTGTAGCCGGTAAGGTATTGGAGCCGCCCGTCGGGCTTGAATGTCGCTACGGTTCGCCCGGCGCTCCATGTGGTCGCCCCGGCGACTCTCGTCCCGTCGTCGGCGGTCAGCGTGATGCCCCGCTCCGCCCCGTCAGCCATCGGCTGGTTGAACTCCACGGTCACCGTTTGCGTTGGGCTCGCGTACTGCGTGTTGGCATCCGGAGTGAGCTTTGTCACTGCCGGACTGATCGTCGTGAAACTCCACGCGAAATCTTCCCGCAGGACTCCGTCTGCTGCCGCCGTCAGACCCTTCGGGACCAACACGTGATACGTCGTGAACGGGTCCATCGACGCAGGAACAAAACGGTAAATCGAGGTGTTAAGCCACTCGCCACTCCCTTCAAGCGGCGGGTCGAATACAAGCACCGGCGCGGCGCTTGCCGCTGCGAGCGTCGTCAGCGGCGCCACGGACCTGCTGAACTGCACAAGGATCGGCGCGTTCAGCGGCACTTCCGTCTCGGCATCCCCAGGGATTGCCTGCTGCACCGTCAACAGTCCTGTCACCGTGAACGTCCGTTGCGCCTCTTGGTCGAGGCCCGCTTCCGGCCTTGGTGGGACCGTCACCGTGTAGCGCTCGCCCCGAAGCAGCCCCGGATAGTCGGGCTGGAAGAGCACGGTGCGGTTGCTCAACCATGTGTAGCTTCCAGGCGCCTCGGGGGTCAGGTGCACCAAGCGCTCAGCGTCCTTTTCCTCCGGCGCTCTGGCAAACGTGACTCTGACCGCTGCCAGCCGCGGCACGTCCTCCCCACTGGGGCTGATCGCGAACCCCGGCGGTTCGTCCAGCATCCGGGCGCCGTCGCCGCCTCGGTTGAGTACCAACACAAGGCTCGCCACCATGGCTACCACCGCCACCAGGCCAGCAACGGCGCCAGCTCGGCGCAGCGGCGTGTTGAGGTGTTCGCGTACCCATCGTTGTTGCTTCTGCCACGGAGTTAGTGCCTGCATGGGTCCTGTCATTTCGCTCTCACCTCGATAGTGATCGTTTCCGTTTCAATTGTCCCGTCGTCGTAGCGAGCGACTGCTTCGATCTCATGCCGCCCGACCGTGAGGCCGTACGTGACGCGTGCATCCGCTCCGGGCGCAGATCCCGCTGGCTGACCGTCGACACGGAACGTGATCGTCGATGCCGCGTTCGGAGCCGTCGCCCGGATCAGCATTTCCTGTGCCCGCAACTCCGGGGCGATGTACAACGTGCTGCCTGCCACCGGTGCCACGATCCGCAGGCCGCGATCTGCCGTCGCGCCGTCTGCCACGGTGAGCCCGGCATCGATCGCCCAGGCCCGCGCCTCGGGTGGTGGCGAGATCGCAAGCTCCCCGTCCGCGAGTCGCACGTAGTACCGCTCTTCCACCGTGGGGAGCGTCCCGCTCAGGAAGAGTTCACGCATGGGAAATGGGCAGTCCGCACCCGGCAGCAGTCCGGTCGGCGCGCACACGGTCCCCTCCACAATCCCTGGAGGTCGTGCGGGCCAGGCCGGCGTGCGGGTCGCCGTGGCTGCCATCATCACGTCCCGCCAGAGTGGCCCGGCCCCGTCCACCCCCGAAACGTTGACCATCGGCGATGCGTCCGCATTCCCAACCCAGACGCCGACCGCGACGTTCTCCGTGTAGCCCAGCGTCCAATTGTCCTTGAATCCCGTCGTCGTCCCAGTCTTCACTGCTGCCTTGAACGGCAGGTCGAAGGGCGTCACCTGCCCGAATCCGGGGATCCGCGCGTCCGCGTCCGCAAGCATATCCGAGACCAGGTAGGCTACTTGCGCTGTCGTCGCGCGCGTTCGCTCCACCCGTGGGCGTTCATACAGCACCCGTCCAGAACTGTCCCTCACCCTTGCGACTGCATACGGCCGCGCCAGTTCCCCACCTGCGGCCAGTGCCGCATAAGCACCCGTCAGGTCGATGAGCCGCACTTCCCCTCCGCCCAACGTCAGTGCCAGCCCGTAGCGTTCGGCGTCCGTCAGGGTCGTCAGTCCGAATCCATGGGCTGTTTCCAGGAAGCTGTCGATCCCAAGGCTCTCCAGCATTGCGACGGCCGGGACGTTCAGCGACGAAGCCAGTGCCGCCCTCAACGGCACAACGCCGCGGAACCTGCGGTCATAGTCCAGCGGCGCATACCGCTCGTCGCCGTCGACAAACGTTGTCGGCACATCGAGGAGCGGCGAGGCCGCCGTATATCCCCGCTCTAGCGCTTCCGCGTACAGGAATGGCTTCAGTGCCGATCCAGGCTGACGCGCGGCGACCGCCAGGTTGATCTCACCTTCGACATTCCCGGCCATCGCCAGGATCGCGCCCGTCTGTGGCTCCAGGACGACCACTGCCGCGTTTGTGACGTTCCGATCGCGTAGCTCGTCCAGTTGTAATCGCGCAAGCCGCTCCGACTCCAACTGGAGCCCGCTATCCAGCGTTGTCTCGATAACCAGCCCGCGTTGCCCCGCGATATCCGGCCGCAGTGCAGCAAGCTCCTCCATCGCGAAGGCGACGAACTGCCGGCCAATCGCAGGTTCTAGCACCGGGAGTAGCGCCAGCGGTTCGGACCGCGCCGCGTCCGCCACGGCGCTACTCACCTTCCCGTCGTCGACGAGTCGCGAGAGCACGTACGACTGGCGTTCGCGCCCCAGCTCTTCTCCGGGGCCGGCGTAGCTCGATGGCAGCTGGGGAAGCCCCGCGAGGTACGCCGCTCGCGCGAGGTCCAGGTTTGCCGCGCTCACACCGAAGTACACCCGGGCCGCCGCTTCGATCCCGTACGCCCCGCGCCCGTAGTAGATCTCGTTGAGGTACAGCGCCAGGATCTCATCCTTGGATCGGTGTGCTTCGAGTTGCAGCGCGATCAGTGACTCCCGCACCTTCCGCACCGGCAGCGGCCCGCCGCCGTCCGCAAGGTAAAGACGCCGCGCCAACTGCTGGGTGATGGTCGAGGCGCCAGAACGCCCCGAGTGGATCCCGAACAACGCCCGCGCCGCGGCAATCGGATCGACTCCCGGATGCGAGTAGAACCGCTGATCCTCGGCCGCCACGGTCGCTTCCAGCATGATCGGCGCAACATCGTTCAGGGCGATCGGGATACGAAACCCGTCGCCTCCATCCCGCTGTAGGACGATCCCCTGGGCATCGAGCACGACCGTCCCCGGAGTTGTCAGCCGGGTTTCCGGCGGGTCGAATGGCGCAGCCGATGCGTAGATCCAGAGCGAGGCCGCGACGGCCATGGCCATAGCCGGGGCGTAACCCCACCGGCGATGCCGCCAGATGAATGCGCGTACGACAGCCACGATGTTGAGTATGACGCGCGTGGACCTCGTTCGGTTCCCATCCCCCATCATCGGCGTACGCCTTTACGTCGCTGCTCCCGGAAGTTCTGGCGAGTCGTAGTCTTTTCAGATGCCACTCGTCGTTTTCGCGCCGGCTACTGTCGCGGTCATCCTCGCCGGGCTCGTGGGCGGGACCCTCCTTGTTCGCAGGCGCGGCTACAACGTCGGCGGCAGGGTCATCGTCCGCTGTCACGCCGGCCACTTTTTTGCGACCCTCTGGATTCCCGGCGCATCGGTGAAGTCAATTCGTCTCGGCTGGTGGAGGATCCAACGCTGCCCTGTCGGCCACCACTGGACGATGGTGGCGCCGGTTCGAGTCGCCAGCCTCACGGAAGACCAGCGCCGCCAGGCTGAACAATACTCGGATGGCCCCATCCCCTGAGCGGCCTGTTCTTCAGCTCCGCCACTCGTGGACTGCTGCGTCTGGAGACCCTCCGCCTGCACGAATTCGCTTGAGCCGGTAAACTCTAACGTTATCGTGAAGGTAATACATCCACAGGCACGCCGCGCATCTCCGCCAGGGGCCAGGCATTGAGGTGGCCCGAGGCGATTCGCCCCGGCCGGCGGGACGAAGACTCTTCGCGCCGTGATTCAACGGCCCTCACCCATCCTCGCGACGCCGGCCAGGTAAGAGCCGCCAGGCCAGGCGTGTTTACGCGTATCTTCGGTTCGCTCGGCGAACGCGAATTCCGGTGGTTCTACATCGGGATGCTCGGCCAGATGGCCTCGATGAACATGCAGATGGTCGTGCGCGGCTATCTCGCATATGTTCTCACCGGCTCCTACGCGATTCTCGGGCTCGTCGGCCTCATGAGCGCTATCCCCATGTTGATGCTCTCCATGTTTGGAGGAGTCATCGCCGACCGCGTCCCCAAGCGCACAGTCCTCCAGGCCGGGCAGGCTGCGAACCTGGGCATTGCCGCCTTCATTGCCGTGCTCCTCTTCACCGGATTCATGGCGGTGCCATGGCTGCTGCTCTCAGCGGCGGTGCAGGGCGTTGTCTCGGCCCTAATGATGCCGTCGCGTCAGGCCATGATCGCCGAGATCGTGCCCAACGACCGTCTCATGAACGCGGTCTCGCTCAACATGGCCGGCATGAACACGATGCGCCTGATCGCCCCCGCGATTGGCGGGTTCATTGTCGCGTCCGCGGGATTCGAATGGGCTTATCTCGTGATGGCGTCGCTCTATGGCCTCGCAATCCTTGGCCTCACCCGCGTTACCTGGCGCCCGGCAGCCGACCCGGGTGAAGCTGGAATGGGCGTCGGACAGATCTGGCGCAGGAGCATCGGCGATATAAAGCAAGGCCTGGTCTACATCCGGAATGACCGGCTGATGCTTGCGCTCCTCTCGGTCAGTTTCGTCGCCTCGTTCTTCGCAATGCCCTATCTCTTCCTGCTCCCCGGATACGTCGCCGATATCTTCGATGGTGGCGGCACCCAGGTCGGCCTCATGATCAGCGTCAGTGCCGTCGGTGCGCTCGCTGGCGCCCTCATGCTCGCCTCTCTACCGTCCCGCCATCGCGGGCTCATCCTGCTCGCTGGCCTCGCGATCCTCGGAGTTGGACTCATCGGGTTCACGCGGACCTCCAGCTTTGCTGTCGCCGGGGCTTTCATGGTCGTCGTTGGGCTTGGCTCGGCGCTCCGCCAGGCCCTCACCCAGGGCCTGCTCCACCACTACGTCGACGACGCCTACCGCGGCCGCGTCATGGCCGTTTTCATGACTCAGGTAAGCGTGATGCAATTCGGGACGTTTATCGTCGGCATCGCCGCCGAACTTGCCGGCATCCGGGTTGCGTTTGCTGCTACCGGCGTCGGCCTCCTCATCGTGACGATGCTCGTGTTCCTCTTCGTCCCCCGCATTCGCCACGTCCAGTAAGCGCACGGGTGATCGTCCTGCGTCCCGGCTGCTAGTGGTGTTGGTCGAGCGGCCAACCACCAGGGGAGCTTTTCCGTTCGCCGGTCGCACGGCACACAGTTTTGGCCGGCATCACGCTTGCGACCCGGCCATCCCCCGGGCAAGTACCTGCCGGACCGCCGCCAATGTGGGGCTGGCGCCCGTTCCATCTCCGCCGCAACGAAAGAGGGTCCGGCCGCGCACGCGCGGCCGGACCCTCTGGGCTTCTGTCCGGGATATCCTCACTTCACCGTGAGCGTGCCCGTCATCTCCACCGGATGGATCTCGCAGCGGAATTTGTACGTGCCGGCCTTCGCCGGGACCTTCCACTCCAGTTCACCCTTCTCGCCGGGGCGGATGAGCTCCGGGTCGGACTTCACAGCATCGGCCGCGTCATAGTCGCCGGCACTGTTTGCGATCTGCATGTTATGGATCGCCTTGCCGACGTTGTCGAGTTGGAACGTCACCGTTGATCCGGCAGCCACAGTCATCGTCTTGGGTGCGAAGGAGTTATCGCGCATCTCGACCGGGATGTCGCCACTCAGCACCTCGGCTGTGGCGGCAGCCGTCGTCGCTGCGGCCGTGGCGGTTGCCGTCGTCGTGGGCTCAGCCGTCGTGCCTGGCTCAGGCGTTGCCGTCACTTCGCGGAAGATGTCAGGCCGTTCTTTGCCCTTCACTTCCAGCAACCCAACGGCGCCTTTGCTCACGCGGCTGATAGCGTGATCGACCAGTTTGTAGACTCCCGGCACGTCAGTCTTGAACTCCACCACAGCCGCTCCACCGGGCGGCACAAGCACCGTCTGGACGTGGGCAATCGCGTTGCGCCGGTCGAACGTCCCGTACTCATAGACCTTGTCGAAGATCTCCCCGATAGCGTGGAACGAACTCGTGAGGTTCGGGCCTCCGTTGGCCCAGAAGATGCGGACGGTGTCGCCCGTTTCGGCTTGCAGCGTCCCCTCACCGGTGAGTGACTGGGTGTTGCCGTTGAACGTCACGTACGTTGGCGTTTCGGCGAGGAGCTTCGCCGTGTCCAATTTCTGGGGACCTTCGTCGCCTCTGTCGCCCGTCGTGTAGTACTCGCTCTGGCCGACGTAGAACTCCTTGTCTACCCGCGGCAGCGGCGCCGCCGGTTCGACAAGGATGGCGCCGTACATTCCGTTTGAGATGTGGTCGGCGACGATGCCGGCCGCACAGTGGTAGACGTAAAGTCCGGGTGCCTGGGCTTTAAATTCAAACGCCCGGGATTCGCCGGGTCCCACGTGCGTGGCCTCGGCGCCACCGCCGGGGCCGTTCACAGCGTGAAGGTCGATGTTGTGGACTTCCTGGTTCGTCGCCGGGTTGTTGAGCCGCACCTCGACGTAGTCGCCTTCCCGCACGCGGATCATTGGACCCGGGTTTGTCCCATTGAACGTCCACAGTGTGTATTGCACGCCTGGAGCGATCTCGGCCTGCTGTTCCACCGCTTCGAGGTTCACCACGACATGCGCCGGACCGCGGCGGATCGGCTCAGGAACCCCCGGTGGGGCGACGAGTTCTGCCTCGACTGTCTTCAGGTCAGAACTGTCCTTACTGCAGGCGATTCCGCCGAATGCAGAAGTGATGGCGACTGCGGCAAGCACTGCGGCTGCCGCTCGCGGAGGGTGAATTCGAAAAAGCATGCTGTTCTCCTGACGGTGGGTTAATGTACCACCGTTACAGCTTTGGTTGATGCCCCTCCGGTCAATACGACATGGGGTTCGAAACAATGACTCACAGCTCCGGGCTCCCATGTTGGGCATCCATCTGGGCAGCAACACCGTCTGGCGCGCCACATCGAAGCTGTCAGGCGCAGGCCCGCATGCATCGGAGAGTTCTCAGTGCCCGGCTGTCGGCCCACGGGTTTCGACGAGCGAACCTCGACAGGGCACGCCCACGCCCACCGCATGCGTGATGAAGAGGCGGTGATCAAACTGCCCCTGTCGGGCGGTTCAGCTCCCGGGGCGCACCTGCGGACCTACCAGCAGCACCGGCATCGGTGCGCGCCGCACCACGTCCTCGTGTACGGCGCCGAATAGTGCCTGGCCCACGGCGGAACGGCCACGCGTCGCCATCGCAATAAGGGCCACACCCTCGTCCACTGCTGCCTTCACGATCGCATCAGCGGTATCCTCAGCGGAAACGGCCTGGACCTTCACCTGCACCGTGCCGAACCATTGGCCCGCCAGCCCGCGCAGATAGTCCTCGCGCTCGGCGCGTGCTCTCGTCAGCGCTTGCGATCGATCCTCTGCTACGCCCATCGTCTCAACCGGGGGTAGTCCGCGGAGCAGCTGTCCCGTTGGCCGCCCGTCCCGCGAGAGGCTGCCGCTCATCGTCTTCCCTGTCGCGCTGGCGCGGATGTCGCGTGGGTGGAGCACGCTAAGCAACACTAGGTCGGCGCCGGTTTCCGCGGCCCACGCCGCGATTGCGGCTGCGGCCGGCTCTCCGTTGGGCGTACCATCGACTGCCAGTAGAACGCGCACGTTCACCCTCCTCGAACCGCACAAAGGTGTGCCGGATTCCCCCGGTATGATCAGTGCCACAGTCCCGCATGAAAGTGACAAACGTCGCATTCCACGCCCCGGCTACAGCGGAAAGTTGGCCACTAAGATGGATATCGACAATCGAGGCTTGCAACCCCCCGAACCCATGGTTCGGATCCTTGGTGCCCTTGCGACGCTCCCGTTGGGTGATGAACTCGTCGCCTTGATGGACCGCGAACCCATGCTGATCTACCCGGAATTGGAGCGTCGCGGGTTCGAATGGGAATTCCACTCCGGCGACGAATCCCACCGGCTCGTGATCCGGAGGGCCCAGGCGTGACCGCTCGCCCGGCACCGGCTGAGAGCCCGCCTTTCTCGGTTGTGCTGCCGTTGCTCTTCCTCGCCCCCATTGGCCTCGTGACTGCCGGGCTACTCCTGCTCAACGCCGACGGTGACACGCTTGTCGCGATCAATGCGCCCCACACGGTCGCGATTGTCCATGCCATCGCCCTGGGCTGGGCCTCGACGACGATCATGGGAGCTAGCTACCAGTTGCTCCAGGCCGTGCTCGGGGGCCACATCTTCTCCTACCGGCTCGCGCGCCTTCAGGCCGCCATCCACGTCGTGGCCGTCCCCCTCTTCGTTTGGGCTGCGTACCGATGGGATACAGCGTGGATGGCGCTGGCCGGTACCCTTCTCGCAACCAGTTTCTTGCTCTATTCGATTCTCGCTGCAACGGCCCTTGCCCGTGCCTCCCGTCGCGGCGTCGTTCACTTCGGCATGGCCATGGGACTGATCGGACTGCTCGTTGCCTTTGGTTTTGGCCTCACCTGGGTTGGAGCGCTTTACCACCTGTGGTTTCCGATTACCCTCGGACTCCTCTCCGCGCATGCGCACCTGGGGCTCATCGGCTGGCTTGGGATCACGATCCTGTCTGTCTCCGAACAGCTCGTTCCCATGTTTAGCCTCACCTCGCAGCGCCCCTCGCGGCTGCCGTGGATTGCCATCGGCCTCACCGCCGTCGCCGTCACCCTCTTTGCAAGCGTGCTTCCGTTTCAACCAGGAGTGCCAGTGCGCGTGCTCCTGGCACTTGTCCTCACGGTGGGGCCCGCGGTCTGGGCGTTCGGCATCGTGCGCGGCTTTCGCAGGCGCAGCCGGCGGAAGCTCGATATCCATGGCCGTGCCACGATGGCTGCGTTGCCCTGCCTCCTTCTCGCCGCTGTCGTCGGTGTCGGAGCAGCAATCGGGACGCCCTTCACCAATGATGCCGAACCTGCCCGGTGGCTCCTCGCCTACGGTGCTCTACTCCTCGGCGGCTTTGTCGGCGCGACGCTGGTAGGAAATAGCCTGAAGATCGTTCCCTTTCTTATCTGGATCCATCGCTACCAGCGCCTTGCGGGCAAGGCACCCGTGCCGGTCATTTCCGATCTGGTGAACGTCAGGCTCCAACACCTCGCCCTCGGCCTCATCGTCCTCGGCAGCTACACCGTGGCTGCCGGGTCACTGGCCGGATCACTCCTCTTCATTCGGGCTGGCGGAGTCATCTTTGCCGCCGGGGGCGTGAGCCTCACGGGTGCGCTCTGGTGGTCACTCCTGCCCGCGCACTCCACCCGCCAGCCAATTGGCGCCAGAAAGGCAACGACATGACGATTGCAGCGGAAGTAGCGAACAAACTCCACAGCGTCGTCGACCCTGAGTTGGGCATCGACGTCGTCGAACTCGGCCTGGTCTACGAGATCCTCGCTGAGGGCGGGCACCTCCACGTGAGCATGACCACCACATCCGACCACTGTCCGATGGGTGACATCATGTTGGCAGCAGCCCGCGCCTGCCTCGCAAGCGGCTGGCCAGATCACCATGTGTCGGTCGAGTACACGTTCGAGCCACGCTGGTCGCCGGCGATGATCTCAGAGTTGGGCCGCGACATGCTTGGCCTGCCCCCGGCCGCCTAGAGCAGCACCTCGAGTGCTCCCATATCGTGGATGACGAACTCACGCCGCGAAATCGTCAGAATCCCCTGCGATTCGAACTCCTTCAGGTATCGCGTTACGACCTCGCGTACCGAACCCACGATCGTCGCGAGGTCATGCACCGTCACTTCCCGCTGGACGATGATCGTCGATCCCGATCGCGTACCCTCAACCTTCGCCGTTTGGTAGAGGTACCGGGCGAGCCTCGATGTCACCGACTGCAAACTCACCTGCTCGATGATCGCTGTGAACCCTCGGAGGCGGCGCGCGAAGTGCTGAAGCACCGCGTCCGCGACATCGGGATGGGTCCGTATCAGCGCCCGGAGCCGTTCTCGCGAAATGACGATCACTTCGAAATGGTCGAGTGCCTCAACTGTCGCCGGTGAGTCCCCGCCGTCAAATACCGGTACCTCCGCGAACGTATCTCCGCGAGTGAGGATGCGCAGGGTTTGTTCCTTTCCATCTCCGCTCGTCACGAACAGGCGCGCGCGGCCAGCCACCGTGACGTACACCCCGGCGACCGGCTCGCCCTGGTGCAGCACCATCTCGCGCGGGCTATACGTGGTCACCGGCAGCTCGCGAGCCAACGCCTCCGACTCGTCGTCGGAAAGCGAACTGAGGTATGGGATCAGCCGGATATCCTCCGGGCTCGCAACAGACATGCCGTCAGTTTGGCATCTCGCCAACAGGAAGCGAAATCCACCCTTCGCCCCCGCCTGTCTCGCATTCCAACCCGTCGCTTGTGAGAAAAATCACAGCTCTTCGCCACGCCCCCGTAAAGGATTGGGTGGCAAGGAACCCGCAACGTCGGGACGAAGGGGGAAACATGGAATTTCGAAAGCACGGTCTCTTGGTGGCAATCGCACTCGGTGCTTTGCTGACCACCGGCCTCGTCGCCTGTGGCGGCGATGATGACGACGGCGGCGATTCGACCGCCACCGCGGCCGGAAAAACCGGCGCCGCAACCACGGCCTCAGGCGACAACGGCGGGGCTACCGAAGAGATCACCATCGTCATGACCGACAATGTCTTCACGCCCAAGGACATCACCGTCCCGGTCGGGAAAGAAGTGAAGATCGAGGTTAAGAACGAAGGCGCCGCCGTCCACAACATGCACGTCCTTAGTGAAAAGGCCGAGGGCAAGGATTTCAGCAGCGAAGCACTCGTCCAGCCCGGCAAGGACGACTCCTTCACCGTGAAGTTCAGCAAGGCCGGGAAGTACGACTTCCAGTGCGACTACCACGTGCCCGACATGGTAGGGACGATCACCGCCAAGTAACGCACGCGCTGCAATACGTCTGCACTTTCGCCCGCAATTTGAGGCGGGCAACCACGTGGGGTAGAGGAGAGGACTGGGATATGGCAATCACGAGACGAGAGCTAATCCAGGGTGCAACGGTCGGCGGAGCCGGCCTTGTTGTCGGCGGTGTCGTCGGCAAAGTCGCCCTCGGTGACGATAGCGGTGGTGGCGGTGGGGCGAGTGGCCTTTCCGGCCAGGCACAGAAGGTCGCCGACGAGCGCGGTCTCAGCCCCGACGACGTAACCAGGGCCGTCAAGACGTTCGTCCCGCCCGGCAGGCCAGACATGGACACCCATATGCTCTTCTGCTCTGGCGGCCACAGCGGTCAGGTGCTGGTCATGGGTGTGCCCTCGATGAAGATCATGAAGGTCATCGGCGTGTTCACACCGGAACCGTGGCAGGGCTACGGCTATGGGTCCGACGCTGATGTTCTCATCACCGGCGGCACAACGCCCGCTGGCGGTGGTATCTCCAAAGCGCGCAACACGCTTACCTGGGGCGATACTCATCACCCTGCACTGAGTGAGACCGGCGGCGAATACGACGGGCGCTTCCTTTATATAAACGACCGCGCCAACGGCCGGATCGGCATGGTCGACCTCCGCGACTTCAAGACGAAGCAGGTGCTCGACGTACCGAACCTGGACTCATCGCATGGCGGCTGCTTCGTTACCCAGAACAGCGAGTACGTCCACATCTCAACGATGACGCCGACGCTCACCGACCGCTCCCGCGCGACGGACGCGCTCACCAAGTTCCCCGATATCATGCGCGGCTATTCAACATTCCTGGCGATCAACCAGGAGACCGGGCAGATGGAGCTCGACCGTAGCTTCCAGGTCGAGCTTCCACCTTACACGCAGGACCTCGCCGATTCCGGCAAGCTCGTCAGTGATGGTTGGGTGTTCATCAACTCCTACAACTCGGAGATGGCCGTCGGAGGCAACAACGAAGGTGGCCAACCGCTCGAAGTTGGTGCCTCCCAGAACGACTTCGACATGATGCACATCATCAACTGGAAGAAGGCTGAGGAAGTCGTCAAGGCCGGGAAGACCACGACGATCAACGGCGTCAGGGTCATCAAACTCGAAACGGCCGTTTCCGAAGGCATCCTCTTTCTGGCCCCCGAGCCCAAGAGCCCTCACGGCGTCGACGTTGCTCCCAACGGCGAGTACCTCACGGTTTCTGGCAAGCTCGACCCACACGTAACCATCTACTCGTTCACCAAGGTCAAGGCTGCCATCGAAGCCAAGGATTTCGAGAGGAACGACCAGTACGGTGTCCCTATCCTCAAATTCGACTCCATCGTCGCCGGTCGTGTCGAAGTTGGTCTCGGGCCGCTGCACACCCAGTACGACGCCGAGGGCCACGGCTACACCAGCCTCTTCCTCGATAGTGCCGTGGCAAAATGGTCGCTCGGCGAACCCTACTTCAAGGGTGACGCGGCCTTCCAGCTCGTCGACAAGCTCAAGGTCAACTACAACATCGGCCACCTCGTGACGATGGAAGGCGATACGGTTAAGCCCGATGGTAAGTACCTCGTATCGCTTAATAAGTGGTCGATCGACAGGTTCCCGGCCATCGGCACGTTGCATCCACAGAACTTCCAGTTAGTCGATCTCACAGGCGAAAAGATGGACGTCCTTTCCGACACGCCGATCGGCGTCGGCGAACCCCATTACGTCCAGGGAATGAAGGCTGACCGCATCAAAGCCTGGAATGTGTACCCGCCTGGCACCAACCCCATGACCATGAAGCCCGACCCGGAAGCCGTCGAGGCCGGCCAGGAGCGGTCCGAGCGAAACGGCAATACGGTCGAAGTCTGGATGTCGGTGAAACGCAGCCAGTTCAAGCCCGATATCATCCGCGCGAACAAGGGCGACAAGGTCGTCCTCCACATCACCAACATCGAAAAGACGCCGGACGCGACGCACGGATTCGCCATCCCTCGCTACAACGTCAACATCAGCCTCGATCCAGGCGAAGTGGCGAACGTTGAGTTCGCTGCGGATGCCGAGGGCTCCTACGCCATGTACTGCACCGAGTTCTGCTCGGCGCTCCACCTTGAGATGCAGGGCTGGATGCTGGTCTCAGCCTAGCCGCCCGAAAAGGCCCGGGTGGGGCTGGCACCTCCCTCCGCCAGCTCCACCCCGCGCCGCATCTCAGTCCTCAGAAAGGGGCCACCACCATGGTCACACGACGCGCATTCCTATCTCTCGTTGGCGCCGCCGGCGCAGCCGGTGTCGCGACGGTGGCCGGGATCCAGCTCCTCCCGGGCGAGTCCGCCCCTACCGGCGACCCGGTAGTCCGCTACGGCAAGGAGAACTGCGCGCGCTGCCGCATGACGATTAGCGACGCGCGGTTTGCGGCCGCCTGGCGCGAACCGGGAGGCAAGGAAAAGCACTTCGACGACATCGGCTGCATGGTCCTCCTCCAGCGCGACAACGGTGTCCCCGAGACGACACAGTTCTGGGTGAACGATTACGAAACCGAAACATGGCTCGATGCGGCCTCTGCGTCCTACGTCCTGTCAAAGGCGATCGACTCTCCCATGGCGTATGGCATCGCGGCCTCCGCTACCCCGGACCGTGCTGAGGCGCTCTCCAAACGATTCGAGTCGGCAACGGTTTCAATGTGGGACGGCCTCGATTCCTCCGTGGCGGCACGAGGCTAATGGTGACTGCCGGAATGCCAGCCACGACGCTCGCGACCCCACGTACCCTCAAGGCGCTGGCTCGCCCGGCCGACCCCGTCTGGGCCGTCTGTTCCGCGATTGCAGTGGTCTTCATCGCCATCGCTGCATTTCTGCCACTCTGGCGCCTCGAACTCGTCGCTCCCCAGTACCCAAACGGCCTCTACATCACCGCCTATGGTTACGAGATGACCGGCGACATCACCGAAGTCAATGGCCTCAATCACTACGTCGGCCTGCGGCCACTCGAACCCGATGGCGTCGTCGAATTAAAGCTCTTCCCGTTCGGCGTGGCCGGGGTTATCGCCGTTCTCCTCTTTGGGGCCTATCGCTTCCAGTCACGGAAAACCCGCGCCCTGAGCGTGCTGGCGGCTGCTTCCCTCCCGATCGTCATGCTCGCTGACCTGCAGTTCTGGCTCTACACCTACGGCCATGACATCGATCCGCATGCCGCGCTGCACCTCGATCCGTTTACACCCAAAGTGCTCGGCAACACGCGCGTGCTGAACTTTCACAGCGTCACCACGGTCGCTTCAGGTTTCTGGCTGATGGTCGCGGCCGCCGCCCTGCTTCTTGCCGGCCCACCGGTCTTCCGTTGGCTTCGCTCCAGTTGGAGCAACACTGGCAAGGTTGCAGCCACCGGCGCGGTCGTGTTCGCCGTTGCCATTGCCGTGGGAAGCCCCGTCATTCCAGGTGCCGGGCCATCGTCGGCTGCAGCAGCTGAATCGATATCCGATGCCCTGGCCCGAGCCGCCCCCGGCGATACCGTCCGCATCAAAGGCGGCATCCACCATGAACAGCTTGTGATCGATAAGCCGGTTGTCCTCATCGGCGAAGACTCGCCTGTGATAGACGCCAGACAGGCGGGTGATGTCGTTGTCATTGCCGCGGAAGGGGTCACCCTCCGCGGCTTCGTCATCCAGGGCTCCGGCCGGGGTGTCTCCGCCGAGCCCGCGGGTATCCGCGTTATGGCTCCCGGTGCGACGATCGAAGATAACGTTCTTCGGGATGTCCTCTACGGGATCGTCCTTCAGGAAACTGGTAGCCACACCCTCCGGAACAATCACGTGCAGAGCGTCCTGGAATTCACACAGGAGCGCCGCGGTAACGGTATTTATCTCCACAACTCATATGATAATGTTCTCGAAGGCAATATCGTGAAAGACACGAAGGACGGTATTCTCCTTCTCTTCGCCGACCGGAACATCATTCGAGACAATACAGTTACGCAAGTGCGATACGGTATTCATTTCATGTATGCCAGCAGTAATACGATGACCAACAATGTGTTTTCACACAACGTGAATGGCGGTGTCCTCATGTATTCCAACGGGACTATATTTCGCGATAATGAGTTTGCATACAATCGTTCGCTTGCGTCCGGATACGGTATTATGTTCAAAGATGTTGACGACGTCGAAGTGTCCGGTAACTACATTCACCACAACCGAATCGGGCTGGCACTTGAAGGAGCTCCATTTACACCCGGAGCCTTCGTCAAAATCGATCGTAACCTCGTCGGCTACAATCAGACCGCTGTGGGGCTGTTCACGACCACAGACATAACGTTTCGTGAAAATACATTCGTCGGCAACCTCCAGCAGATTGATGCTGTCGCCGGCAACATCGGTCAGAAGAACCGTTGGTCCGAGGATGGCCGTGGCAACTACTGGGATGACTACCAGGGATACGACGCGGATGGCGACGGAGTCGGCGATCTCCCTTACCGCTACGCCGGCACCTACGACGCACTTGTTGAAAAGAACGTAGCGCTGCGCGCCTACGACTACACACCTGCCCGGATGGCACTCGACATGGCAGCACGCTGGTTCCCCGTGTATCGGCCGGAAGCTCGTGCGTTCGACGACCATCCACTCATGGCGCCGACCATGACGCTCGGCCGCTCGTCCGATGGACCACCGTCGGTCGTCGTGTTTCTGGTCGTGACCGCGCTCGCCATCGTCCCGCTGGGTGGGCTCATGTTTGTTGCCGGGTCTGCTCGGCGGAGGTGGGCCGCATGCTGAACGCTACCGGACTGACAAAGCGCTACGGAGATGTAGCCGCACTCGACGACGTCGGCTTTGAACTCAACGCTGGCGAAGTGCTCGCTGTAATCGGCGCCAACGGTGCTGGCAAGACAACCCTCATCAAGTGCCTCATGGGCCTCGTAAAGTTCCAGGGCAATGTCACGGTGGATGGCATTGATGTTGCCCGTTCAGGTCCTGCCGCAAGGAGAAAGATCGGTTATCTGCCCCAAAATCCCGCCTTCCACACGGACCTCACGGTTGCTGAGACTGCACTCTTCTACGCGGACCTCAAACGCGTCTCCGCCGCCCGCGCTCACCAGCTTGTGGAAACGGTTGGCCTCGGGGAACACGCCGCCAAGAAGGTCGGGGCTCTGTCAGGCGGCATGCGCCAACGCCTCAGCCTGGCCGTTGCCCTCCTCGCGGAGCCGATGCTCCTCGTCTTCGATGAACCCGTCGCGGGTCTCGATATGCCCGCCAGGCTCGAGCTCAGAAGACTCGTACTTGAACAGCGCGATTCCGGACGAGCCGTCGTCCTCTCCACCCATTGGCTGGAAGATGTCCCGTACATCGCGGATCGCGTCCTCGCCCTCGAACGAGGCAAGTGCGCCTTCCTTGGTCCGGCTTCCGAGTCCGCCGCCGCCATCTCGCCGCTGAGCCGCCTCTACCTCCGCCTCAACGGACACACACCCGATGCCATCGGCATTATCCAGGAAGCTGCACCAGCCGGTGCTGTCGCCCGCTCCGGTGACTGGCTTGTTGTCCGTTGCAAGGCGCTCGACAAAGCGATGGTTGTCGAACGCCTCCTCGCGTCGGGAATCCGTGTCCTCGACTTCCGTGTCGAAGAGGCACCTGCAGAGACGGCATCTTCGTTCCACGACCTCACGCATGAGGGAGACATCCGATGAGAGAAATCGCCGTCATATTCCGGAAGGAGCTGCGCGACGCATATCGCGGCCGCTGGCTCATCGCGTTTGCCGGGACGTTCGCGCTTGTCGCCCTCCTCTTATCCCTTGTTCAGGGCAGCGGTGGCGATATCGGCCAGCAAGGCTTTAGCCGTACTACGGCAGGACTCATCAATCTCTGCTTGCTGCTCGTCCCACTTCTTGCGCTCGTCCTCGGCGCCAGTTCCATAGCCGGAGAACGTGAGCGCGGCACGCTCGCCACCCTGTTGGCCCAGCCAATCTCATCCAGCCAGGTCATCATTGGGAAATACCTTGGCCTTGTGGCCGCCGTCTGGGCGTCCATCGCCCTCGGGTTCGGCACCGCCGGGATGGTCATGGCACTTGTCAGCCCTATCACAGACGTGAACCACTATCTTCTCTTCGTCGCCCTTTCGGCCGTGCTCGCCACTGCCATGCTCAGCATTGGCATGCTCATCTCCGTGCTTTCCGATGGGCGCCTCAAGGCACTCTCGATTGCGATCGTCGCCTGGTTCGTCATGGTCCTGCTGTACGACCTCGGGGCCGTAGGACTCGCCCTCGCCGTGTCTTCGTCGGGGCGTACGCTCCTCCTCGTCGTCCTTGGGAACCCGATCGAATGCGTCCGAATCCTCGCGATCATGAGCCTCGAACCAGACCTGGAGGTGCTCGGGCCGCTGGGCTCCTACGTGGCCAATGAAGTTGGGACAGCCGCCGGTATTGCTCTGCTCGGCTCGATGCTCGCGGTCTGGGCACTTGCGCCGTTGGCCGCTGCCCTCGCCGTCGCCCGCACCCGCGACGCCTGAGTACAGCGTCAGCATTCAGGGCCCTGGTCACCAATCCCGATCCGCACTGGCGCCGCATCTCAACCGTTACTGGTGAATCTCCACTGCCGGCCCGGGTAGGCCTTTAATCTCCCACCGCCCCGGCTCAGAAGATATGGATGGACAGCGATGGGGAAACGGCGGTCGCACACGGCAGACCATCCGGATTCGTCGTCGGCCGTCGTGCCTCCCATGCCCCGCGCCGATACCGCGCGGCCCGTGACAAGAGTCACATCATCACCAATCGTCCGGCCGCATTGTTGCGGCGAGGCCAAGCATGATTCACGAATCTGCACCTAGAACACTGCCCCCGATCCTCTGCGTTCGCGGCCCCTCGCGGTCCGGTAAGACTTCCATGGCCGTCCGAATAGTAGAGAACCTGCAAACCCAGGGCATCCGGGTTGGCTATATCAAGCGCTCCCATCACACCCTCGACCTGCCTGAGAAATCATCCGGCCGGATCTGGAAGGCTGCTCCCTCGGCAATGCTCCTGCGCACGCCCGAGCGCACGCAGCTGAACGTCGCCGCTGCAGACGAAGCGATTCCGTCGCTCGCAGCCACACTTCCGGGCGGCCTCGACCTCGTGCTCGTTGAGACGCATTCGCCCGAGCCATACCCGACGATCCTCTCTGCCCTGCTAGAACCAGCCACGGATGAGATGGTCGTCGGACGTTGGTCGCTCGATTCGCTTGAGGCCGATGCCGAAACTGCCGCTATCTATGCCGCTGCGTTGGCGGGCGAGGACCGCGAACTACAGCGGACTGTCCGCTATGCAGCCGAATTCCATGGCGGCCACGCCTGTGCTGGGCTCGTCCTTGGCACACGCCTCGCCCTCCATGGGACCGCTCTGCTCGGACTCGCCGTGCCCGACCGCGCCAAACGCCTCGTCGTAGTACTCGAAACCGATCGTTGTGCAGCCGACGCCGTCCAGGCTGTGACTGGTTGTCGTCCCGGCAGGCGCACACTGCGCTTTCTCGACTACGGGAAGCTCGCAGCAACCTTCCTCGATACAACGACCGGTAAGGCCGTCCGCGTCGCGGCACGGACTGATCTCCGCGACCGCGCCACCGCTGGCGCGAACGACGGCGAAGACCGCCACGATGCCCAGCGCCGGGCCTACGCCACGTGGACACCAGAAGATCTGTTCACGGCAACCGCCGTGGATGCCGACATCGACCAGTTCGACCGGCCCGGGCCACCGGCGCGCCGGACGAGCTGTGGCCAATGCGGAGAAGAAGTCTCCGATGGTCGCGAAGTGTTAACGGATGCGGGAATTCGATGCCGGCCATGTGCTGGCACACACCATCTCTGGAACGGGAGGGGCTGAACATGTCCAAACTGAGCCGCAGAGGCTTCCTGAAGATCAGCGCCGGCACTGCCGCCGCTGCGACGGCGGTCTACATGGAAAGCCAGCTGGCCTTCCTCCAGACAACGCCGAATCTCGATAACCCCCTCGCCTTCTACCCAAACCGTGGCTGGGAGAAGATCTACCGCGACCAGTACCGCTACGACTCCTCATTCACCTTCATCTGCGCACCGAACTGCACACACAACTGCCGCCTCCGCGCGTTCGTGCGCAACGGTGTCGTCATGCGCACCGAACAGAACTATGACTCGCAAAACGTTGGCGACATGTTCGGCAACAAGGCCACGGCAGCCTGGAACCCGCGTGGCTGTAACAAGGGCGTCACCCTCACACGCCGGATCTACGGGCCTCATCGTCTCAAGGGCCCCATGATCCGGAAGGGTTGGAAGCAGTGGGCCGATGACGGCTTCCCGGACCTTGATACTGCCACCCGTGCCAAGTACATGTTCTCGGCCCGTGGCGAAGACACGTTCGTTAAGGTCAATTGGGACGACGCGTTCAAGTACGCTGCCAAGGGCCTGATTTCGACTGCTACCCGCTACTCGGGCGACAAGGGCAAACAGCTTCTCCTCTCCGAGGGCTACCAGCCCGAGATGGTCGACAAGATGGACGGCGCAGGGACCATGACGTTCAAGATGCGCGGCGGCATGGGCCTGCTCGGCGTCATGGGCAAGTACGGCATGTACCGGAACGCCAACATGATGGCGTTGCTCGATACGCACGTCCGTGGCGTCGGCCCCGAAGAGGCCCATGGCAGCCGAAACTGGTCCAACTACACCTGGCACGGCGATCAGGCGCCCGGAGTTCCCTTCGTTACCGGACTCCAAAATCCCGACTGCGACTTCAACGACATGCGCAACACGCGCCTCCACGTCGGCGTGGGTAAGAACCTTGTCGAAAACAAGATGGCCGATGCGCACTTCTTCATCGAAACGATGGAGCGGGGCGGCAAGATCGTCACGATCACCCCGGAGTACAGTCCTCCGGCCACCAAGGCGGACTACTGGATTCCATGCAGGCCCGGCCTCGGCGACCTTGCGATCTTCCTCGGCGTCACCAAACTGCTGATGGACCGGAACCTCTACGATGCACCCTTCGTCAAAGGGCACACCGACTTCCCGCTGCTCATGCGCGCGGACACCCTCAAGCGCCTCAACCCGGCAGATGTGATCGCTGGCTACCGGCCGGGGCTTTCGAAGGACGGCCCCAGCTACAAGATCCAGCACCTCACCGACGCCCAGTACGGCAAGCTCCAGGACTACGTCGTCTACGACGCCGCCAGCCAGTCCCTCAAGGCCGTCACCCGCGATGACGTTGGCGCGAACCTGACCGCGAAGGGCGTCGATCCGGATCTCGAATACAAGGGCACCGTCACAACTGTCGACGGTAAGCAAGTCGAAGTCCTCACTATCTGGCAGGCCTACCGCACGCACCTTGCCGACTACGACCTCGACACCGTCGCCGAGATCAGTGGCTCACCGAAGACCCTTATCGAGCAGCTCGCGATTGATCTCGCGACGATCAAGCCTGCTGCCATCCACGTCGGTGAAGGCATTAACCACTGGTTCCATGCCACCCTCCACAACCGTGCCGTTCATCTGCCCATGATGCTGACAGGTAACATTGGCAAACCCGGTGCCGGAGTGTATTCGTGGGCCGGGAACTACAAGGGCGGCCTCTTCCAGGGATCACCGGAATCTGGCCCGGGTTGGCCCGGTTGGCTCACCGAGGATCCGTTCGCCCCGAACCTCGACCCGGCCGTCGACGGCAAGCTCATCAAGACTCACAAGTACACGAAGGACGAGGAACCCGCGTACTGGGATCACGGAGACCAGGCGCTCATCGTCGATACGCCGAAGGCGGGCCGGAAGGTCTTTACCGGCGCTACCCATATGCCATCGCCCACCAAGGTGATCTGGGTCACGAACGTGAACCTCATCAACAACGCGAAGTGGCTCTATGGCGTCCTTTTCAACGTCCTCCCCAAAGTCGACATGATCATGACGCAGGACATCGAGATGACGCTTACCTGCGAGTACGCGGACTTCGTCTTCCCTGCCAACTCTTGGCTTGAGTTCCAGCAACACGAAGTCACCGCCTCCTGCCAGAATCCGTTCCTGAATGTCTGGAAGGGCGGCGTCAAGCCCATCTACGACACCAAGGACGATATCTCCATCATGGCCGGCGTCGCCCAGGCCCTTGGCGTCGAACTCAACGACACCCGCTTTGCCGACTACTGGAAGTTCGCAATCGAAGGCCGCACCGATATCTATGTGCAGCGGCTCCTGGATGCCAGTGCCACGACGCGCGGCTACAAGGTCGACGACATGATGGCTGGCAAATATGGAGAACCTGGTTCAGCACTGCTGCTGTTCCGCACCTATCCTCGCATTCCCTACTGGGAGCAGGTCCACGACGACATGCCGTTCCACACCGATACGGGACGCATGAACTCCTACTGCGACATTCCCGAGGCAATCGACTTCGGCGAGAACTTCATCGTTCATCGCGAAGGCCCCGAGGCAACCCCCTACCTGCCGAACGTCATCGTCAGTTCCAACCCACTCATTCGCCCGAACGACTACGGCATCTCCCGCGACGACATGGACCCCGAGAGGCGGACTGTCCGCAACATCAAGCTGCCCTGGGCAGAAGCGAAACAGACGAAGAACCCGCTCTGGGAACAGGGCTACAACTTCTACTTCCTCACCCCGAAGACGCGCCACTCGGTCCACTCCTCCTGGTACAGCCAGGATCTGATGGTGCTCTGGCAGTCGAACTTCGCCGACCCATACCGGGAGGACAAGCGGCTCCCGCACGTTGGAGATCAGCAGCTGCACATGAACCCCGAGGACGTAAAAGCCCTCGGCCTCAAGGACGGCGACTACGTCTGGGTCGATGCCAACCCCGCGGACCGGCCCTATATCGGCTGGAAGCCGGATGACCCGGAATACAAGGTCGCCCGGCTTATGCTCCGCGTAAAGACCAACCAGTCCTACCCTCGCGGCACCGTGATGACCAAGCACGGAGGCTTCGGGTCCACCCCGAAAAGCGTGAAGGGTCACGAGACACGCCCCGATGGCCGGGCCGTTTCAGAAGATACCGGCTACCAGTCCAACTTCCGCTACGGCTCGCATCAAAGCGTCACCAAGGACTGGTCGATGCCCATGCATCAGACCGACACCCTCTTCCACAAGGCCAAGGCGGCCCAGGCCTTCATGTTCGGTGGCGAGGCCGACAACCACGCCGTCAACACTGTCCCGAAGGAAACCCTTGTCAAGATCACGAAGGCCGAGGACGGGAATTGGGCGCCCGGCCAGAACGGAATGGCCCCCGCGGCAGAGAACGCCGTTATGCAGGCCTACATCAGGGGTGGATTCAACCGTTCGAGGGGAGGCGCCTGATGGCCGAGAAGGAGTTCGAAGGCGACGACCCGATGGAGTTCGTCGCCCACCGCTTCCCCGTTCCCCCCGGAGTCGACATCGACGCCGAGATGGCTCGCTGCTTCATTGAGGAGTTCGCACTGATGGGGATGCCCAAAGAGAAGGTCTTCCACATCTTCTCCTCGCGCTTCTTTGCCGGCACACACGCCGTCCTGGAAGCACGAGGGGAGGCATTCATCCGCGGACTTATTGACGGCGTTTACGGTCCGGCCCGCGCACTGGAGGTGCAGTGATGGCAAAGGTCTACAACTGGCAACTCGGCCGCGAAATGGACTACCGCTTCGACAACGGCAATGCCAAGTGGCAGTTCGCCGCAGTCTTCAATACAAACCGGTGCATCGCCTGCCAGACATGCACCATGGCCTGCAAGACCACCTGGACCTTCTCGCCCGGTCAAGAACTGATGTGGTGGAACAACGTCGAGACCAAGCCATATGGGGGCTATCCCCAGAACTGGGACGTCAAGGTACTCGACCTGCAGGAAAAGGCGAACCCCGGCGGCCAGGTCTGGGACAGATCAGTGCCGCTCACGACTCGTGCCCCGTACGGAACGTTCGACGGCAAAACCGTGTTCGAGACGGCCGACGGGCTGACGAAAATGGTCACCGGATATACGCCTACCCAGGAAGAATGGAAGGCACCGAACATCCACGAGGACTCGGCGACGAAGTTCCCGAAAGACGGCGTGCAGTTGCCGGTGCACGATGGCTGGTTCTTCTACCTCCAGCGGATCTGTAACCACTGCACGTACCCCGCCTGCCTCGCTGCCTGCCCGCGCAACGCCATCTACAAGCGGGAGGAAGACGGCATCGTCCTCATCGATCAGGGACGCTGCCGCGGCTATCGAAAGTGCGTTGACGCCTGCCCCTATAAGAAGTCGATGTACCGTCCGAACACACGCACGTCCGAGAAGTGCATCGGCTGCTTCCCACGCGTCGAAGGCTCCGACCCCCTGACCGAAGGCCTTCCGATGGAGACCCGTTGTATGACTGCCTGCATCGGCAAGATCCGGCTGCAGGGACTGGCGAAAGTCGATGATGCCGGTCTTTGGGTCGAAGACCCGACTAACCCCCTCTACTTCCTCGTCCACGTCGAGAAGGTAGCGCTGCCGCTGTATCCCCAGTTCGGCACCCAACCGAATGTCTACTACATTCCGCCGCGCTGGGTACCGCGGGACTACCTGAAGCAGATGTTCGGGCCCGGCGTGGACCACGCCATCGAACGCTATTCGAACCCGAGCCGGGAGCTCCTCGCTGTCCTCCAGCTCTTCCGCGCCTCTCAAACCATCGTCTTCAGCTTTAAGATCGAAAAGGGGCCGAAGATCCAGGAGCTAAGCCTGAACGGCGTGGTCCACGAGATCTATGACGATGTCGTTGTCGGCTACGACAGCCAGGGTCGCGAGGTCGTTCGCGTCGGAGTCGAAGAAAAAGTCTTCGAACGACCCCAGCAATTCACGATGAACACCATCTGAGGAGGCCGGCGTGCCAAACAGGATGCCCCACGATCCATCAAAGCCCGGCGTAGCGGAAGCCGTCCGGCGTGGACTCGCGTACGAACTTCTTGCGCGCGCACTCGCATATCCCGATCCCGGTGCGATCGAGAGCATCCGCGACGTCGCCGGCCTCGTCCTCACCCTCGACTCAGAGGGCATCGTATCCAGGTTGGCCCGCGAATTCATCGAACGCCCGCGCACCGACCTCGAGGCCGAATACATTGAGCTCTTCACGCTCGCAACATCGCCTGATTGCCCCACGTATGAATCAGCCTACGTCTGCACCGACATCAATCAGCAAACGTCCGTCATGGCTGATGTAGCCGGCTTCTACCGTGCGTTTGGGCTCGAGCTGGGACAGGGGCTGCGGCCCGACGACATCAGCCTCGAGCTGGAGTTCATGGGCTTCCTTTGCCGGAAAGAGGCGTACGCGATAGAGCACATGGGCAAGCCCCGCGTGCTCCAGGCGCGCCGCAACCAGCGGGTGTTTGTATCCGAACACCTTGGCCGCTGGGGCGAAACACTCGGCCACCTCATCGCTGCGCACGCCCACAGTGCCAGCCCATACGAAGCCCTCGGAACAGCACTTGCTGCCTGGCTCGAATCCGAGCGCGTGCTTGCAGGTGTGCTGGATGCGGCCGTCGTTTCCAGCCCCGCCATGCCATTCCCCGACCAGCGCCGCGATGTCGGTCCGGACAACGCCGCGTTGATCTCCGTCGAACAGATCCTTGAAACGAGGTGATTGAGATGAAGATGCCTGCCATGGTTCGCCGCCGGATGCCCACGTTGCTCGTGCTTGCATTGGTCCTCGCCACGGCCGGCATCCTGCAACTCACCAACGCCAACCCCGCCGCGTCGCAGTCGCTGATGCTCATCAGCCGGGCTGCATCCAGTGATCCCGGCCTCGATCCGAATGCAGCCGTTTGGAACGAATCCGCCAGCATCGACGTGCCTCTGACCGCGCAACAGCAGGCCTACCCGATCGGTGGAGGCTCAATCGCCACCATCTCCGCGAAATCCCTTCATCGGGACGGCAATCTCTACGTCCGCGTCGAATGGACTGATGCGACCCAGGACGATTCAACCCTCAAAGTCGAGAACTTCTCCGATGCCGTCGCGCTGGAGTTCCCCGCGTCCGCCTCGGCGACTGTCCCGTCGATTTGCATGGGACAGGTAGGTGCGGGCGTCAACATCTGGCAGTGGCGCGCCGACTCGCAGGTCGGACACGGCGACCCTTCGGAGCGTTACCCGAATCTCTGGGTGGAGCGATACCCGGGAGACGGACCTGAGTTCTATACCGCCCGCGCCGCCGGCAACCCCTATGCACTGGCCGATGGCGGCCCTGTCCAGGACCTTGTTGCGGCATCCTTCGGGAATATCGGGCCCGCCGGCTCACAGACCGTTCAGGGCCAGGGCGTCTACCAGGCCGGAAAGTGGGCTGTCGTCTTCGCGCGGCCACTCAACCCGGGCGATGCCAGCCTCACGGCCTTCCATGAAACCGGCACTACCGATCTTGCCTTCGCGGTTTGGGACGGAAGCCTGTCCGAGCGCAACGGCCAGAAGTCCGTCTCCGCTTTCGTCCGCATTCACATCTTCCCTGGCGACGCTGGCGGTAGCGCTACTCCCGCCTGGCTCATTGCCCTCGGCCTCCTCGTCGGACTGAGCGGCCTCGGTGTCGGTCTCGCCGTCATCGGCACGCGCAGCGGGGCAAAGTGATGGCCAGCTTCTCCGGTGTTCGTGCCCAGGACCACAATCTGCGTGAATGGAGCCTGGCCAGGGTTCACCTCGAAACGCTTGCCGTGTGGCTCGTCATCGCAGTCGCCTTCGAACTCGTCATCCTCCGGACGCTCACTCGTGTGGCAATTCACGTCCCGGGGCTCGGTGCAATCGCCGGGCCCTATGAGATGCTCGCCGACGCCGGCCGCTTCGCTTACTACGTTGCGACCGTGCTCGCCGTCGTCGTCGCAGCCGCCCTCGCCGTGGCTGCCTGGCAGGTCGGCACTGCCGGGGGCCGCGCCATGGCTGCCGGCATAGCAAGCCTCATCCTCGCCGCTGCGCTGCTCCGCGCTGGACCGGGACTGGGTGAGGCCGCCGCACTCAATACGCTCCTCCTCGCTGCGCTTGTCCTCGTCGGTATTGGTGCAGCAGGTATGGTCGGTGCCCGCATGGCCATTGCCGTGGTCCTGGCGACGCTGACAGTGGCCCTGTCCGGCATCTTCAGCGTTGGGCAGATGTGGGCGTCGGAAGGGACCGGACACGGATTGTCCGCGGGATTCCTGGACCTGGCCGAATGGGCTGCGATCGCCTTCGCGGTCTCACTCCCCTGGACGGCCGGTTCCGTATCCTCTAGCAGTCGTCGGCCCGCGATCTCCGGTGCTGTGGCAGCAACGTTTGTAATGGTGGTGCTGCTGGGGAACCCGCACACGACCCGCTTTCTGCTCCTCTGGACTCACGGGCTCACGGGCTCGCTCCCCGCAATCGCCTACGCGGTCGCGGCTGGATGCCTCGTGGCAGTGGCCGTTAGTCTCCATCAACGGGGCATGGCTCTCGCCGCGTGCGGGCTACTTCTCCTCGTCGGTGGTGGTGTCGCAATGCAAAACACGTACCAGTCGATGCTCATCGGTACTGGCCTGGCCTGCCTTGCCCTCGCGACCAGCCAGCGTCAGGCGCGGACGCGGTAGGTCATCCTCCCGCGGGACATCTCCGTGGGCCCGGAACTCGCCGCTTAAACCGCTGTCGCTACACGTGCCGCCGCGTACATATTGATGAACGCCCCGATGCGGTCGGTGGCTGCCACTGCCTCCGGAATGCTGCGCGGCAGGGTTGGCCAGACATGCGGTACTTCCGGCCACGGCTCAAAGTGCACCGGCACCTCCGCTTGGATGGCCCGCGTCGCGAATTGTGCGGCGTCGTCATACAGGATTTCGATCGTGCCCACCATGATGAGCATCGCCGGCAATCCGCGAGAGTCGCCGAACAGCGGAGACATCCTCGGGTCGCTGCGATCCGCCGGTCCGGCGTATGCCTTCGCCAGCATCGTCAGCACCGGCTCGCCCAGGGTGTCAGTTTTCGCACGGCCGGTGATAGAAGCTTGGGACATCGTCAGGTCGGTCCACGGCGAGAGCGCGACGATCGCGGCCGGAAGGGGCAGACCCCTGTCACGGACGGCCATCGTTGCCGCCAGTGCCAACCCGCCGCCCGCCGAATCGCCACCAACCACTATCTGTTCAGGAGCATGACCCGCCGCGAGCAGCCACTCGTATGCGGACACAGCGTCGTCGAACGCGGCCGGGAACGGCGCTTCCGGCGCCAGGCGGTAGTCGAGATTCAGCACACTGCCGCCAGTGGCCGCCGAAACACGCGCTGCAAAGTCCCGGCGGTCAGCGACATCTCCAAGGCAGTAGCCCCCACCATGGAAAAACAGCATGACCATGCCCGAAGACGCTCCGGGCACACTCACCCACTCGCCTCGCGCACCCCCGGCCTGGACCTCCTGCAGGTCGATTCCCTCCGGTGTTGGCTGCCGTGGCATGTTCTGCATCATCGACCGCATTTCAACCACTGATGCTGCCGGACCCGCCGCCTGCCGCTCCCGTGAAGCTTGCAGCATTGCCTCTAGCTGCGCGCTCGCCATTTCAATACCCTCGGTAGGTGATGCTCCTGTCCTACCGGGATGGCAGCACGTCGTCAAGCAGATTCATATGAACAGGCTGGCAGTGAAGGTGTGCCGTCGCAGCCGGCTCATCGGGGTGCTTAGCCGCCACGGTCAGTCGTCGCGGTCCTGACCGTCGTCGATCCTGCGAACGACCTCACCCAGGAATCGCTCGATCTCCGGCGAGAGCGCGCTTCCTTCCGGTTCCCGGTCGTCGTGCTCAGCATCGTAGATCTGCTCAAAGCTTTCCACGGCGCGGCTCAGGTCGGCATCCGCCGCGACCATTCGGCTCAACTGCTCGTACTGGCGCTCCCCGCGTGCCTTCATCCCTACGATCGCTTCCGCAACGTCCGATGACAGTCCCAGGGCAGTACCTACCGCTTCCAGCATCGCGGCCGCTCCCGAATGGTCATCCTCGAACTGCACATAGTGCGGAAGCTGAAGCATCAGCGCGTTGTTCTCGATCCCGCGCGCCTCAAGCTGGGGCCCCAACAGGCTCATGATCGAAGTCGGCCCCTCGTATCGCGTTGTCCGCCTCACCTCGCGCCGGGTCTTCACGTCCATTTGCCGTTGTCCCATCGACATACTCACCCGCAGCGGTCGGCTGTGCGGCACGCCGCCGAACCACGCCCCGAGCCGCCAATGAGCTTTCACATGGGCCGCTGATAGCAGCTCCACAATGGATTCCATGTACTCCTCTGCGTGCGCCTGGGGTTCGAGCACATCGAGGAAAAGAACGTCCGGACCCTCGGTCCGCCGCGCGTAGCTGATCCGCGTGTTCGGAATGACGAATTCGCGCTCCTCGCCGTCATAGCGGACCGTCGGCCGGTAACGCGTGAAGTCGAAGAACTCGCCGGGCTTCACCAGCTCGCCAAGGTCGCGTGCACCGAGTGCGTTCCGCAATCTTCGAAGGGTGAGCGTGCCTACGTTTCCGGCGTCTATCCACGGCCGCAGCGTCGCGACGGCAATGGGGTCCCGCAAAGCACTGATCGTCTCGTTGACCTCGAAAGCCCCGATCCTCATGACTCCAGAATGGCACGCCGCACACCGCTCGGGAAGCGCCGGCCGTTTCCACGCCCTGAAATCAACCCGGCGACGCGGAAGTGACTGCGTCGACCGCCCCCGGCCCGCCCGTTCTTCCCAACCGCCCCAGGGTGTGACACCGCGGCGTCGCACCCTGGGACGAAGTCTCCTCACTATGCCGCTGATTTCTCTGTCACTCCCTCGCGGACGACCTCTGGCCGGAAACCCGAGCACAGCAAGTCGATCGTGCCGATCTGGCCATCTACTACCTTGGCGTACCCCTGCTGCTCGATGATCCTTGAGAACGGCTCGTCCGCCCAGCGCAGACGGATTTTCCAGCTTACTCGCACTCGGTCCGCGACCAAATCGACGTTCGTGTTGATTGGCTCAAACTCTGTCGCATCGCCGAACCAGCCTTCGAATGCCCGGCCGATCTCCTCGGCGCCGTGGAGTTCGCGGGGACCTCTCGGGAGCAGCGCCCTCATTCGGGCTGTTGGCGTGAATGTGCTCCTGATGGCCTCAAAGTTTCGCCCCCGTACGGCGCCCACCAGCGCCTCAACCGTCGCCTCGCCACCCTCGGCGAAGATCCGCCTTCGCGCAGCTTCCGATGTGTCCAGTGCCGGCCCGAAGCCATTCAGGTCGAGGCCCTGGGCCCGCCGAGGGTCAGCTCGCCACGCCGCCATCACCTGGTTGCGCCGTGCTGTCGCATCCTCGCCGGGCGTCAACTGCAGTTCAGTGAGCCAACTCTCCGCGGTGATGATCGTCTGGAAATACCGGTCGCGCGCCTCCGCATAGCGATCGAGCGCCACGTCCCAGTTCGGTTCAGACAGTAACCAGTCGCTGAGGACGCGCGCATCGTGGAACGCCAGTGCCATCCCTTGTCCCCACGTCGGATCACTGATCCCGGCTGCATCGCCAATCAGAGCCAGTCCGGGTGCGGCTGGCCGCTCGACCCACGAATCATCAGCAACAAAGGCGGCCAGCGGTCCGGCCTGGGTGACACCCGCGACGGCCTCGGGCGGAATTCCGAGCCGAACCAGTGACTCAACGAAGTTCTGGAATCCTCCTGCGCCCCGATAGGCGACCTGGTCGCGGCCGGACATGAAGATGTAGGCCCTTCCCATGCCCTCCGCCTGCGGGAAGATCGATGCGAGCCCGCCAAGGTCCTCCCGGACAACGAAATAGCCGAACGCCGCGTCCCCGGGGAGGTTCCCGAGGCGTACGCCAGCCAGTACCCGGTCAGAGCGGCGTACCGTTTCGGCGTGACCCAGCGTCTTGCGCACGAGCGAGTTCCGCCCGTCCGCACCCACGATCAGACGGGCGCATACGGCTTGGGATGGGTCCCGTGTCACGACTGTGGAGGGACCGCCAGGGCTCCCCTCTACCGCAGTCACCTGCGCACCCCGGATCACGGCCACTCCCGCCGCGTGTGCCTCGCTTAGCAGCGCCTCCTGCACGGCCGTGTGCGAATACGAGAGGGAAACGTCTCCCCCAGGCGTTGCAACGGTTCGTGGCTTCAATGATCGGCCGGCCAGTGCCGGCAGGTCGATCGCTCCGGCGCTCCGAAGCGTGTTGAGCAACTGGAGACGGCGAAGGTCCGGCACGGCCCATGGAGCCAGGAACTCTCCGCGCACGCGGTCTTTGAAGACCCGTTCCTTCTCAAGCACGGCCACTTCAACTCCGGTACGTGCCAGCGTGATCGCGAGGGCGGCGCCCGCCAGGCCCCCGCCCACGATTGCTACTTCGAATTCCCGTTGTTCCATGTCAGATCCCTTCCCTTTGGTGACGCGCGGGCAGGGCGTGGGGGTTCACGCAAGCGCCCTGCCCGCCTGCTGATGACGGGCTCAGCCCGTGACGACGTCGACGTCGACGGCGGTCCCGTGCGAGACGACGTCGAAGACAAAGGAGCGTGCCTTGGCCCGGTCGACAACCTCACGAAGCTTCTCGTCGGGCGCGTTGCCGCTGACCTTGAAGCTTGCCCGGATGCGCTGGAACCCGTTGCGGACTCTGTTGTCCAGTCCGAGCGCTCCCTGGACATCTGCATCGCCCTCAAGCGTCGATTCGACGGACGTGAGCTCGACCTTCCGGGCGGCGGCGACGTTGACAATCGACGTGGTCAGGCACGCCGCGAGGGCGTGGAGCAGGTACTCAGCCGGATTCGGGCCTTCGTCTTTGCCAAGCAGGATGCCAGGCTCGCCAGCATCGAGGCTCCATCCCGCAGCGCGAGAACGGTCTTCCTGCCCGCCGCCGTAGAAGTCTTTGATGAAGGACTGGTTGTGGCACCCGCCCATCCAGCGGTTGGTGGCGCGGAACTGGAACTTCGCGATAGCCGGTTGCGCCTTGATCGCGTCGAGTGTCCCGAACATCTGCTCGGTGCTGATGCCGTTGCGGACGGTCTGCGTGGGGGTGGTCATTTCTTTGTTCCTCCGTGGTAGTCTCGCCGGGTCTGTGGTGTTTTCCCGGCAGCAACAACGTATCCGGGCCGCTCCGTCGTAGCTTGGAGACTGTATGGAGACACCGTGGAGAGACCATCGAGGTTCGCGGTCCACGCGTTCGCAGCCTCGCGCGGGGATGGCGCCATGGCGAGCCGCGTCTTCACCTTTGACGACTTCGAACTCGACGCCGATGCGTTCGAACTGCGGCGCGCTGGCCAGCCCGTTCCAATGGAACCCCAGGTGTTCGAAGTCCTCGCCCTGCTTGTCGAAAACGCCGGCCGCGTCGTGCCCAAAGATGAGATCATCCAGGCCGTTTGGCCCTCCGGGTTTATCTCCGATGCTGCCCTCAACAGCCGCATCATGGCCGCCCGCAAAGCGGTCTCTGACGATGGAGAACAACAGCGGATGATTCGCACCGTCCGCGGCCGTGGGTACCGCTTTGTCGGCGACGTGAGCCACGCCGGAACACCCACGGCACCCACGCTGGAACGGCACGACCGATCTGACGCCGTGCCCGGTCCGTCGCCGCTTCCCCTGCAGGTCCCCACCACATCCTTTGTCGGCCGCGATTCCGAACTGGGGAGACTCGCTGAACTGTTGAAGCGCCCCACCTGCAGGCTCGTGACCATCGCCGGCCCCGGAGGCGTTGGAAAGACGCGCCTCGCTAACCAGCTTGCCTCTCGCCTCCGGGTCGCCGGCGCACAGGTCACTGTCATCGGGCTCCACGGCGTGGAGACCATCCACGACATGCACCTCGCGATTGCCCGTGAAATGGAACTGCAGCTGACCGGGCCCACGGTCGAACAGATCGCCGCTGCCCTCGCCAACCACGATGGAACCCTCGTCCTCGATAACATCGAACCGCTCCTCCCCGATGCGGCTGCAAGTCTCTCCAGGCTCGTCACTGAAACGGCCACGCTGCGCGTAGTCGTCACGTCCCGCGAAGTCGTCGGGCTTCGCGATGAATGGGTCTTCCCGATCGGGGGGCTGGCCCAGACAGCCGGGAACGACGGGATCTCCGACGCCGAGCGCCTCTTCATGGAGCGCGAGGCCCAGGCTGGCCTCGAATCGGACGGTTCGTCAGACGACGCTGTGCGCCGCATCTGCGAACAGGTGGACGGCATGCCGCTTGGCCTTGAACTGGCAGCAGCACTCCGTCGCTACCTCTCGCGAGAAGAAATTGCCGCACATATCGCTGCGGACCTCGGTGTCCTTCGTTCCGACCTTCGCGACGTTCCCCAGCGCCACCGAAGCGTGCCCGGTCTCCTCGATGAGAGCCTGCGCAGACTTGACCCTGATGCCCTGGATGCCCTCCTCGCTATGTCGGTGTTTGAAGGCTCCTTTGCGCTTGCTTCGGCCCACCGGGTTGCCGGAGCTCCCCTCCCTGTCGTCCGTGGTCTCGTCGACCGCTCGCTCCTGCAGACGACGGGAGGCGCGTACTCACTGCATCCACTGCTCCGGCAACTCGCCCGCGAGCGCCTCGGTCCGCTCCGTCACAGCATCGAGCAGGTGCACGCCGGGCATTACGCCGACTTCATGGACCGGTGCCGGATTCCGCTCGAATCGGCTGACCAGGTGGCGACTGTCGCTTCCATCGACGCTGAGTTCCGCGATGTGGTAGCAGCACTTCGCTGGGCCAGCCGAAATGCCAGGCTCGATCTCATCGAACGTCTCGCCTATCCGCTCTCCCACTACGCACAGGTGCGCGGCCGGCTGCTGGACATCGCCGAAGCCATTGACCAGGCCGTCGCTGCTGCCGAACATGCCGGCGAACCGTCGTGGCGTCTCCTTGCCCTCCTGCTCACGATTCGCACCTGGCTCGACATTCGCACCGCCCGCTCGCCGCGACTGCTCAGCGACGCTCGCCGGGCCACCATGCTCTATCACGACCACGAAGGGTTGCCGCCTTCTGGATTCGGGACCGACCCGGCCGAGCTCGAAGCCATGTTGCACTGGGGCGCCGGGAGGTACGAAGGGCTCATGGATGCGGCAGCCCGCGCTGAAACTCGAGCGGTCGAGCGGGGTGACGCCGCGAGTCTTGCGAGTGCGCTCTGGCTCGGTGCCGTCGCCAGGGATCGCCTCGCGCCCGTCGTTTGGGAGCCGGACGGCGTCCGGCATGGCCAGTACATCCCGGCCAATACCATCGCCGAGTCGGCCCTTCGCGAAGCTGCGGATCAACTCGTCCGGTCCGATGGCCTGATCGCGGACGGTGAACACTGGTTCACGGCCACCCTCCACATTGAGCGCGCCGTCAACGCCAAGGCACTGGGCGTGGCGACCGCAGCCATAGCCTTTGGCCAGAAGGCCGTCGAGCTCCGGCGAGCCCTCCGCGACCAGCGTGGGATCGTCGATGCGTTGATTCGCCTCGGCGACTCATACCTGGATTTCGAACAGCCCGATGCCGCGCGTGTTGTCCTTGCCGAAGCGCAGGGGTTCGTTCACCGGCTCGGCGACATCAATACGCTCACGGAATACGAGCGTGCGATGGGCTTCCTTTATTTCGTCGAAGGGGACCTTGATCGGGCCTTGGAAATGTTCGTTTCGGCCGTCAGCACGTCGCAGCAGGCCGGGTCAGCAAACAACGTCCTGAGTTGGCTCCAGGGCATTGGCGAAATCCTCGCGATACGCGGGCAGTCAGAATTCGCGAATGAAATCCAGGCCTTCGTCCTCGCCCACCCGGCAACTACGTCGTTCTCGAAAGCCAGGGCGCTGTTCGCACTTGAGTCGGCTGGCCCGGCCGCTGCCGCTCTGCCTGCTCCCGGCATGAGACTGAACGATTTCGCCGTATACGTTGTCTCGGCACTCAAAACGAAGGCCATCGGACTCAGCCTGCCCCCGCGCGAGCCGTAGAGCCCCGTCCCGGCCTGCCGCGCACCGATAGTACGCGTCTGCCTTTCCCCGCCAGGGCTCCGTGTGGTGGTACAGTAGCCGCAGCGATAACACCGGTAGGTATCGCGGGAAGTTGGTGCGAGTGATGGGCGACAAGAGCCCGAAAAACACGCGCAAATCCGCCAAGCAGAAGACTGACGCCACCACGGCCAAGGGCGAAAAGAAAGCCGCTGCCGACGCCGCCAGGATCCGGCCCGCCGTAAAGTAAGCCACCCTCCACCGTGGAACTTGCGGGAGGGTGCGGGCCACGTCGCCATGGGGCTGCCCGCTCTTTGTGCGCTTCGACAAAGAGCCCTATTGCCCACTCCAACCGGCGCCGTTCCGGTATTACGGGGCCATCTGCGATATCGCGCGGCTCACGTTGGCTCGGCCATTAGGACCCTGGCGGGTTCGCCCCGATTTCTTCCGTGATCACCTTGAAGCCCGAGAGCGTGCAAAGGCCGAATGAGGTCACAATTGCCACGTCCGTGGCGTCGCGGCCGCGTGCCATCAAGATGCGCCCAACGCGTGGCACGTTGTTCCGAGGGTCAAACGTGTACCACTTCCCTCCGAGGTACGCCTCGAACCAGGCCGCGAAGTCTCCTGGTCCATATGGGGGCGCGGTTCCCATATCGCCAAGGTAGCCAGTGCAGTAGCGCGCCGGGATGTTCATGCAACGGCACAGTGCAATGGCGAGGTGAGCGTAGTCCCGGCACACGCCACGCCCTCGATTATGGGCCTCCCAGGCTGACATCGTGGGGTCAGCATGTTCGTACCCGAACATGATCCGGTTGTGGACGTAGTCGCAGATCGCCTGCACCAGCGGCCAGCCCTTCGGCAGGTGTCCGAAGAGCGACCAGGCCAGGTTTGAGAGGCGGTCGGTCTCGCAGTAGCGGCTGCCCAGGAGATAGACCAGGCAATCGCTCGGCAGCTGCTCCAACGTGTGCTGTTCCGCTTCAGGGGCGAAGACGTCCAAATCGCCAGCATCCTGTATGACAAAGTCCGTCGCCATGGTGATCCGGCCTGTGGGCGCTGTAAGCACCTGGCAGAAGTTCCCGAACCCGTCGTGATAAGTGTGCACAGGGACCGGAGGATCAATCAGCATCCGATCCCAGGTCAGCAAGTCATCGATCCGTGAAGGGTGCACGCTCAGTTGCAGGATCATCGGAGTCGGCTGGGGGCACTCATAGGAAATCTCGTACCCGGCCCGGATCTTCATAGAGAACCTCTTCCGTCCGCGTCGCGGACCCCTGGGCCACCAGCGTAGTGCAAGTTGCCGTCCCCACGCTGCGGTCTCTGGGCAGGGCGCCAGCGAAAATGGTCCACCGGGTTGGGGCCGCGTGATGCATTCCCCGGCTCCGCACCCTTTGAATCTCGTGTCGCAGTAGACTCGCGGGGACCAATGCAGCGAAGGGGCGAGCATCCGGTGATCAACAAGGTGGTCCCTTCCTTCGACGAGGCTGTTTCCGACGTCAATGACGGAGCGTCCATTCATGTCGGCGGCTTTATTGGCCCCGCGGACTGGCCTGCCTACTTGATTTCGGCACTCGGCCGGAAGGGCGCGAAAGACCTGACCGTGGCCTGCTGCAACATGTCCGGCATCGGCCCGATCGCACGCGAACAGCTCGCCGGCGAAGAAGCGCTCCGCGGCTTCACGGGCATGGCGGGAACTGGCATGGACCACGTCACCGTTGCTCTCCTCATCGAACGCGGCCAGGTGCGTAAAGGAATCACGACCTTCTCGGCGCCCATGCGAGGCTCCACCGGCAGCGCCTTCGAATCGATGCTCGAACAGGGCAGAATCCAGCTGGAGCTCGTCGGCCAGGGGACGCTCGCGGAGCGTATTCGTGCCGCGAAAGCCGGGATTCCCGCGTTCTACACGCCCGTTGGTGTCGGGACACCGCTTGCCGCGGGGCGCGAGACGCGGACATTCGATGGTGTCGAGTGCGTGCTCGAACAGGCCCTTCACGCTGACTTCGCATTGATTCGGGCCGCCGCTGCCGATCGGTATGGCAACCTCGTGTGGGAGCATCCCTCCAGCTTCAATGCGACGATGGCTGGCGCCGCAACCATCACGATCGCAGAGGTCGACCGGCTGGTTGACGTGGGTGACCTTGGCCCGGCCGAGATCGAGGTCCCCGGTGTGCTGGTCGACCGCGTTGTCGTCCGTCCGCCAGTCCCGATGAAGTCTTGGCGAGAGGAGCACTGAGCGTGCTCGAACGGCTCCCACCTGAAATAGTCGCGCTTCTGGTCACACGCCGTTTCCGCGATGGCGATGTTGTGAACCTCGGAATCGGCATGCCCCTTTACTGTGCTCTCAATCCCCCGCAGGACGTGGAGGTTATCTATCACTCGGAGCAAGGCCTGCTCGGCTTTGGGCCGATCCTCGACCCGGTGCCGGACGGGCATCGCCTGCAAACGGCCGGTGGTCACTTCGTTGCTCCCAGGCCCGGCATGAGCTTTATGAGCCACGACGCCTCCTTCGCGCTCGTCCGTGGTGGCTTCATCGACTACACCGTACTGGGCGCCCTGGAGGTCGACGCGGAAGGTAATCTGGCGAACTTCATGCGGCCCGGACGATTGTCGGGCAGCGTCGGCGGCGCCCCCGACCTCGCCCAGTGTGCCCGCAACACCTACGTCATGATGACGCACACATCACGCGACGGCGCGCCGAAGGTCGTCCAGCGCTGCACGCTTCCACTCACAGCCGCGCGCTGCGTCGACCGGATCTACACGGATGTCGCGGTCATGCAGGTCCTCGATGGCAAGATGATGGTCGAGGAATATGCCCCTGGCTGGACGCTCGACGACATCCAACACATCACCGGTGCTCAACTCGTCGCCAGTCCGGTGATGCGCGAAATTTCGCTGCAGTAGCTGCCGCCTCGTTCGCATTGGCGTCAGGCCTTCTGGGCATTGGCGCATTCGCCTAACTCTTCCTATTATCGCCGCCAGCGCAGAGGGGCCGGGAAAGGCAATCGGCGGCACATTTCGTGCAGGCGATTCTGACCACGCAGCGAAGCACCGTATTGGTGCGCCTCCCCCTGCGACCGACACCACGCGAGGGGGCCACTATGTTTTTCGTTTCCCCACTCCGCCGGTGCCGGTCCAGGCGACCGGAAAGTCATGATCCCCTGGCGGTCCGGTCGCCGTGGAACGGTTTCGGTTTGGATGGGAGCCCTCCAAGGGCTCAGTCCGGGGGTGCAATTCATGCACCTTGAACTCGACTCCGCCGATCTCGAGCTGCTACGTCGCGTTCTTGAACGGCACCTGGGCAATCTGCGCATGGAGATCTCGAACACCGAGAACTTCGACTGGCGCAGATCGCTTCATGCCGACGAAGACCGGCTAAAGGCGCTCCTGGCGAAGCTGCTCTAGCTCCCTTACCGCATCAACGGCGCGCCGTCCTGGAACTCCGGGTGGCCTGCCGTGCCGTCCTCTGTTCAAGGAGGTTTGGTCAGTGCTGCTTGCACAAATCATGATCCCGGCGGCGAGTGCAGCTGCCGTGCTCTTTGCCATCTGGCTCGCCTACGACGTCCTCAAGCGCGATAAGGGCACAGCCGCGATGCAGGAAGTAGCTGGCACCATCCTTGAAGGCGCCAACGCATTCCTCAGCCGTCAGTACCGCACCATCGGGCTGTTCGCGCTGGTCACCGCGATTGTTGTTGCCTTCGTTGTCGGCATCTTCAAGGATTCCGCCGAAGTCGGAATCCTCACCGGGGTAGCCTTCATCGTCGGTGCCCTCGCATCAGGCGTGTCCGGCTACATTGGCATGTCGATCGCCGTCCGTGCGAACGGCCGCACTGCTGCCGCTGCGCAGAACAGCCTCGCCGACGCTATCAACACGTCCCTCCGCGGAGGAGCCGTCTCGGGATTCCTGGTCGTGGCGCTCAGCCTCATAGGCGTGAGCTCGATCTTCGGCATCTACAGCAAGCTGCTCGGCCACGGCGTGCAGGAGACGCCGTTCCTCATCGTCGGGTTCGGATTCGGCGCCAGTTTTGTTGCGCTCTTCGCTCAGCTCGGTGGCGGCATCTATACCAAGGCGGCGGATGTTGGCGCCGACCTCGTCGGCAAAGTGGAAGCCGGCATTCCGGAGGACGATCCTCGGAACGCCGCCGTCATCGCCGACCTCGTCGGCGACAATGTCGGCGACTGCGCAGGGCGTGGTGCGGACCTCTTCGAATCGATGAGTGCCGAAAATATCGGCGCCATGATCCTTGGCGCCTCGATCTATGTCGCGACGGGCCGCATCGAATGGGTGCTGTTTCCGCTCGTGCTCCGCTCCTTTGGTGTCTTCGCCACCATCATCGGAATGCTTACCGTCCCCTTTTGGGCGAAGCGCATCACCGACCCCATGGGCGCGCTCAACGGTGGCTACTGGACCATCACGCTCCTCAGCATCATTGGGCTCGGCATTACGACATACGCGATGCTCGACGACGTCTGGTACTGGTTCTTCATCTGCGGACTGGTTGGTATTGCTGTCGGCATAGCCTTCGTCTACATCACCCAGTACTACACCGCAGGCGCCTGGCGGCCTGTCCAGGAGATAGCGAATGCCAGCCGGACGGGCGCCGCAACGAACATCATCATCGGCACCGCCGTCGGATTCGAAACCACAGCAATTACAGCCATCACTGTCGGCGTTGGACTGGTCGCTGCCTTCACGCTCGGCTCCCAGGCGGACCTTCAGAATGTGAGTTCCATCTCCACCGGCGTTTTTGGCACGGCCGTCGCCACGATGGGCATGCTGATGTCCGCCGCCTACGTGCTCGCCATGGATACCTTCGGACCCATTACTGACAACGCCGGCGGCATCACCGAGATGGCCGAGGGCACCAAGCCCGAAGCACGCGAAATCACCGACGCCCTCGATACCGTTGGCAACACCACCAAGGCGCTGACCAAGGGCTACGCCGTTGGCTCGGCTGCCCTCGCGGCGTTCCTCCTCTTCACCGCCTATCTGGACGAAGTACGTGTCGAGATCTCCAAGATCGCGGGCGATAACGCAGGCAGATTCGTTGAGCTCGTCCAGGACCAGAACCTCATCCCCGGCGGCACCGCCGTTTCCGATTCGGCGACTCAGGCCGTCGAGGCGTACGACCAAAAACTCCTCGCCGTGGCAGACGCGGTCGGCGAAGACAACTTCCCAGAGACAGACCGGAACGCGTTGCTGGTCGCAAATCAGGACGAAACACGCGCGATCCTCGATAACAAGATCCGCAATGGCGATATAACTGCCGAGCAGGTCGCCGGATTGAACGGTGCGCCCGTTGCCTTGCCCAGGATCATGCCTGTCAACCTCGCCAAGGTTGACGTCTTTGTCGGGGCTCTTCTCGGCGTCATGCTCGTCTTCCTCTTCAGCTCGCTCGCCATCCGCGCCGTTGGCAAGGCGGCCGGTGGGATCATCGAAGAGGTCCGGCGCCAGTTCCGCGAAAACCCGGGAATCATGACCGGAGAGGTTCGCCCCGATTATGGCCGTGCGGTCGATATTACTACCCGAGCGGCACTGCACGAGATGATCGCGCCCGGCCTCCTCGCTATCGGCCTCCCAGTCGCCGTCGGTCTCGTCTTCCGCTACGCCTTCGGCGGAGATGGCAACGAAGGCTGGGCGTCCGTGGCCGGCATGCTGATGGTCGGGACAATCGGCGGTGTCCTCGTCGCCACCTACCTCAACAACGCGGGTGGCGCCTGGGACAACGCCAAGAAGTTCATTGAAAGCGGTGGCATGAAAAATCCCGACGGTACAACCGTCGGGAAGGGCTCCGACGCTCACGCTGCGGCCGTTGTGGGTGATACCGTCGGTGACCCGTTTAAGGACACCGCCGGCCCGGCCCTTCACGTCCTCGTGAAGCTGCTGAGCACTATCACGCTCGTCCTCGCACCGCTGTTTATCAGCTGATGCACTCCGGCGGAGCCGCAGCACTGCCCTGCAGCTCCGCCGGCCCGGGGTCCGGGAGATTCCTCGCCCCGGCCCCGGCGGACTGCCGCGCCTCTGTGCCGTACCCTCGGGAGCGGACCAAATGAATTCCCGTAGCGCACATCTGGACAAAGGAACGGCTGCGATGGCCGGCACCGCGCTCGCGGCGCTGGGCATTGTCTTCGGTGACATTGGCACGAGCCCCCTCTATGCCATGCGGGCCATTTTTCTCAGCGGTGGAGGCGTACCGATCAGTGAGACCAACGTCCTGGGTGTCGTGTCGCTGATCTTTTGGGCACTCGTACTCGTGATTTCGATCAAGTACGTCGCCGTGGTCATGCGAGCCGACAACGACGGCGAAGGCGGCATCCTCGCCCTCCTCGTCCTGGTCGGCCCCAAGACCCGCGCTGGCCGGCGCAATCTCATCGTCCTCATGGCGCTCTTCGGGACGGCACTTCTCCTGGGAGACGGCATGATCACACCCGCGATCTCCGTCCTCAGCGCCGTTGAAGGGTTCCAGGTCGCTGTCCCCGCACTCGATCGTGCCGTCGTGCCGGTCGCGATCGCCATCCTTATCGGCCTCTTTTTCATCCAGAGCCGTGGTACCGGTTCCGTTGGCAAGGTTTTCGGGCCCCTGATGCTCGTCTGGTTCTTTGTCATCGGTGGGCTTGGCTTCGCCGAAGTTGTTCGCGAGCCCTCTATCCTGCGCGCCGTTTCTCCCGTCTACGCGATCGAGTTTTTCGCCCACAACAGTGGCCGCGGCTTTCTCGCGCTCGGCTCCGTCTTCCTCGTCGTGACTGGCGGTGAGGCCCTCTACGCCGACATGGGGCACTTTGGCCGCGGCCCGATCGCACTGAGCTGGGTTGCCGTCGCCTTCCCCGCGCTGCTGCTCAACTACGCAGGCCAGGGAGCGGCGCTGATCGCCGACCCCGCTGTCATCGAGAACCCGTTCTACCTCGTTGGTCCGGAGTGGGCGCTCATTCCTCTCGCCGTCCTTGCGACGGCAGCCACGGTCATCGCGTCGCAGGCACTCATCACCGGTGCGTTCTCACTCACCGCCCAGGCCATCCAGCTCGGTTATTCACCGCGCCTGCGCATCGAACATACGTCCGATTCGGTCGCCGGCCAGGTGTACGTCCCCACCGTGAACTGGCTCCTGCTAGCGGCTTGCGTCGGACTTGTGATCGGTTTCGGTTCGTCCGAACGGCTTGCGGCCGCCTACGGTGTCGCTGTCACCACCACCATGTTGATCACCACTGTCCTCCTCTTCCTCGTCGCCCGCCGGCGCTGGGACTGGCCGCTTTGGCAGGCTGGCGCGGTGGCGGCCGGGTTTCTCGTGTTCGACTTTGCCTTTCTCGGTGCCAACCTCCTCAAGGTGGTCGATGGCGGCTGGTTTCCGCTCGCGGTCGCAGCAATGATCTTCACCGCAATGACAACCTGGAGTACCGGCAAGAGCCACGTCAACGCCAACCTCGACACCATCGGAATCCCCCTTGATGAATTCCTTCGGGGCTTCGTCGACCACCCTGCCACTCGTGTCACGGGGACCGCCGTCTACCTCCACCGGCAGGCGCTAACCGTGCCGCCGCCCTTGCTCACCAACCTGCGAATGAGCCACGTCCTCGCTGAAAATGTCGTGATCGTCCGGATTGTCACGGACGAACGAGCCCGCGTCCCCGCCTTCGGTCGTTCGCGATTGAAGGCGCTCGGCCATGGCTTCTACTCGGTGGAGCTACGATACGGGTTCTTCGAGCAGCCCGATGTGCCCCGTGAACTTGCGACGCTGAAATCGCCAGGGTTGAACCTGGCGCCAGAGAGCGTGAACTACATCCTCGGGGTCGAGCGGGTCATCCCCAGCGAGAAGCCGGGCATGGCCCGTTGGCGCGAAGAACTGTTCGCGATGATGCACCGCAATGCGGCGCCTGCCGCCCTCTACTTCCGGATCCCCGCCGAGTCCGTCATCGAAGTCGGCCGCGAGGTCGAAATCTGAGGCCCCCGGCCCCGCTGCGGCACGGCCGCAGCGGGGCGGGGCAAACGTGGTCTTCCAGGTTTGCTGGATTCGTCAGCGCTCACCCGGACAGACATCGGTGCGGGGAGCTGACGTCACAATGACGCTCGGACCCGTGCCCGTGACCCAGTGATTCCATGCGTCGAACAGCGTGTACGCCGGACCACCCGCCACGCTGATGCTCACGCCGTTCACAAGATCGGACTGCAGAAGCGTGTAGTGCGTGCTGCACGACGGTGCAAAGACGCCCGGTAGAACCGCCACAACTTCGTGTTCGTGGCCGCGTTCCACAGCGCTCTGCAGCCCATTGACGAACGCCGCCGTCGCCCGCCCGTACTCAAGTATCGTCAGAGGTTGGCCCGTCGCCGTCGTGAATCCTGCGTCGATGAAATTACTCGACAGCAATTGATCCGTGAGACTCGTCCGCACGAAATAGGGCGTCGTGATGTGGTTGGCCAACAGGTGGTTCGGGTCGTAGCACTGCCACTCTGTACCTGGCTCGTTCGCCCGGTGCCACTCGATACAGCTGTCGTCGGTCCAGCTCCGTTGCCCACCCTCGGCGGTCTGGCGTGCGTAGATGCCCTTGTACAGCACTTCGTAGCTGCACAACTCGTTTTCCTTGCAGAATGTGGCTGAGTCATAACCCAGTAGCGATCGGTCCGGCCCCACGATGGCTTCGACAAACCCGCGGACGACGGGCTTGTTCGATCCCTCGCGGAGCATGTCGGCCAGCCGGTCGAGATTGTTGATTACGCCCGCGCCACCTGCGGAACCGCCTGCGAATACGACTTCGGCTGCGTCATCCAGGTCTGGCATCGCCATGTTGTCGCGGCGGTACACGAGTGCTGGGACTCCATCCTGCCGCAGGGTCGCCATAACGGCTTCGTAGACGTGTGCACCTGCGAAGTGGATTTGATAGGTAACCGTCGCCCCGGTCTTCGGGTCCATCGCGGTCGTGGTCACTGCCATTCCACGGCCCGCCCATGCGTCGCTCGTGCAGTACCGGACTTCGACCTGGTTGTAGTCTGCGAACGGATTCCCGGCCTCCCGGGCCAGGATGCCGCCTCCACCCACCCCATTGCTGGCATTCGCGGTGCTCATGTTGTCCGCGTTGAAGTTGGTATCGACGCCGCACCAGCGCTTTGCGCACTCCTCTCCGGTATCACAGCCGCCTCCGCCGTTCAGCACGATGAGCCACTTGTCCCGGTTGGTGTCCCCCGCATACGGCCGAAAGTAGAGCACGGCCGGAGACCCGTCATTGCATGCGGCGAGGGGGAATGCTGTCAGGTCATAGCGCTGGAACGCTCCGGAGCCCGGCCCGGTTGCAGGCCTGACCGGCGGTACCCGGCAGCTCAGCGCATCAGCAATGCTCGGGTTAAGGACGATCGCTGTGGGGGTGGCCGGTGCGACGGTGGTGTTGTCGCCAGAAGCCGTTGGCGACTCGGTTGTCTTCGCAGCGGCCACCTCAGTGGCAGCCGGGGCGGCCGCGGTCGTGGTTGCCCGGGTGGCCGTCCCGTTTCCTCCGCACGCTATGAACGCCATACAGAACACGGCGGCGAGCGTGACGCAGATCGCCCTCATGGGAGGAATATAGACCCGGGCCAGTTTTTCCGGCCATTCCACGCCGCCCCGCCTCTTAGTGTCCCGGTCGCAAATGAGAAGTGCAGCTCAATCTCCGAGCCCCGCTCGCCGGGCGCGGACAATCGCCTCAGCCCTGTCGGCTGCCTGCAGCTTGTTGAGGATATTGGAAACATGGTTGGCGGCCGTCTTCGCGCTTAGCCCCAACAGCCGGGCGATCACCTGGTTACTGATCCCGGCCGCCATGTGGTTCAGGACCTCCCGCTCGCGCGCCGTCAGCTCCGGAAACGGATACGTTTGCACTCCCGGCCCCGCGGCGAAGTACCGCAGGACGCGGTCCGCGATCGCCGGGCCGAAAATTACGTCGCCGGATGCGACGGACACGATCGCGCGAGTCAGTTCATCCTGCTCAGACCCTTTCAGCAGGTAGCCACGCGCGCCGGCCCGCAACGCCGCGAACACCGTGTCGTCGTCATCGTGCATCGTCAGCACAAGCACCGCTACGCTCGGGCACCGCAACGCAACCTGTCGCGTGGCCTCAATACCGTCCACACCGGGCATGTGGATGTCCATCACCAGCACGTCTGGGAGCAGGCTTTGTGCCAGTTCGATCGCCTCCGAGCCGGAACTCCCCTCGCCCACCGGCTCGATATTCGCCGTCGTTGAGAGTAGAGCTCGCAATCCCGCCCGCACGACGGGATGGTCGTCAACGAGGATGACGCGGACGGGCTGCATCATGAGTTCACCTCAACCGGGATGACCGCATGCACCCGGCCTCCTCCATCGCTTGCCGGGCCGGCGTCGCAGATACCTCCCAGCTCCGCCGCCCGTTCGCGCATGGAGATGATTCCCACCCCGGCACGCCACGGATTCGTACTGAACCCGTTGTCGAGAATTTCCAGCTGGAGCGCGCCGTTCATGCTGATCCGGACGGTACAGGCGGTCGCAGTCGAATGAAGCACAGCATTGTTCACGGCTTCAGACACGATGCGGAAGGCGGCTACCTCCACCGCTGCTGGGAGGCTCTCGATGGGGCCATCGGCGTCGACCGAGAGCCTGACCGGCCCATTTCTTGCCTGCTCTTGCAGTGCTCCCACCAGCCCAAGGTCGTCCAGTGCTGGCGGCCGCAGGCCGTACACAAGCCTGCGAATGTCATCAATGGCAGCCTTGACCTGCGCCCGGGCGTCACTAAGTTGCTGATCGGCTCCATCGGGGTCCCGCCGCATGAGGTTCCGACCCGCATCGATCATCATCGCCGCTCCAGTCAGCACTGGTCCGAGACCATCGTGGAGGTCTCGGCGTAGCCGCCGTCGCTCCTCCTCACGTGCCACTACCAGCCGCTCATGGGAACGCCGAAGGTCCTCTTCGAGGAGTACGTTCGTAAGCGTGGCCGACGCCTGGCGCGCGAGATCCCCAAGGAGCTGCCGTTCGGCCGGCGTGAACTCTCGCTCGCCGCTTCGATGACCAACCCGCAGCCGTCCTGCATCTACTCCTTGTTGGATGAGAGGGAACGATTCGCTCGAAGCCTGGCTCTCGCCCACGCTCATCACCCTCCGGTCACCCGCATCGCCATATTCGATAGCAACAAAGGGGACGCGAAGGGCGGACGCCACCTGGGAAGCGAAAGCCGGCAGTAGTTCGTCCGTGGCCTCGGCCAGTTCTGCAGATACTCGCGAAATCACCTGGTACGGATCGTCGCGCTGGCCGAACAGCATCCGGTTGAGGAACCGCTCGATTCGCCCACGGAGTGGAGCCAGCGCGAACGCCGCTGCCACGGCCGCTATGAACGAGGTGGTTTCGGTGGCCTGGCCTGCGAGCAGCGTCATGCCGCCGATGATCGCACCGTAGATCCCCGCCACCACGGCCAACAAGGCGAAATACAGGAATGCCCGGCTCACCACGACTTCGATGCCATACACCCGGTTTCTCAGGCTCCCGGCAACGAGCACCGCCAGCACCAGGACCGTCGGTAGCTGGACGGAGAGCAAGAACCACTCGCCGCCGAGCAAGACTAGCGGCGCGAAGATCGCGCCGGCGAAATCACCGAGTGCGATCCATCGCAATAGCTGGCGCATCTCGCCGCGCGCGCGCAACCAACGGACGATGATAACCAGCCCCGGGATGATCCCTGCGGGCGCCATGAACACGACGCCGCCCTGGTCAAAGCGGGAGAACAGGGTCGTACCGATCGGGTTGCGGACGCCGCCAAGCGCAGAGTTCGGGTCCCTGGCAAGGTCCGTGAATGGGTCCAGGATCGCCGCAAGGACGCCGATCGAGCCGAGCACGATTGCGGCGATACCCAGCCAGCCGATCCAGCCGGGAGGACGTTTGCCGTCCGGGTAGAACGTGAGGACCGCGGCCAGGATCGGTACTTCGATGCCAGTGCCCGGCGCGGACAGCAGGGGCGCCAGCCATGGTACCGGGTAGTTACCGCCGCCAACTTCCGACGCGATCAGATATCCCCAGCCTGAACCCGCTAACCCGTGCCCTATCGCACCGGCAAGCAGGAGCCAGCCAAACGGCATGCGCGGCGCCTTCACGGCGATGTACCAACCGGGGATGAGGAATGCAACAGCCGAGATGGCGTTCTGCGTCCCGAACCACTTTGGTGCGTCCCGAACTACTTCGTCGATCGGAAGGTCTCTGTTCGCCTGGGCGAACAGCAGACTTGCGGCGGCCAGCGCGAGCGCGAACACGCCCACCACCGTGGCGAGTGCTTCACTGGAAGAAAGGCGGAACAGCACGTTCGAACGATTATTCATCGGACGTCCCATCAACGGGCTGGAGAGGGCCTGCTCACGGCGCCAACGGTATCACGCGAGCAGGCCGGCGAATTCAGTGCAACGCCCGGCGAGTGGTCCGCACCGTAATCAGCGCGCAGATACCGAGGCTAATGATCACGCCGATCGAGTTGAGGGTCCGATCCCACGTGTCCGGGCTGCCGTCCGGTGCGGTGAAGATCCCTCCGAATGACAGCAGGGCGTTGAGCAGGCTGATCACGAACAGGAGGATCGCGGCCCACTTCCAGCCCCGCCAGAGGCCCCAGGCACCCAACAGCGAAACGACCGCGAAGACTACGGCTACCGTGACGACGAAGCCGTTGACGCCGCTCATGGTTGGCAGGAGCGGAAAGGGTGCCAGCGCGTTAAACACCGTGAGCGCTACGGCGGCGGCCAGCGTCCCCGGCCTCGCCCTGGTGACCATCTGTGACTGGACTGTTGCGGTCATGAAACACCTCCTGGATTCGACGGTCGTCCCGTCGCATCGAAGGTTGCTCCTCGCGCATTCCCGTCCGCATCGGGTTGGTATCCCGATGTGGACGGGAGGTTTTCATGCGTCTGCCCAGCCCACCCCCAACCCCACCCGCGAACCCTGTAGCATCCTCGCCGTCTGAAACGCCGGGAGGAGCCAGCGAATGCTCAAACGAATGCTCATTGCCAACAGGGGAGAGATCGCCATCCGTATCGCGAAGGCCGCGGACGCACTCGGCATCGACACCGTCGCCGTCTTCACGCAAGCCGATTCCCAGTCACTCCATACGCGGTGTGCCACCCGCGCGGTTGAATTCGGTCCAGCAAACGGTGTGTCGCCCCAGGATCCGCTCGCCCCTTACCTCGACCGCGAGGGCCTCGTTCGCATCGCGCTTGAAACGGGCTGCGATTCCGTCCACCCTGGCTACGGATTTCTCTCCGAACACGCGGCCTTCGCCGACCTCTGCGCCGCCAACGGCCTCACCTTCGTCGGGCCGCCTCCGTCCGTCCTATCGTTGTTCGGGGACAAGGTCCGGGCGCGGGCATTCGCGCATTCGGTCGGCGTCCCAATCGTCCCTGGAAGTGAATCTCCCCTCGCTTCACCAGACCACGCCGCCATCATCGCGAACGGCCTGGGTTTCCCGGTCATGCTCAAAGCCGCTGCCGGCGGCGGTGGCCGTGGAATGCGGCTGGTTGAGCGCACGGAGGACATCCGGTCTGCCTTCGAACGCTGCCGCGGCGAGGCCCTCTCGGCGTTCGGCGACGGCACGCTCTTTATGGAGAAGGTGATCGCTCGCCCGCGTCACGTCGAAGTACAGATCCTCGGAGATGCGGCCGGCAACATCGTCCACCTCTACGACCGCGACTGTTCCGTGCAAGAACGAAACCAGAAAGTCGTTGAGATCGCCCCGGCACCGAATCTCGACCCCGCCCTCCGTAACAGCATCTTCGACCACGCCGTGAAGATCGCGAAAGCTGCCTCCTACGTAAATGCCGGTACTGTTGAATTCCTCGTTTCGCCCGCGACCGGCGAGCACTACTTCATCGAATGCAATCCCCGCATCCAGGTCGAGCACACCGTCACCGAGATGGTCACTGGCATCGACCTCGTTGAGTCCCAGATCCGTATTGCAGGCGGCGAAACGCTCGCCCAGCTTGGGCTTGCGAGCCAGGAAGCTGTTCCTGGTGCGCGCGGGTTCGCTGTGCAGGCACGTGTTGTCGCCCGTGGCGCCGGCGTCATGACCGCCTACAAGGAACCCACCGGCCCGAGGGTCCGTGTCGATTCCTGCGGGTACCAGGGCTATGCCCCGCGTCCTCAGTTCGACCCGCTCTTCGCCAAGGTGATTGGTGCTTCGAACTCCTCCGGCTCCTTCGCCTCCGCCGTGGACCGCACACTGCGGGCCCTCGCCGAGTTCCATGTCGCCGGTCTCCCAAACAACCTCGCCCAACTGCGGGCAATACTCGCCCACCCGGAGTTCGTCGCTGGAGACGCCCGCACCACGTTTCTGGCTGAATACCCGGAGATCCTCACCGTGCAGCCTGCCAGGTCCGAAGGCCCGCTCTCCCTGCTTGAACGTCAGACATCGCTGATGAGCGCTCGTGCAATTCCGGCTTCTTCTCCCGTCCCCGCATTGCCCGTTGCAACTGGCCAGGTAGGTGTGGAAGCTCCACTCGGCGGTGCACTCCTGGAACTCCGCATCAAAGAGGGAGATGAAGTCTCCTTCGGCGACATCCTCGCCGTAATCAGTGCGATGAAGATGGAGACGAATGTAACCGCGCCTTGCGCTGGCACAGTGACGTCCGTCGCGGACGTTCGCCCTGGCGACCAGCTTGCTGCTGGCCAGATCGTCGTTGTCATCGCTCCTGAAGAAGGCGCCGCCGCCACTGCGCTGCCGGAAGATGAGACATGGGCGCCTGTGCTCGGACAGATCGCCACGCTGCAATCGCTCGCCCACGCGCGGCTCGCGCCTGGTTCATCCGAACCTGGCGTCGTGCGTCAGCGGAGCCGCGGCAAGCTCAACTGCCGCGAGCGCATCGACCTCCTCCTCGACGACGGCTCTTTCCACGAAGTCGGGAGCGTCGCTGGCTTCGCGTCCTATGACGATGAAGGGGCAATCTCCGCCTTCACTCCGGCCAATCACGTCGGCGGCTGGGGCCAGGTGCGAAGACGTACGGTCATTGTCTGCGCCGACGACTTCACATCGCGGGGCGGCCACTCCGACGGCGCCATCGGTGCGAAGTCCAGCTACCTGGATCGGCTTTCGATAGAACTACGCGTCCCTGCGATCCGGCTGCTCGATGGCTCCTCCGGCGGCGGTAGCGTCGCCTCCATGGTCCCCGCCCAACGGCAGGAGGGCGAGAGTGCTGCAAAAGAGAGCAGCGGCGCTATCACTGCCGGGCGTCCCCGTGTCACTGGTGGGGGCGGCTCATTCCTGCCCGGCCACCTTGGCAGCACTATGTACGCCGAACAGCTCGCAACCGTGCCCGTCGTCAATATGCTCCTCGGGAGTGTCGTCGGTATTGGCGCGGCAAAGGCTGTCCTCGGCCACTTTTCCGTGATGGTCCGCGACATCTCCCAGCTCTTCGTCGCTGGGCCCCCTGTCGTCAGCCATGCCATGGGCTACGACGTCACCAAGGAAGACCTCGGCGACTGGCGCATCCATTGCACCAACGGCTCGGTCGACAACCTGGCCGAGTCAGAACAGGAAGCGGTGGAAATGACCCGGCGCTTCCTCTCCTACCTTCCCTCAAGCGTTTACGAGGCGCCGCCCGTCGTCGCTCCGCGTTCGACCGACCCGGCAAACCGTCGCGACGAAGAACTCTTCACACTCGTCCCCCGGAAACGCACGACGACCTTCGACATCCGGCGTGCTATCCGCCTGCTCGCCGATGAAGACTCGTTCTTTGAAGTTGGCCCGCTCTGGGGCAGCGACCAGGTCACCGGCTTCGTCCGCATGAACGGCCATCCTATGGGCGTCATCGCTTCCGACAGCCGCCACGTGAACGGCGGCGCGCTTACGGCCGATGGCTGCAGCAAGCTCACGCGGCACATCGACCTCTGCGACCTCTTCCATGTCCCCGTGCTCAACCTGGTCGATAACCCCGGCTTCGCCGTTGGCATCGAACACGAGACCGCGGGCACCATTCGCAAGGGCGGCGAATGGATGATCGCCTTCGCCCAGATGCACGTGCCCATGTTCACCGTCCTCATGCGCCGCAGCTTCGGCGTCGCCGGCAACAACTACGCGACCCCGCAGGCTCGTCCCTCCGTTCGAGTGGCCTGGCCCGCCGCGGACACTGGCGGCATCCCTCCGGAAGGCGGAATCGAAGCTGCGTATAAGCGCCAGCTCGCGGAAGCAGCCGATCCCGAAGCCCTCCGTGCCGAACTGTACGCTCGCATCGAAAGCGCTCGTGGCCCGCTCGGACCCCTCTCGCGCTTCCAGCTGGAAGAGATCGTCGACCCGCGTGATACCCGCCGGCTCGTCTGCGAATGGGTGGAGAACGCCTACCGGATGGTGGCCCAGCAGGCTCAGCAGGGCCCGCGCCCCCTCCAGTTCCGGCCGTGATAGGCATTCCCCGAAGTCATGCAGGCGCCACTCAAAGCGCGTAGCATCCGCGCCGTGGAGGGCAAGGCCGTGACCGGACCGCTTTCGGGGCTCAGGGTCCTGGACATCTCCGAAGGGATTGCCGGGCCCTTCTGCGCTCGACTCCTCGGCGACCTTGGCGCTGATGTCATCAAGGTGGAACGGCCCGGCGGCGACTGGTCCCGGCGACTGGGGCCGTTCCCCGGCGGCGTCGAAGATGCCGAGCAAAGCGCCGCATTCTTCGCGTTTAACACCAGCAAACGCGGCATCACCCTTGATGTCGACACGGACGCTGGCCGCGAATCACTCGCGCACCTGCTCGCCACCCACGACGTCGTCATCGCTGGCGAGACGGCCGGCGAACTCTCCGCGCGCGGCCTCGGCTTCGACCAGCTCGCCGCCTGGAATCAGCGCGTCATCCTCACGACCATCAGCGGCTTCGGCTCCGAAGGCCCTCGTGCACCCTGGAAGTGGTCGCATCTCACAACCTGCGCAACCGGCGGCTGGGCGCGGACCTGCGGCCTCCCCGACCGCGAACCACTGCAGGCTGGCGGCGCCATCACCGAAACCCTCACGGGCGCGTTCGCCGCGGTGGCTACGCTGCTTGCCGTTTATGGTCGCCGGCAGCACGGCATCGGCGATCACGTCGATGTGAGCGCCCAGCAGGCGGCCCTCTGTGCTGCGCTCTTCCCCTCGCTCCGCTACGAGTACAGCGGCGCCCTCGCCGATCGGAACTCGGCGCTCGGGCCTGGGCCGTCCTTCATTCTCCCGGCCGTCGATGGCTACATCGGCGTCAATGTCCTCACACCCCTCCAGTGGAGCACGATGTGCGACTTCCTTGGCCGTCCCGATATCGCCGGGAATCCGCGATACGCTGGCTCGGAGCGCGTCCGTCTCTCGGCAGAGGTCTCGGCCGCCTTCGCCGAGGCTGTCCGCGAGCGGCCGGTCGCCGAACTCTTCCACGAGGGGCAGACGTGGCGGCTGCCGTTCGGCCTCATCCCGAGCATTGCCGAACTGCTTGAACTGCCGCCCCACAGGGAACGGGGCTTCTTCGTCTCACTTGACCATCCGGTGGCGGGTGCGGTGGAAGTCCCAGGCATCCCGTTCAAATCGACTGCCACGCAACCCGTACCGTTCCGTCCACCACTGTTGGGCGAACATAACAACGAAGTTCTGACTGATCGCGCGGAACCGCCAACGTGGCCTCTTGCTGCCTTGCACTCGGACTCCGATCGAAACCCGTCACCTCTCGCAGGCCTCAAGATTGTCGACCTCACGATGTTTTTCTCCGGCCCGCTGGCGACCCAGATCGCTGGAGATGCGGGCGCTGATGTCATTAAGGTCGAATCGGTGCAGCGCATCGACGGCTGGCGCGGCGCAACGGCCGGGCCCGGCGAAGCACCGTGGGAGCGCGCCCCCAACTTCAACTGGGTGAACCGCAGCAAGCGTGGCATCACCTTGAATCTCGCCGATGACCGCGGCGTTGCCCTCGTCAAACGGCTCATCGCAGATGCCGACGTAGTCATCGAGAACTACACGCCCCGCGTGATGGGAAACTTCGGCCTCGGCTACGAAACGCTTCGCGCAATCAATCCTCGGATCATCATGATGTCCATGCCGGGCTTCGGCGGTGACGTTTCCTGGCGGGACTACGTCGCCTTCGGGATGTCCACGGAACAGATGTCGGGCATCAGCCACCTCACCGGGTATGCGGGCGGCCCTCCGCTCTTCACGAGCACCAACGGTGGCGATCCCTTTGTGGGGGTCATCGCTGCAACTGCCCTGCTCGCCGCGCTCCACTACCGTGAGAACACCGGTGAGGGCCAGCATATTGATCTCAGCCAGGTGGAGGCCTGCACGCTGTTCGTCAGCGACGCCGTCGCCGGTTGGACCCTCGCCGGAGTCGATCCCGGCCGCGTTGGCAATTTCCACCCAACCCATGCGCCCTATGGGATCTACCCGTGCAGGGATGACGGGTGGATCGCCGTCGACTGTCGCAACGACGAGCAGTGGGGGCCCTTGGCAGCGGCCATCGGGCGCCCGGAGTGGAGCGAACCGTCGTCTCCCCTGGCAAACGTGCCCGGGCGCGTTGCCTGTCGCGGTGAGATCGACGCGGCACTCAGCGAATGGACCCGTGCCGGTTCACACCTCGCCCTCGCGGAATATCTTCAGTCGCTTGGTGTGACGGCCGGTGCAGTCCTTTCAGGATCCGAGATCCTCGATGACCCGCAGCTCGCAGCCCGCCAGGCCTTCATCGAACAGGATCGCCCTGGTATCGGCGTGAAGCACTACCCGGCTCAGCCTTACTCGTTCCGATACGCCACGCCTTCGCCAAACCGGCGCGCTCCGCTCCTTGGCGAGCACTCGCGCGAGGTGCTCTTGGAGCGTCTTGGGCTCTCCCTCCCTGAACTCGATGAACTCGAAGCCGCCGACGTCATCGGGACCGTGCCCCTCGCCGCTCGCTGACGCTCTGCTGGTGAAAGCGACCGGAGACGGCCGCGACTTCCCACGAGCATGATTACTCATGACCCCGATGCCACCGGTGAGCAGCGAAGCTCGCCGCTCACCGGTGGCATCGGGCGACCGCCACGATGCCGGCGCACGTATCATCTCCCAATGCTCATCGGACTCATTTCCGACACCCACCAGCCATCCGAATTGAAGAACCTCTGGCCCGAGGTCTACACCGCCTTCGCCGGCGTCGATCTCATCCTTCACGGTGGCGACATCGTCAGCCCCAGCGTGCTCGACTGGCTCGAGGAGATCGCTCCGACGCTTGCCTGCCGTGGCAACAACGACTACGGCTGGGATGATCCGCGGATGACCGAGACGGTCGTCCTGGAACTTGAAGGGCTGCGCATCGCAATGTGCCACGACATGGAGCCCGAAGATCGCCCTGTCCAAACGCTCCTGGATCGTTACTGGAACAGCGAGAAGTTCGACATCCTCATCGCCGGCGACACGCACCGCGAGCTGATCTATCACCGCGATGGCGTACTTCAGATGAACTCCGGTAGTCCCACGCTCCCCCACCATTGGTCGACGAGGCTCGGCACCGTCGGTCTGCTAGAGATTGCCGGCGGAAGCATTGTCGAAGCGAAGATCATGCGGCTCGGGCACAGTGATGGCCGCTCCAATCCCGGGATTGAGTTCTCGTTCCGCCCCGAAACTGGCGTCATCCGGCTTGGTTAAATCAGCATCGCAGAAGGTCGGCGGCGTCGCTCGTAAAAGCGTCACTCGTATAGTCGGCAGTGGTCGCGCCGGAATGCTTGCCCGCGTGGTGCGCCAGGGGAGGTCCGCTTCGAATGAAAACACTCATCATCGCCACCGTTGCCGTGGTCACGCTCGCCTTTGCGGCGTGTGGGGAAAATAGCATCGCAAAGGGCGCAGAAAAGACCATCGAGGGCGACCTTGAGAAGCAGATCGCGCTCGGTAAGTTGACCGCAACCTGCCACGAGCCACCCGAAAACGCCGAGGGTGAAACCTTCGACTGCACGGCCACGACCACGGACGGCATGACAATCACGTTCGTCGGAACGTTGACCAAGAAGGATCACTTTGAGGTTGTTACGTCGAATTTGTTGACGGTTGACGACATGCAGAAGCTCCTCCCCGTCGTTGCCTCGTCTATTTCGGAACAGGTCGGCGCCGCCGTTGCCGTCGAAGACTTGGATTGCCCTGATGGCAACGTCGTCCTCGACGCCGATGGTAACTTCCCATGTGAGGTCACCGATTCCGCGACCGGCGACAAGTACCCACTCACTATCAAGACAGGGGGCCTCGAACCTGGCGTTGGTGCCCGCGACCTTGGCTGGGAGATCGGCGACAAGATCAACTGAGGCGCCGGCCGCATGGCCTAACCCGGCGGGGCAATCATCTCGATCTCGCCGCTCGGTACGCCATCAGTAATCGTGAGCCAGGCGATCGTCGTCGCGACAAGGAATTGCGGGTACGGCTGACCGCCGTTCAGGTACAGCACGCCGTCGCGGACCTCGCACACGGTCGCGTGCAGGTGGCCATACAGGATCACGTCCACGCCCTCGGGGAAGTCCGGCAGAAGCTCGTCAGGCTCGAATTCCGGCCCGCCCCATGCCGGGTGTGTCAGGCCAATGCGCACACCGTCCACCTCGAACCGTTCTCGATCCGGCAGCTGCTTTCGAAGCTCCGGCGGATCCGAGTTTCCATGAACTACATAAGATCGCTTGGCCGTTGCCCGGAACCCCTCCACGACGGCCGGCCGGACGATATCGCCCGCATGGACGGCGATATCGGCCTCTGCTACCGCCTCGCGCACGCGGGGATGCACCTCATCCCAACGGTATGCGTGGGTGTCGCCGATCAGGACTATTCGCGTCGTGGCCATCAGCAGGAGCATGCCCGAAGCTGATGATCCGCGCACGAACCCTGCAGCTTTCGGAGACTTCCCCAGTGAGAGGTGCGTGACATCGGCCCTCCCCAGATGTCGTAGGGTATGGGACACGGTTTGAACCCGGCTCCCCAAGGAGGATCAATGCCAAAGTACCTGTGTCTGCAGAGACGGCTGCCTGCCGAAGATGCCGGCCAACCTTCTCCCGACGAAATGCAAGAAATGTACTCCCGCTTCAACGACTGGCGTACGAAATTCCAGCACAACCTCGTCGACCTCGGCGGGCAACTTGGCACCGGTCGCCTGGTCGCCTCAGCCCCTCTGGTTGACGGGACGTTTGCAAAGGTGAACGAGATGGCCGGCGGCTACATGATCGTCTCGGCGGACACGCTCGAAGAGGCGATCGAGGTCGCCAGGGGGTGCCCCGGACTTGTGCGCCCCGGCTCCGGCGTGGAAGTCATCGAGATTCACGGCCCTTAGTGGCGAGGCCCGCGAAGACCTCCCCGTCATTCGTGACAAACCGGGTCTAGCCGCGCCGCGGCGGCCGGTTGAGCTTCCCCACCGGCGCCTCGACCGCCAGCCGCACGGTCTGCGGCATGTAGCAGGCCCGCTCATCGCATGCCTGGTAGTGCACCTGGATGTCCAGCGAGACAGTCTCTGCTTCGATTTCCGATGAGAGCAGCGGCACCTCTATCTCCACCTTGCCTTCGAACACATGAAACGCTTCGTTGAGCCCCTCCACCGCGAACGGCTTCGTTGCAGGGTAGATCGGTTCGCCCACGACGACGCTTTCGGGTGCGCTCACCGTCACGGTTGTCGCCACATACCCGTCCGGGATCGGCTGCCCGTATACGTGCATGCCTGCATCAAGGTCCAGGCGTACGAGTACTGCGGTCTTCTGCTGGAAGGTGAGCCGCGGTGAGGCCAGTACGGCGGAAACGCCCGCTTCTCCCGTCGCGCCCGGATGTGCTGAGAGATCCACGGGCAGGTGAAGCCCGTCGTGGAAGACGATCTCAGGCGCCTCGCGTTCCTGGTAGCGCCTGTTGAAGAACTTCGCCGTGACCCGGCCCTCCGAATCGGTCAGGTACGAGCCCGGGAAAGGCAGCCCGTACAGTGGCTCGTCAGGGTCGATCAGCGTATTCAGGATTCCGAAAGTACTGATCACTGACGAGTCCTCGTCGCAGACCACCGGGTACGTGATCCCATACTCACTGGTGAACGCCGCAACCACATCGACCGGTTCAGGGGATACCGCGATCACCCTGACCCCCGCCGCTTTGAAGTCCTCGATCCTTCGCTGCAGCTCGACGAGCTGCGTTCTGCAGAACGGTCACCACGCTGTTGCGCGGATGAAGACGACGTACTCGCCCTGGCCGGGCGTGGGTCCACCGAAGCTCACCGCGTTCCCGTACTGGTCTTTGCCGCCCGAGGCCGGCAGGATCTCGCCTTCCTCCGGCCCGGTCGGAAAGTCGAATGTCTCCGGATTTCGCATTGCGGGCCGCGCTCGCTCGACCGGTTCCTGGCTCATTCTTGTCCCCTCGCCGTCTTCATTCGTACGTACCCTTACATCCTAGAGTCCGAACTCCACGGCTGTCCTACCGGCGCTCCCTTGCCTGTTTCGCAGATCGCCATGCTCGTAATGAACCGTGAACATTTGCCGTGCGAACCGGCGGTAGTGTGACGCCGATGGATCACGCTTGCCCGGCCGTCTTCGCTCCGCGCCTGTGGGTGTATACGAACTTTGACTGCAATCTTCACTGCAGCTACTGCTGCGCTCGCTCTGGGCCCCGCGTCGAACGGCGCGCCCTTGCCATGCCACAGTTCCGGCGCCTGATTGATGAAGCGGTCGAAGCGGGCATCACGGAGGTGTTCCTCACCGGCGGCGAACCCTTCCTCCTCCCCGATATCGGCGATCGCATCACCTATGCGATGGAGCGTGTCCCGACCACCGTATTGACCAACGCGATGCTCTTTCACGGCGCCCGCCTCCGCATACTTGATACGCTCGCCGGCGGCTCGGTCCGGTTCCAGGTGAGCCTCGACGGCCCCTCCCCGGAAGCTCACGATCCAATCCGGGGCGCCGGAAGCTGGGAAAAAGCCTGTAGCGGCATCGAATTACTCCGCGGACGCGGCTTCGATGTATCCGTGAGCACCACCGAGACCGCCGCGAACAGTGGCCTCGAACGCCAGACCCGGGACGCCGTTGTGCAGCTCGGCATCCAGCCCGAAGCCCACTTCTTCCGGCCGCTGGCAAAGCGTGGTTACTCGGACGACGGCATCGAAGTCTCCGCCAGCACGCTTGAACCGGAGGTCACAGTGAGCCGCGACGGCGTCTTCTGGCACCCGCTCGCCTGCGAAGACGACCTCCTCGTCACCCGCCGCCTCTTCCCCTTCGCCGATGCACTCGGCGAAACACACACGCTGTATCACCAGGTCATCGAGGCCGGGGGCATGCCTGACCGATTCAGGTGAGCCTAGTCCGCACGGCTCCCGGTCGGGAGCCAACGCAATCCAGAGGAGAGTAACCCATGTCCGTTCGTGCCTACGTCCTCGTTGAAGCAGATCAAACCCGGGTCGAAGAGTTGAAGGCCACGCTCCCGGATATCCAGCTTGACGGCTCCAGCATCGTCCGTGCAGACATAGTCGCCGGGCCCTACGACCTTGTCCTTGAAGTAGAGAGTACGGACCTGTCCCAGCTCGGCCACTGACTGAGCGAAGGCATTGCGGGTGCCGGTGGCGTCCGTCGCATCCTCACGCTCACGGTGTTGGAGTTCTAGATGCAAACGCCAAGTCCTTCCGGTGTGCTTTCGGACCTGCCAGCGTGGCAACTCCGCGCATTTCCGCTCGCAATCGTTCTACTCCGCATCACCTTCGGGCTCCTCTTTCTTGCCAACGGCGTCGCCAAGCTGCCCGGCCTCGAAGAAGTCGACTACATCCCGTTCCCTGGTTTCCTGATCAGCTACGACGGCGCCGAAAACAGCCTCCGCAGCGACACCAGCAACCATCCCATCCCGCTTTATCGCGACTTCGTCCAGGACGTTGTCCTCGAACACTACGCGCCATTCGGCGTCGGCCTCGTCATCACTGAGATCGGTATCGGCGTACTCCTCATCCTCGGTGTGTTCTCCAGCGCAGCGGCCTTGGTCGGATTCCTGAGCCTCTTCCACATCTGGTTCGCAAACTGGGGCCGCTATGCCGACCGGTCGCTCTGGGCCTGGGAAGGCCCGATCGAGTGGCTCCCGTTGCTCGCGCTCTGCTTCCTGGCGGCCGGCCGTTTCTGGGGTTTGGATGCGCACGTCGCAGCGCTTCTTCCGCCGCGCCTCAGACGGTGGCCGCTGGTTCGCTAAGCGCATCGCCCGGTTGCCTGTGACTCAGCGATCCAGCGATGCCCGGCCGTGACGTCCTGTAGCATCGTCTTCATGCGGCCATACGCCCAGTACTGTCCGATTGCGAAGACCGCCGAGATCATCGGCGATCGCTGGTCGATCCTCATCCTGCGCGACATGCTGGTTGGTGGCCACCGCTTTAACGACCTTGCCCGGGGCTTGCCCGGAATTTCCCGCGGGCTGCTGAGTGCGCGGTTGCGGGACTTGCAGAGCGCAGGTCTGATCGCACGCGCCGATACCGGGTACGTACTGACAGATGCGGGCCTCGATCTCAAGACCGTCGTCTTTGCGATGGCGGAGTGGGGCGCGAAATGGGCATTCCCGGACCCCGAACCCGAGGATCTCGATCCCGATCTGCTCGTCTGGTGGATGCACGGCCAGATTGATCAGGAACTCGCCCGTGACTCCAACGTCGTGATCGCAATCAACTTCACCGATTGCAACGCCCACTACTGGCTCGTCATCGAACCGGGCGACGTCTCGGTTTGCCTTACTGACCCGGGCCTGGTGGTCGACGTCGTCCTCACGTCCACGCTGCGGACCATGTACCTCGTCTGGCTTGGCCGGATAGAAATAGGGAGTGCACTGCTCGCGGGTGACATCGAGCTAGCCGGAGACCCCGCCATCGTCAGCGCGTTCGCGCGCTCACTGCGGCTCAGTCCCGTGAGTGGCATCGTTCGAGCTGCCGCTGCAATGCGGTCCACGTGACCCGGCTTGCGCAATGGCGAGATCACTCGATCTCCTACATCGCAGCGATCACACGCTTCGCGTTGTTGACGAACTGCTGGTAGGCCTGTGGTTCACCGATCTCGAGGAACTCCGTCTCCTCCTCCGCGACACCCGTGTGTCCGGCGGGCATGTGGTAGAAGTCGCCACCGGTGAGCACCTCTTCCCGGTCGTCAGCATGCTTGATCCGAAGCTTCCCCTTGATGACGTAGCCCCAGTGTTCGGCCTGGCATCGGTCGTTCGGCAGCCCCTTCAGCAGGGGACTGAAGTCCGTCCCGGCCGGGACCGACACGACCGCGACTCGCATGTCGCCCCAGTCGGCCCCTCGAATCTTTGCAGGTCCGGCCTCTACCAGGATCTCCAAGTCGGTTCGTTTTGCGTGCATAGGTTGAACTCCTCCCGTTCTTACGTGGGCCACTTCTGGCTTCCACAACCTCAGGATCGCGGGCCACGGCCGGGATGCCCAGTTCAACTTTTGTACCTGTCGGCGCCCGAACTGATCGCCACGGCCGTGAATTCCCCAGTCCGGTTCTCTCTGGCAACCCCGCCGCCGCTCTCGTCGATGTCATCTTGTTCCGGGCACACTTGCCAGCTAGCCTCGAAGCAGGAAGTGAACGCAGGTTGAAAAAGGCTGATGCGCTCCCTTTTGCCGCCATCGCTGCGATTCTCGCGATCGCCGGTATGGTCACCCTGGCCGGCAGCGACAACAGCGACTCCATCGGGGGAATCCCCGTGTTCGCGCTCTGCGCCGTCATCGCCTTCACCGTCCAGTGGGTCGTCTTCGTGCCGTCGTTCCTCGCGCGCACCGAGCATTATTTTGACCTCACCGGCAGTGCCACCTACATCACCGTAGCCGCCGTCGCAGTCATCGCTACCGGTAGCTGGGAACCACGCTCCCTCGTCATCGCCGCGCTCATCGGCGCCTGGGCCCTTCGACTTGGTTCGTTTCTCTTCCTTCGCGTCCGGCGCTCCGGCGGCGACCGCCGCTTCGATGTCATGAAGACGCACTTCCCCAGCTTCCTGTTGACGTGGACGCTGCAGGGTCTCTGGGTGTTGCTCACGGCCTCGGCCGGGATCGCGGCCATTACGACGAAGAGTCCCGAGCCCGTGCAGTGGGTTGCCTTCGTGGGAATCGGCGTCTGGCTTGCCGGCTTCGCAATCGAGGTCATAGCCGACGCCCAGAAATCCACCTTCAAGAAGGACCCTGCCAACGAAGGGCACTTCATTACGAGCGGCCTCTGGGCCTGGTCCCGCCACCCAAACTACTTCGGCGAAATTGTCCTCTGGACCGGCATCGCTATCATCGCCATTCCGGTACTCTCGGGCTGGCAGTGGCTGACCCTGGTCTCACCCGTTTTCGTCTTCGTCCTGCTCACTCGCATCAGTGGCATTCCAACCCTCGACCGTCGCGCAGAGCGTCGCTGGGGCGATGACCCCGACTACCAGCAGTACCGCCGCCGGACCCCCGTTCTCGTCCCCCGTCCGCCGCGATAGGTACTGATGTGGCCCGGTGACCTCCCACCCCTTCGCGCGACTCCATGGGCCGTCCGAGGCTGCGTTCCCCCAACGGCCTCCATCCGTCGGAAACCAGCTTGACGGGTACTCCGGCCCGGCGTCATCGCCGAACGAGCCGTACCGGGCCTGATAGGGCCCGCTAGAGCGATCTCTGGAGAGATATCCCGAATACGAGTCACCAAGTTGACACGCTACGCATGTGTTGCGCACCTACCTGTACACCGGATGGTCGCCGAACTTGCAACCGACGGGACGCCAGTCCGTCACCATAAGCCCTTTCCGGTGGCGGAATCCGGAGACGGCCAGGGGCGACTGGGTGATACATCCGCCGGTAGGTACAGACAGTGAAGAAGATCCTCCTCAGCATGATGCTCCTCGGGGCAATCAGCGCCATCGTCCTGGTCGCCACTGGGGCCAGTTTCTCCGACACGGTGACAAGCGACGGCAACACCTTCACGGCAGGTACGCTCTATCTGTCCGTTGATGGCAACTGCGGCCCGGCGCCAGATGCCCAGCCCCGGACATCCGGCGCCACCGTCTGTTCTCGTGGCGTGTCCTTCTCGGCCAGCGGGATCAAGCCGGGCGACCCGGCGACGACGAAAGCGATCGTGATCAAGAACGTCGGCAGCATCGCTGGCAGCCTCACCAGCACGCAGACGGTCTCCTACAGCGATAGCACGAACTGCGGCGCGGCCAACTGGACTATCTCCTCCGCTCCTGCCGTCACGGCCCTCGCCGCTGGGGCTTCCACCACCTACAACGCCAGCGTTCAGCTCAATGCAGCCGCGGGCAACGGCTGCCAGGGTCAGTCCGCAACCGTCAACATGAGCTTCTCTATCAGCTAAGGGTTCGCTCGGAGGGCTCGCCGTGCGGTTGTGCGCAGTCATCATTATCGCAAGCGCCCTGGCCATCCTCACGGGTGGCCGGGGCACTGAGGCGTCCTTCGTGGACACCGTTGCGAGCAGTGCCAACACCGTCACGGCCACCACGCTCAGCGCCCCACCGGCACTGGAGGGCACAGGGGGCTCCGCTGCCAGTCTCTCCTGGAAACCCACGGCGAGCACGTTCGCCACGGGTTATCGCGTCTATCGGGCTACAAACTCTGGCGGACCCTACGCGGTGATTGAGAAGGTGACCCCGCAAACGACGACTACGTATGTCGATTGGCCCGCCGCGGGCACCTACTACTACTTCGTCGTCGCCTACTTCGCAAACTGGGAGAGCGCTGCAAGTCCTACGGTGAAAGTGACCGTGGTCGCTGCCGTCCCTGCCCTCGTTCAGTCGGCCACTGGCGGCGGTACCGTCGGCAAAATGAGCGCCACCTTCCCGAGCGCGCCGACCGCGAACAACCTTCTCGTGGCAATCGCCGCCACCTACGAGAACGCGGCCTTAACGGCCCCGGCCGGCTGGTCGACGGCCGTCACTGGTTCGAGCTATCCGTTCCCCAGCCAGTCCATCTACTACAAGGTCGCGGGTGCGGGTGAGTCTTCGACGGTGACGGTGACCACCACTGCAACCAGTAACGTCACGACGCTCCAGGTATTCGAATACAGCAACGTCGCGACCACTTCGCCACTCGACTCCACAAGCAGCCAGCTGGGCGTCGGCACCACCATCACGTCAACCAATGCCACGACCAACTTCGAGGGGGACCTGATCATCGCCGCCGCCTCAAGTTGGAGCGGCTCGGCGATCGGCTCGTGGATCAGTCCGTACGTGCAGCAGGCAAACGTCACGAAGGGCTACCCGGATTCCGACAGCGGCCAGATCGTCTCTGGGAGTGCGCACAGGATCTCGGGTGCCCCCGGCAGCTACAACGCCCGCGCGACGAGTAATGCCGGGACCAATCCCGACTGGCGCATCCAGATCGCGACGTTCAAACACAAGTGAGCGATGCCCTGAATACTGCTGAAACACTGATTCCATCCCGCCGCCCGAACGCGTTGCCCCTCGCGTGGGCACGCTCGAGAACCGCGAGAGCAGTGGGCAACTGGGCCGCAGCCGTCTTGCTCGCCGCGATTCTGCTCGGCGGCCTCATCGCACTGCTGGCGCCTCCGGTTGTGGGCTGGCACTTCCTCGTTGTAACCGGCAGCAGCATGGAACCCACGATCCCACTCGGCAGCCTTGCCGTGATGGCGGATGTCGATGGGCGCGATGTGCGCCCTGGCGAGATCGTGACTATCCAGGTGCAGGGCGGCACCCGCACCCATCGCGTCGTCGCAATATCGGCCGATGGCAGCCAGCTCACGACTAAAGGCGACGCGAACGGCTCACTCGATCTCGATCCAGTTCCCGTCGAAGCCGTAACGGGGCGGTACCTCTTTAGCATCCCCTTCGCCGGCACCGTCATCCACCTCGCGGCGAGCCGCTCCGGGTACCTGCTGCTCGTGCTCATCCCCGCGGCGATACTCCTGGCGGGCCAACTCCTCGCGTTTCGGCGATACCGTCAGCGACGCTCGGCGACCGGGCACCGAAGTGCGAGGGATAGTTACGTCGCGGAAGCCGGCCCGCTCTTCGGTGCCCGCACCCCGGAACGATTCAAGGCCAACCACGGATCACGCCGCTGATCCGGCGATTCCCCGCCCCGGCGCCTCGAACACGCTGCATCTTTTCGCTCTTTACTTTTCGTAGTGACTCTCAGACCCAAGGTGTGAGGAGTTGTCCATGCCCGGATTTCACAGAGCCCCAGTCGTGGCCGGAATGCTGCTCGCAGCGTCGTTTGTCGCTGCATTCGTGCTTCAGTCGCCGCAAGCAACCATCGCAGCCGACCAGACAGTCCAATGGTCGGTGCCCACGACAAGTTCGCTGACTATTTCGGTTGGTGACACGGTGACATGGGGTTGGGCCGATGCCCTGCCGCATTCCGTCACCACTGTGACTGCTCCCGTCACCTTCGACAGCACCGTGCTCACCGGTACGGACAAATCATTTGCCTTCACCTTCACCCAGGCCGGGACGTACACATATCGTTGCACCATCCATCCGAGCGGCATGACCGGCACGGTCGTGGTCGAAGCAGCCCAATCAACCGCAACTGCAACGGCTTCAGCCACCGTGACGGCAACGACATCGCCGGCAGCTACGGCGACCCAGCCCGTAACCGCGACACCAACCACGTCCGCGCCGGCCGCGACAACCCCGCTGGCCGGCGCTCGCACGCTCACGCTGTCTGGCGGCGAAGAAGTGCCACCGGTTACGACGGCCGCCACGGGCTCATTCCAGTGGAAGCTCGACGGCCAAACCTTGTCGTACGTCCTGCGTGCGAACGAAACCAGTCTGACAATGGCACACATTCATCTAGGGGATAAAGGGGCAAACGGCCCGGTCGTCGCCTTCCTTTTCGGCCCCAACGCCGCAGGCGTTACATCCATTGACAATGCCGGCACCATCTCCACGGCGCAGCTCGTCGGCCCACTGGCGGGGGACATGGCGGGATTCATCGCCGCCCTCAGCAAGGGAGGTCTCTACGTAAACGTGCACTCCGCGGAACATCCGGCAGGCGTGCTTCGAGGGCAGATCCCCGCGCATACAGGCTCGCCCGGCGCCCCCGCGACCGGGTCAGGCGCGGCAAACCCGGACTTCCAGGGTGATTCATACACTCTCCCGCTGGTGACTGGCACGGCAGCGGCCATCGTCCTCGCTCTGCTCGTCGTCATCGCCTTGAGCCGCCGTCGGACCGTAGCCCGATGATTGCGGCCATGGTGTGGTGGCGATAGCGCCGCGCCAGTTGCCATCGGGGCGCCGGGCCGAAGTGCGCCCCGCAACGTCCACAGCTGGCCCTCACGACTTGAGTCGTGAGGACCAGCTGCTCGTCTCCGCGGTTGCCGGCGGCGACCAGCTCGCGCTGCAGCGCCTGTACGAGCGGCACTCGGCGCTCTTGCTGCACATCGCATTCGAGACCCTGCAGAGCTGGGGAGCAGCGGAGGAAGTCGTACAGGACGTGTTCGTGCAATGTTGGAACCAGTCGGACCGTTACACCAGCGCGCGGGGAAGTCCTGCCGCCTGGCTGGTCACCCTGACCCGAAGCCGGGCCATTGACCACCGACGCCGCGACCGGACAATAAAGCGCGGTGGAGGGCAGATGCTCCCGCTCCAGCACGTTCCAGAGCGGCTCCTCACCCTTCACGGCCACGTGGGCTCGCGCCTCGAAACGGGCGATATCGCAAGTGCTCTCCGTGAGCTTCCCCCTGAAGTTCGCACGGCGATCCTGCTCGCCTCACACGGTGGTCTCACCCAATCGGAGATCGCCCGCTTCATGGACGTACCCGAAGGAACCGCCAAGAGCTGGATTCGGCGAGGGTTGCTGCGTCTGCGTGAGCAGTTGACCGCCGGGAGGTCCGCTGATGCCTGACATCGCCACGTCACCTTTTTCCGAGCACGTCGACGATCTCCTCGCGCCGCTGGCCGTCGGAACGCTCAACCCGGCAGATCTGCTCGTCGCGGAACGGCATTTGCTCGACTGCCAGCACTGCCGGGTCGAACTCAGTGCATTCAAGGAGGCGGCGGCAGCGCTGCGGCAGCACGAGCTCCACGCTCCCGGCCAGGACCTCTGGGAACGGATCCAACAAGCGCTCCCCGGGCCGGGCGGACTCGCCCGCCCCCAGGGACGCCCACCGCTTCCAGGTTGGTCCTGGTGGGGCGGCGTTGCCGCTACTGCCCTCGTTGCCGCGCTCATTGGAGCAGCCGTCACGCGCGTCGGGAGTGATACTGGCCGACCAGGGCCGCTCGATGCCATACAGCAGATCGCCACCGACGACGCCGTCTTCACGCTGGCGACGCTCAACGCTGATTCCACAGCGGCCGGACGTATATTCATGAACAACGCCCGGACAGAAGGCGTGATTGCTGTCACGGGGCTGCTGCCGCTCCCAGCCACCGAACTCTACGCCGTCTGGATCGTTCGTGATGATGATATCCGCCTCGCCGCCGGTACATTCGCGGTCGATGGCGAGGGGTCGGCGGTGGCCGCGCTCTCCCTGCCGGACCTTCAATACGATTGGACCGTCTCAGGACGATACGTCGCGCTCACGATTAGCCGTGTGGACGTCGATCAACCGGGCACGCCAATCGGCGGCCCCATCCTTGTGGGGCCGCTGTACTGAACGTTGAAAGCGGTGCTTGAGCGCGTTGGCGCTCCGCCAGGGGGCTCCGCTGCTGCTAGCCTCGCGGCAACCCCAGGCCCCGTGTGGCAATGATGTTCCGCTGGATCTCGCTTGTGCCCGCCGCGATCGTCGAAGGCACAGTGCGCATATAGGCCCGCGCGAACGCGCCGCCAAGCGGTGCGCCAGCGTCGTCCTGTGCCACCCGTTGCGACCCAAGCCCGATCATCCGCATCCCAAAGTTCGCGATCCGCTGGCCCAGCTCGCTCCCGAACGCCTTGGACATGGATGCCTCGTGGTTCGGCACCTTCCCTTTGCTCTGCATCCAGACCACCTGGTAGCTCAGGAATCGCGAGATCTCTGTCGCCACCCGCAGGTCGGCTAGTCCATTCCGGATTGTCTGGTCGTCGACCAGGCGGCCGGAACGGCCCTGGGCCTGCTTGCCGTATTCCACCAGCTGCTCGATCTGCCGGCGGCCCGTTGCAGACCAAGTCACGCCTGATCGCTCGAAGTCCAGCAACGTCGTTGCCACGTACCAGCCGCGGTTCTCCTCACCCATCATGTTGGCGGCCGGCACCCGCACGTCCTCGAAGAACACTTCGTTGAACTCGTGGTCACCCAGCATATTAATGAGCGGCCGCACGGTGATTCCCGGCGCTTTCGCATCCACCATGAAATATGAAATGCCACGATGCTTCGGCGCGTCCGGCGCCGTCCGCGTGAGTACATGGATCCAATCGGCATGATGTGCCCCGGACGTCCAGATCTTTTGGCCATTGATCACGAAATCATCGCCGTCGCGGACCGCGCGGGTCTGGAGCGACGCAAGGTCCGAACCAGAGCCCGGCTCGCTGAAACCCTGGCCCCAGTGCACTTCACCGCTGGCGATTTTGGGCAGATGCTCCTTCTTCTGCTCTTCGCTCCCGTGCACCATCAGGCAGGGTCCCACCATCGTGATGCCCTGGCCGCCGCCGCCCGGCGCGCCCGCGTAGGCACTCTCTTCACGGAAGATCGTTTGCTCCATATGGCTCGCCGCGAGGCCGCCATATTCCTTCGGCCACGCCATCGTTAGCCAACCATTGGCCGCAAGACGCTTCTCATATGCTCGTTCAGCCGTGTTTGTGTCATCGTCGCCCGGCCTGGCCGTCGCCGGCGGCGCCGTCCAGTTCTCGTCGATAAACGTGCGAACCCGCGAGCGGAACGCTTCCTGCTCGGCTGTGAATGCGTATTCCATGGTGAACCTCCAACTCGGTGAACAGTGCGCGCAGTATGGCGGCTTGGACACGGGTTTGGCCACCGTCGCGGCCTTTAAAGGCGGGACGGTAGGGACGAATCGTTGTGAGCTGCCGTCGGACGCTTTGGGGTGGCCCGGTGCCGTCGCGCCCCCATGTCGCCCGCAAGTGCGGCGGGAGCCGCCTTAAAGGAACCCGTCAGTTCAGCCCAGGTAAACGTGTTGGTGGAACCACGTCGGGCCACATAGCGTCTTGAGGTGCAGAGCCGCTCCCGCGGCACCCAGGAGGATCGCCCATGAGTCCACTACTCCACTTCAATCGCCAGAGGCTCCTCGCTGCTACCGGTGGCGTCGTCGTCGCCGGGGCCCTGTTCGGTGCAGGTTTCGTCACGGCTTCCGCATCCGGGGGTGGAAACGACTCCGATGGCAACGCTGCCAACGGCGATGGCGTCAAGCGGGGCGCGACCGGCATCGTCACCACCGGAACATCCGGCAGCGTGGCTCCTGCTCCGCAACCTGGCCGCAGCATCCCCGCCGCGTTTGGCGCAGAGGACTCGGTAGACCGCGGCGGCGCCTCCTTCAGCATCGTGCCGCAGCCCCTTTGCCAGGGCGACCTCCCGCCAATTCTCGCCGGCTCGGCTATCGACCTCTCGAAGGCCGGCTTCGCGCTCACCCCCCTCGGTGAGGGCTACTCCCTCCGCAGCATCTCCGTTCGCTCCGAGAGCGAATGCGACGAAAGCGGAGCTCCCGTTGGTGAGCCCGCTGTGGTCGTCGACACCGCCTGGGTTCACCGCACGACCGGCATCGAAGCCTACGTGTCGCAACGAACCGCCGCGGAACCCGTGGCGAATCTCCACACGCCATACAACGGCCAGGTCTGGGCCGATGGCTACAGTTACGCGGTCTGGGTGAATGCCTATCCGGTCATCCCACTCGACGGCCCGGCTATCGAATCTGCCGGCCGCCCCGCTGCGGAGCCAGATCCACGAGGCGCGGAAGTTCTCCGTGAGGTGCTGACACGACTTGCTCCGTCTGTCGCCGAGCGCTGCTACTACGAGCAGGCTCAGGGCAGCTGGGACGACCTCGGGTCCCTTGGCGTCGGCGATCCGCGCCCTGCCGTTCCCGCCGGGCTGGAAGAGCAGTATTCAGAGTTCGTCGTTTTCACCGCGCCGCCCGCGGACTGCAACGCCGCCAAACTTGATGGCGTCGGCAGCTTTTCGGCCTCCTGGGGCGATCGGTCTGGCATGTCGGTCTCCGTGAGCGCGTATCCTGCCGGGAACGGGCCCGTTCCCGGACTTGGATATCTTGACGACGGCAGCGCCAGCTGGATGGCGGGGGGCCTCAGCTTTAGCGTCTGGGGCTACGGCCCGAATGGTCCTATCGGCAAAGACGCCATCCGCGCGATTGCGTCGGCCATGGACTCGAACTTCTCCGCGGCGTGCTTCGTCACCACCCGCAATCTCACCCCCGGTGAGCTGGCCGTGCTCGGGTTCAAAGCACCGGCAGCACCGGATGGCTTCGAAGTCACCTCCGCAAACCTCCAGGCGACGGAAGCCCCGGGAGCCGGTGACTGTGCGGGACTTTCGGATGCGGACTACTACCCTCAATACAACCTGAACTGGACGCTCGAAGGCAAAGACGGAATGGTCATCGAAGCAACAGCCTCACGCCATCCGAAGGCTGGTGACCAATCTCCGGGTTTCATCTTCGATGGCGGAATAAACTGGATGGCTTCAGACGGGACGTTTTACGCTGTCTACTCCTACTCAAAAGAGGGTGTTGCACCGGTGAGCCGTGACACGCTTATAGCCGTCGCCCGCAGCATGGATCCGGCGCTCGACCCGTCGACGCTCCAGGAGGGGGGCGGCATCGCGAGCGTCGATAAGCCGCTGCCGGCCGGGTCGGCGTCCGGGCGTTAGCCAGCAAGCCACCACGGGACGCCGCTTCAACTACGACAGGATGGCCCGGGCGAGCTCATCTGGGCATTCCCGGGCCATCCCCTTGTGCTCTGCCGCGGGCCTAGGTGTGCCGCCTACATTCTGGCGTGGGCTTTGGCGGCCGCCCGTGACCGCCTCAGCGAATAACACGTCGTGCAAAAGTCGCGTGATTGTGAGACCACCGTCGCGCGGCGGCCACAGCCGGTCGCACAGCGACGAAACGTCCGCCGCGGAGTGGCAGATGCAGAACGGGATGAGGACTCCATGTGGGTGTGCCTTTGAGCGGGACGGCGGCATAGCCCGTTCGACGGGAAGCCATCGTGGCCTCTTCGGACGGGACGGTCGGGCAACGCTCTCGGCAAGCCCGGGCCGTTCGCTACATGCTCAGCGTACCACCCGGGAGCGGGCCCCCGTACGACTTGTCCACATAACGCCCGAACGCTCCCGGCACCACAACGCGGCCGGAGCCGCACTACCAGCTTGCCGCCGAGTAGATCTCCTTCAGGAAGCGGCTCGGACGCCTCCCAAGCAGCTCCGTGTGCGAGAACCCGGCAGCTCGCGCCATCCGTTCCCAGCTGGCGTATGGCACCGGATACGGCACTGCAAAGTTCCCCCGGTTGATGTTGTATTCGACCACCAGCAGCCGCCCGCCCGTGCGCAGATACCCGCGAACGAGCCGCACCACGGCATCCTGCTCCAGCTGGAAATGCAACGAGTTGGCCATCACGATCCCGTCGAGCTGCGACAGCTCCAACGCTTCCGTGAAGTCGGCAGTCCGGTAGTGGACAGCGTTTGCCGGAAAACGTCGGCACGTCGCCTCCGCGTTCGCTCGGAGCGCTTTGGAGTCGCGGTCCACCACGTGGATCTCGCCGCCGGGCCCCAGCAGCTCCGCCAGCGCAAGCGTAAATGCCCCGGAGCCGGCGCCAAGGTCCGCCCAAACGCCCCCGGTCGCCACGACGCCGTTTCGTAACAGGTTGACGTGGTCGGAGTGGTCCACTCGTCTCAGGCTCCCGCGGCTACCACCAGGCCGTTCTCCTCAGTGCGCGCCGACGGCTGGCGCTCGTTCCTCAACACGTGGCTCGAGTCCGGTCACCCCTGCGACCAGCTCATAGGACCGGACGCGCTCCCCGTGAGCATGGACCATCGTCGTGATCATCAGCTCGTTTGCACCCGTACGCTCGACCAGTTCCGCGAGACCTGCCTTCACGGTTGCCGGGTCGCCGACGATTTGCGAACTCGCGCGGTCGTCGAGCAGCGCCTGTTCGAACGGGGAATACGTATGGGCTGCGGCATCCTCAGGTGACGGGAACCGTCCCGGCCGCCCACTCCGCAGCCGCACAAAGGAGAGCAAGCCTGATCCTGCCAGCCACTGCGCACTTTCGTCCGTTTCCGCGCACACGACTGAGACGCCAAGCATGAGATACGGGGCGTCGAGCACGGCGCTCGGCCGGAACGAGTCGCGATATGTCCGTACCGCTGCCATCGTGTTCGCTGCCATGAAGTGGTGCGCAAACGAATACGGCAGCCCGAGATAGCCCGCAACCTCCGCCCCGTAGTCCGAAGAGCCGAGCATCCAGATCGTCGGCCGGTTTCCCAGGCCGGGCGTCGCTGTGATGCTCGCGTAAGGGTGGTTCGCCGGCCACTGGCCGTCGAAGTAGCCGAAGAGCTGCACCAGCTGATCGGGGAAGTCATCCGCGTCCCGGCCGGGCACGTGGGTACGGCGCAGTGCTCGTGCGGTCAGCTGGTCAGTCCCTGGAGCCCGGCCGAGCCCGAGATCCACGCGCCCCGGATGCAGCGCTTCAAGCATCCCGAACTGCTCCGCGATCACCAGCGATGAATGGTTCGGCAGCATGACGCCGCCCGATCCAATCCGCATCGTCGACGTCACCGAGGCGATGTGCGCCAACAATACCGCCGGCGCCGATGACGCGATCCCCGGCATGTTGTGGTGCTCCGCGACCCAGTAGCGTTCGAACCCCAGCCGTTCCACGCGCGGTGCGAGGTCGAGCGAATTGCGCAGCGCGTCACCGGGGCTGGAACCTTCCGGGACGGGTGCGAGGTCGAGGACTGAGAGGGGAATACCAAGGGAAGAACTCACATGCATAGCCTACAGGCCCGGCGGTGCGCAGCGCAGCGGCGCCGCTTGTTACGGCTGCGGGAACGACTGTCATGCATGGTGCCCCCACGACGAACGGATATCATTCAGACGACTCAAAGGAGGTTCATGCTCTTGGCAACCGGCGAAGTTTCTGAGATAGCGGCAAGCTTCCGCGAGCGCGATGCAGCGGCACCCGAAAGCTACCCCGCTGAGAACATCTCTTCTCTCTACGACGCCCGCATGGTGCCCGGCCCGTTCCCAGCCAGTCTTGGTGGCAGAGGGTGGACCCTGCGGGAGTCAGTCGATGCGATATGCACGATTGCCTCGCAGTCGCCATCCACCGCCCTTATCGTGTCGATGCCGCTTGGCCTGGCTGGTGCTTGCTTCGCAACCGATCGTGGCTTCGCTCCCCCGGGTTGGCGGGACCGTTGGCGCGAGCAGATCGAGTGGGCAGCTTCCGAATATCGGGCGCACCGGCTGTTTGCCGCCTGCAACTCTGAAAAGGGCGCTGGTGGCTCGCTTGCGGCCATCAATACGGTCGCGACAGTGTCAGGAGGCGGATTCCAGCTGAACGGTGAGAAGATCCTCGCCTCCGGCGGCCGGAACGCATCGTGGTTCTTCTCAACCGCGAAAGTCGACCCGGCGGACCTCCCCGGAGCCGGTGTCGTCGAGTTCTTCCTGATGCCGGCGGCAGGCAAAGGTGTCGACGTGCGCGATGACTGGGACGGCTTCGGCATGCGCTCCACCGAAAGCCAGTCAGTCCACTATCAAGACGCACCGGCCCACGCTCTCCTCGGGTTCCCGAACTTCATCAATACGGTACGGCCGCTGCAGTACTGGTTTTGCCTCTTTGCTGCCATCCCCCTCGGATGCGTTCGGGGCATCATCGACGCGTTGACGACCCCCGCCCCGTCCTCACCTGCTCTGCGCCTGCGGATTGCCGACGCGGTCATGCGCTACGAAGCCATCGATGCGTATCTGCAAACCACGGCGGAGGCCTGGACTCCCGGGGCGGATGCCGCCTATGCGGGACGTGTCCTTCGTGCGAAGACGTACGTCACGATGGAAGCGGCGAAGCTGTCGGCCGAACTATTCAGCCTCAGTGGCGGGCGCCACTACCGGCGAAACGACTACGTCGCCGGGCTCTTGGCGGACACGTTCGCCGGCACGGCGCTTCGGCCCCCGCTCGCTTTGGCGCTCGAATCGATAGTCGAACAGTTCGAGGACGTCGTCCTGCGCGCTTGACGCGGTCGCGTGGGCGCCTGGGTCACGAATCGCAGCGCGCGCTGCTCGGCCCGTTGTGACGTGTGACATCCGCCATCGGAAGGCCATCGCGGAGGATCTCGCGAATACGAAAAAGAAATAACCGGCATTTGTGCAACCGCAACGATACACGAGCCACACCACAGTCACCGTGCAGTCGACACGTTCGAAGGGCGATCAATTCTGTCCCAAGCAGCGAGCATCCCGTCGGCTCCCCACGTATGCAGAACGAGTCATAGCGAATGGTGTCCGGCACACAGCATTGAGGCCGTTGTTGTAAGCAATTGCGACATCTGCTGTCGACTTTGCGAGAAATATTTAGGCCCACATCTGTTCCTCCCGTCTACCACCTTGACACGCCCTTTCCACCGGAGTACCACGTATCTGTCCCCAGGTGTCAGTCAATCCCACATGAATGGCTTTGACGACACGAGCACCGAACACGCCGCGGCATCGACTCCCCGCCACTGCACTGCGTGTTTCCAAGTTTGGTGACTGCGACCCGTCGCAGCCGCCGGAGGAGTCGAGTATGTTCAAGGGCCTTAGAAATGATGGCTGGCGATGGGCCAGGCCAAATAGCCGTCTGATCGGGGCAGTCGCCATCTTCCTCGTCGCCGCAGCAGCGCTCCCCGCTTTTGCCAGCACTGCCAGTGCTGCCGGGACCGGCACTGTCGTCGTTTGTGCGACTGACAGCACCGGCGCAAACATCGTCCTCGGCGGCGATCAGGCTTGGATTCAGATCAACGGTGGCTCAACCGCTTATGTCGGCGCCGTCGGCGGCAGCGGTTGCCGCGAGTCCACCGTTCCGGGCGGTACGTCGGTTGCTACATGGGTCGCGAAGCACGGCTCCAGAAGCGGCCATCAGGTCAAGCCGGTTGGCGATGGCGAAGTCGTCACTTTCAACTTCTACACGACGAAAGTCACCGTCCAATATAGTGGCGGCCTCGCTTTCGGTGGGCCCGCAGGCGATTCCGACTGGTTCAACAAGCCGTCGGAAGAACTTTTCAGCGACGGTGTTACCCCGGTCCATTTCCGTCTCGATGGCACGGGCGGCCCGTCAGGACGGACGACGCTGCTGTGGCCAGAGGCTACGGGAACGGG
>JAGQHB010000042.1 GCA_020432045.1 Dehalococcoidia bacterium | reverse complement strand
TGGCTCCCCGACGTGGACTCGAACCACGAACACCGCGGTTAACAGCCGCGTGCTCTACCATTGAGCTATCGGGGAACGACTCTCAGTGTTGCCATGAGGGCTGAAAAGCGCAAGCCGACGGCGGTCCCACGATGACCGAGGTCACCGGCCCCGCGTGTAGTCCCAGGTTCGGACACGATCAGGCGTGATGCGGATGATGGCGCGTTCGCTATCGATCATCCGGGATTGGTATTCGGGCGTGATCGGGTCGAGGTAACGGGCGACGATGAGCCGGCGGACGGCTGCCTGTGGGTCCGGGTGCATGGCAGCGATTCCGCGAATTTCGACACCCCGGTAGCCAAGCCCGGTGGTCGTGTGGTCGAGCCCTCGTTCATCTACAAGGAAGGCGACACGGGCGTCGGCCTGGACGTTGCGGTCCTTTCGGCGGCCCGACGGTGTGCTGATCACGATGTCGCCTTCGTGGATGCTGTACCAGACGCAGGCGAGTGTCGGGCCGCCGCGGCTGAGGGTTGAAAGGACGCCGACGTGACGGCCGGAGAGGATTTCGAGCGCTTCGGAGGTGAGTTCAGCGGCCACCCGGCGACTGTACTCCGTGACGGGCGAGCCTTGCACGGCCGACGAGCGACTTGAGCGATGGTGGACAGCGCAGACTATTCGATCTGGAACTCGGCGACGTTTTCGCCTGATTTGTAGCGGATGGCTCCGACGGAAGTGGATGCAGGCAGTGGGCGATCCAGCCAGAGGAGCGTGTTGCCGTTGCCGTGGTCCGAGTTGCGGGGGACGAGCGTGACGCCATCGGTGGTGACGAAGGTCCATTTGGCCGCCGAATCGTCGAGCCCGCCTTCGACACGGACGACGGCGTTCGGCCCGTTGTCACCGATCCAGATGTTGTCGAGGACGAGGCGTCCGCCACCGGGGAAATCGATCGCGGACTGGGGTAGGGCCGGAGCCGTAAGCACTGCATCGGAAGGAGCGTCGCTGGATGGCCCGGGGGCAAGCACGGTCCCGGCGAAGAACATCGCTCCCACGGCGAGGATGATCACGACAATGCCGAGGGCAAGGACAGGGCCGGGGACGGGGACGCGACCGGGCGTTGTCGTCGGGGTGTCTGCGGCCATGATAGGGAGGATAGCGCGGTTGCCGGTGGCTGTGTTGATGGCGGGGAACAGTACGCCAAACTGACGGCCTCCACGGGGTGCGCGGCGACCCGGGCACCCGTAGGATTCGGGCTACAACGAATCGGAAGCAAAGGAGTCTCCGCCATGGCACAGCTCGAGTTCTGCAAATACGAGAAGAAGGGCCACGTCGGTTACGTGACGATCACGAGGCCGGAGGTGTTCAACGCGCTGCATGCGCCGGCGAACCTCGAACTGAACGGCGTGTGGGACGATTTCGCGGCGGATGACGAGATGTGGGTTGGCGTGCTCACGGGCGAGGGCGACCGGGCGTTCAGCGCCGGGAACGACCTGAAGTACACGGCGCTGATGTCGCGGATGCCTGAGAACGAGCGGCCACGGCTGGGCTTTCCAGCGGGTGGATTCGGGGGCATCACCAGCCGGTACGACCTGTTCAAGCCGATGATTGCGCGGGTCAATGGCTACGCGCTGGGTGGCGGGCTGGAGATGGCGCTGGCGTGCGACATCATCATCGCGGCGGACCACGCGCAGATCGGACTGCCGGAGCCGCGACGCGGGCTGATCGCGGGTGCGATGGGCGTGCACCGGCTGCCGCGGCAGCTGCCGCTGAAGGTAGCGATGGGTTACATGCTCACAGGCCGGCACATCCCCGCGGCAAAGGCGCTGGAGTTCGGGCTGGTGAACGAGGTTGCGCCGCTGGCGGACCTCGACGGCGTGGTGGATGCGTACATTGGAGACATCCTGCAATGCGCGCCGCTCTCTGTGCGAGCGACGAAAGAGGCGGCGCTCCAGGGCATCCATATGTCGCTTCCGGACGCGGGGCAGGGGAAGTACGACTGGGAGCTGAAGCGGCGGACGAGCGAGGACGCGGTGGAAGGGCCAAGGGCGTTTGCGGAGAAGCGGACGCCGAACTGGAAGGGGAAGTAGGGGGAAGCAATCAGCGGCCGGGGACCGGGGCGGGCTCAAAGGCGCCCCGTCTCCGATTCCCCGTAGACATCGTAGGTGTAGCTGTTCTGGACCGCGCCCGCGTCATCGACGATCGCCATCGTCGAACCCAGGCCGTCCGCCAGGAAGTAGTACCAGTCGCCCGACTGCTCCATCGCCTCCAGGCCAGCCATTAACCATTTCGCCGTGATTAGTTCGGTGGCGTGTTTACTCGCCTCTGCTGCATGAGTCGGACGAGAACTACAAGGCTTAGACTTGTTATAAGGCCACCCATTGCCACGGTGATGCCTGAGATAACTACGTCTATTTCTAGCACTACCGATAGAACGCCGAAGGCAAGCAGGACCCATCCGAATAGCATGCAAACCGCCACGAGAAGCGTGGGCATCATCACGATTTAGAATCCTCGACCCGGTGGATTAGTCGTCGTTTCAGATGATTGCCTGGACGTTAGTACCCAGCCAATACCTACGAGGATCAAGACGCCTATGCCTGTCATAACTTCTTCAAAGGCTCTCCCGTAGAACGACCCAACCAGTGCACAAAGGCTGAGGAACACTGCGCATAGTAACCCGACGACGATTCGGCCACGTTTCTTTCCCAAGCGCGGGGCCATGGCTAGTGCCACAGCCGTGGCGACGAGGCCGACGCCGTCAATCGTAGCCATCACGAGGTTCAATGGCCGATGCCCCTTCCAATATCGGGGTCCTTGTCCCGAAGTGCTTCCCGCCCGCGCTCCTTGAGCCGCTCTCGCAGCCCACGATTGATTGCTCCGAGAACAATCTGTCGCCCAGTGCTCTCGATCACAACGAGGAAGCACGCTACGCCCACGGTTTCCACGCACGCGATCTTGACAGCTGATGACGTCAGCGCGCCAGCAAGGTACGTGGCCCCTCGTACCCCGAACACGGCCACGCACAACTTCCAATCAGCCCGACAACCTGCCACTTCTTCTCTTGTGACGATGTACTCGCGCACGAGTTGAATGGTCTGCCCCGTGTACTCGCGAAGCGCTTCAACCAATTCGTCGAGGTCTTCCTTGGTTTCACCGCAGATCTTTCGAGGCACAGGGCCCCAGTTGCACGGATTGGCACCCTGCCGGAAGTCGTCAACGCCCCATAGTCCGGTCGGGTCAGTTCGGCTCACGGGACCTGCGTCAGCGTAGCCAAAGTGGCTCCCGAGCCAGCCCGGCATCGCCGCCAGGGGGTCGCGACTGAAGAACACCCCCGTCTCCGGGTCCATGTACCTTGCCCGCAGGTACTGCAGCCCCGTGTCCCCGTCCGTCTGCTGCCCCGCGAAGTCAAACTCATTCGCGAGCGACCCCGTGACCGACGCTTCCCCGTAGACGTCGTAGGTGTAGCTGTTCTGGACCGCGCCCGCGTCGTCGACGATCGCCATCGTCGAGCCGAGGCCGTCCTTGAGGAACCGACCGTGGGGCAGCCACCGACAGACGGAGAAGTCAGCGGCGGCCTGCCCAATAGCCGGACCCAAAGAACGCGGCGAAGACGACAGCGCTGACAATCCAGCCTTTCGCGTCGAACGCATCCCGAATCACGACATTGGCGGCGACCATGATCACGGCGCCAACGAGGCACGCAATCGTCAAGACCGTTGCCGTTGTCTTCGAGGCGGCGATTCCAAGACTGATCGTCGCTATGCTCACGACGGCTCCTAGGATTTCTTCACCAGTCATGTCACCAGCTGCCACCTCCGCTGCCTCGTGGGTGCTGGGATGGGCCGGGAATCGGAACATCAATCTGCTTGAGGCCGAGGCAAAGCCCGACGCCAAGGGCTCCCGCGCCAACCCCGACCTCCAGGTTAAGGAACCACTCCGTCCGGACGAAGGTGCGCTCTTCATTTGTCCTGATGTTCTTCATCCGATACTCGATTACGCGATACTCGCATGACAGCACCGTAACGCATGGACCAAGACCGAGCTTCAGCTTGGCGTGTTTCAGGATCGTCGCCAGGAGGCCGGCGTCGACGATTTCGTCAATTCCGTACCTCTTCCCCCCGATCTGCGTTTTAGAGATAGTCCTCCACCACCACCAGTTCTCATCGGGTCCCCACCGCTCCGGGTCGAGCCCCGTGGGGTCCGTCGCCGTCGCCGGGTTCCCGCTCGCATAGCCAAAGTGGCTCCCGAGCCACGGAGGCACCACCGCCATCGGCTCCCGACTGAAGAACACCCCCGTCTCCGGGTCCATGTACCTTGCCCGCAGATACTGTAAGCCCGTGTCGCTATCCGTCTGCTGGCCCGCGAAGTCGAACTCATTCGCCAGCGAGCCGGTCACGGTGGGCTCCCCGTACACGTCGTAGGTGTAGCTGTTCTGGACCGCGCCGGCGTCATCGACGATCGCTATCGTCGAGCCCAGACCGTCCGCCAGGAAGTAGTACCAGTCCCCCGACTGCTCCATCGCCTCCAGGCCGAAGCCGTAGAGGTAGTAGCTGCCGTCGCAAAGCACCACAGGCAGGCCCGCGTTGAACATCCCAGGTGAACGTCGTCGTGCTCATCCCCACCGTGCCTGCGTGGGCCGCAGCGCCGCTAACGGACAACGGCGAACACTGCCCACGAGATAGGTTCCCAATCAGAGACCAGATCCTCGCTGCTGGCTTGGATTCGCTTCACCGCGGCAGGGAGGACACTCTCGGCGGGCAGCAATCCGAATTCGTTCAGTTGGTCCGGGACCGCGTCCAGGAGGGAGGTGTGGCCGATTCTCCGGGTCACATCGATCCCGAGATAGCGGAGCGTGATACCGTTCGCACGCTCTTCGATCACTGCGAGGTCTTGAGCCTTGGCCAGGTCGATGTCATTCAGGTGGGCAACCCACATTAGCTCATATCCGCTCTCAGGATGGATCTCCGATAAAATGCGGTGGAGGGCGAGGGCATCTGTGAGCGTTATGGACAGCCAGTCCTCCTCCACCAATCCAGCTAACTCGGCGAACCTCTGTAGTTCGGCCTCGCCCGCTGGGGTAGCTCGGTCAAGTCCGCGGTATGCCGCTTCTCCCTTCTCAGCAACGAAGTAGCCTTGGGCCGTTACGGACAGGAGCTCACGGGGATATGAAAGCTTGTCCCGATGATATTCAGATGAGGTTGGTTCGCCCATATCCTTTCACTCCAGAGGAATCACACCGATACTTGATCCCAAGGCGGTCCAGTCGCTTTAGAACTGCGTTCCGGGCAGCGTCATCAAGGGGACGATCGATCGGATGCGGCCTTTGAAGCCAACGCCGGAACAATGCATCACTTTGCAGGATAGGTTTGAGTGCCTCGAGCGTCACGTTGGTACTTGCAGCAGCGAACAAGAGCACGAGGTCGTCGATTAGCGACCGATTTGTTGTCTCACACCGCTTGTACTCGTTGGTCAGCCAGCACCGGCGATATCGAACATCAGAGTCGGTCCATTGATATTCGAACCACTCAGCGAGCGAGCCGCGATGCACGCGGTCCGAGGCGCTGCCACGATAGCACCAGCCACCTGGGCACCAGGGCAGTCCCGTCGGTAAGATTCCTGCTTCGCCTTGGTAACCGATGGTCCCGTCGGCGCCCTCGCATGTCGGGCTCCCGTCATCACACAGCCCAGTCGGGTCCGTCGCCGTCGCCGGGTTGCCGCTCGCGTACCCGAAGTGGCTCCCGAGCCACGAAGGCATCACAGCCAGCGGGTCCCGACTGAAGAACACCCCCGTCTCCGGGTCCATGTACCTTGCACGCAGGTACTGCAACCCCGTGTCCCCGTCCGTCTGCTGCCCCGCGAAGTCAAACTCGTTCGCCAGCGACCCCGTGACCGCCGCCTCCCCGTAGACATCGTAGGTGTAGCTGTTCTGGACCGCGCCGGCGTCATCGACGATCGCCATCGTCGAACCCAGTCCGTCCGCCAGGAAGTAGTACCAGTCCCCCGACTGCTCCATCGCCTCCAGGCCGAAGCCGTACGGGTTGTGGTTCCCATCGTGGAGGACGACTCGCCCAACATATCCAAAGTGGCTGCCTGTCACTCTGAAGTTGATGTGATCACATGGCAATCAGGACGATGGCAATGGTTGCGAAGATCGCGATGAGCGCCGCACTCCCAAGGAGCACGACTTCGAGCTCGCTGGATTCTTCTTCACCGACCCACCGTGCGAGGGCTGGGAACCACGGCTGTCGCGGTCGAACGAGGCCAATGCTCTCGAACAAGTGAAGTGTTCCGGCCATCGCCAGTACCCCTCCGACGATCTGAAGGATGGAGCGCGGCGGCCCTGCCGTGGGGTCATCGAGCGAAACCACGACGGTGGCCATCATGGTCAGACCCACAAGCCAAGCCAAGACAAAGGCGAAGACTCGCCTCCATCGGCCGCCACCGCGTGCCCAACTATCCACTGCCCGGCGGCCGGTGCGATTCATGGGACCGAATTCTCAATTCCGAACTGGACTATTGCGCCACCCACACAAGCCCCAGCCGCAGTCAGTGCCTTAGTGACCAGATCGATAGGAGTCTCCGGCGCAAACACCGCACCCGCAACCAGCCCAGCCACACAGCTCGCCCAGCCACGCTGAATAAGGCCGCCGAGCCCACCCGGCCCTGGATCATGCCAGCCCCCGTCGCGAAGAGCCCCGGTGATCGTGTTCGTACAGACCATGCCGAAGCCGCCAACCACGCGGGCGACGCCGCAGACTTCGGAGTCTCCGATTGCGACACCGCCGCCAAGAGAGCCCGCAGTGCAGTCCTTCACCAAGGTCAGGCCGCCAGGTTGATACTCCGTTACGAGACTGCAGACACGGAGGTTATGCCGCCCCGAAGGCTCGATGTATTCCTCGAACCATGTCCCCGCCGGTCGTTTCAGCTGGGAGAGATTGATTTTGCAGCCAGACGTGGGGCAAGGGACTCTCAGGTACCAGCCCGGGTCTTTGGAACCCTGGCACGCTGGGCTCCCGTCGTCGCAAAGTCCAGTCGGATCCATCCAACGCACCGGATTTCCGGAGGCGAACCGGGAGGGACTTCCGAGCCAATCTGGCTTCATACCCAACTGTCAATCGCCGGGGTGATGCCGGGTTAGATCGCCAGGGTGATGCCGGTCTCCAGAAGGTAAGCGGTGGGGTTGCTCGTCAGGGCATGGCGACCTCCATCTGAGGCGGACGCGGGGCCAGCCTTGC
>JAGQHB010000041.1 GCA_020432045.1 Dehalococcoidia bacterium | reverse complement strand
CCGTCGCCGAGCTGGCCGTAGGCGTTGTAGCCCCAGCACTTGGCGCCGCCGCTCGACATCAGCGAGCAAGTGTATACTCCGCCCGCGGCGACCACAGCCGTGGCCGAGGTGACTCCGGACACCGTGACTGGTGACGGACTGCTGGTGAGGGTACCGTTGCCGAGCTCGCCGAAGTCGTTGTTGCCCCAGCAGCGCAGCGATCCATCGGGGTAGCGGCGAGCGCAGCTATGGGCGTAGCCGGCGGAGACGGTCGTCATGCCGGTCAGTCCTGTGTAAACAGGGAGGTTACTGTCGGTCAAGGTGCCATTTCCGAGCTGGCCGTACGTGTTCAGCCCCCAACAGCTCGGGGCGCCGGACTTGATAGCGCAGGTATGAGAATCACCTGCGGAGAGAGCGGTGGCTCCAGACATGCCGCTCACGGTGACTGGCAACGGCTCTTTTGCCGTGGTGGTCCCATTGCCGAGCTGGCCCGAGTCATTTAGGCCCCAACACTGGATGGTGCTGCCCGTGAGCGCGCACGTGTGCCAGCCGCCAGCAGAGATCGCCGTTGCACCGGAGATGCCGGTCACCTGTACGGGAGTGGCGACGTATCCGGAGTAGCTGCCGTTGCCGATCTGGCCGAAAGAGTTGTTGCCCCAGCACATCACGGTCCCACCCGAGATGAGAGCGCAGCTATGGTAGGTGCCGCTAGCCACTGCGACCGCGTTTGCGACGCCAGCCACCGCTACCGGAGTGGTGCTGTTCGTCGTGCCTCCCGTCCCGAGCTGCCCGTTGTCGTTGAGGCCCCAGCACCGCACGCTTCCGTCGGTGCGCGCAGCGCAGGTGTGCCAACCACCGGGCGCGACATTCGCGACGCTGGACAGGCCCACCACGGTGACAGGTACCGAGCTGTCCGATGTGGCGCCGTTACCGAGCTGGCCATCCGAGTTCCAGCCCCAGCAGCGCGCCGTCCCGTCGTTGACGGTACCGCAGGTCGTGTAGTTCACACCTACGGCTATCTGGGAGAAGCCGATGTTGGACAGCGTGTACACCTCGTAGTCGATCGCTTCCGTCGCACTTGCATTTTCCGCAGCACGAACATCGACGCGAAGTGCGTACTGCCCGGTGCTGAATGCCGTCGTGTCCCAGGCGGCGCCCGAGCCGTTCCAATCTTGGATCAGGAACCAGGTCGAGAGCCCCGGCTTCTGGTAATAGAAACGGTACTCCGGGGTCAGGCCGGCGCCACAGGTCGCAGTTGCGGACAAGGCAACCACGGTTCCGGGTAGCTGCGGGCTGGGGGGAGTCGCGGAAAGGGTTACCGAGGTGCAGCTACCGCCGAGCTGGTAGGTGGCGTAGCGCACGGCTTCCCAACTCGAAGTGTTGCCTTGGGCGCGAGTATAGACCAACAGCGTGTAAGTGCCGCCCGGCAGTCCGGTGGTGTCCCAATTGGCCGAACCCGCGGTCCAGTTCTGAATTTGTGTCCAAGGCCCGCCCGACGCACGATAGAGGTACTTGAACTCCGGTACAGCAGCCCCGTTGCACGTCGCGCCGCCCGTTAGGGTCACCTGGGTCCCTGGGGATTGCGGTGAGCCAGGGGTCGCGGAAAGGGTAGCCGACGTGCACACGTCATTCAGGAAGTATGTGTAGTGCCCCGCCGCCTGGTACGACACGCCGCTTCCGGCCGCGCGGGTGTAGACGATCAGGTCGTACTGGCCTCCGGGTAGCCCCGTCGTGTCCCAGTTGGCCGTAGCCGAAAAGCCGTAGGCCTGTATCTGCTGGTAGCCAGCTCCGCTCCCAACCCGGTAGTAGGCGAACCGGTACTCGGGGGTCTCACCGACGGCGCAAGCAGCGCCGGTGGCGGTCAGCGTGACGGTCGTGCCGGGATTCACCGGAGCGCCGGGGCTGGCGCCGAGCTTGACCCCCGTGCATGCGGCCTCGGATAGCGACCCGACGTCCTCGCCGCCAGCGTCCACGCCGCATCCCGTCAGTACGACCGAGAGTAGGAGCGACCCTACCCAGATGATCTTTCGCCACGCGCTCGAAGTCATTGCACTGCCTCTCATGGGCCTTTGCCCCCAGAAAAATCCCAGGTTCACTCTATCCCTTACGGCAGGGAGTGTCGATCCCGTAGGCCGCGGACGCATGTCCGTCTAGGGGACAGTTGCGTCGTGCCCGAGTTCCGTTCACCAGCCGAGTATTTTCCTACATTTACCTACGCGATCAGCGCGGGGCGGAATCAGGGCGAATGATCACCCTCAACGTGGCAAATAGAACCCCCACATCCCCGACTACCGACGCCGCCTCCAGATACTCGCGGTACATCCTGAGCTTGAGCGGGAGGATCTCTTGGACGTAGGCGTGCTCGGGATCTGTCGCGCGGGCCAGAATGTCCTCCTCGTTGCGGAAGCGGATGGTGGCGGGATCGGTGATACCCGGCCGGAAACGCTGGAGAAACTCTCGATCTCCAGGGGGGTAGAGCTCCACATAGCGCGGCACTTCCGGTCTCGGGCCGACCAGCGACAGGTCGCCGCGCAGGACGTTCACCAGCTCGGGCAGCTCGTCCAGCTTGGTCTTGCGCAACAGGCGACCGATGCGCGTGATGCGGGGATCGCGGTCGCGGGTAATCTGAGGTCCGCCGGCCTGCACCTTCATAGTCCGGAACTTGAGCAGCTCGAAGGGTTCTCCGCCGCGGCCGACCCGCACCTGGCGGAACAACACCGGCCCCGGCGAGGAGAGCTTCACCAGTGCCGCAGAGGCGGCGAGCAGCGGCGCTGTTAGCGCGAGCCCGACGGCGGATGCGCTGACGTCGAACGCGCGCTTGATGGCCAGGCCCAAGGGGGAGTACATCGCTCGACTCAGCGCCGCGGGTGCCGGCGAACGATGTCCTTCACCACGTCCACGACGATGCCGCATTGCTCGGCGGTCATCAGCGGAAAGATCGGTAGAGACACCAACCGCGGCCAGGCCGCGGCGGCCACCGGGAAATCTTCCGCCGAGTAGCCGTAGGTGTCCACGTAGTACGGGTGCATGTGGAGCGGCATCCAATGCACCGATGAACCGATGCCGGCGGCCTTGAGCTCCTCGATGAACGCCGCGCGATCGATGCCCAGTTTCTCCAGACGGAGCCGGATGGGGAACAAGTGCCAGGAGTGCTGGCGGTCCGAAAGCTCCACCGGCAGCTCGATCTCAGGCACGTCCAGGAGTCCCTCGGACAGAGCGCTGGCCACTCGGCGGCGCTCCTGCCAGAGCGCGTTCGCACGTTCCAGTTGTTTGAGGCCGATGGCGGCGGCGATGTCGGTCAGGTTGTACTTGAACCCCGGTGCGACGATCTCGTAGTACCAGGAGCCACTCGCAGTGAAGCGCTTCCAGGCGTCCTTGCTCATGCCGTGCAGGGACATGACTCGCATGCGATCGGCGAGGTCTTGGCGGTCCGTCACGGCCATGCCGCCTTCGCCGGTGGTGATGCACTTGTTCGCGTAGAAGGAGAAACAGGTGATGTCCGCGGTGGACCCCGCGGACCGCCAGGGGGCTCCCGCGTTGGACCGACAATAGGCAGGCAAGGTATGCGCGGCGTCTTCCAACAGCGCGATGTCGAAGCGCTGGGCGAGGGCGCGGAAGCGATCCACGTCCACCATTTGCCCGCCGTAGTGCACCGGAATCATCGCCTTGACGGGGCCGTGCTCGGAGGGCAAGCCAGGCACCTTGTCCCCGCGCTGGAGGGCAGTGAGGCACCGTTCCGTGGCCTCCGGATCCATGCACAAAGTGGTGGGCTCGGCGTCCACGAACACTGGGATGGCGTCGAAATAGCGCACGACCTCGGCCGTGGCGGCGAACGTGAAGGTGGGCACCAGCACCAAGTCGCCGCGCTCGATGCCGATGGCTTCGAGCGCGAGGTGCAGCGCGGCGGTGCACGAGTTGAGCGCCACCGCATACTTGGCCCCGACGTACTCCGCGAAGCGCTCCTCGAACTGCTTGGTTCGGGGTCCGGTGGTGAGCCAACCCGAGCGCAGGCAGTCCACCACCTCTTGGATTTCGCTCTCGGAGATGTCCGGCGTGAAGAACGGAACCCTCATGCGGGGCGGATGCTAGCACGAGGTCCTCGTGGTATCACTGGCCCGCCGGAGGCGGTGACGATGGCTGAAATCAGAGCGATATCTGCGACGGACCGTGTCGTCGCCACCAAGCGTCAGGTGAGCTGTACCGTCGAGGGCGAGGCGGTGATCCTGCACTTGGACGACGGGACGTATTATGGGCTCAACGACGTCGGCACCCGGGTCTGGCAGCTTCT
>JAGQHB010000040.1 GCA_020432045.1 Dehalococcoidia bacterium | reverse complement strand
TCGAAGCCCACAGGACGGCTCAGAAGGAAGCCCGGTTGAAGCTGGGACCGGCCTGGCCCAACACCGATCTCGTCTTCCCTTCAACCGTCGGCACGCCCTGGGCGCGCCGGGCCTTCTACCGCGACTACAAGAAGGTCGTCGACGCGGCGAAGGAGATCGAAAGGCCTGACGAGGTCAAGTGGCACACACTTCGCCACACCGCCGCGAGCCTCTGGATCATGCGGGGCGCGGACGTGTTCACGGTCTCGCGCCGGCTCGGCCACGCGTCGGCGGCGTTCACCATGGATACCTACGCACACCTGTTCAAGGGCCAGCAGAAGGTTGCCGCGCGGGCCCTCGACAGCCTGCTCCGGAATGCCTGATTGATCCCTGGATTGGGCCTTGCGGCCCGCCTGTTTATCCCGTTCTCTCCGCTTGGAACCCAGTGAAGCCCACGAAGTGGGTCACCGTACCAGCAATTTGGGACACCATTTGGGGCACTATTGTTCAGTCTCGTGATCACAAAGCGAGGGCGCAAATCGGCCCTCGCAGATTCGAAATGAGTGGTAGCGCGTGGGGGATTCGAACCCCCGATCTCCGCCTTGAAAGTTCACCAGGAACCCTCCCGACCCGTCACGAAGGGTGCCGTTACGTCAATCCGTGAAGCTGCGGACGGGAGCATCCCCCGACGCCGGTCCCCCACGGTCCCTTCCTGTCACAGCCAGAATGGCCACAAGATGGCCACAAAACGGACCCGTGGACGAGGGCGATAATCGACGGGGATCCGTGCGAGTACGCGGGGACAGGCAGGGGCGACCTGCTGCGATGCCGCCATCAGAGCTCTGAGACGCGGCACCGCGAGAAGGCATCGCGCCAGCGCAGACCATGCCGTGTCCAGGCTCACAAAAGGATGGGCCGATGCCCAAGCGGCCCGTTCGCCGGGCACTCGGCTCGTGGTACAGTTGGCGACGACCCAGGCAGCGGTGTCCCCACCAGACCGTATGAGCTTGACGTAGCGACGATAAAACGTCCGTTTCTGTGAAGATTTGCCGGTTCAGATCGTCGGCATGCCCGGCCATGGTGCGTCATCGTCAGATAACAATGTGTTGTCCATCGGTACTCTCCAGGTACTGCGGCGGCGACCCCTTTTCAGCGGCACAACTGACCATCGATCCGACAGCGCTGGCAGTACCGGCGCTGCCTCCGGAGCCAGTCACGAGGACGTGACGTGACGCAGCATGACAGGTCGGGATCGCCGTCCCGTCCTATCCGGCACATCACGTCGCGTCCGACAGGGGAGCCACCCACGGCAATGCGCGCCGGCAGGCCATCTGCTCGAGGGGGGCGAGGCAGGGCCGGCGTGGGATACTGAGTTTCATCGAGGAAGGTGCCCGACTGGACCGGCGCTCCTCGCTCGGTGGCGGCTCAGCCGACGTTTGAAGCCCCACTGGGGGTGAGAGATGGCGTCATCCCACGTCGGCGCGTGGCGGAACTTTACTGAAAACGGTAAAGTTGTGCCATGACGGGGACCTTTCGCCGGAAAGCCAGAGAATTGGCGCTTGGCCAGTACGGCTACATCTCCACTTTGGAGGCGGGCCAACTGGGCATACCTGTCGTTGAGCTGGGAAAGCTCGCCGACCGTGGTCAGATCCGCCACGTCGCCTATGGGCTGTACCGGTTCGACGACATCCCGCCGACTCGCTATGACCAATTCTACGAGGCGGTGGCGCGCGTGGGTGGGGATGCCCACCTCACCGGCGACGCGGTACTGGCGCTGCATGAACTCGCACAGGTCAACCCCCGCCAGATCCGCGTGGGCACATCGCGGCGGGTCCGGGCTGCGCTTCCGGACTGGATCAAGGTTGTACGTGAGTCGGTCGATCCCGATGACCTCACACGTTTCGAACTGATCCCATCTACCACCGTCGCGTTCGCCATCCGTGCCTGCCTGGGCACGGTGATTTCCGAACGGCTAAAACTCGCGCTCGACGAGGCACGCCGCCAGGGACTCGTCACTCCCGCGGAGCACAGCAGGCTTCACGCTGAACTGCGGGGAGCGGCGTGACCGCGCCGTCCTACCCAACTCGGCCGCCCAACAGGGCATCGCTCGAGCAGCGGTTGCGGAATATCTGTGCCGGATTTGGACTGAACGAGTTGCGAACTCGTACGTCGTTGGCCCATGCGGTCGTTGGGCAGATGCTCCCCGCCGGCGCGGTCAAGGGGGGTGCGGCGATCAAACTGAGAGTTGGCGACCAGGCGAGCCGCCTCACTCGCGATTTGGACGCGGTGCGAGCGCAGCACCACACCGTCGAAAGCTACACGACGGAACTCGCCCGGCGGCTGGTGGAGGGGTGGCATGGATTCACCGGCCGGCTGGTGGTCCGCGAGCCCGCCGAGCCTCCCGGCGTGCCGGACGAGTACGTGATGCAACCACTCGATGTGAAGTTGTCCTACGAGAGCCAGGCGCTGCTGACCGTTGAGCTAGAACTTGGCCACGACGAGGTCGGATCGACAGAACAGCCGCGGCTGGTACTCGATGCGAGCATCATCGACGTGATGGAGCGCCTCGGGTTTCCCGCACCGGACCCCATCCCAGTGCTCGCGGTCGAGCACCAGGTGGCACAAAAGCTGCACGCCTGTACGACGCCCGACCGCGATGGCGGCAACGAGCGAGCTCACGATCTCGTGGACCTCCAGATTCTCGTCGCAGCGGACCCGCCCGATCTCCGCCAGCTCGCGAGCGTGGGGCGCCGGTTGTTCGACGCGCGACGGGTCGCGCCTTGGCCACCGAAGGTACAAACCTGGCCGGGTTGGACAGAACGCTACGCAGCCGCGGCTGAGGGCCTCGATGTCTTGCCGCTTGATGAGGCCGTCGCGTGGCTGAATGAGCTTGTCGAAGCGGCAGAGCAAGCGGCAGACCCGGGGTGAACAGTGCGAACCTCGTGAAAGGCCGCCGTTTCTGATCCTGACCACATTCCCCATCGGGGACTGGGGCGAGTCGCGGGGCGGAGTCGACGGTGAGCGGATCCGGGAGCGTGTCCCTGCGATGTCTCCTACACTCGCGTGAGTTGTGCGAGCGCTGCCGGCAAATCCCGGAGGTTGGTAACTATCTCGGCCCGCACCCTAAAGCCGTCGCGGGAAACCAGATCAGCAAACAGCTTCTCGGTCACCAAGAGATCGGCATAGCATGCGGCCACACCGAGGTAGTGCCAGTCGTTGAGAGTGCTGTGAGTAGCCGTGAGGTTCGGATTCCGAACCCACTGGCGGTGCAGCTGAACTTGAACTCGACGGGTAGGCATGCTGTCCACAAGCCCCTTCCACCGTCCTTCCTCAAGAGTCACGTCATCGGCTGAGAGCCCGTTCTGGAGCACGGTCTCACCAATCGGCTCTTGTAGGTCCATGAGCGTCCGGGCATAGATCAGGTCATCTCGCTGCGCCGCGGGCGTCTGCTGATAGCGTTGGCGAAAATCAACAAGGCCATCAGCGAACCGCGTTGGGAAGATGAGCTCAGGCTGCGGCGACAAGTAACTTGGATCAGGGCTTACGCCACTCAAGAGCACCCACTCGATCAGGGACTCCGCCCAGGGCTCGACGATGGCGCGAGTGGCCGGTGGAAGGTTTGCGAGACTGGGTAGCGAGTCTTCCAGGAGTGGCTTGGCCTGATTCCCGGCATGCCAAACTCCGTGCCCCAGTAGGTTCAATGGTGGAACCGCGATTCGGCCCGGGAACGCCTCTGCCAGAGCCACGGCAATTTCATGACGAACCGCATTCTCATCCGAGATCGTCCATCCCCTAGAAATCCTGAGCATGAACGTTGCCAGTCTTGCCCGGCGCTCCGGGTCGTGTTGGCGGTGCGTCTCAATGTAATGAGCCCCCGACAACGGAAAGACCGCAAGGCCTCGGCGAGCGGTCGCCTCGATGATCGCGAGGGCATCCAGGCACGCGGTGTCGGTACTCCTCCCGAGTGACGCCCGAGCAAGGGCGATCCAGTGATTCTGATCCAAGTACACGATCGGTACCGCCACCGGTGGAGCCCCTCCCGAGAGATGGTGCTGCCATCGGTCCTGACGATCGATGCCGACCGCCGTGCTCGACGCCCACAGAGGTAGCGGCGAGCCGACCGCTTCAGCCTCCGCTGCGATCTCGCAGGCAACAAAAAAGAAGGCCCGTTCGGCGAGGCGAGCGTAGGGAGATTCCCTCCCTACGCTTGCCCTTAGAACAGTCGGAGTTGTGCCGCCCCCTCCGTCACCTCGATGATCCAAGGCTTGCTGAGGCCTGCGCGGTCACGAGCAGCGTGATGAGCCTCGCGGCGGTGAGTGCCCGGCTCGGCAACCACCACGTCCTCTTCGCTCTCGGGTGTCGACACCCAGGAATCCTGAGCATCGAGGCTGCCATCGAGTGATTGCCCGGCCGCTTGGGCGCTGACGAAGAGCGCCTCCAGCCCTTCGTCGGTCTCTTCCGCGTTGGTCGTGAGACTTCGAGCGAGCGTGAGCAACAAGTCTTCGCCGTCGTCGCCAAAGCTCGCGAGCCCGTCTTCGGGGAGCTCCCCTTCGATGGCGAGCGAAGCCTGGAGCTTCTTCGCGACAAGGGTGAGTGCCTGCGCCTGGAGCGTGCCCCGGTAGGCGAGGTAGACCACGCGGACCGGGCGACGTTGGCCGATGCGCCACGACCGGCGGCTCGCCTGGCGCATCGTGTAGACGGAGTACTCCACCTCGTACCAGACCAGTGTCGGGAAATCGATGAGGTCGAGCCCCGTCTGCACGAGCTTAGGGTGGACGAGAAGGACATCGACGCCCTCGTCCACTCTCCGGCTGACCCACTCCTCGCGCCGCTCGGGTGGAACGGTATCGGCCTTGAGGCAGGCAACGCGGTGGCCTGCTTCGGTGAGCACCGATTCCAGCCGGGGCGTGATGTCCCGGCTGGCCGTGTGCGTGACGTAGACCAGGACCCGGCGGCCCTGCGCCGTCTCGGTCTCGATGAGATCGAGTAGTGCCTGCTCCTTCGGGTACCGGTGGTTGGCCGGCAACGGCGGGGCGGAGGCGATCACCGTATCGGTGGCGGGATCGATGACCTGCTCGCCCCTGGTGCATGCGTCCGGGTAGGCCAGCAACGCCTGCAGGTAGGCGCCGAGCAGGCGCCTCGAGCCCATCGCGAGCGCCTGGCGCACTGCGGCCTCCAACTGGCTCGCAAGCTGTCGGTAGGCGGACGCCTGGCTGGCGCCGCCCAGCAGTTCCGTCTCGTCCAGCTCGACCTGCCGGACCTCCTCGCCGTAAGAAGGAAGTCCGTCAGCCACATCCGAAAGGCGGATGAAGACGGAGTTGCCGATAAGGTGGAAGAGGACGGACGGCGACACGCCCGGCTTTTCCACGACGCGGGTGCGGTAGCTGCGGCGACGGCTCGAACGGCCGTCTTCGTAGGCGTCGTCGTCACCCTTGCGGGTGATGCGTTCGACGATGCCGTAGCGGGAGACCCACTTCGATTCGTCGCTGTATGAGAACTCCTCGCGGACCGCCGGTGAGAACCGCCAGAGGAGCCAGAAGAGCGTCGAACTGTATCCGCCCATGAGGGTGCCGGTCAGTGTGAGGACAGCCTTGCAGGCCTCGGCCAGTGTGCCGGCGGCCACTCCCTGTGCCGATCCGCGGGCCTTGTATTCGTGCTGCTCGTCGATGAGCAGCAGGTCGAAGTAGCCACTCATCCGGCGAGAGATGTAGTCGGCGAGCGGGTAGCGGTGGGGACCGCGGCAGTCCGCCTGCCAGAGCGGTTCATGGCACCGATCGCAGGAGCGCTTCTTGCGGGCGAGGTCTGCCTCCTCCAGCGGCAGCCCCTCATCGTCAACGACCGGTGTGAAACAGGCAGGACAGCAAGGCAACCGGAGCGGGCGGCCACCCTCGTCACGGACGACATCACCATCGCGGCTGAGGTACCGGCTGACCGTCGCCGGTTTCCAGCGGTAGCAGAGCTTCGCCTGTTCGCGGGAGAGGATGACGAAGAGCGGCCATCCGCCGACCCGATCCAGGCGGTTGAGTTCCGAGATCGTGCGGACGATGACGGCGTTCGCGGCTGGCACGGTCGCCTTCACCTCACGCTGCCACTTTCGCACGAGGTGCGGAGGGCAGAGCACGAGGATTCGCTCGAACCCGGCCAGCGCCGCCGCTGCGGTGCCGACCGTCGTCTTGCCGGTCCCCATCTCGCCGACGAGGTTCGTGGCGCTGTGGGTCTGCAGGGAGAGCGCGCAGGCCCGGATGGCATCAGCCTGCGCCCCCATCGGCCGGCGTCCGAGCCGCCGGAGGTCGAAACCCAGCTCGTCCCGGCTCTGGGCCGAGTAGAGCGGTGGATAGGCCCGCAGGACAGCATCGGTGATGGCGACCTGGAAGGTCTCGATGAACTGGACGAGGTTCAGGAGGCCGCCTCGGTGAGGTCGCCACCCTGGTCGATCTGCTCGAAGACACCTGTCTGGAGGTCGAGCATGACAACCGACGTGCGGAGGAACTCTCGCTCCACCTCGACATCGGGATCCGCTGACTCGACTGAGCGACTCACCTTGGCGACGCGGCCCTTCACGAGCACGCGGCGAGCACCGTCGTCGAGGACGATGTTGTTGAGGAACCCGGCCGCGACCATGACGGCCAGGTGTCCTCGCCGGAGCGGCATCAATGGGCGGACGGTGCGCTCCTCGGCTGGCCAGAGCCGCTCAACGAGCGCCGGGTTCGCCCAGAGCCCGCGCTGCCGGGCTTCCGCCGCGGCTTCCTCGGGCTCGACGAACTGCGAGGCGAAGGTCACTGGGCCGGAAGAGAGCGGATTGAGATCTACGAGCGGTCCGACCACTCCTGGCTCGGGCAGTTCGGGCAGCTCATCGGTCGCCCAGCGCTCGATGGTCACCTTGCGGTCCGGCGCGACCGCCTGCACCTTCCGCTTCCTGCCCAGCAGCACGCACTGCCCGAAGGAATCGTACTCCGGGGCCTGGAAGCGGTAGCAGCGCAGGGCGTCGTAGTGGGCCGCCAGGTAACGGGCCGACTGCGCGAGCCGCGCCTGTGGGACGATGTAGACCAGCAGCCCGCCGGGCGCGATCGTGCGGCTCATCGTCGTCAGGAAGCTGTGCTCCAGCCGCCGGTTTCCCTCGTCCTGGTCGTAGGGCGGGTTGAGCCAGAGACAGGAGAACGCTTCGGCTCCCATACGGACGGCGAAGGCGCTGTCAGCGATGACGTGGTCCAGTGCCCGCCGCGCATCGGCCGCGCGGTGTTGCTCGATCTCAATACCGTAGGTCTCGGCTTCGCCGATGGCATCCGCGAACTGCCGAAGGGCGTCACCAGCGCCGCAGCAGGGATCGAGCAGTCGAACAACGCGACGCTGTGATGGTTGGACGTGGTGGCGGACGAGCGCCGCCACACGTTCTACGACGGAAGGCGGAGTCGGGTAGAACTGCGCCTTCGCGATGCCTTCAAGGCGCGCCATTGTGCCCTGCCTCGAAGGTCCGGGATTGTTGGGCCATCGTCATGCCCCTTTCGTTGTCTGAGCAGGGGTGAGGACACCCGAAGGCATCCTCGCCCTGGGATCGGTCGTCCGCCGGCGCGCTACGCTCCTCCGCGCGGAGGAACCCGAACAGCCGACGACCTTCGAGGGGTGCGCACCAGAAGTGCCAGAACACCCCTTGCGGATCGAGGAGCCCGCCCGCGAACGACTGCCTCGGTTCGCCCGAGTGGTCTTCGGGGTCGTGCTCGTCCCAGTGGTACGGGCGGTCGTAGAGAGCGCCCCCATGTGCAATGCACGGTTCGCCGAAGCCGCCTGTAAGCCGGTACTCGGCGCTGAGGTCGCGGCCACGCCGTCCCGTGAGAGGGCCGAGCCGGTGGCATTGGGCCGAAGCGCAATGCACCCGTCCGGCGAGGAGGCGTACCTTCCGCCAGCCGTCGCGCTCGGCCTCGACCTGCCACGCAGGTGGCCGGCTTTCGAGCTGGTGCGACCGGAGATGGGCAAGCAGACGGTCAGGACTGCTACGCCCGTAGGAGTGGAGCCCGAACTCGGACACCCACCCACACGAGCACCGTCCGACCAGCCTGCGCGTGGTCTTGCCGCGCCTGACCTCGTCTTCGTGAGACGTGGTGATCGTCCACCTCCCCTCGGGGTCGGCGAGGACGAAGCGAATCGGCTCGGCTCCCGTTGGCTGGCCTGCACCCTGGATGAGCAACGACTCATCCGTATGCGGAGGACGCTGGATGGCGTCAACCGGGGCGGCTACCTCGGCGAAGAGGTCGAGTTGAAGCTCGCTCATCGCCGCCGCCTCAGCGCCGGATAGCCAAGTGCCGTGACCGCCCAACGTCACCGCTCGCCGTGCCCGCTCCCGGGCGCCAGCAGGTGGGCATACTCGTGGGCGAGCAGCGCGGACGGCCGCCCCGACGGCGTGATCAGCCTTCCGGGCTTTGTGCTCAGGAAGCAAATCCATCCGAAGAGCGGATCGGGCCGGTGATTGTGCGCGTGAGCCTGCCGTCGGAAGGCACCACGACGGGGTGTACCGATGGCCTCGGCACATCCGCCAATACTGATGCCCGCCACAGGCACGACGCGTAGCCCGTTGGCAGTGGCACGTTCCATCAGGGCCGCGAGGGCTGCCTGGTAGATCGAACCATCGAGCGCTTCAGCCACCGTCAGGCTGCCTTTCGGCCTGCGGCTGGCAGGAGCGCTGGTTCGACGCCAAGCTCGCGCCGCCGGACAGCCTTGCCGATGTCATCGCGTAGCGCTTCCTGACTTGGGCGGCAGCGCCACGCCCGCAGTCCGAGCGAGTCCAGTTCCTCGACCTCCCCGCTCGCCAGGGATCGTTGCCAGAGCCACGCCGCCCACGAGGGATGGAGCGGCAGGTCGAGACGGCGGGCGAGGAAGCGGTAGTGGAGATGGGCGGCATCATCCTGCTCGCGGACGAGGAGGAGGAAGTCGTTGCGGTCGTTGTTGTAGACGGCCAGCTCGGGGACGAGCATGCCGTGATAGGAGGCGCCCGACGGCAAACGGGCTCCCGTGAACCGCCAGGTGCCCCAGGCCTCGCGCGCGAGCGGCAAGGGCTCCCCAGCAAGGTCGCCGAGTAACCCGGCTTCGCCTTTGACGAGCCTGGCCCAGATGGCGCGGACCGCTTGCTGGTGGCCGAGCATCGACACGAACCAGAGCTCCTTCTCGCCGCGAGCGCAACCATCGACGGTCGCACCGAACCCCCCCGGCCCGGATGGTCAGCAGCTTCATCGGGCCCGCCGTGTAGAAGCCTGCTCGGCCGGCGCCGGGGGCTGACGGTCGGTAGTGTCCGACACCTCGAAAGAGGGCGGAATGGCCGGAAGAACCGCACTCTCGGGCGGCTCGTAGGCACAGCGGTCGCAGTACCGCAGGTGCCCGTCCTCCGTCAGGGGACGTTTGCAGCGCGGGCAGCAGCCAGGCACTGGTCGGTCCAGTCCACGTACGCGTGGGCGCGGCGCACCTCCCAATCGGCGTGCTCGTACCGGTTAAGGAGTAGCTCGGCGTCGTCGAGGTCACCGGTGACAGCCGCGCTGAGTGCGTCGAGCGCCCAGTCCTCCACGAGCGATTGCGCCTCGTAGAAGGTGCCCTCGTGATCCGCAGCGCGCACAACCGCCAAGGCGGCGCGGCGCAGCACATCGTGATCGTTCATATCAACCTCCTCGGTGGTTGCCATGCGTCGGGATCATCCCGCCACGGGTTGCGGTCGCTGCGGACCGCGTCGTCGTCCTGCGGATACCAATCCGGATCGGGGATGTAGCCGTGCCCCTCCGGGTGAGGGATGTACGGGTGTCCGAAGACGACGTGCTCGTCTGTGAGCACGTGCGGCTGCTTCTGCCAGCTGACGAGCACGCCCTCGTAGCCGTAGCGGAACGGATGGTCGTCAGGCAGTGTGTGATGCTCCCGGTAGGAGAGCGGCAGGTCCGGGTGCGGGCTTCGATACTGCTCGGCTGGCACGACGCGGTAGACGCTAATGCCACGTGTCTCGCGATCGGTGGCCCGGCCAACGCCGCCGGTGCAGATCCAGAGCGCCCCGAGGCGACTCGCCGGTTTGCGGACCGTGCCTTTCATCGCGATCGTATCGGCGCAATACGGTGCCCATTCGCGGGGTGCCGACCATCCGTTCGAATCGTCGCCATCGTCCTCATCCGGGACTCCGGCCTCGTCGTCCAGCAGCTCGGCATCGTCGTCAAGTTCGTGGGCATGTTCCGAGTTGCCGTCCGTACGGACGAAGCGGGGTGCTTCACCGGACAGGTCGAGCCGGTAGCCCTCGGGGACGTCGGCGCGCATCTCCGGTGGTGTTCGTCCACGCCAGCCTGGAACCGGCAACGTGCCCTCTTCCTCCTGGAAGAGCGACAGCTGCGCGCCCCGGCTGGCGAGTGGTGGTCGATCGTTCATGCGGCAAAGGAGACGCGGACCGCGCGTTGGAGCCCGGTCCGCGCCGTATCCCTACCCGCCCCGACGGGCTTTCTCGCGTTCGAGCCAGCGAACGCCCTCGGGTGTGAGTTGGTAGCTCCGCTCACCGCGGTGGTCGGTGCTCGCGATCTCGGCGTAGCCGAGGTCACAGAGCTGGAGCATCTGGCGATCCATCCGCTCCAGCTCGTCGAGAAACGCTCTGCATTCCGGGCAAAGGCGTGTCTCGAAGTGTCCGTCTCCGCCGTGTGGGACGAGGCGGATGATCGGTTCGGTCACCGGTCGTCTTCCTCGTCATCCGCGCGAAGGGCGTAGGCGTACTTGAACGCCGCGCGCTCCAGGCGTTCGTCGAAGCCGGGTTTACCGATCTCGACGTCGGCGAGGTGATGGAGCGAAGCGATCAAGTCGGCGAGCGTGTCCGTCCAGGCGGCCACCGGGTTCGGGTCGTCGCCGATGTCGGTCAGCTCGCGGAAGCGCAACGCGACCTCCCGGGCCGCGGCGATATAGCGCCGGCCGGAAGTAGGCGAGGTCATCGCTATCCCGCCTTCCGGCGAGGCTGGATGATCACGACGCGCGAGCCTTCCAGGCAGCCATCGCCGTGGCGGTGGCCCATCCCGGTCGCATGCGCGACGGCACGGTGCGCCGGGACCGGTTCCGGGTTGTGTCCGGTTGTCCACGCCGACAGCCCGAGCGCGTCGATGTGGAGATAGTTCCGCGACGCGCAGTGCTTGTACGCGAACAGCACGGTCGGCGCGCCGTCCACGATCCGCGCCCGGCAGCCCATCGCCATGAACGCCGATGGGTCGAGCCGGAACCTGCACCCTCCGGCGTAGTTCCAGAGCGGCTGGAAGCTGAGCGGGTCGAAGTTCATCGGCTCGTAGCGGTGTCGGCCGCCGGTCGCGTGGAACTGGCAGCGGTCGGTCGTCAGTGGGAAGCCGGTCCAGGTGCACCGCGTTCCAGCGGGATCAGGACGGGTGCAGTGGAAGATCGGCCCTTGGCCGACCGGGTAGGGGGTCGCGATCATGCGAGTCGGGTGACGCCGCTCACGCGCCAGCGATGAGGTCGTAAACCCGCTGGCGGGCGTCAAAAACCGAGCCTTCGAGCGAGCCCACCATGCGGCGCTCGAGGATCTGCGTGCTCTTTGTGGGGTCCACCCACTCCATCCACTCACTGGCTGCGTTGAACAGGCCCCAGCGGTTGTCGAGGCCACCAGCGCTCACGATCGTCGGCAGCTCCTTCGCGTGCTGGAGCATCGTCATGAAGCTTTCGTGCCGCCGAGCGGCGCGATTGCGCTGGCGGTCGGTCAGGTCGATCGTGATGGTCGCCGGGTCAGGAGCGACCAGGTCGATGACCTGCTCGACGAGTTCCTGCTCGGCGTTCATCTGCGCGAGCTGCTCGAAGCGTTGCATCGTCGCCAACTGCTGGCGGGCGACGAGGCCGAGCGCCTTCGCCGCAGACTCGATATTCGCTTCAGCCGAGGCGGTGTGGCGGATCCCGATCCGCTCGCCCTTCTCGCGGAGGGCGACGTTGAGCGTGTTCGCGCAGACGACGCGCGTGGAGACGAGCTTCACGCCGAGGCCGCTCGACCCGTCGTGGCTGTTGGTGACGAGCGCGTAGGGCGTCACCGGGTCGGTGCCTGCGATCGTGAAGTCCTCGTCGATGCGGACGAGGATGAAGACCTTCCGGCCTTCGTCGAGGGCGCCGGCCGTCTCGTAGCGCACCCGTCCGTCTGTGAGCCAGCGATCGATGGCGTTGAACGCGGCGACGTTCTGGACGACCGTGTACCTGCTTCCGACGACGCCCAGGACGAAGCCGTTGTCCTCGTAGGCCGTCGCGAACTTCTCCGGCACGGCGACGGGCTCGCCGTCGACCATGGTGTAGAGGGGCGTGAGCACGACCCGGCGGTTGAGGCCGGCGAGCTCTGCGACGGTCTCGGAGTGCTCCATCCCGGGCGGGATGGCCTGACCAAGGCCGTGCCAGCCGGGCCGACCGTTGGCGTAGGCGAACGACGCCCTGCCGTTGATGATCTCGAGGTTGTGTGCCATGAGATTCCTCCAATGGAAATGGAGAAGCCCGGCATCGCTGCCGGGCTCCCTGGTGGTGTTGAAGGGATTCCGCGCAAACGCGGTCTGGGTGGGGAACCTGGAGAGCTACCCGAACTGGTACTCCCAGTCGTCCATGACGGCCTGCGTCACGGGTGTGGGTTCGTCGTCGTCCCCGACGACGATGAGGACGAGGCGACCGGTATGTTCCTCTCGGACGAGGAAGGTGACGCCTTCGTGGTGTCTCGCCGGTTCGTCGGCGACGATCCGCTGGACGGCTGCCATCGGACTCTCGGCCTCAAGCCAGCCGCAAGGGACGGACACGTAGTAGCGAGGCATCAAGTCAACGATCTTGAGCCCGCGCGCGGCTGAATCCCTGCCTCATCGAGACGGACAAAGTCGAGCAGCACGCGGTTGTCGGCGAGGCGAAGGGTGACCAACGCGATCCGGTAGCCTGGCTCCCACCGGACACTGGCATGGTGTCCGGGTCCGAGATCCACGTCCCGCTCTCGCTCCACTTATAGACGAAGGAGAACGGCACGGTGTTGAGATGCTGAGCCAGCCAGCGAGCATCGTGGAAGTAGTCCGACCGGTAGCGCCAGACGTCCCCGTAACTGCGTTGGAGCTGTTCGAAGACCAAAGCTCGCGACGCTACAGCGATCTCAGTCGGTGTGTAGCCAACCACTGTCAGGAGATGGACGGTCTCGGTCTTGCTCCCAGGGTCGACATTGGCGACGACCTCCGCGCTCATTTCAGGAGGCCACGCTGCTTCAGACTGACGAAGGCGGCGCGTCCGACGACGACGTGGTCGGAGACCTCAATGCCGAGGAGGTCGCCGGCTTTCACGAGCTCCCTGGTGAGCGCGATGTCCGGTGGACTTGGTTCGGGGTCACCCGAGGGATGGTTGTGGACGAGCACCAGCGACGGCGCGTTGCGGATGACCGCATCCCGGAGCAGCTCCGCTGCCCTGAAGCTCGTCGAGTTGACGTTGCCCTGATAGACCAGGACGGCGTCAAGCACGTGGCAACGGGTGTCCAGCAGGATCACCCGCGCCTGCTCCTGGACGAGGTCCTCCATCTCGTACCGGACCAGCTCGTAGATGTCCGCCGGGCACGTAACCTGGCGGCCCAGTGGGCCGCCGCGTTCGGCAGCGCGGGTCCTGGTTCGGAGCTCCGCGAGGCAGCGGAGGTTCTCCTGGATCATCTGGAAGAGGACCAAGTCGTCTCCTTCCATCAGGTGCGTCCGGGGTTCAGGCAGCGAGCGGGCCATCGGGGAGGTGCTCGATGCGGTCGTAGACGGTGAGGTGCAACGGCCCGTCACGCGGGCCTGGCCCGAGTGCGGTCACCGCGTACGCTCGCCAGCCGGGCGGGACAGGGGTGACCTGCCGCGTCTGGCGGATATGCCGCAGGCCCGAGCGCGTTTCGACAAGGCGCTCGGGCTGCCTGTTGCGAAGCACCTCAGGCGGTCTTTCGCCGCTGGGCTTCGCGGTCGTTGAGCTCGTTGGCGAGCGCTTTGATCGTGGTGGTCAGCTCGCGTTCGCCCGCGTCGTCGAGGTCGGCGCCGCAACGCTTCGCGAACCACTCCCGCGTGCGGGCCTCGTCGACGCCAAGCCGGTTCGACAGCGCAAGGACACGCTGCCGAAGCTCGTCCAATTTCGCCGGACTGGCGAGTGTGCGTGGCTGGCGCTCGTTCAGGTGGCTCCCGAACTGCTGCCCGAACTGCCGGAAGGCCCGCTTGATGCCGTCCGTGACCGCCGCCTTGGCCGCGTTGGAATGGGCTTCGAGCGTCGGTTCTGTAACGAAGCCGCTGCCGATGTCTCCCTTGGCTGGACATCCCGAGACGGTCACTCGGACGGCAACCGTGTAGAAGCCCAGTGCGAGCACTTCGCCGCTGGTCGGGTCGACCACCTCGACCGGCTGGTAGCGGGGCTCACCGAGTGCCTCGGCGCCCCAGCCGCCGTACCCGAAGATCTGGTTTGCCTGCTGCACCACGACTTCGCCTTCCAGGTAGGCGAAGACCGTGCCGTCCTCGCGTGCCCGCTCGCGGACGAGGCCGGGGTCGATCGGCTGTGCGAGAAGGTCGAGGACCTCCTGCGACAGCCCGCCGTTCGCCGGCGTTGTCATGCGGCTTGCTGCCGTGTTGCCCGGGCGGCCCTGGCCGCATCCAGGACACAGCGCGTGAACACCTGGCGCCCGTTCGCCTGGCAGCTGAGGCCGTTGAGATCGGCCACCCCGGGTGGCAGTGTTACCGGAATGGCGCGCTCGCCGAGACGTTCACACCACTCGTCCGTCGCCCGCCTCCCGGTGTCGTCGTTATCGAAGACGAGATACACCTCCTCGAACCGCTCCAGCAGCTCGGTCGACCCGGAAGACACCCGCGTGCCGAGCAGGCCGACGCTCGAGAAACCCCAGCCGACGGCGGTGAGCCAGTCGAACGGGCCTTCGGTCATCACGATGGACGCACCTTGTGCGCTCGCGAGGCCGAGGATCGGCTTCGGGATGCGGAGGTTGAGGTAGCGCGGCTCGCGCTCGTCGAGCCGTCTCCCGGTGAACCAGGTTGGACGGCCACCGACGAGGTCGGGGATTACGACGCGCCCAACGAAGCGCTCGCGACCTTCGCTCAGCAGGCCGAGCTGCTCGGCGACGTCCGGGTCCAGGCTCTGACGACGAAGCTCATCGCCAAGTCCCAGGACGCCGAAGCCGAGCCGGTAGTGCCGGACCGTTGCGGCCCCGAGGCCACGCGACGCGAGGTAGGCAAGCACCTTCGGCTGCGACCGAATCGCTGCCTCGTAGAAGGCGACAGCCGCTTCGATGATCGGAGTAGCCTTGGCCGAGTCCACGGCCGGGACTGTCGCCGGCATTGCGGGCCGTGCATGGCTGACGGGCAGCGGCGCCGAGCACTGCAGCAGCGCCGCCGCCTCCTTGAAGTCCACCCGGTGGAGGCGGCTGACGAAGTCCAGGACGTCGCCACCGGCGCCGCAGCCGAAGCAGTAATAGCTCTGGCTGCTCGGGTAGATGACGAAGCTCGGATTGGAATCGCCATGGAAGGGGCACACTCCCACAAGCCTGCCGCCGGTCGGGCGCAGTTGAAGTCCGGACGCAACGGCCACACCCGCGATGGGGTGGTCGCGCCGGATCGCATCGGTGTCGTACACCAGTGGGCATGCTCCGCCGCGGGGCAAGGGGCCGCCCCGAAGGGCGGCCCCAAGGGAGGAATCCCCGCGGCGGAAAGATTCAGGCCGCCAGCGGCCGGGCGCTGCGCAGCGCCGTCGCGGCGAACCGTCGGTCGGTACTCCACCCGGCGAGGCCGATTGCCGAGACGACCTTCAGTCTCGTTTCGCTGCCCTCGTCAGGGATGAGAACGGCGCCCTTCCCGGTCGCAGGGCTATAGTGCACAGCACCTTCGAGGCGTAGTCGGCGGCAGGAATCGAGCCAGCAGCCGTATACCTCGCGTACGAGGACGTAGGGCATTCCAGCGAGGTCGAGCGCACCGAGGATCTCGGCCGCGTGTTGCGGTTCGCGACGATGAAGCCGCCTTGCTTCGGCAAGCGCCTTCTCGATTTCGATGGTCTTGACAGCGTGCGCCTGTCGGCGGATCGTGTCGTAAGACGAGGCCACGGCGGGCAAGTTGGGATTCCCCTTGAGAAGTGAACCCAGCAGCCTGAGGGCCTCGTTCTCTTTGTGCTCCGAAGCAAGCGCCTTCGCCCGCTCGATGGCGGCCAGGGCTCGCTCTTCGCGCTGATGCGCCTCCCGCTCCTCGCGTTCGAGGACCACCAGGCGTGAGAGTTCTTCCCGCTCCTCCAGTTCCGACATCTCAGCCTCGATGGCCTTGAGCCGGTTGGCAGCGACCGTCGCGACCGCCGAGGCGTTGGCGACGTGCTGGTCGGCCTGTTCCTGGCTGGAGGGAAGGAAGGCGGTGGCAACGGCCTTAAGGGCACGTTCCACGACCTCTCGAGCGTCGCGCTCGAGCTGACGGTAACGGTCCGCCTCCTGGCGAAGCCGCCGGTGCTGTTCGAGGACGCTCTCGGCCTCGCGCCGGGCCGCCGCGTCCAGCTCGACGAGCTGTTGCAGCTCCCTGGCCGAACGCAGCATCGCCTGCACGAGCTGGTCCGGGTGTGCGTCGAGGTCTGGCGGTGGTGCTGCCACCTCGGTCGTTCGCGGTTGCTCCGGTTCCGTTACGAACTCGTCCCGGTACTGGGCAAGTTCGTTGAGGCCCCGGAGGACGACGGGGTTGTTCATGCCGCTTCACCTCCTGTGAAGTCCGTGAGCCGCGAGAGACTCGCGTCGGCGTCGTGGCCGTTACTGGCCGCGCTTGGCTGGGGCCGCAGGTCGACGATCGAGCCGCCGACCCGGGCCAGGCTGCCGTTCAGGTCAAGTGCGACGCTGAGGACGGGCTTGCCAATGGCGTCGGCGAAAACTGCCGACAGTTCATGACGGAGCGCTGCCAGCAGCTCTCCGTCGCTGACCTCGCGCCTGTTCACGGAGAGGGCGAGCTGGATGACGTAGCGCCTGGTCGCGCCGGTCTCGAAGGCGGTCAGCAGACCGTTGACCTGCCTTCCGTCGAAGACGACGCGCTGGACGATGATGGCTGCGCCGGTCGGCAGTCCGACTCCGACGGCCTTCGCATAGCTTCGGGCGGATCGCCGGACGAGGCGCCGGAGCTGCCACGCCTCACGCCGCGGAGCGTCGACGATGACGGTCGGGCGCCGGCGGCGGATGCGGTGATACGACTGGTGGGCCTTGTGGCCGCTGGCGATGAGGATGCGCTGGGTTTGTGCCCGGCAGGCGATGGTCCAGCGGCAGAGCAGGCACTGCTGCTTCCTGGACCGGCGTCGTGTGGCCATC
>JAGQHB010000039.1 GCA_020432045.1 Dehalococcoidia bacterium | reverse complement strand
CCGAAGTCACCTCGGGGCTGGGGCTGGAAGCAATCGCGGCAGTAGACCGGCCGGCCGTTGCGGGGTTCGAACGGGACCTTGGCTTCTTTGCCACAGGCCGCGCAGGTTGCGGTGTAGAGGGTGCGTTCTACCGCGGGCCCTGAACGGAATCCACCCTCTCGGGGTGCACCTCCGCCTGCGGGACCGCCCTTGCGAGCGCGACGGCAGTCCGGACAACGCCGGGGCTCCTGGGTGAAGCCCTTCGACGCGTGGAACTCCTGTTCGCCCGCCGTGAAAACGAAGTCTGCGCCACAATCGGCACAGACCAGCGACTTATCGCTGAACAACTCGATGACCTCCGAAGTCTCCTGTTCCCGGCCATCGAGCGCACTCGGAAGGTTCGCCTCACCGTTGAGGCCGATGATTAACGAGAACTGTGTCCACGCTATCACTGTCCGAGCGAGCCCGCTACCAGGGTTCCCGCGTTTCCTTGCGCGGCACATGCTCGCGTTCCATGCTTCCGTCCATGAATGGTCAAAGCTCGCTCTCCGGACTCCGTGTAGTCGACCTTGCAACCCCATGGGCTGAACTGGCTGGACGGCTGCTGGCCGATCTCGGCGCCGAGGTAATCAAGGTGGAGCCAACCGGCGGCGCCGCAGCCCGGACGTTCGGTCCATTTGATCACGCCCGCCCGTCTGAATCGCTCTATTGGGCTGCCGTTGGGCTCGGGAAGAAGAGTGTCGTTCTCGACGTAGAAGCGTCCGCCGGCAAGCAGCGCCTTCTCGACCTCATCGCCACCGCCGACATCCTTATAGAGTCATTCGAACCTGGCACGATGGAGGGGCTGGGACTCGGCTACGACGCACTTGAAGCGGTAAATCCCGGTCTCGTTTACGTTTCGGTTAGCCCGTACGGACAGTCTGGCCCATTTACGCACGAAGCATCGACCGAGCTCACCATTGAAGCCGCAGGGGGCCTCGTGGGACTTCAGGGCGACGGCGACCGGCCTCCCGTCCCTGTCGGATACCCGCAGGCCGCGTTCCATGCGGGTGCACAGGCGGCGGCAGACGCCCTCATCGCCATCCACGAACGGAACGCGTCCGGTCGTGGGCAGCACCTCGATGTTTCCGCCCAGGCCGCGATTGTCTGGACGTTGATGAATGCCACCGGGTACCCGCCGAACCACGGTGAAGACCCGCCGGGTCACGGCGAACACCGCGCCGATCCGCCCGTGGAGATGTTCCCGGGCCTGGTAATCCCGCGCATGTTCCCCTGCAAGGATGGCTGGATCACCTACACCATCTCCCTTGCGGGTATCGGACCGCGCTCACACGCCGCAATCATGGATTGGGCAGCGGAGCTTGGGCTCGTGCCGGAACGGCTGCGCGGACTCCCCTGGAGCGACTGGATCGCCGAGGTGCAGGCCGGGACGCTTTCCGTGGAAGATGTCGTGGCTTCCCTCGATGTAGCACAACGGCTATTCGAAACGCAGACGAAGCTTGATCTTCAGGAGTTCGCCAACCGCACAGGCATCCTTGTGGCCCCGATCTACTCGATTGGCGACCTGCTGGCGGATCCTCAGCTCAAAGCCAGGGAGTACTGGACCGAGGCCGGTGGGCGTACCCATCCGGGCCCGTTCGCTCGCCTGTCCGCTACGCCGATACAGTACAGGGCTCCAGCGCCTGGACTTGGCCAGCACCAGTCGCTGCTGGATGACCTGCCGCGCCGGACACCGCCCGCGCGCCCGGAAACAAGTTCCCGGCGCGGCGCATTCGATGGCATCAAGATCGCAGACTTCGCGTGGGTCGGTGTCGGCCCGCTGATCAGTAAGGGCCTCGCGGACCACGGCGCCACCGTCGTGCACATGGAATCGCTTGCACGCCCCGATATCCTCCGGCTCGCACCGCCGTACAAGGATGGGGTTGCGGGAATCGACCGTGCGCAGTTCATGGCAAACTTCAACACATCCAAGCTGGGCCTCGCCTGCAACCTCCAGACTGAGGCCGGGCGAGAACTCGCGTGGCGCGTCGTCGAGTGGGCAGATGTCGTCGTCGAGAGCTTCACCCCCGGGACATTGAAGCGCTGGGGTCTGGACTACGAGGCTATCCGGCAGCGACGCCCGGATATCGTCATGCTGAGCACGTGCCTCCGCGGCCAGACTGGGCCAGAAGCTGGCTACACTGGCTTCGGCGGTCAGGGCGCCGCCCTCGCCGGGATCCACTCAATTACCGGATGGCCAGACCGCGCGCCCTCCGGGCCGTGGGGAGCCTACACGGACTTCATCAACCCCCGCTTTGGCGTGGCAGTGCTGACCGCCGCACTGCTTCACCGCGCCCGGACAGGTGAAGGCCAATATATCGACCTCGCCCAATCCGAAGCCGGGATCCACTTCATCGAACCGCTGGTGCTGGACTACACCGTCAACGGACGGGAAGCACGCGCGGCAGGACACGAGTCGATGTACGCATGCCCGCACGGCACCTTCCGCACCGCCGGCACGGAGCGATACATCGCCGTAGGCGTGGAGACGGCAGCTCAGTGGGAGTCCCTCAAGGTGCTCGCCGGACTTGCTGCATTCGACGGACCCGGCTACGCCACGGTCGCACAGCGCATCCCGCACAAGCAGGCGATTGAAGACGCACTCCGGGCCTGGTGTCGTCCCCAGGAACCGTTTGCGCTCGCGGAGCGTCTTCGCGCAGGTGGCGTGCCGGCGTCGGTCGTCATGCGCCCGTCAGACCTCTACGCAGACCCGCAGCTATCTCACCGGGGCTTCTTCGTGACCCTCGACCACCCGGTGATGGGGCCCACACCGTATGACGGTCCGGTGACGCAGTTTTCTGCGACGCCGGCGGTGCTTAGCAGACCCGGGCCGTGTCTTGGGGAGCACACGATGGAGGTTCTCTCAGAAATCCTGGGGCTCAGCGACGACGAGATTGCGGACTACGCCGCCGCAGGCGCCCTTCAGTAGGGCGACGTCCGCGCTTACTGGCGGATACGGCGCTTTGCCAGGTCCGACTGCCCCCGCGTGAACTCGGATTGCAACTCGTCCAGTAACCGGAACAGCTGCAATCGAGTCGCCGGGTCGACCAATTCGAAGCCGATGTGCACCTGCGGCCCCAGCCAACTCTCCTCCGTCCGGACCGCGTGGCCGTCGAGTTCCAGCGTTCCGCCCGGTGTGGTCAACGAAAGCGCTACGTCCGCGCCATCGGTAAGTGGATGGGGCGACTGCAACAGTGCGCCGCCAACAGAGATATCCACGACTGTTACGGGCACGAGCACAGATGCGCCACGGTCATGCAAGGCTGCATCCAACCATGCGGGGTAGCGGCGATGGACCCGGCGTTCTGCAAGGTCGATTCGGTTGCGGGTGCTCACGGTGTTGTGTCCTCCAACGATCGCTCGCTTCGCCCCGCCGGCTCTGCGAACGACTGCGTTCACGGTATCGCTTCCGGGCAGGGCGGCGGGTAGCGATACCGTGGACATCGGGTGACTGATGTCACTACCACCCTGTTCTTGCCCGGATACGGAGGGAGTGACCTACAATGTGGTTCGCGCGGAGGGGTCGCATAGTGGCCTAGTGCGGGCGCCTGCTAAGCGCTTACCGGGGGTAACTTCGGTCGAGAGTTCGAATCTCTCCCCCTCCGCCACGGGGCAACCAGCAAAAATGACCGATCGCTTCTACCTTTGGACCGTCGGCTGCCAGATGAACCAGGCAGACAGCGAGAAGCTTGCCACGGGCTTCCTGCGAACCGGTATGCGCGCCGTCGACCGGCCAGAACGTGCCGATATCGTTGTCGTCAACACGTGCTCCGTACGCCAACACGCCGAAGACCGGGCCTATTCGAAACTTGGACGGCTGAAGCAGCTCAAGCAGGAACGCCCTTCGCTCAAGATCGCCGTCATGGGCTGCATGGTCGGCATCAAGACGGACGACCTGCAGAAGCGGTTTCCGTATGTCGATGTCTTCGCACGGCCTCAGCAGTTCGGACCGATCATGGAACTCGCCAAAGGCCCCGGAGAGGACTTGGGCGGAGAGTTTTGGCCGTCCGTGTTTGCAGTGCCGGATGGCCCGACTGCGTTTGTCCCCGTCGTCCACGGCTGCAATAAGTTTTGTACGTACTGCATCGTCCCCTACCGGCGCGGCCGCGAACGCAGCCGCCCGATGGACGAAGTCATTCGGGAAGTCGCATACCTTGCTGCGAACGGCGTGGCCGAAGTCACGCTGCTTGGGCAAACCGTCGAAGCCTATGGGCACGATCTCGAGGACAAGCCCGACATCGGCGACCTGATGCGTGAACTCTCCGCGATCGAGCAGATTCAGCGGATCCGCTTCCTCACGTCCTATCCCAAGGACATGACCCACCGTATTCTCGAAGCCGTCGCGGCACTGCCGAAGGTCATGGAGTGCTTCTCACTGCCCGTCCAGGCCGGCAGCGATGCAGTCCTCGAATCCATGCGGCGTGGGTACACAAAGGCCGAATACCTCGAGAAGCTCGCCGAAGTCCGCCAACTTATGCCCTCCGCCGGTATTACGACAGACGTCATCGTTGGATACCCGGGCGAAACGGAGGCCGACTTCATCGAGACCTGCGAACTCGTCCAGCAGGTCCGGTTCGACAAGGTCCACATCGCCGCCTACTCGCCCCGGCCCGGGACGATCGCCTGGCGAAAGCTGGACGATGACGTTTCTGCCAGCGAGAAGGCAGACCGGCTCCATCGCCTGGAAGCTATCGAGAACCGGATTTCGCTCGAACTGAACGAGACTTATCTCGGCACGATCCAGCCGGTACTCGTGGAAGGTGTTCGCGGCGACCAGCCGTACGGGCGCACACGCACCGGGAAGCTTGTCCACCTCGATGCCCCTGCCCGGCCGGGCCAAACGGTCGATGTCCGCATTGACCATGCCGGCCCCTACGCCCTGCGAGGAGCCCCCGTCGACGCCCTCGCTCTCGTCTGAAGGACTAAACCCATGGCTCCCCTCCGTATTGGCTTTATCGGCGCTGGCGCCAACACGACGTCTCGCCACATTCCAGGCTTGCGAGCCATAGACGGTGTGGAGTTCGTCAGCGTTGCGAACCGGACCCTCGCCAGTAGTGAACGCGTGGCTGCCGAATTCGGCATCGCCCGTGCGGCTGAATCGCCCGAAGCATTGATCGCCGACCCGGACGTGGACGCCGTCTGCATCGGCACCTGGCCATACAAGCATCGTGAGTACACGGTCGCGGCGCTGGCGGCGGGCAAACACGTTCTCTGCGAGGCGCGCATGGCCGGCACACTCGCCGACGCACGGGAGATGGCGGCCGCCTCCGCGAAACGCCCGGACCTCGTCGCCCAGCTTGTGCCCGCGCCGTTCGACTTTCGCCTTGGCCCAACAATCGCACGCATGGTCGCCGAGGGTGCTCTTGGCGATATCACAGAAGTCGCCGTCACGGTCTTCAACGGTGGCGGCCTCGACCCTGCCCGGCCCGCGCACTGGCGAGAGCGCAGCCTCTACTCGGGCCGGAACGTCATGATGCTCGGCATCTTCAACGAGGTACTGCAGCGCTGGATCGGCGACACCACCCGCGTTGTCGCCTCCGGCCGGGTTGCGGTACCCGAACGCCGCGACGATGCCACCAGTGAACTCGTGCCGATCGACGTGCCAGACAGCTTCGGTGTCTTTGCAGACCTCGCTCGCGGTGCACGCGCTACCTATGCCTTCAGCGCCGTCGCGCAGGGGGCTGGAGCACCATCCATCTCGGTATACGGGACGCGCGCGACGCTGCACTGGTCTATGGGAGACACGGCCCGTTGGGCCGCGCACGGCGAAGCCTGGGTGGACCTCGCACCCGACCCCGGGACGGACCGCGGCTGGCGTGTCGAAAGTGATTTCGTCGAATCCGTCCGCAACGGAGCGCCCGTGCGGCTCACGAACTTCGAGGATGGCCTTCGCTACATGGCGTTCACGGACGCGGCCTGGAAGAGCTGGCAGATGGGCGTGGCCTGTTCGCTCGAACCGGTTTAGTTCGCGCGCAGATCGCCGGGGAAAAATGCAAACATCGCGAGCTTCCCAGGCTGCCTGAGCAGCACGTCCCGCCACAACGTGGCCGTCTCCGGCCGGAACATGTCTTCTGCCACGGCGTCCACGACGAACCAGGCTTCTTCCTTGATTTCAGCCTCGAGTTGTCCCGCCGACCATCCGCCATAGCCAGTGAACAGCCGCAGTGCCCGCAGGTGTCCCGCGACAACTGCCGGTTCACTATCCAGGTTCAGCAGTCCAAGGCCGGTCGCTACGTCCAGCCAGCCCGTATCCGGTAGCGACGGTTCACGCGCGGCGAGGGCCAGTGCTGCACCCGGCTCGACGGGTCCACCCTCGAAGAAAACCGCGGGCCGGTCAACATGCTCCATCCACTGCGGCAGGTGGTCGCCTACGGGTGCAGTCTCCAGTGGCCGGTTCAGGATCAGTCCGAGTGCGCCATTTTCGTCGTGCGCACAGAGATAGACGACGCTTCGCGCGAAGTTTGGGTCTTCCAACGCGGGAGAGGCGACCAACAACCGGCCCTTCAACGACGCCACAATGCTCTGATCCTAGGTCCGCCAGGCCTTTGGTGGGAACTCGACTCGATTCCTCGACTCAACCTCCGGCAAGCTTTGGTTTGAAACCAGCCCTGATCAGCTCCCCCATGAGCCGCTCACGCTGTTCGCCCTGAAACAGGAGCGTCCGCACCTCACGCGTCCCACCCGTCCCGAGCGACGCCTTCAACCGCTTCAAGAGAGCGTCAAGCTCGGCCTCCGAGCCCGGGATGCCCGTCACAGCAGTCATCGTCTTGCCGCCCTTCGGGCTTTTCGCGCGCGCCACGCGCACGATACCGTCATCCGGTACAGGGTTCTTCTGTTGCGGCACGGCCGCGGGTTCGGTTCGGCGGTTGTGGGGCGTTAGTTTCACCCGTCCCCCGTCTGTCGAATACACCAGTCGAGGCGCTTCCCTCCGTCCGTCTCCAACCACTAGCCGATGTCACCGGCGGGCTGGTAGTACGGCTTGTCGCCGAGCGCCTGCACGGCCTGCCAGAACTCGTCACCAAAAGACTTCATCGGGTCCTCCAGGTTCCATGCCTGGCGTTTGAGAGCCCAGCTCTCGGGCCAGAGAGCTTCCGCTTCGTCGAAGAGTGCCCGCGCATCGCCCGCGTATCCTGCCCGCCAGACGGATTCCGCCAGCCTTGCAAGCACGGCGGCGCGGGCACGGCCCTCGTCTCGCGGCTCAATCCGGCGGCGTACTTCATCGCCCGCCAGCGCGAACCTCGAAGCAGTACCACTTCGAGCCCAGTCACGAAGAGCGTCCAGGTAGGCCGCCCGCGTGTTGCGCTGCAGTGCCCGCTGATCCTCCGGCATCGTCCGGGCAACCCGGTCCATCGAACGGAAGCTGTCGGTGCTGCCAGCCGTCTCCGGCGGGCGGACGATCACCCCCTCTTCGTCGATCCATGCGGCCATCGGCACATTCACGAAACCATAGAGGTCGGCCGTCAGGTGTCCCTGGTCTATGAGCGACGGATGGGCCGGGTTCGCTGCTTCGATCCATTGGCGCGCGCCCTCCCTTCCCCGACTCTCAAGCGCAACGGTGATCGGCAGGAAGTTGGTTTCGGCAAGCTCTTCGTAAAGTGCCTGCCACACGGGCAGGTCCATCCGGCACCCTCACCACGAGGCCCAGGCGAGGAGGATCACCTTCTTTCCCCGGTAGTCTGACAACCGGTGTTCGCCACCGCTCAGGTCCGGCAGGGAAAAGTCAGGCGCGATGAGCGAGTCCAGCGCATCGTTCCGCGTCTCGCTCGATTCGCCGAACGCCCACGTGTCAGTCGCCGCGTGGCTCGCGAACGGCATTCCCAGCCGCCGCGCCAGCGCGGTGAAGCTGAACCGGTTGCCGTCTGTGAACTCGGCTTCTCGCCCGGCGTGCAGCGGGGCACAGAAGTCCCCGCGGCACGCGCCTTCGGGCTTCAGCTCCCAGCCGAGAGTGGGCAACGACCCGACCGGCACCCAGAGGTCTTCGCCCCGCTCCTCGCACCCTTTGATCGCAACCTCAGTGCCCGGCAGCAGGACCTTCGTCACTTCTTCGCGCCGTGGCCGTCACCAAACGGCTCATCGCGCCACGCAAGCGCGGACTTCAACCCATCCTCAGCGGATCTCCTTCCGAATTCCCGGAACGAGGCCGTCTCGTGGTAGATCGCATCGAACTCAGCACCCTCAGCAGCGGCAGTCCGCAGCCCGGAGATCTCGAACCAGCGATTCGTCACATGCTTGTGCACGCTGAGCGCGTCCAACGGTAGCTTTGCGATGCGCTTGCAGAACGCGTTCGTCGCTTCCTCCAGCCGGTCCGCCGGTACCGCATGGTTCACCATCCCGATCCGGTGCGCCTCGCGCCCGTCGATCATGTCGCCAGTGAAGAGCAGCTCCTTCGTCTTCAGCATCCCGATCTTCGCTGGCCACATCCCGAGCGTCGGCGGGATGCCGAGTGCGCGCGAGGCCGGGTGCCCAAACTGCGCGTCCTCGGCCGCGAAGACGATGTCGCACGCCCCAATCACCTCGCTGCCGCCGGCCAGACAGAAGCCCTGGACTTGCGCAACGATTGGCTTCCGGTAGGACCACATCCACAGCCATCGGTCGACTGATGAACGCAGGCCCTCGCGGTCCAGAGCGACGCGCGATTCCCCCAACTCCCAGGCCCGCTCTCCACGCGGCTGGCTTGGTGCGGCCCTGTTTCGCGTCCCGGGCGTCAGGTCGTAACCGGCGCAAAACGCGCGCCCTGCCGCCTTCAGGCGGATAACGCGGACGGCGTCGCCGGGATTCAGGTCGCGAAGCGCGGCCTCAAGGTCGTCACGCAGGCCTTCACTGATCGCGTTGAGCTTTTCGGGGCGGTTCAGGGTAATTGTGCCAACGCCGTCTTCAACGTCGACCAGGACATTCTCGTACTCTGGCATGCGTAGTCTCCTTGGCTGCCAATCATACGCAGCACACAGCGTCGCGGCACCGGCGCCCTTTCCAAGCAGCCCTTGTCCGGGTAGTCTCGGGCCGTCACAGCAGGAGGAGCCGCAATGTCGCCAATGCCAACACGCGCCCATCTCATCGCTGGAGGCTTCCCACCCGGGATGCCGGCTGGGCACGACCATGATTACGCCCGCCTCCGCTTGCTCAACATGTTGCGCGACGCGGAAGTTCCGGCATCTGTAAGTAACGACTTCGTCGATGTCGAAAAGTGGCTTACGCGCAGCAAGGTGCTTATCACCTACGTCGCGGGACCGTATGCGGACGACTCGCAGGCAAAAGCCATTCGCCAGTGGATGGAAGATGGCGGCCACTGGGTCGGCCTCCACGGCACCAGCGGCGGACGCGCCGTCCGAGTGAACGACGGCGAACGCCAGCGCCGGAGAATGGCAAGGATGGAGCACCACGAGACCCTCGGCGCATTTTTCCTGAACCACCCGCCGGTCCGCCGCTTTACGGTCGACGTTGGCGACACCACGGACGTCCTTACCCGCGACCTCCCTACGTCCTTCGAGGTGATCGACGAGCCTTACATGATCGAGGTCACGCATCCGGAGACCACCCGCCTCCTGCTCACCTCAAAGCTCGGCCCGGACACGACGAAGGGAAAATTCGGCTTCGACTACGACGAAGACACAGCCCTGATGCCCGATGGCCAGACGCGCGCCATCGGCTTCACGCGCCAGGTTGGTAAGGGCGGCGCAACCTACATCTCGCTCGGCCACTGCCACACGCCGTCGACTAACAGCCAGACATACGTCGACACGAGCGTTGACCCGGAGGGCAAGACGCCGCCGACGCTCCGCTTCACATGGGAGGTCCCTGCGTTCGAGCAACTGCTACGCAACTCGATCCAGTGGGGCGTGGGCGCGGCCTAACGGCGTTCACTCCACTCGCTGCCGGTACTGGATCGCTTCGCCGATGTGCGCCGCCGACACGGCGTCGGCTCCCGAGAGGTCCGCGACGGTCCGCGCCACTTTAAGTACGCGGTGAAACGCACGCGCCGAGAGCCCGAGCTGCTGCACGGCGCGCCGCAACAGGTCCGAAGCAGTCCCATCAAGCTGCTCCTGGACGAATTCGCGGACGTGGTTGGGCGTCATCTCAGCGTTGAGCAGCGTTGGACGCCCGGCGAGTGTGAATCGCTCCCGCTGGACCATTCGCGCACGCGCCACGCGGTCCGCCACGAAGCTTGAAGGTTCACCCTTCTTGCCGGTCATCAGCTTTTCATAATCCACGCGCGGCACGTCGACAAACAGGTCGATCCGGTCGAGAAGCGGCCCGGATACCCTTCGTTGGTAGCGCGAAACGACCTGTGGCGGGCAGATGCAGTCCCGCTCCGGGTCACCGTAGTAACCACACGGGCACGGATTGCAGGCCGACAGTAGCGAGAAGCTGGCGGGAAAGGTCACCGTGTGCCGCGCCCGGCTGATTGTCACCGTCCGGTCCTCCAGCGGTTGCCGCAGCACTTCCAGCACGCGCGGGT
>JAGQHB010000038.1 GCA_020432045.1 Dehalococcoidia bacterium | reverse complement strand
GACCTGTGCTTCCGGCAACGGGTAGGTGCCTTCGGACTCGATGGGGTTCTGGGTGGCGAGGACGAGGAAGGGGTCACCGACTTTGAAGGTCTGCTTGCCGATAGTGACCTGCCGCTCCTGCATGACTTCGAGCAGGGCAGACTGCACCTTGGCGGGGGCGCGGTTGATCTCGTCGGCGAGGAGGATGTTGCAGAAGACGGGCCCGAGCTCGGTGTCGAAGGTTCCGGAGTCGGGGCGGTAGATGCGGGTACCTACGAGGTCGGCGGGGACGAGGTCGGGAGTGAACTGGATTCGGTGGAATGCGCCGCCGATGACCTCGGCGACGGTCTTCACCGTGAGCGTCTTGGCGAGGCCGGGGACGCCTTCGAGGAGGACGTGTCCGCCGGCGAGGAGGGCGACCAGAACGCGTTCGAGCATGTCCTCCTGGCCGACGATGACGCGCTTGATTTCGAACATCGCGGATTCGAGGGTGGCGCGGGCTTCGGAGAATTCGGCTGGGGACGCCTGTTGCTGGTCCATCTGGGGCCTCCTGGGGGCGGGTGCAGACACGAGGATCAGGGTTGGGGTGGGAGAGGAAGGTAAACGGGGTGAAGGGAGCTTGATTGTTGGCGTCGCAGTGGAGGCTACAGGCTGGATCCGAGCCCTGCCGGTGGGCGAGCGAGATCCCTGGCTGCGCCTGGCTGCCCGGCCTCGCAACGTACGCTTCGATGAGGTCGACCGACTGCTGCGGCTGCCGGGTTGGCCCTGAACCATGTTCGCGGGAGCCATCACGTTTATCGTTCTCCCTAAGGTGAACACCTCTCCATTCCGCACCATGGCCACCGGTCAAGCTGCCCTACGTGCGAACCGTGCTGGAACGTACCAAGGAGACGGTTGAATGAACGAGCAACAGCGTGAGGCCGAGGTCCAGCGGTTGCTGCGGCTGCCGTACCACCGTGTGATTCACGGGCAGCCGGATGTGGGCTACATGGGCGAGAGGTACCCGAACTCCCCGGTTGCCTGACGGCTGGCGACACGCCCGCAGAGGCACTAGCGAACCGCGAAGAGGCGATGGCGGCATGGATCGAATCGTGTCTCATCAGCGGCGACCCGATTCCCGGCCCGGCGAAATCACCGGCGCCAGTGGCGTAGGAGCGCCGCCACCTCCGCGGCGCTACCGCGATTGGTCCCGCAGCAGCCGTGCCAGTATCAGGTAGTCGGGGTCGGCATGGGTGGCTTCAGCGGGGACCATGAGGTTGGCGAGGGCGTTGACCGTGGTCTTGGTCTGGGCGATGGCGACGGGGTCCTTCGCCAACAGGTTCGCAGCCAGTGCGCGGGCCCGCGGGAGGAGGTCGGCGTCGGGGACGACGTGGTTGAGGAAGCCCCAGCGGAGTGCTTCTTCCGCGGAGAAGCGGTCGCAGGCCATGACCAGCTCTTTCGTCCGCGCCGGGCCGATCTCGCGCACGAGCCGCGGGAGCGCGTTCCAGGTAAGCGGGATATCGAGCGCGACTTCGGGGATGGAGAACCAGGCAGATTCGGCGGCGAGGCGGATGTCCATGCAGGAAACCCAGACGACGGCGCCGCCAATCGTGAGCCCGTTGATGGCCGCGATCGTAACCTGCGGGACCTTCTCAATGGCGTCGGAGCTGCGATTGCCGAGGTGAGAGGCGAGGCGATCGGCGAGCGGGTCGCTGGTGACCTGGACGGGTGGGGCGCTGTCGGGGGCGCCTTTGGTGCGGTTGCCGAGGTCTGCCCCGGCGCTGAAGGCGCGACCGGAACCGGTGAAAATAACGACGCGAGCGCTGGCGTCGTCTTCGAGTTCGCGACTGAGCGCGATGATATCGCGATGCATCCGCCCGCTAATGGCGTTCAGCTTGTCCGGCCGGTTGAGGGTGACCGTGACGAGGCCGGGTAGTCCGGCGTCGCGTTCGATGAGTAGTGTTTCCATGGGTGGCATCGTACGCGAGCCGTTGACGCGCCGGTGGGTCTCGAAGCGAAGGAGGCGGGCACTATTTCGGGGCTTTGTATTCCCAGAGGCCGCAGCTGGTCTCGGTATCTTCGAGGAAGGGACCAATGCACTCGCTGCCATCGCGGATGATGTGGGTGCAGATGTTGACGAGGCCAGCGCCGGGCGTATCGCCCATAGTCATCTTGAGAAACGCGCAACGCACGGCGAGGCGAGGCGGGCTGATCGTCTGCATGGACATCAAACCTTACCTCGCCCGCGCCTACGGCCCAGCGGAGGATGACCGTGCGAGCGTCACTGCGCCGAAACGGAGCAGAACCGGGCGCCGGGTGGGCCGCCATCAACCGGGACACACCGCTCAACCGGTTCAGCGACTGCTGCCGGGGTCGCGGCGCCCGGGGCCACCCGTCCGCGACCACCGGTGAGTTCTATATCGACGCTTCGAACGGCCAGTGACTGGTCTTCCAGGACTACGCGGACAGTAAGCGACGCGAGGTCAGGCCAGCCGGGGACTTCGATGCCTTCACGCTTCCAGACGGCTATCCACGTTGGTCCCATTCGCTGTCCATCCGTGCTTCCCGCAGATCCGATGAACGTGGAGGCTCCGCTGAGGACGACTGTACCGAGCTGCAGGGCGGAGATGGTCACCGGTTCGCCGTCGATGCGCAGTGCGCCCACGACAACGGAGGTCCCGTCGCGATCCACCACCTGATCCCTGCCAGGCGTCTCCGCAAGTTTGGCGTCGGCAGCGGCATGCAGCGCGTCCATGACCTCGGGCGACGCTTCGGTGGCGGAAGCGTCGCCGACGCCGAAAACCGGGATCGGGAGAGCGCCAAAATGGTTGGCAGCAAGCAAACAGACGGCACCGATAGCGAACGCCGCGGCCAACGCCCGGAAGGTGGTTTGTTTCGCCAGGTTCACGACGCACCCCGTAAGTCCGGGTCGGGGTCAGGTGGCTCCGAGCGGCCTGGTTCTTCGATTCTTGTTTTGCACATGGGCGTTCGCATTGCAACCTGCAGCGCGCAGACTGGTGGCGCTATCCGTCGACCAGCATGGGCTCCCGGACTGAACTTGGGCACACCCGCGCCTACGGCCTAGCGGAGCGTCGTGCTATGTTCCGGACTCCCGGACGATACCGCAGCCGCAGGGAGTGCCCCCTTGTACACCGACCTCGCGATCTTTTCGGGACGCGCCCATTCCGCTCTTGCTTCGGCAATTGCGGCGAGAATTGGACAGCCGCTGGGCCGGGTCGATGTCTTCGAGTTCACGAACGAGAACATCTTCGTGCAGTTCCAGGAGAACATCCGCCAGCGGGACGTGTTCCTGGTGCAGCCGTTTGTCAGCCCGGTGAACACATCGATCATGGAACTCTTGATCATGATCGACGCGGCACGCCGGGCTTCGGCGGGGCGGATCACGGCGGTCATCCCGTATTACGCCTACGGGCGGAGCGACAAGAAAGACCAGCCGCGGGTGCCGATCAGTGCGCGGCTCGTGGCGAACCTGCTGGAGACGGCGGGTGCGGACCGCATCCTGACGATGAACCTGCATGCGGGCCAGATCCAGGGTTTCTTCAACGTGCCGGTGGATGAGCTCAACGCCCTGTACCCGGTGAGCGCATACTTCCAGACCCAACGACTGGAGAACTACATCGTCGTGGCGACGGATGTCGGCGGCGAGAAGCGGGCGCGGGACCTGGCGGTGCGGCTGGATGTGCCGCTGGCGATCATCGACAAGCGAAGAGTGGGCAACAACGAGGTCGCGGAAGCGATGCATGTTATCGGCGATGTGGACGGCAAGAACTGCCTGATCGTGGATGACGAAATCCTGACGGCGGGGACGATCGTGTCGGCCGTGAAGGCGCTGCGGGCGGAAGGCGCGCAGGAGCTGATTGTGACCTGTTACCACCCGGTATTCGGGGGCCCGGCATGGGATCGCCTGGCTTCGCTCAACGCGCGGGAGATCGTGGTCACGGATTCGGTTCCAATGGCGCCTGAGAAGGTGCCGTCGAACATGACGATCCTCCCCGTGGCGCCACAGTTTGGCGACGCGATCGCGCGGATCCATTCCGGGCAGTCCGTGGGGGCACTGTTCCAGTAGGGCGGGCGCTGGGTCAGTCCAGGTCGTCTGGCGTAGCCTCGGCTTCTTCTGTTGGCGCGACGAT
>JAGQHB010000037.1 GCA_020432045.1 Dehalococcoidia bacterium | reverse complement strand
TCCAGCACCCTTCCCAGCCCGGCGGACATGCCTCAAGAGCGCGAACCACCCCTCATCATGCCCTCTTGAGGACCCGAGAGAACCACCCGGCCCGATCTCAACGCCTACTTCAACACCCTGCTAGCAGCTGCCCATCACCCCACCCTCTCCCGCGGGGAGAGGGTGGGGTCGGGCAGGAGTCTGGGCGGGTACTCGTGCCTGTCCTGTAGACTCGCGCGCCATGAGTACTTCTGACCGTCCGGGCGCGCTCGAAGGCGTCCGCGTCGTTGAATTTGCACAGGCGATGGCGATCCCAACGTGCGGGCTGCTGCTCGCCGACATGGGCGCCAACGTCATCAAGGTGGAACCTCCGGCAGGCGACGCGTTCCGGCACACCCAGGAGCCACTCTTCCCGGGTGAGGCGAAGGGCTACATCGTCCTCAACCGCGGCAAACGCTCGATCTGCCTCGACGTGGCGAGTGCGGACGCCCGCGACGCGGTCGAGCGGCTGGTGCGCTGGGCCGACATCGTGCTGGTTTCGCTGAAGCCGGCAGACCTTCCCCGCTACCGGATGACCTACGAGGACTTCCGCGCGCTGAACGACCAGGTGATCTACCTCGAACACGTGCCCGTCGGCAGTAAGGGCCCCATGGGTGGCGACCCCGGCTACGACGTGGTCGTGCAGGGGATGTCGGGGACGGCGGCAATCACTGCGCGGACACGGGGCGATGCCCCCATCAACGTCCGGCCCGCGTTCGCTGATATGGGCACCGGCTACCTTTCGGCGCTGGCCGTCGTGGCAGCACTGCGCCACCGCGACCTGACGGGCGAAGGGCAGCGCGTGGAGACTTCGCTCCTGGCGACAGCGCTCGCCTCCGCGAACCAGCTGGTCTCGTGGTTCGACGCGACCGACCCGCCACGCAAGGCGGCCTTCGACGCCGAGGTCAAAGACGCGCGCAGTTGGGGCGCCGGCTTCGAAGACCAGCGCACCATCTGGGAGAAGCACTTCCTCCGCGGCGGATTCGCGAACATTTACTTTCGTCACTACCGGACAGCGGACGGCTTCATCTCCATCGGCTGTCTGAGCCCGTCGCTTAACGCGCGCTTCCGGAAGGTGACAGGGATCCACGACCCACGGACGGAACCGGACTTCGACCTCGGCGCTCCGGGTGCAATCGGGCGGCTGACGAAGACGATGGAGGAGGCGGAGAAGCTGCTGGCGAGCAGGACGACGGCAGCGTGGATGGAGGCGTTCCGGGCCGGAGGCGTGCCATGCGGCAAGCTGAACTTCCCGCCCGAGGTATTTGACGACCCGCAGATCGTGGAAAACGAATACGTGGTCGAAATTGAGCATCCTGTGCTCGGGGCGTTCAAGACGTTCGCACCGCCGATCCGGATGGATGCAACGCCGACGCGTGTGCAATCGCCGCCACCGATGCTGGATCAGCACACAGACGAGGTGCTGGCAGAGCTCGGGTACGGCGACGACGTGATCGCCTCCATGCGGGCGGCGGGCGTGGCTGGCCGGTCGAGCCACTGACGCCGTGGACGCATCCGAGCGTGAAACGCTGATCAACCGGTACCCGGACGGGCCGCAACTCGTGGCCGGGGCTGTGGAGGGGCTGCTGGACGACGCCCTGGACCGAGCTGACGGCGAGGGATGGTCGCCCCGACAGGTTGTCCACCACCTTGCCGACGCGGAGATGATCGCGTCAACACGCGCCCGGAGACTGGTGGCAGAGGTGGACGTTCACTTCGTCTCGTACGACGAATCGCTCTGGTCTCGCACGGCGCACTACGAGAGGCCGATTGCCTCGGCCCTGGCGTTGATCGCAGCGGTGAGGACGAACACCGCGGAGTTCCTGCGGTCCCTGTCGGAAGCGGAGTGGCGCCGCGAGGGAACGCACAGCGAGGCGGGCCGTTACACGCCTGAGGTTTGGCTGGAATACTACGCGCAGCACGCACAGGACCACGCCGCACAGATTCGCGCGTCCTTCGCCTGAGCCGCGAACTCCTCTGCGGACCATCCGGCCCGTCGGACGTATCCGCTCGGCCGTTTCGCAAAGCCCGCCGGCAGGACTAACGTCGACGGCAAGATACTCCGGAGAAGTGCGATGACGAGGCTGCCAGAACTCCCGATCCATGAAGTGCCGGCCGAAATCGCGCAGCGGCCTCCGAATGGCGACATCGAGATCGCAGGGCTGGTAGCGCGGCCCGGCCGCATCTCGGCAGGGACACTGGCGCGACTCGCCCATGTGCAGTTCGACGGCGAGTTTGGATGCGAAGAAGGGTGGTCCGTGCCAGGGCTTCACTGGGAGGGCGTGGCGCTGGAAGACCTGATCGCGGTGGCCGCGCCCCAACCCGCTGTCGCATACGTCCGTGTTTGCTCGGGCGGCTTCTGTTCGGTGCTTCCGCTCGAAGAGGCGAAGACAGCGGTGCTCTGCAACGTACTCGACGACCTGCCGCTCGGGCTGGAACACGGCGGGCCATGGCGACTGCTTGTCCCCGGCGGCCTGTGCCACACGAGCGTGAAGTGGGTGGACCGCATCGAATTCAGCGACCAACCGGGTGAGAACACCGCGGAGACGATCGCGATGGCCCGGATCGGGCGCGGCTGAGTCAGGGCCTGCGGACGATGTAGACGGCCCAGCCGAGTGCTTTGCGGCGGCGCGAGGTGGCCCAGACCGAGACGTTGGGGAACAGCTAGGACTCCGCTCCGAGGGCAGCGCCCAGCCCTGCCCCAATGGCAACGCCAACCGCGATCCAGACAGCGTCGCCCGTCGCGGCGAACAGCGCCGCACCCACGCTCGCGCCGACTGCGACCATCGCCCCCACGGATGCGCTTCTGCGTTGCTTCACAGGGAACCTCGTTCCGGTCTCCCCTGGCCGCCTGCCGTCGATTGGCGTCGGGCTTCGGGAAAACCTTTGGGTGACCCGGGTCGCTCCTTCTGGGTTGCACCGAGGGCGAGCCCGAAGGCAACGCCGATGCCCGGAGAGAACGCGAGGTAGGCTGGGTCGCCGGTGGTGAAGGAGAGGATCTCGCCATTGCTGGCGCCAATGCAGATGCCGGTGGCGAGCGAAGCGCCCTTGGTCATGGGTGGGCTCCTTTCGTCGAACGCAGCAGACATAAAGGGGTGCGTTCTACGGGACGATGGAGGTCCCGCCCCAGAAATACAGCGGCCGGAGCCTCCAACTCCTTAAACGGTACAACGCGCGAAAATGTTCCGTGAGGATGTCTATAAGGGTTTGCGGAACATATAGACGGCCCAGCCGAGTTCTTCGCGTCCCCAGCGCAGGTAGTGGTCAAACTCGCGTCGTGAACGCTCAACGATCGCAGTCGCTTCGGGGTCTTCCGGGTGTTCGCGTGCATAGCGGTCGGCGCTGTAGCAGTGCAGGCCCTCGTAATGGTCCCAGTCGTCTTCGTTCGAAACGATGGTGTGGAGGAAACGCAGGCCGGCTTCTTCGCCGGCGAGCACGTTGCCGTGATGAGTCCCGAAGAGATCGTGCCCGTAGCCCGTGGCCTCGAGATGCTCCGGTGAAGGCTCGCGTTTCCAGAACGGTTCGCCGGAGAGGATCAGTCCGCCCGGCTTCGTCCAGCGCGTGAGCGCTTCGAGCGTGCCGCGGTACCCGCCCCAGATCCAGCTGGCGCCGATACAGCTCACGGCGTCAAAGGACTCGGCTCGGGCTTCGAAGGCGGCTCCATCTGATTGGACGAACTCGACCGTATCCGCGATCCCGCGTCGTGCGGCGGCCTCCCGCGCGCCATCGATACAACGCGGGGAAGCATCGACACCGATCCCGGAACCGCCCCAGCGTTCGACCGTCCGGAGCAGGAACTCGCCTCGGCCGGAGGCGATGTCGAGCATGCGAGCACCAGCGGGGAGACGGAGCAGGTCGATGATCTCCGCAACCTTTGCTTCGCTCAGCGGGTTCCAGAACGCCTGGTCGGCATGGATGACATCGTAGTACTTCCAGCGATCGACGGTGGATTCGGGGACCGTCACCGGCAGGCCAACGGTTGGCGAACTGCCCTCAATGCCCGCTCCCTTCCCCCCGGCTGGGGCTGACGGAAGCTGCCTCGCGGAGGTGAACCGTGGAAGCGACGCAACAGATCACCTCCGGCCCTGTCTGGCCAGCCAGTCTTCGATGAGCCAACCGGCGATGCTCATACCTCCGCTGGGGTGCGGTGGGAGGCTGTCGGCTGTGAACCACCCCGCCTCTGCAATCTCGGATTCCTGGAGGTTGAGTTCGCCGCCAACGTATTTGGCGTGAAAGCCAATCATCAGGGAGTTGGGGAACGGCCAGGGCTGGCTGTTGAAGTAACGGATATCCCTGACTTCGATGCCGACCTCTTCCATGATTTCGCGGGCGACGCAATCTTCGAGGCTTTCGCCCGGCTCTACAAAGCCGGCCAGGCAGCTGAAGAACCGTGCACCGAACTGACGGCCGTGGGCGAGGAGCACTTCCTCGTCGTTTTCGCCGCGGGTGATGAGGGTGATGGTCGCGGGCGAGAGCCGGGGAAACTGCATCAGGCGGCAGCGTGGGCAGACGCGGGCACGCTCCTTGGGGTGACGTTCTGTCTCCGCGCCGCAGCGTCCACAGTAGCGATTGGTGCGGTCCCAGGCGACGATCTGCTCGGCACGTCCGGCGGCCGTCCACGTCACTTCATCGATCTGGCCGAAGAGCCCACGGAGAGGCATCCAGCGGTAGCCGGACGGTTCTTCCGTGGTGTCCTCTCCGGCGTCGAGCGCGTAGCTGAGGACGCCGCGAAGCGAGCCGATGACGTGGCGGGTGTAGCCTTCGATAGGCGGGTCGCCGCGGCGCAGCGGGATGCGGAGGCCCTCAGGCCCTTCCTCGATGAGGACATCACCACGACGGACGATGAACCAATGCGCTTCGACGTACGGGTCGTCGGGGTCTTCCATGTGCGAGACGAATAGCATGGGCGCATTCTGAGCGCGGCTGGCGCGGATGCAAGAGGCAGGGTGTCCATGTGATGGCTCGCGCGGCATTATTTGATGCAGAATTCAGTATCGGCCGGTGAGACTTAACGCATGTGGATAACGATCACGTTCGCCGGCGTGTTGCTGGAGCGGGCTCGCGAAGTCACGAGGCTGGCCGAAACCAACGCTGTGATACGGGCTGGCCTCATCGTGTTGGTCGAATGGCAAAGCTCCACGCAACTTGCGCGACTCGGCGGAACGGAACCACATCGGGCCTCCATTCCGCGTTGGCGCAGCGGCCAACTCGGAACCCCAGGGGCCTAGCCGGCCTCGATCGTCGACGTAAGCCCACAGCCTTCAAGCCGCTCCCGGTACAGTTCCGCTGTCTCCTTTGGGCAGGTCGTGACAGCCGCCTGTCCATGGTTATGGGCGGTCATCATCACGTCCACCGCCGCTTCGACCGTCAGGCGCGGCACGCACTTCAAGAGCGACTCGACTACATGCTCCATGCTGTTGTGGTCGTCGTTATGAAGGATCACGATCCAGGGCGGCAGGTTCCGCAGGATAACCTCGGGGTCGATGTCTGTAACGGGGGATGGCGTCGACGACATGCTCGTGCCATCAAAGCGCGAAGCGGCGGGCGCTGTAAAGCCCGCTACCGCGGCTTCACCGGCAGCGCCACGAGCCCGCGAAATACGGGGATGTTGCGCCACTGGGGTTTGTCCGTCCCAAGGTGGAGGCCCGGGAAGCGGGCCACCAGCGCCTCAAGTGCGACGCGCGCTTCGAGCCGGGCAAGGGGCGCGCCAAGGCAGTAGCGGCGGCCTCCACCAAACGAAGTGTGGTGGATGTCTTCGCGTGTAATGTCGAACGCATGGGGATTAGGGTTGAGCGCCGGGTCGTGGTTCGCGGCGAGCAACATCGGCGAGAGTGTCTGCCCGGCGTGGACGGGGCAACCACCGACTTCCATCTCTTTCAGTGACAACCGGCCTGACTGCACGACGGGCGGGTCGAACCGCAGCATCTCTTCGACCGCGTTGGAGAGGAGTTCCGGGCGCTGCTTGAGCAGCTCCCACTGGGCGCGGTTCTGGAGGAATGCGAGCATGCCGTTGCCGATGAGGTCGGTAGTCGTGAGGTTCCCGGCGAGAAGCAAGAGCACGACCATCGTCACGATCTCCTGGTCGGTGAGCTGCTCGCCGTTCTCTTCGGCATCGATCAGAGCGGTGATCAGGTCGTCCCGGCGGTTGGCGCGGCGTTCGGCAATCGTCTCGCGCAGGTAGGCGCCGAGGTCGTCGAGGGCGGCCTCGATCTCGCGGCCTTTCTCAGGCCCGAGAAAGGGATTGAAGCTCTGGACGACCGCATCGGACCAAACCTTGAACTGCTTCTGCATGTGCGGGTCCACGCCCAGCATCTCGGCGATAACGATCGTCGGGAGGGGCGCGGAGAAGTCACCGATCAGGTCCCACTCCCCGCGGCCCTCGACCGCATCGAGCAGTTCGGCGGCGATCTCGCGGACTCGGGGCTCGCTAGCAGCGACAGCGCGCGGGGTGAACGCCTTGTTGACGAGGGCGCGAAGCCGGTCGTGGTCCGGCGGGTCGAGCGTGAGCATGGACGGCTCGGAGACGCGGCCGCTGGGGAGGGTGCGTTCGCTGACCATGCGCATGAACGTGCCCTCGGGAGCCTTCCGGCCATCGACCATGA
>JAGQHB010000036.1 GCA_020432045.1 Dehalococcoidia bacterium | reverse complement strand
TCGCGGGCGAGGGGGTCGTGCGGTGGGTTGTTTTGGCCTGGCGTTGTCTGAACTGGGGTGCCCTCACCCCGGCGCCCTCACCCCGGCCCCCTCCCGCTGGCGCGGGCGAGGGGGTTCTGTGGTGGGTTTGTTGGGCCTGGCGTCGTCTGAACTGGGGCGCCCTCACCCCGGCCCCCTCCCGCTGGCGCGGGCGAGGGGGTTCTGTGGTGGGTTTGTTGGGCCTGGCGGGATTCAGAGGCTGGCCGTTTGGGGGCGGCGGCGACCACGGCGTACGGTTGACTCAGTCCGCGGCGTATCCACCTGCCCTCAACCTCCGCCACACTTCGCCCGCGGACGCGTAACGCTCCATCAGGTACGGATACACGGCCGGGGCGTTGAACAGCACCTCCATGCACTGTTGCGCAAGGTACCGATCCATTACTGCCGGGTGCACGTCGGGATTCACCATATCGATAGCGAGACCCGGCTCGAACCCTCCCGGTGCCGCGGGCATGTCGCCCGGTTGTTCCTCGAGGATGCCCTTTTCCGTCAGGGAGGCGATCGCCGCCTGGAGCTGCTGCCGGAATCGCTGCGCGACCGCCGTCCCATCGCCGGCAAGATGCTGGTCCCGTTGGGATGATTCGTAAAGCCCGGTCACGACGGCCGTTACATGGTCGACGCGGAACGTGTCGGAACCCGCCGCTCGCGATGGCGGTAGCCCGCAGCACAACACGCCCAGCAGGGCGACCTCAACCGTTTGCAGATCTCGCGGTTCGTATGGCATTCAGCGAATGTACGACCGGCTGGCGTTCGCGGCCACGCCGCATCGCAAGCGCTTCGGCCAGTGCTTACCATCGGCCCATGACAGAAATACGACACCGGTTCGTAAACACCAACGGCATCCGCATGCACATCGCCGAAGCCGGCGACGGCTTTCCCGTCGTCATGTGTCATGGCTGGCCCGAACTCTGGTACTCGTGGCGCCACCAGCTGCCGTTCCTCGCAGCCAACGGATTCCGTGCGATCGCCCCGGACATGCGCGGCTATGGCGAAACCGATGCACCTGTCGATTCCGAGGGTTACCGCTCATCCAGCATCTGCGCCGATATCGCCGGTTTGCTCGACGCGTTGGAAATCGAAAAGGCGGTCATCGCCGGCCACGACTGGGGCGGCTACCACATCTGGCAGTTCGCCCTCCGCTACCCGGAGCGAACCGCCGCCCTCATCGGCCTCAACACCCCCTACAGCGGCCCTCCACCGCCGCTCCCATCGACTGCACTCCTTCATGCGGCCTTCGGCGAGGGTGACCGCGGCTACTACATGCTCTACTTCCAGCAACCAGGACAGGCCGAGGCCGAACTCGAAGCGGACATCCGTGGCAACCTCGCGAAGGTCTTTCACCCTTATACCCGCGCGCAGGACCTCTGGACCTTCGCAACCGTCGGTGGAGACGGCTCGGGCGTTTTCACGCGCATCTCCGAACCAGCGACGTTCCTGAGCCCCGAGGAACTCGACTACTACACCGCTGCGTTCACGAAGACTGGATTCTCCGGCGGCTTGAACTATTACCGCGCGATGGACCGCAACTGGGAGGACCTCAAGTCGATCGGCCGCTACAACATCGAAATTCCAACCCTGATGATGACCGCCGAGAACGACCTTATCCTGCGGCCAGAGCAAGCCGCGCCCATGCGTGAATGGATTCCCGACCTGCGGATCGAACTCGTTCGAAACTGCTCACATTGGACTCAGCAGGAGCGCCCGGACGAAGTCAACGCACTCATGCTTGACTTTCTGTCCGGACTTGAGCTGCCCCAGCCAGCGTAACGGCGAGGTCAGGCTAACGAGGTCCTGTAGCGGCTTCGAGGGATAATTCCTTCCGGCAGTTTGATTTAGCAGTTGGAAGGGAATCACATGACCTCTCGTAACGCTTCAGACCATAACCTCAGGCATCACCGCGCCACGCTCCACCTGGGGTCCGCGTTCGGTTCTGGCAGCTTTGGAGCATTCGCGGAGACGGCAGCGCGCTTCTTTGGCACGCCCACGTATCTGATTGGTCAATCACTCGTCGTCGTTGCCTGGATAATTTTCAACGCGGTCACCGGCAGCTTCGATCCTTACCCATTCATCCTCCTCAACCTCGCCTTCAGCCTCCAGGCGGCGTACGCGGCGCCGATGATCCTGCTGGCCGAGACTCGTCAGGCCGACCGAGACAAACACTGGAGCGAGGCTGACGCCCGCCACCGCGAAGAACTCTCCGAGACCACCCTCACGCTCCTTCAGCAGAACACCGACCTCACAATCGAGGTTCAACAGCTTGCAGCTCGCATCGCTGAACTGACCGGCGAGATCCACGGCCGAGTCGTGCAGGCACCGTAGGTACCGGTCTGTGAGGGCGCCGCTTTCCCTTTCCGCGCGAGATCCGCACTATTGCTCCCATGACCGACTGGATCGCCGAAGACAAGAAGTACCTGTTTCAGAACTACGGGCGGCAGCCCATCGTCCTCGAAAAGGGCGAGGGCACCCGTTGCTGGGACATCGAGGGCCGTGAATACCTCGACTTCGTCGGCGGCCTTGCCGTCAACGTGCTCGGCCATGCCCATCCGGTTGTTGCGAAGGCCGTCGCGGAGCAGGCCGCGACCCTGATCCACACCTCAAACCTCTACTACACGAAACCCATGATCGAACTCGCGAAGATCCTCGTGGAAAATTCGTTCGCGGACCGCGTCATCTTCCTCAATTCCGGTGCAGAGGCGATCGACGCCGCGATCAAGCTCGCTCGGCGCTGGGGCAAGGACACCAAGAACGGCGCATTCGAGATGATCAGCACCCAGGACGGCTTCCACGGCCGCACGATGGGCAGCCTCGCCGCCACGGGCACCGTCCGCTATCGGGAACCGTTCGAACCGATGGTCCCGGGCTTCACGCACGTCCCCTGGAACGACATCGAGGCAATCAAGGCCGCGACCACGCCGAACACCGTTGCCGTCCTCCTCGAGCCAATCCAGGGCGAGGGTGGCGTCAACATGCCGGCCCCAGGCTACCTCCAAAACGTCCGCGACTGGTGTACCGCCAACAACGTCCTGCTCATCTTCGATGAGATCCAGACGGGAAACGGGCGCACCGGCAAGCTCTTCGCGTACGAAACGGAGGGCGTGGTCCCCGATATCATGGCGCTCGCCAAGGGCATGGCGGGAGGCGTCCCGATCGGCGCCGTGCTCGCTACCGAAGCAATCGCTTCCCATCTCGTGCCCGGGGACCACGGCACAACATTCGGGGCCAATCCTCTTGCAACAGCCGCCGGGGTCGCCACCTATCGCTACATCCTCGACAACGATCTTCCGGCGCGAGCGGAACGTGCCTCGGAGCGGCTGGTCGCGAGGCTTCGCTCGCTTGAAGATCGGATGCCGGACGTCAACACCGTCCGTGGCCGTGGCCTTCTCCTTGCCGTCGGATTCACGCGCGACATCTCGGCCGATGTGGTCGCAGCGGCGCGCGAGCGTGGCCTGCTGGTCAACAACGTCCGTCCGAACGCTGTCCGGCTCATGCCCCCGCTCACAGTTACAGACGATGAGATTGACCGCGCTTGCGACATCCTCGAAGACGCGATCAATGCAGTCGCCGGCAGCGCGGGCTAGCTGCTATGGGCGTCGCCCTGCTTCTCGTTGCCGCTGGTGGTTTTGCCCTGACGTTCGTCGGCTACCTCGGGTTGGTCGGTAAGCTCCCACCCAATCCCTGGGCCGGTATCCGTACGCCGTTCACCATGCGCAGTCCTGAGGCCTGGTATGCCACCCACCGTGGGGCTGCACCGGCAATGATCTTCGGGGGCGTGCTCGTCTTTGCTGCCAGCGCCGCGTTTGTACCGTTCGCCCTGGCCGGGAAGGTCCCGCTACCACTCGCGACCGGTGTCGTACTCGGCAGCTGCGGCATTTTGCTCGGCACCGTCCTCGCTGGCTGGCGGACAGGAACCGCCCACGCGCGCCGTGAACTCGATAAGGCACGTTCAGGATGACGATTCGCGCGGTCATTTTCGATTTCGGTGGCGTGATCGTCCCCGGCAGCCCCTCTGGCGACGACCCCAATTCCCGATGGGCGCGCCTCGAACGCGAGCACGGCCTGCCGAAGGGCTCGTTGTTCGACGCTTTCTACCTCAAGAACCCTGCATGGCTTCAGCTTCGCATTGGTGGCAGCTCCGATGCAGAATGGCGGCGAGAGTCGCACGCGCAGATCACAGCGCTCGCCGATCCGGCCGTGGCAGAAGCGATCGTCGCAGCGGTATGGTCTGACCGTGCGCAGGGTGATGGCCTTCGCGGCGAGCCAACCTCCAATGACGGGATGGTCGGACTCGTACAGCGCCTTAAGGGCCGTGTCAAAGTGAGCATCCTTTCGAACGCCGCGCCCGGGCTCGAACAGGAACTCAGGCAGCACTACCGTATCTACGACCTCTTCGACGACGTCATTAACTCTGCCACCGTCCGCATGGCCAAGCCTGACCCACGCATCTTCGGCCTTGCGGCCGGACGTCTTGGGCTTCAGCCTCCCGACTGCTTCTTTACGGACGACCTCGCCCACAACGTCGAGGCGGCGCGATCCACAGGCATGCTGGCACACCAGTTCGACGGATATTCCGGCCTCGCGGAGGCGCTGCGGGCAGCAGGTCTCGATCCTTCGTGACCGTCGGCGGGAGCAACTAGCAGGGTGTTGAAATAGCTCGCGTGGGCTATTGTATAGACTAATGATCAGATAGAGTGGGTTGCATCCTTGGAGGTGCACCCACGATGCGCGGTCGAACTGAACGCCAGGCAGCCTTTATCGC
>JAGQHB010000035.1 GCA_020432045.1 Dehalococcoidia bacterium | reverse complement strand
TACGGCGCCCCGGCGCGTGGCTGCACGAGATTGCCGCGGTAGAGATGCACGACACGGTGAACGATGCCAGCGCACTCGAACGCTGGAAGCCGATGTCTACCTGCGGCGCCCTCTACGTGTACGTGCCTGCGGGAATGGTGAACGAGGCAAGGAAGCTGCTGAAGCGCCACAGCATCCGCGTAGCCGGGATCCGGACATGGCGGTTCCGGCCGGTTTGGGGCGTGGACGTTACCGAGGTTTCGGGATGACGATCGAGGGCGAGCCCTCGGAAACGCTACGGATCAACATTTTCTTCGACGTGGACCACACGCTGGTGTACCCGACGCAACACTTCAACGCGCTGCGGCCGGGCGTCCACGAGGTGATGCTGCGGATCCGCGAAGCGGGGCACGGCGTGTACGTCTGGTCTGCTGGCGGACAGGCATACGTGGAGAGGACGGTCGAAATGCATGGGCTCGGGGAGCTCGTCGATGGCTGCTTCGACAAGGACCCGAAAGTGGACCCCCGGCCAGACTTCATCATTGACGATGATTGGTACCTGGTGGAGAAGTACGGCGGTCACTGTGTCAGCCAGTACAAAGCCGTGGACGACGCTGACCGGGAACTACACGACGTCCTGGTCCGGCTGTCGGAGCTTGGCCACCTTTAGTCTGGTGCATGGCGGGCGGCCGTGAGACGCCTGCGATTCCTCTTTGTCGACCCGTTCTTTGCCGGCAGCCACCGGGCGTTCGCTGAGGGGTTGGCGGGCCATTCGCGGCACGAGTTCGTGTTCCTTGGCCTGCCCGGTGGCGAATGGCGGCGGCGGATGCGGCTCGGCGCGCAGGAGTTGGCGCGGGACTCGCAGGCGATCGCCGGGCCGTTTGACGCTGTGGTCGCGACGGACATGCTGGACCTGCCAACGTTCCTTGGGCTGACAAGGCCGAGGTTCGAGCGGACGCCGGTGCTTGTTTACTTCCACGAAAACCAGCTGACATACCCACGGATCCGGGGTACGAAGCTCAACTCGTGGTTCGGGGCGATGAACTACCTGTCGACGCTCGTCGCGGACAGAGTGGCGTTCAATTCGGCGTTTCACCGCAATGACTTTCTCGATGCGTTGCGGACGCTGGAGCGTGAGCCTCAGAACTGGCTGGACGGTGAGGGAATCGCGGTGATCGAGGCGAAGGCAGGAGTCCTCCCGGTCGGCGTGGACCTCGGTTGGGCGGCGGGCCCGGTGGGCCGTGAACCACGCGGAGAAGCACCGCTGCTGGTCTGGAATCACCGCTGGGAGTTCGACAAGGCGCCGGATGTGTTTGCGCGGGTGCTCTTACGGTTAGCGGGGGAAGGAGTGGCGTTTCGCGTGGCGATCGCCGGGGACCCGGGGCCAAACCCGCACCCGGCGATGGCGGAGCTACGGGACGGGCTCGGGGGACGGGTCATCCAATTCGGGCTGGCACCGGACGTGACGGACTACCATGCACTGCTCAGGGCCGCGGATATCGCCGTGAGTACGACGCGGCACGAGTTCTTCGGCATTGGGATGGTGGAGGCGATGGCGGCGGGCTGCATCCCGATTGCACCGGAGCGTTACAACTACCCGGCGTTGGTCCCGGACGCGCTCCACAGAGACTGCCTGTGGGGGGACGAGGCTGCATTTGAAGCGCAGCTCCGCGAGATGATCGCCTTGGTGGCCAGCGGTGCGGCTGAGCCCTTGCGGGGCCAGCTTCACACAGCCGCGCTGCGCTATCAGTGGCCGGTAGTCGCGCGAGAATGGGACGAAGCGTTGGAACGCCTGACCGTGCCCGATAAAAGCGACAGCAAAAGCGTGCGATGATGGAGACATGCGACAACCGGTTGCACGACCCTTACCGGTAGTGCGGCGAATCGCCGGGCTGCGGCACGGGCACCCAGTCCGGGTGGTAACGGCGGTAGCGCGGCTGGTTGCAACCGTTGTAAACCGCACAGTGCGGATGTACCTGGAAGATCATTGCGGGACGTATGCGGCGGCGATCGCGTACTACGCGATCTTCTCGTTGGTACCGTTGAGCCTGGTGACGGTCTCGGTGTTTGGGCTGTTCCTGAACGAAGCGAAGGTTACGAACTTCATCTTCGACCAGTTCCCGCTGGAGGACACCGCCCAGGTGCGGGCGAACGTGGAGTCTGCCGTATCGAAGGCGAGGGAGATCAGCGCGGCCGGCCTTGGCGTCGGCATCATCGCGCTGTTGTGGTCTTCGTCGGGGATCTTCGCGGCGGTGCGCAAAGGCCTGACGCGAGCGATGGGCGGAAGGGACCCGCGTCCGTTCTGGCACGGCAAGCTGGTCGACTTCGCGCTGATCCCGGCTTCGGGCCTGCTGATGTTTGCTCTGCTGTTCGGCTCATCGATGGCACAGGTGATCGTGGAATCTCTGAGCCGGGCGGGGCCTGTGCCGATCGACGCAAACCTCGCGGTGCGCGCGGCGACGGTTGGCGTGACGGCAGTGGTTTCGTTTGGAGGGTTGCTGTTGCTCTACAAGCTGGTGCCGGAGCCGCGGCCAAGCTGGCGGGTGGCAACGGTGAGCGCGACGTTCGCGACGGTTCTGTTCAGCGTCTCGCGCGTGGTCTCGGCAATTGGGTTCCAGTACACGCCTTATACGCAGGAGACAGCGCTCTACGCGGGCTTCGGTTCACTGCTCGCGGTGCTGCTCTGGATGTTCATCACGGCGAGCATTGTGTTGCTCGGGGCGGAGTTTGGGCGGGCGGCGCGGTCAACGGGCGGGTCGCGGGACCGAGCGACGCTGGGCTTCCTGAAGCCGTTCCGGTAGGGGTGTGGGCAGGTCTGCGATTGTTGCTAACGGGGCGGCGGCGGTACCCTTTGGATTCGCGAGCCTCGATAGCTCAGTTGGTAGAGCGAGCGATTCGTAATCGCTAGGTCAACGGTTCAAATCCGTTTCGAGGCTCCATTACTCACTCTTTGTGGCCCCGTTCCGGGGCCTTTTTCTTGGGCGGCGGCGCGCATGGTTTCGCCCGCGCGTATGCTTCGGCGAAGCACGAACAGGGAGCACGCCATGCCCGGGACTGTCCTTTACGAGCGCGATGGTCACGTCGCGACAATCACCTATAACCGCCCTGAGGCGCTGAACGCGATCAACGCTGAGCTTCGCGCGGACCTGAACGCGGCGTGGGTGCAGTTCCGCGACGACGAAGAGGCATGGGTGGGGATCGTAACGGGAGCGGGCCGGGCGTTTAGCGCAGGGGCAGACCTGCGAGGTGGCGGCGCGGGCGATGCGACGAACGCGACCTTCTGGGAGACGCCGGGGCTGACGTCGCTTGAGAACGGGCTGGAGATCTGGAAGCCGACCATCGCGGCGGTGAATGGGTACGCGCTCGGGTTTGCCTGCACGCTGGTGGCGGCCTGCGATTTTGTGATCGCGAGCGAGCGGGCGGAGTTTGGATTCCCGGAGGTACGGATCGGCGTACCGACGATCCAGGGTTCGATCCGGATGCCGAAGAAGATCGGTTGGACGAATGCGATGGAGCTGCTGCTCATCGGCGAGCGGGTGAATGCGCAGCGGGCCAAGGAGATGGGGCTGGCGTGGAAGGTGGTCCCGCACGACGACCTGATGAAGGAAGCAAGGGCGCTGGCAGACCGGCTGTGCAAGTCCGCGCCGCTGGCCGTGCGAGCGACGAAGGAAGTGGCCATGCGTGGGCAGGAGCTTCCGTTCACACACGCGGTGCGCTTCGGGGAGACGATGCGGCGGGTGGCCGGGGCGACCGCAGATTCGAAGGAAGGCGGCGCCGCTGCGCGTGAAAAACGCGACCCGGCGTGGCGCGCGGAGTAGCCCGGCGGCGTTTCCGGCCGGGGCGGCGTGAGCAGTCGGCATACCGGGCGTATGATGGTTGACGTGGATGGATTTGAGCTGAGTAACCTGCCGGCGCTGCGTTCGCCGGTCGTAATCCTGTCGTTCACTGGATGGAGCGATACCGGGACGGTGACAACGGACACCGCACAACGGCTGGTAGACGCCTACGGTGGCCGGCGGTTCTTAAGCGTGGACCCGGAGGACTACTTCGTGTTCACGGACACGCGGCCAACGGTGAAGCTGGATGGGAGCGGGATCCGCAAGGTGGAGTGGCCGACAAACGAAGTCTTCGCGGCCCACATGCCGGCAGCGGATCACGACCTCGTGATCGTGAAAGGGACGGAGCCAAACCTGAAGTGGCGGACGTTTTCCACGCGGCTGGCGGACATCCTCGTGGGTCTGCGGCCTTCGCTGGTTTGCACGCTCGTTGCGCGGCCGGCGGCGACACCGCACACGCGGCCGATCCCGGTATCCGGTTCGTCGGCCGACCCCGACCTGGCGGCGAAGTACGGCCTCGGCCGCTCGATGTACCAGGGGCCGACAGGCGTGATTGGCGTGCTGCATGATGCGCTGCGGGAACGTGGCGCGTCGCTGGTGAGCCTGGCGGCAGCGGTGCCGCACTACCTGAACGTGGACGAAAACCCACCGGCAACGCGGGCGCTCCTGCGGGCACTGGAGCCGATGCTGGGGTATGCACCGCCCGAGGGCGACCTTGAATCGGAGTCGGAACAGTTCTTGCTGCGGGTGGAGGAAGCGTCGACTGGCGACGACAACATCCGCTCTTATGTGCGGACGCTGGAGGAGCAGTACGGGCAGCCCGACGCCGAGTCAGCGGGCGATGGCGAAGAGCCGAAGGCCGAACTGCCTTCGGCAGACGACATTCTGAAGGGCATCGAAGATCTGTTGCGCGAAAACCGCGATACCTGAGCGCGGAGGGTTGTCATGGGAGTGAGTTCGGTCTTTTGGAAGCTGGCGTCGCCGTATGACGCCTACGTGTCGCATGTGGCGCGGCTGACGGAGGCGATGGAGCGGATTCGTTCTCTGAGCGGGTTGGCACTCGGACACGAGGCGGGCCTGATGGGTTCCGTGAGGCTCGTGCCAAACGGAAACGGGGCCGCCGACGCGCGGGCGGCCGGGTTCCGCGAGCGGCTCGGTTCCGCGGCGGACGAGATGACGGACGAACAGTTCGAAGCGTTTATTTCGATGCTGGGCAGCGGCGAAACGGCAGCGGTGGAAGCGGACCGGGCGCGTGCTGCCTCGCGGATGCAGCATGCCGCGCGTGGGCTGGAAGAGTACTTTGCCATCGCAGGCCAGGAGCTGGCGTTGCTGGAGAAGCGCGGCTACAACCCGAACCGGCCCGACGTAGCACGCCAGCTGCGGGAAAACGGGCTACCAGCGCAGACCGTGGCGGAGTACGCACATGAACTGCGCACGCTGGGGACGAGCGTCGGGCGGCGGCCGGCATAGTTTGTGGGTGGTCCCGCGCTATGTCCGGCGATTAGTTCGGAATTGCCGCGAGCCAGTCCAGCAGGACGGCGTTGAATTCTGCCGGGCGTTCCTGGTGGAGCCAGTGACCGGTGCCCTCCCAGGCAACCGCATGGGAAGCCGGGTTCGAGAAACAGCCGCGCTCCCACCGGGCAACAGCAGCAGGGTCCTGGCGGCCTGAGCGGAAGCTGAGCGCCGGGCAGGTGACGCGGCCCAGGTAAGCCTCACTCTGAGGAAGCAGGCTGAACTGCTCCGGCACATCAACAAGGCCGGCAATTGCAGCCTGGAGAACGTGGAGCGGCATCCCCTGCATGCGGCGGCGGTGCCAGGTGGGGAGGTTTTGCGGGGTCGCCGGTGTGTAAAAGCCATCGAACATGGCGAGCGCGGCATCATGGCCGGCAAGCTGACCGAGGGCGGGCAACAGCGTTTCACGGAAGGGCACGATGCTCGCAGGGTCCATGCCATACGCCGAATCGACGGGTACGACCGCACGAACGAGGTCCGGGTGTTCGACGGCCATGGCGACGGCGATTGCGCCGCCGAGGGAATGGCCGATGACGACAGCAGGCGGCGTGTTTCGCTCCCTGAGGAGCCCGGCAAGGTCGGACGCGAAACTCCTGGGCGTGTAGCCGGAATCCGGGACCGAAGAACGCCCGTGACCGCGAAGGTCGACGGCGATGACGCGGTACCCCGCGGAAAGTAGCGAGGGAGCCTGGAACTGCCAATCATGCGAATCGCAGGTCCAACCATGGACGAGGAGGATGGGCGGACCGGCGCCTTCATCGGTGAAGAAAAGCGTGGCGTCGCCCTGGTTGGTGAAGGGCATGTGCGCGGTATCCGTGGATGAGATTGCGCATCTTAGAGCGGGAGCAACACGGGCCTCAACCAGATTCGCCGACCTGGAAGCGCTGCGCGCCGCGGACCGCGAAGTAGATGGCAGCGCCGGCGACGACAAGCATCATCACAGCCGCAGTGGCGATCGAGACGTCCGCCTCGAAGGCTGATTTGGGGACATCGGCGATGCCTCCGGCGACGCCGAGGATGTACTCGCGGACGCTGAGATTGCGTGTCCCGCGGAAGATGCCGGTGACCACGCCTTCCCAGATAAAGACGTAGCCAAGGCCAATGATGAACGCACGGCCGGTGAGGATGCCGAGGCAGAGGAAGAGCGCGGCATAGACGACAATCCCGCCAGCAATGCCGGCGAGGAAGCCCGCGATGAGGGATGCGCCGCCACTGGCACCGCCCAACGCGATGATAGCGGAGAAGAGGGCTGCGGGAAGGACCAGGACGCTGGTGGCAAGAATGCTCGCCGCTAGCTTGGCCGTAACGATCTTCCAGCGTTGCAGCGGGCGGGCGAGGATGTAGACGATGGTGCCGTCTTCGGCCTCCGCACCGAATGCGGCGGTGCCGAAGACGAGGGCCGCGAGGGGCAGAAGAATCCCGACGATCATGCCGCCCAGCAGTGCGTTTGCGGTCCATTCAACGGCGTTGACGTCGGTGGCGGAGAGCCGGAAGACGACAGCGAGCAGTATAGGAAGTGCAGCGAAGAGCAGCAGGAGCAGTGTGCGGCGGCGGCCAAGCAGCATCCTGACCGTCAGCATGAAGACATCGTGATTCATCGGCGCACCAGGTAAGAAAAGACGCTTTCGAGCGACTCGTCTGTGGGTGCTACTTCGAAGAGGGTGACGCCGGTCGCGCGAGCGAGGGTGGCGATCGAGCGTGTGAAGGCGCCGTAGTCAGCGGTCCGGATCATGAGCGAGTCCTGGTCGAGATCAACGCCGAAGATCGACTCTTTGCCAAGCATGGCCGACGCAAGAAGGCGGTTATCGCTGGTGCGCAGGCGGAAGGTGTGGGGCCGGTCGGTCATCAGCTGCCGGATCTGGTGGAAGTCGCCAGAGGCAGCGAGGCGTCCGGCTACGACGACGAGGACTTCATCGGCGATTCGCTCAACCTCTTCGAGGATGTGCGAGGAGAAGAGGATGATCCGGCCCTGGGCGGCGAAGTCACGCAGCAGGCTCATCATCTGCAAGCGCTGATGGGGATCCATGCCGTTGAAGGGCTCATCAAGGAGCAGGATGACGGGGTCGTGGACGATAGCGGCAGCCACCTTGATGCGCTGTTTCATGCCCTTGGAATAGCCGCCGGCAGCGCGATCGGCCGCAGGCTGCATTTCAACGAGGGCGATGGCACGGTCGGCCGCTTCGTCGGGGTCCGGTAATTCCTGGAGGCGAGCGGCAAGGCGGACGAGTTCGCGCCCCGTGAGGAAGGGATACACCGCCTCGCGCTCGGGGACGAGGCCGACGCGGCGGTACATGCCCGGGTTGAGCCATGCAGATTTACCGTCGATAAGGACCTCGCCGGAGGACGGGCGGAGGAAGCCGCTGAGCATGTGCAGCACGGTGGACTTGCCAGCGCCGTTTGGCCCGAGGAGGCCGGTAATGCCAGGTCCGACATCGAACGAGATGTTGTTCACGGCGACGACGTTGCCGAACCAGCGGCTGACATCCTGCAGCGCAATCGGGGCGGGGCTCATGCACCCACCTTCCGATAACGGCGGATGACGATGGCGGTGGCGACAGCAACGACGGCGAGGAGTGCAAGGGCACCCGCGGCGAGCGGCACATCGTAGCGGCCAAGCGCTTCATCGGCCGAGGGGTCGCGGTTGAAGATGATGAGGGTGACGGCGCGGAGCTGCTCGCCGGGATCGAGGAGGATCCACCAGCCGCCGGCAACCTCGGCGAGGATGTTCGCGACTGCGGTGCTCATGAAGAACAGGGCGACGATGCCGCCCATCGCGAATGAACGCCGGGAGGTGTACGAGGAAATTGAGAGGCCGAGGGCTGAGGCATAGGCAGCCGCAACGGCACCGCTGGCGATGATCCGCGGCAGTTCGAGCCATTCATCGCGCACGTAGTCCCAGGCGCTGTTTGCGGCGAGGGCGTTACCGATGACGAGCACGGCCTGTGGCGCGAGCGTTACGGCCAGCGTGGCGGCCGCGAGGGCCGCGAGCCGTGCGATGGCGTAATCGTCCCGGGCGATTGGGCGCGTGAAGTAGAGCGAGAGCGTGCGGTAGCGCAGGTCGCGGCCAACGATTTCGGGCCCGACGGCTGCAACAAAGAGAATGAGGATGACAAAAATGACGCCGAGGTAGTCGTAGGTTGCGATCAGGTTGAGGTCGGCGGGGGCGATTGCGGCGATGCCGAGGTAGACGACGGCAGGCACGAGTGCCAGTGCGGCAAGGACAAACGGCGCAACCTTCGCGGCAGGACGGCGGCCAAGACCAAACGCGGATCGCACCCCCTGCACGAAGAGGGATTCGATAGCCTGCCTGCGGCCGAGGCGCGGCCCGTCGTAGACGCGGTAGCCGAGATCGTAAATAGCCCCGGTGCGTTCAGGCGACTGCGACACGTTCTATCCCTTCGGGCCGGAAGATGTCTTCGAGGGCCTGGCGGCTTTGTTCAAGGCGGACGAGCGGGAGGTCAAGTTCGGCGACGGCATCGCGGACGATGTCGAAGGCGCGATCGTCGCGTTGTTGGACGTGGACACGGCGGCCATCGAGGCGCGTCTCCAGCCCAGCAGCGGTGAGGGCGCCAGCGAGCCGGGCAGCTTCTTCGGCCAATTCGACCTCAACGAGGAGAATGCCGGTGTGAGCAGTGAAGTTCGCGACGGGGCCGGACCGGACAAGGGTGCCGGCATCGATCACGACAAGCGAGTCGCAGACGCGCTCAATCTCGCCGAGGAGGTGGGAGGACATGAGGATTGAGATGCCGAACTCACGTCCGATGCGCCGTATGAGGGCGAGCATTTCATCGCGCCCGGCGGGGTCGAGGCCGTTCGTTGGTTCATCGAGGAAGAGCAGCCGGGGGTCGTGGACGAGCGCCTGGGCAAGTTTGACGCGCTGCTTCATGCCGGTGGAATAGCCGCGCATCTCTCGGTAGCGCTCTTCGAAAAGGCCGACGTGGCGGAGTGTTTCGGCGGTGCGTTCGCGGGCCACAGACTTCGGTAGGCCGGAGATGCGTCCCATGTGGGCCACGAATTCGGTGGCATTCATGTCGAGCGGGAGGCAGTCGTGTTCGGGCATGTAGCCCACCGATTCGCGGATCTGAAGCCCTTGGGCGTGGATATCCAGCCCCAGGACCCGGCCGGCGCCAGTCGTCGGGGTGAGGATGCCGAGGAGGATCTTGATGAGGGTGCTCTTGCCGGCACCATTCGCGCCGACGAGACCCGTCACGCCGGGTTCGACCTGGAGAGCCAGCGCATCGAGAGCCGTAACGGGTCCAAAGCGCATGGTGAGGTCGTTGGTCTCGATGATTGGCACATGGCCATGCTACGCGAGGAGCCGGAACGATCATGTCAGGGCGGTTCGCGGACGCCGCCGGGCGGCTTAGGATACGCTCTCAGGTTGAAAGGGGGCCGGAATTATGAGCCTTGAAGGCAAGGTCGCGCTGGTCACAGGGGCGAGTCGCGGGATCGGCGAAGACATCGCGAAACACCTTGCAGCAGCCGGAGCGACAGTTGCGGTGGCGGCACGCACTGAGGAAGTGAGCGACCCTCGGCTGCCGGGCACGATCCACACGGTCGCGGCGGCGATCCGGGAAGCGGGCGGCAAGGCGCTGGCCGTGCGTATGGACGTGCGCAGCCCGGAGAGCGTGAGCGCAGGTGTAGAGAAGACGGTGAGCGAACTGGGCCGGCTCGACATCATCGTGAACAACGCGGCGGTGCTGGTGCCGGGGACGATCGAGACGATCAAAGAGCGGCACATCGACCTCATCTGGGAGATCGACCTGCGTGGGCCGTTGCTTCTGATAAAGCACAGTATTCCGCACATGCGGGCAGCAGGCGGCGGGCACATTATCAATATCTCATCGGTCGCGGCGCTGTTCCCCGGGCCAGGCCCGTACGACAACCCACGGAAGGGCGGCGCCTTCTACGGGATGATCAAGGCCGGTCTGGAGCGGTATACACAGGGCCTGGCAATGGAGTTGCAGGACGCATCGATCGCAGTGAACGCGCTTTCTCCGGAAGGGCGGATCAAGACTCCCGGCAACCTGTTCGGCGAGAACTCACGCGAGAACCCGAGCCTCGAATTCGAGGCGGCGGACCTGATGGGCAAGGCAGCACGCTGGATCTGTGAGCAGCCGGCGACCTATACGGGCCACATCCTGTTTGACGTGGACGTGTGCCGGGATCGCGGACTGTAGCCCGGGTTCATTCGGGTGTCTGCTTGTCACTGTCGAGACGTTCATCGAGCTGACGGGCGGGGGAGAGGAAGGCGTCGATCGCCTGGTCGAACCGGCCGGGGAGTACGGCGAGCGTGCCGGGTGCAGCTTCGAGGAGCGTGGTGGCGACCGGCGAGCGATCGATGTCGTCTTTCAGGTCCGGCTTTGGGAATGCTACCAGTGCGATGAGGACTACCTGGACGATGACGACAGCCTTGAGAAACCCGAAGCCGCCACCTGCGAGCCGGTCAAGCGAGCCGAGGTTCAGGACGTTGACAGCGTTGCGCAGCAGGTGAGATGCGACGACGCCTGCAAGGATGACGCCGAGCAGCAGCGCCATGAAGGAGACCAAATTCGCCAGGACCACGTTGTCAACGATTGGATGCACCTTGGGATACAGATCATCGTAGAAGATGCCCGCGATGGGCACGGCGAGGATGGTGGCCGAGAGGGAGACCAGTTCGCGTACAAAGCCGTTTGTGTACGCGCGCCAGGTGGCGAGGCCAACAAACGCGACGATAAGAATTGAAACCCAGTCCATGGCTCTCCCGGACTGCACCATCCCTTAGCGGAGGGGAAGGTTCAAGAAAGCGGGCGGTGGTAGCATCGGCAGCATGGCTCCTGACTTGCTGGACATCCTTGTTTGCCCGCTCTGCAAAGCAACGCTCACGCTTGAACCTTCGGAAACGCGCGACGATGGCGACATCCTGCGCGGGAAGCTCCGCTGCAGTGCCTGTTTTGAGACGTATCCCATCGAGGATGGGATACCGAACCTGCTGCCGCCGGACATGCGGGACGACTAATGCCGCACCACGACACGGGCGAACACGGACACGAGGAAGCCGGCGAGCGTGAACGGTTCGAGCCTCCGGCGGGCGCGATCGTCGTACGCGGGGTGGCGATGGCCGGAGCCGCGGGTATCCTCGGGCTGGCGAGCCTGCGATTGGCGAAGCTGGGAACGGCGGGGATTGTTTTCGCCGGCATGATGGCGGCGGCGGCGGCGCTGATGGCATGGGCAAGTGCCATCCATATCACGGGCGGAGAGCGTTTCGACGACCATCCGTGGGTCTAGTTGTGCCGCTCAGAACGTGAGGCGATAGGGAGTCTCGTCGATGCCGTCGAGGGTGACCGACGCGAGCAGGATTGCGGGCTCAACGCCAAGGACGGGCAGTGGCCCATCCCAGATCCCGGCGAGCGGCACGAGGACGAAGGCGCGTTCGGTGATGCGCGGGTGAGGGATGACGAGGCTGGGGGTGTCCACCGCGAGATCACCGAAAAAGAGGATATCGATGTCGATGACGCGCGGGCCCCAGCGATAGGTTGGCGTGCGCCCAATACGTTCTTCGCAGCGCTTTGCGGCCAGGAGCAGTGCTTCGGGACCGAGAGCGGTCGTGCCCACGAGCACGGCATTGAGGTAACGGGGCTGGCCTTCAGGAAATGGAGGCGTCTCCCAAACAGCGGAGACACGGTCGATCGCAACGCCTGCACTGGCGAGGCAGTCGACGGCGGCCTGGAGGTGGGTGAGGCGGTCGCCGAGGTTCGAACCGAGCGCGAGGACGACTTCAACCACGGCTGTCGCCGGGCTGGTACTGCCAGTTGGCGCGCGCCACTGCATCCGTCACCTTGAGGACACGCCGCATGGCCGCCACATCGTGGACGCGGATGATGTCCGCTCCGGCGGCGGCACCCAATGCGGTGAGCGCAGCCGTGCCCTCAATCCGCTCATCAACCGCCGTCCCGAGGAGAAGGCCGAGTGTCGATTTGCGCGACGGGCCGAGGAGCAGGGGCGTGCGAAGGGACCACAATTCCGGCAGACGGCGGACCATCTCGAGGTTCTGTTCCGGAGTCCAGCCAAAGCCGAAGCCGGGGTCCAGGATAATGCGAGAGGGGTCTATCCCGGTGCTGGCGGCCCGGGTAAGCGTGGCGTCGAAGCCGGCGCGAATGTCGTCTGCCACGTCGCGAAAGGGCCGCCCGCGCTGATTATGCATGGCGATCAGCGTGCAACCGGTGCGAGCAGCGAGCGCTGCCATGAAAGGATCGCGGCGGAGGCCCATGATGTCGTTGATCGCGTCGGCGCCGTGCGCGAGGGCGACCTCGGCCACGGCCGGATGGTATGTGTCGATGGAGAGCGGAAGGTCCGTGGCGGCCCGTACGGCTTCGAGTGCGGGCAGGAGGCGGCGGAGTTCGTCCGCGGGATCGAGTTCCGGGGCGCCAGGGCGGCTGGATTCCGCGCCGATGTCGAGGATGTCGGCCCCCTCGGCTTCGAACCGGGTGGCAAGCGCGGCGGCGGCGGCGGGATCGCCAAGGATGCCATCGCCGCTGAAGGAATCAGGCGTGACGTTGATGATGCCCATCAGATAGGTCCGCGCACCCCAATCGAAGCGGCGTCGACGAAGGACGAGGGACGGTGCGACGTACTCGCGGGCAAGCGGGGCAGTGGAGGGCACGGGCGCGGTCAGCCTTCGACGACCTCATATTCGTGTTCGGTGGAACTGCCTTCTTCGATATGGAAGACGCGGGCGTGGGGAGCATCGCGGTCGGCGACGCCAAGGATGAAGTGGATGTACGGCGGACCGAAGAACGTACCCATCATGCGGATATCCGTAGGGCTAGGGCGGGCTTCGCTGCCGGTGTGGGAGTGATAGAACCCGGCGACGGTCGCGCCTGCATCGGTAATCGCCTCTTCAAGCTTCATGTACTCGCGAGGGTCGATGTTGAAGCGGTAGGGGCTTGCCTCCGTGTTGCGCGCACGGTGGACGGCGACGATGGTGCCGTCGACGGCGGCGAGGACGCCGCAGCACTCAACGGGGGCGTCTTCGAGGGCGTGGGCGATCATCGCATCAAGGAATTGCCGGGGCAGGCGGACGACAACGGTCATGTGCCCATTGTAGGACGGGGAAGCGTTCCAAAAGCGAAGCCCCCACCTTGTGGCGGGGGCTTCGCTCATGACGCGGGGTGGCCGCGCAGTTAGCTGCATGCCTCATTGGGGCTGTCCTTGAGGCGTGGGCTTGTTACCGCCTGGGCCATCATGAGGACGACACCGGAGAGGCGAGGAATGACGCTGATGCCGCCGAGAGCGGTGTCGTTGACGTAGGAGGGTGTGCCGCTACCGGTGTTGAAGTGGTGCTTCCATGTCTGAGACTGCGCATCCCAGATATAGACGGCCGTCCAAGAACTGGCCGGCAGACAGGCAACGAATTGAGCCGGCGGCATGTCCGCCTGGAGCGGACCACCTACAAGGTTGAAGCCAGTGGATACGGACTGGCGGGTGCCAGCAGCGACCAGGCCAAGCGATGAGCCGAGAGCAGCAACCATCGCCAGCGAGGCGACAATGACCGCGAGATACTTCTTCCGCATGAGCGACGTCCTCCCGGGAGGGACTCCCGTCTGCCCGAGGGTATCACTCTGTCACCATTCCGACACTGGATCGCACGGCCTCTGCGCGGGCTGGCACACACACAGGCGTAAAACGTCTGTAAAACCTGCCGCGTTGGGGCCAGCTAGCGAAGGATCGGCCGCGGCGTCGGCGTCGGCGTGGGTGTCGGCGGGCGCGGGGTTGGCGTCGGCGTCGGGGTGTTCGTGACCGTCGGCGTGGCGGTCGGCGTAGGTGTCTTCGTTGGCGTCGGCGTACTGGTTGGCGTCGGTTCGAGGGTCGGAGTTGCTTCCGAAGAGTCGTCGACCGCGCCCGGTTCGGCGCTACGCGGATTCCTCGGAAAGACAATTGGACCGTCGGAGAGGGGCGTGCCCGGAGCTATTTTGAAGTCGAGATACGACTCCGGGTTGAAGGGTGTGCCGTAGTAGCGAATTTCGAAGTGGAGGTGTTCGCCCGTGGAATAGCCGGTGGAGCCGGAACGTCCCAGTCCCGTGTTCTTGCCGACGTGGTCGCCGACCTCGACGGTCATGGCCGAGAGGTGGCCGTAGAGGGTCGACCAGCCATCGCCGCAGTCGACGACCACGTGGTTGCCGTATGTACCGGAGTACGCAGCCGAGACGACAGCGCCTTCGCAGGCTGCGAGGACGGGGACATGGCCTGAGACCGCGAGGTCGATGCCACCGTGCACGAGGCCGTTACCGCGCGGAGCACCGTACCGGTCCGTCACGCGGACCCAGTCGACCAATGGGAAGGTAAATCGCCCGCCGCTATCGACAGCTTGTGCGACGGCGGCGGCAGAGCCAGATGGGAGGGCGACGGCGCCCTCGTCTTCACGAGCGATCGTCGGGCTGGCGGGGATGGGCGTCTCCGCGCCGGCGGATGCTGACGGAGGCGCGGTACCGGTGCGGGCGGCCCGGGAGGCTGCAGCGGCAGGAGAACCAGGGGCTTCGGTCCCTGGCGTTCCGGTTGGCGTTGCGGGCTGAGATTCGCTGGCGACTGCGCTGACGGCGAGGATAGCGAGGAGTGCGCCAGCCAGCAGCAGGGCTGCGGCAACGCGTGGAATGGTGAAGAGGCGGCGAAGTTCAAGGCGCATCCACTCGGTAGATCGGCAGCGGAGAGGGGGGCGCGCAGGGTGGTGACCGTTACTGTTGAGGAAGAGTGGAGGCGATTGAGCGGAATATGGGCCAGTGATAGCCTCGTAGGTCACGCCGGAAAACGCCTCGCGTCCGCGGGGAATCCCAGCGCCGGCGGTGGAGAAGTATGCGCGAGTATGAACTGACGGTCGTCTACAACCTGACCGTCGCAGAAGCCGGAGGCCCGGCCGCGGCGGCTGACGCCGTCACACAGGTAATTGCTGCCCGTGGTGGCAACCTGCTGAAGGTGGACCACTGGGGCAGGCGCCGGCTTGCGTATCCGATCAATGGCGCGATCGACGGCGACTACGTGGTAAGCCGTGTCGAACTGGACCCCACTTCGATTACCGCGCTGGAAGCAGCGTTGCGGATTGACGAGCGGGTATACCGCCACCTGGTGGTGCGTGCCGACGAGTTGCCGGCGCCGCCACAACCGCGCGAGCCGCGCCGCCCGCGACCAGTGGAAGGCAGCGCCGAACCTGCAATATCCGCGGCTGTGGCACAGCCTGTGGAAGCTGCGGCTCCAGTGGCTGAAGCAACACCCGCACCCGCAACGGAGACGCCTGCCAGCGAGCCTGCGGCCAGCGACGCACCTGCTGCCGAGTAACAAGGAGGGACGGCCATGGCGAGCCTGAACAAGGTGATGCTGATTGGAAACGCTGGCCGCGATGCCGAGCTGCGCTACATGGCAAACGGCACGGCACAGGCTTCGTTTTCGCTGGCCGTCAACAGGAATCTACGTGGGCCGGACGGTGAATGGACGCAGGAGACGGACTGGTTCAACGTCGTCGCCTGGCGGGACCTCGCAGAACGGCTTTCGCAGACCGTCACCAAGGGCCGGCAGCTTTACGTTGAGGGCCGCCTGCAGGTGCGCAGCTGGGACAACGACCAGGGCGTGAAGCAGTACCGCACGGAAGTGGTCGCTAACCAGGTGCTCGCGCTCGGTCGTGGCGATGGCGCCGGCGACGGGAGCGGAGGCGGCAGCCGCGGTGGCTGGGAAGAGGGCGGCCGGCGTGGAAGCACTCCGAGCCGGACCGGCGGTACCGGCGACTTCGGGGGCGGCCCAATCGACCCGGACGATCTACCGTTCGAATAAGACATGCGCCCGGCGCAGGCCGGGATGCCCGGCGTGGTGACCCCACGCAAACCCATCGGGAAGGAACTCAAACACTATGGGCAGCGATTCACAATCTTCAGGGGGGCCGGGAGGCCCACGTTCGGGACCGGGCGGGCGGCCTGCTCGGCGCTTTGGCGGTGGCCGGCGCAAGGTTTGCCGGTTCTGTGCGGATCACATGGAAGGCCTGGACTACAAGGACCTTGGCCGGCTGCGGATGTACATCAGCGAGCGCGGCAAGATTGAGCCGCGGCGCAAGACGGGCACATGCATGAAGCACCAGCGGCTGGTCGCGACCGCCGTGAAGCGGGCGCGCCACCTGGCACTGCTGCCCTACACGCTTGAGCATGTCCGTCAGACGGGCATCTACCAGCTCCGCGGCTAAGGATGGCGCGACGCGAACGGACGACGGCGATCCCGAAGCGGCACGAACGTGTTTCCGCTGCGAACCAGTCGCGCTTCGGCCTCACGGACCGGGTGGCCCGCCTGGGCCTGCTCGGCCTGGCCGCGGTGATGCTGCTGGCTGTGCTGGGCGCGTTCGCCTACCGCGTCTACGACTCACGTGTGGGTGTCCCCAACCGGGTCGTGCTGAGCGTGGCCGGGCAGGACTTCACGCTGCGGTACTACACGGACCGCCTGGGGCCGTTTGTTGTCCAGAATCAGAACAGCGGGGCTTCGCTCGCCGTGCTCGAAGAGAACCTGCTCAACAACCTGGAACGCGAGGCGATCACGATCGACCTCGCCAAGCAGCAGGGGATCGATCTTAGCGACACGGCCGTTCGCCAATACATCGCAGACCAGCTAGGGGTGCCGGTAGGGGGAGGTGGCTCGTCGTTCGATTCGCTCTACCGTGCGCAGCTGCGGACGCTCGGGCTGGACGACGGGGCGTACCGGCGTTTGAAGCAGGCTGAGCTGGCGGATTCAAAGCTGAAGGATGCCGTACAAAGCACGCTGGGCACCAAGGGCGACCAGTACACGGTGCGCGTCATCCTGACATCCGGCGAGGACACAGCGAACGTGCTGCTGGAGAGAATCCGGGCCGGCGAGGACATGGGCGTGATCGCGCAGGTGGAATCGCTCGACCTTGAATCGAGGCAGCAGGATGGGGTACTACAGCCGGAACCGCCGGAGCTTTTCCCCGACAGCGTGAAAGCGGCAATCGCAGGCAAGATCGAAGGCGACCTTGTTGGGCCTGTAAAAGTCGACAACAACTGGTGGATCTTCCGCATTGAGTCGATCGCGGAACGGGACTACACGCCCGGCCAGCTGACTCAGATCGCTCAGTCCCGGTTCGACGCACAGATCTCCGCGCGGCGCGACGAACTGCGGGCGGCATCGCAGATCAAGCGAGACCTGAGTTCATCCAGCCTCAAATGGGCGATCGACCACGTCGACATCCCGGCCCAGAGCACCGGTGGCTAACGAGATGAAGCGCGAAATCGGCGTCGGGCTCATTGGGCTTGGAACGGTAGGGGGCGGTGTGGCGCGCGCGCTCATGGAGCGGCGGGACTACTTCGCACGACAGGTTGGTGCGGACCTGGTCGTCCGGGGCGCGGCTGTCCGGGACCTTTCGAAGCCACGAACGGTCGAGTTGCCGCCGGCGCTGCTGACGACGGATGTCGATAGCGTCATCAACAACCCGCGGGTGGACATCGTCGTCGAAGTTGTCGGTGGCGAAGAACCAGCGGGCTCGTGGATTCGCAACGCGATCGATGCGGGGAAGCACGTGGTCACCGCGAACAAGGAGTTGATGGCGAAAAGCGGCCCGGAGCTGCTCGAACTGGCGCACGCAAAGGGTCTCGACATCATGTTCGAAGCGAGCGTGGGCGGCGGCATTCCGCTGATTGCACCGCTACGGCGGGATCTGCTGGCCAACCGGATCGACTCGATTCGCGCGATTATTAATGGCACGACGAACTACATCCTGACCCGCATGGCATCCGAGGGGACGACATACGCCGCCGCGCTCCAGGCCGCCCAGGAACTTGGCTACGCCGAGCCCGACCCAACGAACGACGTGGAAGGGTTCGATGCGGCCTACAAGCTGGCAATCATGGCAAGTCTCGGGTTTCGCACACGCGTCCGGCCGGGCGACATCACGGTCGAGGGGATCAGCAAGCTGGATGTCGCGGACTTCCGGAACGCGGCCGAGCTCGGCTATGTGATCAAACTGCTTGCGATTGCAGAACGCGTGCGCGGAGGGATCACAGCGCGGGTGGCGCCCGTGTATATCCCACAGGCAGAGCCGATGGCGAAGGTCGACGGCGTGTATAACGCGGTGCAGGTCGAGGGGGATTTGACGGGGACGGTCCTCTTCCAGGGCCGGGGCGCCGGCGCCGAACCGACAAGCAGCGCGGTAGTGGCCGACCTGCTGGACCTGGCGCACGCAATCGTCCTCGGGGCACGTGAGCGAAAGTACTGGGGACCAGACTCCGATGTGCCGGTGCTCGGGCCGGAAGCTCTGGAGACGCGGTACTGCGTGCGGGTCCGCGTGAGCGATCGGCCCGGAGTGCTGGCGCAGATCGCGACGGCGCTGGGAGCGCACAACGTGAGCATCGCAGCGGTAATCCAGAAGGAAGCAGACGCGGAGCGCGGCACGGCCGAACTGGTGATCATGACGCACCGCGCCCGGGAGACGGAGATCAACGCCGCGCTCAAGGAGATAAACGCTATGCCGGTGGTCTCCAACATCGGCAGCTTCCTGCGCGTGGAGGGCTGACCGCTGTGAACGATGTCCGCCGTGGCATTGATGACTCGCTTGTATGGCTTGAGCAGGAAGCCCGTGCCAGCCGGGATGAGCAATCAAAGATCGTCGCCCACCTGGATCAGCTCCAACGCCAGATCTACGACATCGGCGAACAGCTGGAGTTGAGCCAGCGGGAGATCCGGACGATCGACCCGAAGTTCACGCCATTCCGGGGCCTGCCCCAGCGGACGGAACAGCTCGCCGAGTCGGCCGAGCATATCCGGCACCAGGTGACGACGAACAAGGCGGAGGTCGACAACGCACTGCGGCTGCTACAGGCAGAAGCCGTGCACGACCGCGAGGAGCGGGCGGACGCGATGCGGCGCATCGAGGCGGCGACGAGCCAGCTGGGCGTCATCGCGGCCAGCGTTGCGCAGGTGCAGGCGCAGATGGCGCAGGTCACGCAGGCAGCGGCGACTATCGTGGAGCGGCAGCGGGAAGTCGAAGACCGCGTGGCACAATTCGGCCTGCGGCTGGACCGAAGTATCGAGGTACACCGGGACCTTGAGGAACGCGTCAAAACAGTTGTGTTCCAGGGACTTGAAGACCGCTTCGCCGTCGTCTTCGAGCGACTCCAGGTCGTAGGCGAGATGGTGCAACGGACCGAACGGACGGTGGCGGCGTTTGCGCAGGAGCGTTCTCTGCGCCAGGACGTACTTGACCAGGTGGGGGCCTGGCGGGACCAGCACACACGGCTAGAGGCCCGAGTCGCTTCGACGGAAGAGGTGGCGGACCGGGTACTGACGGCAGTCGATAAGGTGCGCGGTGAGATCACCCTGGTTGAAGGCCGTCACGCGGGCCTCGGGGAACGCGTGGCTGGTATCCGGCGCGATATTGCGGAGGTGGTAGACCACGTCCGCGACGAGTTCGCCCGGTACAATCAGCTGCAGGAAAAGCACCGGCGAAAGCAGATCGAAGTAATGCAGCAAGAGCTCCGGGAAACGAAATTCCACGCCTTTCGTCCGCCGGAGGAGCCATGACCGGACCTGGCCGCGGCGTCCTGGCGCGCTGGCGTCATGTGCTACCGGTGACGGCAGCAACGCCCGCCCTGACGCTTGGGGAAGGCGACACGCCGTTGGTGCGTTCGGCTGCCCTCGAACGCCTCTGCGGACTGGACGAACTGTGGTTCAAGCTTGAGATGTGCAACCCGACCGGTTCGTTCAAGGACCGCGGGATGGTCGTGGCGGTCGCCAAGGCGGTGGAAGCTGGCGCCCAGGCCGTGATGTGCGCCAGCACGGGGAATACGAGTGCCAGCGCCGCTGCATACGGGGCGCGTTGCGGGCTGGACAGTTATGTCCTGGTGCCGGGGGGCAAGGTCGCGGCCGGGAAGCTGGCCCAGGCGATCGCGTTTGGGACGCGCATCGTGGAGGTGGACGGCAACTTCGATGAAGCACTTGCTGCAGCCCGAGAGCTGAGCGAGGACGGCGCGGTGGCGCTCGTGAACTCAGTGAACCCGGACCGGGTACAGGGCCAGAAGACCGCGTCGTACGAGATCTGTGAGTCGCTTGGGGACGCGCCCGACATCCTGGCGATCCCAGTCGGCAACGCCGGCAATATCACGGCCTACTGGCGCGGCTTCGTCGAATGCGCGGAGCGCGGCCTGGCAACGTTGCACCCGCGGATGTGTGGCTTCCAGGCAGCGGGGGCTGCGCCGCTTGTCGTGGGTGCGCCAATCGAGCATCCCGAGACGGTGGCAACGGCAATCCGGGTCGGGAACCCGGCAAGCTGGGACGGGGCGACGGCGGCTCGTCACGAGAGCGGCGGGCTGATCGAAGCAGTGACGGACGAGGAAATCCTGGAAGCCTATGAGCTGCTGGCGCGCAAAGAAGGACTGTTTGCCGAGCCGGCGAGTGCGGCTGGCGTGGCCGGGCTGCTGAAGCTGAGCAGAGCGGGCCGGGCGCGTGGTGGCCGGGCAGTGGCGATCCTCACGGGGAACGGACTGAAGGACCCGGACACGGCCGCGGCACGTTACAGCCCGAACATCGTGAAGGCAGGACCAACGGCGAGAGAGATCGCCAGGGCACTTGGCTGGTAGGACACACGCTTCATCCGGGGCAACGAGAAAGGGCGCCCGGTTGGGCGCCCTTTATTGGCATTTTGGGGGCGGCGGATGTGTGGAGCGGACACGACATCCAGCGCAGCCCCAAAGAACATGCTGCCAGTGCAACGTCCCGGTTGCAAGCCGGAGAAGTGTGAAGATTCCTGCGCTTGACCCGGCCAAGACCCGCCGTAGACTGGCCGGGATGAGGACTCTTGTGCTCCGTTCCGTTGTACTCGCAGCCGCGGTGTTCTGCATCGCGGCACCAGCGGGGGCGGCCTTCGCAGCTGACGCGGCACCGGCCGCGAGTGCGATCACGGTGCTGCATGCGGACGAACCCGCCGGCGGCGCACAAAGCAGCGATAGTAGCGGTATTGATGTTGTCCCCGGGGCCACCTGGATGTTTGTTGGCATCTTGGTGAGCGGGCTGGGGTTAAGCATCCTCTACCTGCTCAAGCGTCGTGTTGGCGGCTTCCCAAAGAACCCCGCATGGGTCGCGCCGATCAGCATCGAGCGCAGCGAGACATTCGCCAAGGAAGGCGACTTCGGGGACGTTGCCCCGGGTGCGCACCACTAATCCCAGCCGCTAACGGGCCAGGAACTCCCGCACTGCACGGTTGAAGTCGTCCGGATATTCAGCACTAAACCCGTGCCCGCCGCGTGGGAGGATACGCAGTTCCGCGCCGGGGATGAGCCGCGCGATCTCGGCGCTCTCGAATGGTGGCGTGAGGACATCTTCGCCGCCCACAAGGACAAGCGTGGGTGCGGCGATCCGCTGCAGGCGATCGAAGGTGTCGTGGTCCATGGTGGCGTCGAGCTGCCGGAGGTACGCGTGCGTTTGCATTGGATACGGCTCCTTCGCGGCGAGTGCGAGTCGATCGAGCGGCTTCTGTTCGTCCTGGAGGATGGCGCCAGTTGAGCCCCACGGCTGTTGAATTGCAGTGATGCATTCCCGCGGGACTCCGGCTACCCAGAGCGCGCGCTGGGCGACGGAGACGAGGCGGCGCAGTTCACCCGCGCGAGCACGGGAACAGGCGATGACGAGGCGGTCAACCTTTTCGGGGAAGTTGATGGCGAGCTCTTGCGCGATCATGCCACCCATGGAAGCACCGACGACGTGGGCGTGGGCGATGCCGAGTGAGTCCATGAGCGCGGCGGTGTCCGCGGCCATGAGGCGCATCGAGTAGGGCTCATCCGGGGCTGTGGTGCGCCCGGAGCCGCGGTTGTCGAAGGTCGTGACCCGGAAGTGCTTCGCAAGGGCCGGCGCGTTGAGCGCCCACGCGCCGGAATGAGCACCGAGGCCCATGACGAGGAGCAGATCTGGCCCTTCGCCGCGCTGTTCGTAGTAGATGTCGATTCCGTTGGCGTGGATGGTTGGCACGTGGTGAATCCTCCCCGGCGTGATGGGCCGGGGAGGATTGTGGAGGAAGCGGGACGGGGACTCTAGCCCCAGCGGGGCTGTTCGCCGAGATCGATGCCGAGGGCGATCTTTCCGACGAGTTCATGGACGAGCAGCGAATTGGCCGGATGGAAGCCACCGCAACGGACGTCGCGATAGAGACGTTCGAGTTCGTTGGTGCGGAACATACCGGCACCGCCCGAGATGGTCATCGCGGCGTCAACGACCTTCTTGGCAGCTTCGACCGCATTGTGCTTGGCAGCGACGAGCTTGAGGGGCCAGTTGCCGCCATGGTCGAGACCGTCGGACCATTCCTGGGCGATGCGTTCGACCTGGGGTTCGGCTGCTTCGAGCGCGAGCACAGCCTCGGCAACCTGGTGCTGCACCTCGGGGTGGTAGGCCATCGAGCGGCCAAGGGCGAGTGACGACCGCTTCTTCACACCTTCGAGCCCGAGATCGAGCGCGCGGCGAGCGAGGCCGAGATAGATGCTGGCGAATGTCGGCTCTGCCCACGCGAAGATGCCGAGGACGAAAAGATCAGCCGTGCCTGCGGGAAGCTTGCGGGCGACGTACTTATCAGGGATGAAGGCACCTTCGAGGATGGTGTCGTCGCTTCGGGTGGCGCGCATGCCAAGGGTGTCCCAGGTGGGCTCGATGCGGTAGCCCGGGGTATCGCGGGGCATGAAGAAGTGGACTATCTGCGGGTTTGCCGGGTCGGTCGAGTCCATGGCATGGACGCCGAGGCGAGTCCAGACGGGGGTGAGGCTGCCGAACATCTTGTGGCCGTACACCTTGTACCCACCGTCGACACGCTCGGCGCGGGTGGTGGAGAGGAAGAGGGGCATGTCGTTGCCGCGTTCGCCGTGGCCGGCGGCGAAGACTTCACCCGCTGCTGCTTCTTTGAGCAGCCATTCGAGGGAGGAGTCACCCATGCGGCGCATGTCGGCTGCAAGACCGACCCAGTAGAGGTGCATGTTGGTGGCGAGGGCGGTTGCCGGGGCGCGGTATGCGAGGCGGCGCTGCTCGACGCAGACCTCGGCGAGCGACATTCCCAGCCCGCCGAGGTCGGCCGGGATAGGCATCCTCAGATAGCCGGAGGCGCGGAGCTCTTCGAAGTCGTCGGAAAAGAAGGTGTTTTCGCGGTCGTAGCCTGCGGCGCGATCTCCGCAGCGGTCGATGAGGTCCTGGGTGAGGACGGGGCGTTCGAGTGTTGGGGCAGTCATCTAAATCTCCTTACGCAACATCTTGCGCTGTTGTACGCGTAACTTTCTCAAAAAGTCAAGCGCAGGACGTATGTTAACGTTGCAGAACGTAGTGTGACGTGAGATATTGGGCGGGTGAGTGAACCAGGTCATATGGCGGAGATGGAGGAGTCGGAGCGGCGCGAGTTCGACCTCGGGCTGCTGCAGCAGTTGCAGCTCGACCAGGTGGAGATGGGCGTCCGCTATGGATCGAACGCGACGACGGACATGATGTTCCTCGCGTACCTGCAGCGGATGTCCCGATTCGGCTTCTTCTCGTACGGGCCGGTGATGATCGACGTGCGCATCATCGAGGACATCGTGGAGCGGATGGAGATGACCTCCCCTGCGGAGGGGTTGCCCGTCTACTCGGACGACTACGTCCAGTTCACCCGAGTGCTGATGGACGAGGGACGCCGCAGCGGGCGCCGGCGGCTGGACGAGCTCCACTTTCTGCTGGCATTCATGCGCTTCGGCGAGGGGCTGCCAGCGCGGGTTTTCGGCGAGCTTGGGATCACGCCCGGGCAGGTGGAGCAGTACGCGAAGAACCGGGGGCGGGAAGACGGGACGCTGGAGAAGCTGTATTCGCCGGAAGAAGTGGCGGAGTATCTCGGAGTTCACGTCCAGACGGTGAGGACGTGGATTCGAACTGGTAGACTGCCTGCGCGAAGGCTCGCGGGGCAGCGGGCCTTGCGGGTTCGGGCATCCGACATCCAGGGCGTGCTCGAACCTGTCGATCCGAGAGCGGAAACGGGCCAGCCGACGCCTCCCGGGAGAGACTGATGCCTCTGTTCCACATTCGCCGGCCGGTACCAGGTTCCTCTCCGGAAGATGTCGATGCCGCGGGCTTCCGGGCCCTCGCGTGCGCGGCAGAATTCGATGGCCTCCGTTGGATTGTGTCGCATTGGGACGCGGAACGAGGAGAGCTCTTTTGCATCTACGAGGCCCAAAGCGCGGCTCAGATCCTCGAGCACTCCCGGCGAGCCCGGATTCCTTGTGACGACGTACGTGAGGTCATTCCCGTGCGGCCGGACGACATTGTGAACCCGGGAACGCCCGCAACTGAGCAACCTGCCATCACGCCCCTGTAAGCGTCCGGGGACAAACACGCACTTGCAGTGCTTCAGGTCAGCACGTGCGCTGAATGCCGCCAGTCCTTCCAGCACACAGACCTGGGCCTCGCGGGAGCGTGGGCAGTGCTTCGATGCTGAGATCCCTGTCCTTGAGCAGCATCGCGGGTGGGCCGAACCTCGCTGTTGCAGGCGGAAGAGGATGGTTGCGCTTGCCGCGGACGGTCGCGGACGGGAGACTTCGGATCGTGCGGTTACTGCTTGCGACATCGAATCCGGGGAAAGTGCGTGAATTCCAGCGGTTACTGGCGAAGGCGCCGGTTGAGGTTGTCACGCCCGCTGAGGCCGGCCTTTCGCTCGACGTTGTGGAAGATGGGGAGACGTATGCAGCCAACGCAGCGAAGAAAGCCGTGGCCTACGCCCGCGCGGGCGACTGCCTGGCGTTAGCCGATGATTCAGGGATCGAGGTCGACGCGTTAGGCGGCAGGCCGGGCGTGTTTTCGGCGCGCTATGGCGGCGAAGGGCTGGACGACGAAGGCCGCAACGACCTGTTGCTGCACGAGCTTGCCGCCATTCCGGACGAGGCACGTACCGCGCGCTACCAGGCGGTGGTGGCCGTTGCATGGCCAGATGGCCAGGTTGAGCTATTCTTCGGGACTTTCGAGGGCCGAATCGGCCGCGAGCGGCGGGGGACACGTGGCTTCGGCTATGATCCGCTGTTCGTCACGGCAGAGGGGCGAACGGCGGCAGAGCTGAGCGACGCGGAGAAAGATGCGATCAGCCATCGCGGAATCGCTATGCGTTCGGCTGCCGAGTATCTGCGGGGGCTGGGGTCGTGATGCGGGCCTTCGCGGCCGCGCTGGCGGCGGGGGCTTTGCTGGCGAGTTGCGGAACCGGGACGGCGCTGCCCGAGGCGGCCCCCTGCCCCACGCCGTTTTTGACAGCGACGCCGGGCACCTTCCGGTTGGCGCTTACCCAGTACTACCACGTGGTCTCCACGGGCGCCGTGGAGCTTGAGACTTCGCTCGCCGGCTTCAGGGCACGCTATCCGGACGGCAAGTTTTACCGGAGTGAGAGCTTTCGCCCGGCCTTTGTCGAGTACGCGGGGAGCGCAAATTGCCAACTCGACAGCATGGAGGCAGCGACGCCCCCGGACGACGCTGACGAGAACACGACGAGCTTCGAATCGGAGCTGGAAGGCATCCTGAGCAACTACCGCACGCAGCTGGATCGCGGCCTGGCAGCGATCCGCCAGCGCAACACGTCGGACTATCGCGACTTCAACAGGAACATCGACACCGTGGCGCAGCAGCTCAAGGACCTGGTCGACAGCCGCATCGCCCGGAGGTAGCGCGGTCCACTACGGCGCGTGGGCAACCAGCGCCCAGACCCGATGCGTGGCGAGAATCGGACCAGCCGGGAAGCGATGGGCAAGCATTGCCGCGTGTTCCTTGTCGAAGGCGGCGACAGCATCCGGAGCAAGGCTGGCGGCGACGCCGGCGCTGGCGCGGATTCGGCCGCGCCAGGCTTCGTGCGAGTAGGGGACGTCCAGGTCGAACGAGAAGGTCTCGATCCCGGTGAACCCGCCGATCGCGACATCGCGGGCAAACCGCGGATGCATCCCGAGGCCACCGGCGAGCTTCCAGGCGGGGTTGTGTGCCACGATAAGTGCCTCAGTCGCCTCTACCACGCTACCGGGCAGCGGAAGCCAGTCGAAGCTGCAGATGACGAGGCGGCCACCTGAGACAAGCACCCGGCGAGCCTCCGCCGTCGCGCGTGTTGGATCGAACCAGTGCCAGCACTGGCCGGCGGTGACGACGTCGAATGTGGACGCTGGCTGTCCCGTTTCTTCGGCAGAGGCGGTATGGTAGTCGACGCTGACTCCGGCCTCGATATCCAGGAGCCGTGCCTGTTCGAGCTGGGCTTCAGCGATATCGAGCGCAGTTACGGCGCAGCCTCGTTGAGCGAGCTGGCGAGCGACGGTACCGGTGCCGGTCCCGAGGTCGAGGCAGTGCTGTCCGGGGAGTCCAACACCGAAGCTGCTTGCGAGCCGTTCAAAGAGCTCCGGCGGAAAGCCGGCCCGATGACGGGCATAGTCTGCTGCGGTCTTGCCGAAGTCGGGACTGCCGGCGCGGACGAACGCTGAGGCTGCGGAGGAGAGGTCGAGATCTGCCATACCCGCACTGTATACAAAGCTATGACCTGTACAATCCGACGTTAGCCGGAGGTGGAGTCCCCGATTGCGGGCCACCAGCGATAGCGGCGGAGGTCGCAGGTGTCATCGGCGGCGAACCGAATGCCCTCCCGTTCGAGCAGGGCGCGCTGGAGGTCGGCAGAGGCGCCGCGGCCTTTGAGCGATATCGCACCGCGGGCATTGATCACGCGCCACCATGGGACGTCTGTATCGCCGTGGAGCGCATTGAGCGCGTAGCCGACAGCGCGGGCTGCGGCCGGTGCGCCGAGTTCGAGCGCCACCTGGCCGTAGGTGACCACTGATCCGCGCGGGACGGATCGGACGAATTCGTAGACGCGCTCGTAGAACGTGGGAGGCGATGTGTCCGAGGGCATGACTGCCGTAGTATCGCGCGGATGGACGAGAACCTTCCTGAAGCATTGACCGGCGTGCGCGTGATCAACGCGGGCCAGATCCTCGCAGCGCCGTTTTGCTCGACGCTGCTCGGTGAATTTGGGGCGGAGGTCATCAAGGTTGAGCAGCCCAGGACGGGGGACGCGAACAGGGGAAACATTTCGTTCGCGCAGGATAACCGTGGGCAGAAATCCGTGACGATCGACCTGCACAGCAGCGAAGGCGCGGGCCTGTTCCGGAGGCTGTGCAACGTCTCCGATGTACTGGTCGAAAACTTCCGCCCGGGGACACTGGAGCGTTTTGGCGTCGGGCCAGAGGTGCTACGAGAAACGAACCCGGGACTCGTTTGCGTGCGGTTGAGCGGCTACGGGCAGACGGGCCCGTACCGCGATCGCGCGGGATTCGACCGGGTCGCCCTGGGATTCGGTGGGCTAACGTATCTGACCGGCTGGCCCGACCGGCCACCAGTACGGCCGGGCTACTTCGTCGCGGATTATGGGGCGGGCGTGTTCGCGGCGTTCGGAGCCGTGACGGCATTGCAGGCACGGGAGCGCACGGGGAAGGGGCAGGATGTCGATGTGGCGCTCTATGAAGCCGTGTGGCGGATGAGTGGAGCGCACGTAGCGGGCTACAGCCAGAGCGGCAGGCAGCGGGAGCGTTCCGGGAACTACTTCCCGGGAGTGGTGCCTGCGGAGCAGTTCGAGACCTCAGATGGGCACTACATCATCATCAACGCGACGACGCAGCGCGTATTCGAGCGGCTGTGCGATGCGATTGGCCAGCCGGAGCTGCCGAAAGACCCGCGGTTTACGCCGCGGAAGACTCTGCAGGCGAACTACGCGGACATCCACGAGATCATCGGGGAATGGGTGAAGACGGTGACGTTGGAGGAGTGCCAGCGGATCTGCGACGAGTTTGGCGTGCCAGCATCCAAGGTCTACAGCACGGAAGACATCGTGAACGACGAGCACTACGCCGCGCGCGAGCAGGTGATCCACGTGGGCAGCCACGACTTCGGAGACATGCTGCAGCCGGGGATTGTGCCGAGGCTGACGGGAACGCCGGGTCGCGTG
>JAGQHB010000034.1 GCA_020432045.1 Dehalococcoidia bacterium | reverse complement strand
TCTCGGCCGCCCGCAACACACCCCGCGCGGTATCGATCGTTGCCAGCACGGCCGTCGCACCCGGCTCTACGCTTCGCAGGAGTTCAAACTCCCGAAGTGCGCCGGCTACATCCCGAATGTCCTGTGGCTCCACAACGTGGGGCAGGATGACCCCGCCGAGAGCCGGCCCGGACAACGCTTCGAGGTCCCCGCGTAGCAGTCGTGTCCGCGGGTGGTTTATCACCGCGAAAGCGCGCTTTCCCGCCTCCGAGATCCGTCCCAGCGCACTCGCCGCCCGCTCTCGCAGTTCATCGATGGGCCAGTCGGCATCGGCGACTGTGAGCGCCACGGCATCGGCCTCCGAAGCGAGCGCAGCGTCCACTCCCTCGCCGCTCGCCGGTATCAACAAGATGCTCCGCAGCCGCATCAGGGCGCCCTCCGTGTAGTTGGATCAGTTCCGCCGGCGACCGCCGGGGGACGGCATGATTCGAGGTTGATGTCCTGCCGCAGCGCCATGATCCCCTGCAGGTGGTCCAACGCGTGCCGGTACATCAGTTCCGCGATCCACTGGCAGGTGATTGGACCCCAGCGCGTGTCGTCCCGCCATCTCGTCCAGGTGGCGTTGTCCATGTCTCGAAATACGAGGAGCGCTTCATCCCGCATCCGTGTGAAGTCGTTCAGGATCAGTGTCAGTGGCTCGGAGGGCCGATATCGATGCTCGTGCCAGTCCCGGCGGCTGTAATCGCGTGGGTCCAGCATCTCAGGGACCGTCGCCCAGCGAAGCAGCGGGAGATACACCTCCTGCTCCATGTCGCGAAGGTGTGCCATGTGCTCGTGGATAGACCAGTCGTCCTGCGTCGGTTTGTAGGCCAGCCGCTCAACGGTGAGCGGCCGTACGGCCCACGCCAGGTCTTCAGTGATCAGTCGTAGCCGTGCCGTCAGCTCCTGCCGATAGTTCGCGATCTCCGACACCTGGGCCTCCGGCTCCTCGCCGTGCTGTCTTTCAGATGACGCACGTCAACAATTCCCGCCTGCTGGAAGTATACGCCAGCCTGGCACGGTGGCCACGACCGCGCGCTAGTGCCCGACGCCCATCTCCGAAGGCGGAAGGTCTTTGGCGAGCTGCTCGTAGCGCCGGGACAGGTAGCCGATATCGCGCTCCGGCCCCATGGCAGCATCGACTTCCTTGCCGAACTTCGCTTCGGCCTCAGCCACCTTGTCCACGTCGTTCAGATGCCTGACGAACTTCGTAACGGCGCGAACCATCGGCTGGCTCTTTGCGCACGTTTGATTCGGGCATGGTGGCGGCTCGACATCGGTGGTCACAGTGCGCTTGAACACCGTCTCGCGAGCTTCGCAATCGGGACAGCGAAATTCATACAGCGGCATTGATCGATGGTACCACCGCAGGCAGCTCCCCGGCGCCCCCGTCCAGGTCCTGCAGGTACCGTTCGGCCGCGATCGCCGCCGTCGCACCATCACCGCACGCCGAGATCAGCTGGCGGGCCGCTTGTGTCCGCACGTCCCCGGCCACGAAGAGGCCCGGCGTCGTGGTCCGCATTCTCAGATCAACGAGGACCTGCCCGTCATCGTCCACTTCAACAAGCCCATTGAGGAGTTCGTTGTTCGGCATGTGCCCGATGAAGACAAACACCGCCGCAACGGCAATCCTGGATTCGACCCCGGTCTTGACGTTGCGCAGGCGCGCGCCTGTCACGGCCGACTCCCCCTCGATCGCTTCCACAACGGTGTCCCACACGAAGTGCATTTTCGGGTTTGAGAACGCCCGCTCCTGCAGCATCTTGCTCGCGCGCAACGAATCCCTGCGGTGGATAACCGTCACCGACTTCGCGTACCGCGTCAGGAACATCCCCTCGTCCATGGCCGCGTCACCGCCGCCAACCACGGCCACGTCCATGTCCTTGAAGAACGCTGCATCGCATGTCGCGCAGTAGCTCACACCCCGGCCGGTCAGCGCCTCTTCGCCGGGCACGTCCAGGTGCCGGTACTCCGCACCGGCGGTCACGATCACCGTCCGCGCGCGGTGCTCCTCTTCGCCGACGCGCAGTCGGAACATCCCGGATGGCTCGCGCTCCAGTGAATCGACTCCCTCGTATATGACCGTTGCCCCGAACTTCTCCGCCTGGGCCAGCATCGACTGCCCAAGGTCGAACCCGTTCACGCCCCGGGGAAAGCCCGGGAAGTTCTCCACCAGGTCTGTGGTGGCGATCTGCCCGCCAGTGAGCTTCCTTTCGAACACGACGACATGGCGCCGGCCACGCGCGCCATACATCGCCGCCGTGAGTCCCGCGCCCCCTCCGCCGACTATCGCGATGTCCCACGTCTTCACTGCAGCGCCCTCCGTTCTAGAGACAAAG
>JAGQHB010000002.1 GCA_020432045.1 Dehalococcoidia bacterium | reverse complement strand
GGAGTCAACTTTAGTACGAGAGGACTAGGTTGGACCAACCCCTGGTGATCCTGTTGCACCGCCCGGTGCACCGCAGGGTAGCTACGTTGGGCAGGGATAACCGCTGAAAGCATCTAAGCGGGAAGCCCCCCTCAAGATGAGGCTTGCTTGTCATTCGACGTGAGACCCCTGGAAGACGACCAGGTTGATAGGCCGCAGGTGTAAGGGTTGAGAGGCCCTGAGCTGAGCGGTACTAACGGTCGAACGCTTGATCACACATACCAATCGCCCGTCAGAAGATCGAGTCCGATGCAGGACTGGATCGAAGACGTGCTCGTCGTCACGCATGGCCCCGCCATGCCAACGACCCCACCTGCTTCCAACTCCTCATGGCGCGAGCGATCGTGCCATGCAGATTCGCGAGGCGACGTCGAAAGTCGTCGCTTCGCCTTGTCGGTGACCATAGGTCTGAGGCCACACCTGTTCCCATTCCGAACACAGCAGTTAAGCTCAGGCCGCCGATGATACTGCCCTGCGGGAAAGTAGGTCATCGCCGACGTTTGGGCCCTCGAAGGGAAACCTTCGAGGGCTCTTTTCGTTTTTGGACTCCGGACGTCGGGGGTGTTTTGGCGTCAATCCGATGACCCTTCCCCGTTCCTGAGTCCAGAGTCTATTTGAGTCCTCGGTCCTGCACAAGCCGCAGTTGGGCCGCCTGGAGCGGAGCGGAAGGCGGGCCAACTGCGATCGATTCCGGCGCCGGAGGGCGGTAGCCCAGGGCGCTGTGGGGCCGCACCGTGTTGTATTCGATCCGCCAGCGTTCCACCAGCACCTTCGCTTCCTGCAGCGTGTAGAAGACCTCGCGGTTGAGCAGCTCGTCACGCAGCTTGCCGTTGAAGCTCTCGATGTACCCGTTCTCCCACGGGCTCCCCGGTTCGATGTAGAGCGTTCGTACGCCCACTTGGTGGAGCCAGGTGCGGACGGTTGATGCAGTGAACTCGGCGCCGTTGTCGCTGCGGATGTGATCCGGCACGCCGCGTGTCGCCATCAGCCACGACAGGCGTTCGAGGACGTCGTCGCTGCGCAGGTTCCGGGCGACGTCGATCGCGAGGCATTCGCGGGTGTGTTCGTCGATCAGCGTGAGCATCCGGAACGGGCGGCCATCGTGCGTCCGGTCGTGGACGAAGTCGTAGCTCCAGACGTGGTCCGGGCGTTCGGCGCGCAGCCGCACGCACGAGCCGTCGTTGAGCCAGAGTCGTCCGCGTTTCGGCTGTTTCCTGGGCACCTTGAGTCGTTCTCGACGCCAGATCCGTTCGACGCGTTTGTGATTCACGCGATGTCCCTCCGCGCGCAGCAGCGCCGTGATCCGCGGCGTGCCATATCGACCGTACACCGAGGCCAGCTCCACGATGCGGCTCGTGATCGCATCCTCGTCCTCGCGTGGCCTGGCCTCGTATCGCTGGACACACCGGGGCTGCCCGACGACGCGGCACGCCCGCCGCTCCGACACGCCGAAACGCTCCTGCAACGAATGGACCGCCTGACGCCGACGCGGCGGGCTCAGAAATTTCCCTTGGCGAG
>JAGQHB010000033.1 GCA_020432045.1 Dehalococcoidia bacterium | reverse complement strand
CTCAAAGAACAGGACCTTCTGGAGACCGGCATCACCCTGGCGATCCCGGCTTCACCCTGGCGATCGTACCCGGCGTCACTCTGGCGATCCGCGCCCCTCGCCGGACATTAACTCTGGCGATTCACACGGAGAAGTGGCGCCAGTCGCCAGCAACCTTCTCCTACATCTCGTCGAGGTGGCAGGACATGCACCGGCGGCCGCGGCACACTCGCGGAGCCGGTCAAAACCGGGGGACGGATCGTGCCCCCGCTGCCGGACGCTCACGTGGGTGACAGCGAGCGTCATGGGCGAGGAGCAGCTCGGGGGCATCACACAGGTGCAGGTTGTAGCAGACGCATCATGACGCAGCATTGAAGGCAGCATCCATCGTGAACTGGAGATCATCGAGAGGGCGCCCGCGCGCTCGCTGAAGCGTTAGCGGCGGGCATGGCGAACGCAGCGGGTGCAGCCAAGGGAGGTGGGGGGCGCCGCCGCGTTCGTTCTCTCGCTGGAGTTGTGTCGCGGGCATGGCATCGCTCCGGTTCCGGCGATGATTATCGCGCGAGCCTTCGCCTCCTGGTACCTGACGCAACCATTTCGATGCCCGCAAACGCATCGAGATCGCCTATCTGCTCGATGGCAGTGCCGGCAAGCCGTGCACTTCCACTGCCGGTAGTAATGGCCGCCGCGACGCCACACGCGGCCCAGGCACGGCTTCTGGGCCAGGGCGGTAATCTCGAATGAGGCTCGCAAGGTGCTCAGGCAAGGGATCAGGGGGCAGCCGGTAAGCATATTGCAATTGCGGTTGCCCGGTTCCCCGGAATCCAAATGGCGAGGACTGGAGTACAGTGGATACATGAATGACGAAAGCCATCCGCGTGATGGGATGAGTTCTGGCCACGCTCGACTGCTCGACAGGATCTCTCTCACGCGGGAGCTGGCAGCAGTGGAGAAGTTCCTGGCCGAACCGGGGGCCCACTACGTTTGCAGCCCACCACGAGGGTCTCTGCCCGGTCTCGACCGGGAACGGCTCGCGCTGGAGACCGTGGCGGTCGGGGTCGATTCCGACGGAGCCGTGCAGGCAGCGGCCTGGTTGGAGTTGCCGGAGGAGCCTGGACAGGCATCCGTCGGACTTATGGTCCTCGGTGCGCACCAGCAATGGTATGCGGGTGCGGCTCAAATGCTGGCTATCCTGGTGCGGGAAGCCGAGACACGCGGGCTCCACCAGGTCATGACGTGTCTCACCCGTTCCGGCCCGGACCCGGTTGGAGAGTTCCGCGAGATAGGATTGCGCGTGGTGTCGCAGTTCACGATTGGCAGCACTATGGAACTGGTGATCGAGCTAGAAAAATCATCGTGACGGGGGTTCCGGCCCGATACGAGAGCAGCCACAGTGGAACTCAGCGCATCGGGCGATCCTTGTTTTGCTGATTCGCAGGCTCTGACCGTCGTTCGACCTCCTGTCGCTCGACAAGGAAGGATTCTGAAATGGCGACCCCTACCCAACCGTTGCGCGATGAGCACAAAGAACTGCTGCCGCACATTGCAGGTTTGCGAGCAGCAGCAGATTCTGTCGGCGAGGCTCCGATAGAGGCCGTGCTACGCAATGTTGCTGAATCGCATGAGTTCCTGGTCGATCACCTGCTTCCGCACGCCCAGGCCGAAGAACGCGCCCTCTATCCGGTCATCGCCAGACTCATGGGAGCACCCGAGGCGACGGCGACGATGAGCCGTGACCACGTCGAGGTCCGCCGTCTCACCGAGGAACTCGGCGCGCTCCGGTCGAGCCTGTCCGGTGCGGCCCTGGACCCGGCGCAGGCAAAGGCGCTTCGGGCCGTACTCTACGGTCTATCTGCGCTGGTGAAAGTGCACTTCGCCAAAGAGGAAGAGGGTTACCTTCCCATCCTCGATCAGCGTCTCACGGAGTCGGAGGCAGGGCAGATGTTTGAGGCGATGGAGGCGGCCGCCAGTGAAGCCAGACTCCCCCGCTCGGCCCCGATTTAAGGGGGAGGGTCGACCGCGACAATACCAGCACAAACCTCCGCCGTTAAAACCCGCGCCGGGCGGCGTCAGCCGGGACGGAAATCATTGAAGTGGGCGCCCGTGCACTTGTCGCAGCACCGGCGGCGGGTGTGTGCATGGGCTTGTGCCGTTCGCTGACGGTCAGTTTCCTGACTGCGTGTCAGCGTCGTGCCGGGAGGATGGCTCGTCAGGCGCGAGGGAACCTGCGACTTGCACCTTGTCGAGCAGCTCCCGCCGGGTGATGAGGCCTACCATTCGCCCATCTTCAAGGACCGGTACCTGGTTGAGCCGCCGGTCACCGAGCAAGTGGAGGACATCGAGTGCCGGCGTCTCAGCGGAAACCGTTTCTACCTTTTCGCGTGGTGTCATGATCCGCTGGGCCGGCGTCGACATCCATTCGTCCCGGGGAACGCGTTGGACGTCGCTCACGGTAAGGATGCCGAGAACGGCATCGCCATTCGCGACCATTACGGCCCGCTCACCCCTGGCCACCATGAAATTGTCGACGACTTCTTGGAGCGGCATCCCGGGCACCACGCTTATGAAATCCGTATGCATCAGACTCCGCGCGCGAAGCGGGCGAAGGATGGTGTCGAGCTGGAGTTGCGATGACTCGCCCCGCGCAGCATTCAGGAGGAACCAGCCAATGAACGCGAGCCAGATTCCGTTCCAGAGGAACCCTATCAGGATGAAGTAGACGCCAAGAATCATGAGCCCATAGGCGAAGATCTCGCCGACACGCGTGGCAACGACGGTTGCCCGCCGGAAACTGCGGGTCCGGCCCCACACAATGGAACGGAGCACACGGCCGCCGTCCAACGGAAAACCCGGTAGCAGGTTGAATACGGCGAGGAGGACGTTGACCGTCGCCAGGTACGCGAAGACTGCTTCGACCTTTTCGTTGCCGCTTCCGAGCGTGAGGGCGACCGTTCCGGAAATTGCCGCGACGGCGAGGCTCGCGGCCGGGCCAACAGCAGCGATTGCGAACTCAGCCCGCGCCGTCTCGGGCTGGCCGCCTAGCTCTGAGACGCCCCCAAAGATGAACAGGGTGATGCGAGGTACAGGCAGCCCCCGGCGCTTGGCAAGAAGTGCATGGGCGAGTTCGTGAACGAGCACAGTGACGAACAGGAGGACAGCTGCGGCCACCCCGACGGTCCAGTATGCGACGCCGCTCCAGCCGTCGTAGCGGTCGGGGAAGACGCCGTCGGCGAGCATCCACGATACGAGTGCGACAATGAGCAGCCATGAACCGTGGATCTGGATATCGATACCCGCGATTCGTGCGATCCGGAAACTCCCTCCTCGCATGGCGTTACCCGCCCGGCCTGCGGACAAAGCTCGGGCTATCGACCCTATCTCTCGTCCACCTCGGCCCAGCCTTGCAAAAGAGGGGCAGCGACTCTGCCATTCTGAACACCTCCGTAATCGTGTGACCAATCGCCGCTATCCACGATTTGATCTGAGCAGTGGTTTGACCGTCACGTGCTGCGCAAAGCGGCCACAGGGCGCGGCCGGTACCTGGCCGAGCAATCCCCACCGGAAATCCCGTCTCTAGCATGGACCGAGGTCGTGCTTCGGCCCCTCGACCTCGCGCACTGATTTCGCCGCGGGCGTGGCAGTGTGTCGCCACGTGGCCCTGACTGATGTACTGCTCGTGGGATTCACCGCGTGAACCGCTCTGCGCCATACAGGTCACGGTACGCTTGCCCGTCTGTCCATTAGTAGCAGATGCGAGGGGGCAGCTTGCGGCAATAACGTGTTTCCACCACTACAACGAGGTCATCGCCCTGCAGCCTGCCATGAACCGGTGTGAAGGGCCGTGCGATGTCCGCCGGCGTACTGGCAGTTCCCGCGATGGTGGTTGCGAAGCCTGCGGTCAGCGTCATGGATGGGGGTTGTTGTGTTCCATTCGGATGTGCTACCGCGGGTCGATGTTTTCCTTGCGGCTGACGGTTTCGTACGCCGTCAGCGACCAGCAGACTGGGATTTCTGCACGGGTCCTGAGGGGAACATATGCGCGGCGATACGCTCGGGACTCACGCGAACTGGTGCCTGGAACAGAGGAACTGGCGTCTCTGGCGTCTTTTTCGGACGCAGCAACTTCGGCGATTACGGTCAGACGCTGAAGAACGCGCGTTCCCGGTGACCCGGCTCGATGATGAGCAGAAGTTGGGAGCGAAGCGACAGAACGCTCGGCGTTGCGGCTTCCCGCTCGGCTGAAGACTCATCGTCGTAGATGGAGATTCGTGCGACCTCACCGCTGTCGTCGTGCGGCCGCAGGACGTAGTTGGCCTGCCACCCAGGGCTGTTAGCCGTGGCTGCCGACAGCGCTTCGAGGAGCTCCAGGGCACGCTGCTCGAAGCCGGGGTGCGGCTTGACGACTGATAATCGGATATATGTCATGTCCCTCATCTCCGTTACTCATTCAAAAGCGATTGGAGTGCGCTCTGAGACGCAGTGAGACCGCGTCGTGTCGCCGGGGAGCGGCTCCAACCTTTACCTTTGGACTATCCCATCCTCCACAAGCAAGCGACTACGCGAATACCGATAGCCGGCATAAGGTCCCTATCCAATGGGCTGGCCCTGGGACAGTGCCGATTCGTTCTCCTCCGCGGGCAACACCCCGGCGGACCCAAGCCCCGTGGCGCGCTCCCGTACGAATGGGGCCGGGTACTCCTCGATGCCAGCGAGAATGGCCGCGACTTCAACCAATTCCGATTCCAGCCGAGCCCGGTAATCACGAAGCAAGACCGTGTGCATTGATCCACCTCTTGACGAACCCATCATGACCCCTCATTTGTGTGTTGGTGCGAGACCATGCTAGCACCGGCTGTCTGTTCCAAATTAGCGGAGTGAACCGCCATGATTTTCATTGCGACAGGGCTCAAGCGATCCTGGTGCATGCCGGATAATGCTCAAGACAGAGTCCGTGATCCCACACCACCAGGCGATCATCTTGCGCGTATCCGCTCTCATTTCCGAACAAGTATTAGCCTTCACGCTCGCTATTTCTCCGCGTGAGCCCGTATCCGGACTGGCCCTCGTTGCCGTGAGCAGACGCGCTCAATTCCCGTGACTCTCTCGATGTGAGAAAGTCAGTCTCTGCCAGCCAGTTCCGAAAGTAGCGGCTCTCCTGGCAATGCTTGCAAACACCCCGGCTTGAGGAACCTTCCGGTTCGTCGATAAGCCAATGATGCCGGTGGACTTTCATGGCCTCTGCAGTAGTTTGCACGGTTATTTTCTCCTGCGATCCGACTGGACTCGACGCCGTGGTGGCTGTCGGGACGTCGCTAGTCGCCTCCATGCACACGACCGTAGTCCCTGCGATCTGTCCGAAACTAGCGGACGCCGGGGCCCCAGGCGGTCACCAGGACCGGAACACTGGCCACCCGGGCGGGAGGTCGCGCTCTTGTTCGGTACTTCGTATTAAGCGGTCCGCACGACGCCCCAAATGCGAAACACCGAATATCCAGGATTTTGCGCCAGCGGCTATACTTGGCCTGGGGACGGGCCGGAGGCCTTCAACTCCTGGCCCGCGCCGCGAAGTCAAATGCCGGTCACGTCGCAATCCGAGAACCTGCTGTTGGCGGCAATCGAGCCAGCTGAATTCGAGCAACTGATTCCGTTGCTGGAGCCACACCTCCTGCGGATGCGCGAGACGCTCCAGGAGGCCGGCGAAATGCCCGATTATGTGTATTTCCCGACGAGCGGGATCATTTCCATGCTGACCGTTCTGGAGAGCGGAATGATGATCGAGTTCGCCACCGTGGGACGGGAGGGTTCAACTGGTGTCCCGATCATCCTGGGCCTGTACAATTCGAATCTCGCGCTCGTCTCACAGCTTCCCGGCGAGTCCCTGCGAATGCGTACCGAGGACTTCGCCTCGGCGATACGGCGACTCCCGGCGTTCGCCGAGGTCATGCGTATCTTCAGTGGAGTGATGTTCGCGTTCCTCGCACAGTCGGCAGCGTGTAACCGCGCACACCACGTAGACGAGCGCCTCGCCCGGTGGTTGTTGATGACCCACGACCAGGCCGGAGCGGACGATTTTCGGATAACGCAGGAGTTCCTTGCTCAGATGCTTGGAGTGAGTCGCCCCAGCGTTGCACTGTCGGCGGCCTCGCTACACAAGACAGGCCTTGTTGAATACCGCCGGGGCGAAATAACGATAGTAGACCGTCGCGGGCTGGAACATGCTTCCTGTGAATGCTATGCAGTCATAAATTCAGAGTTCGCCCGGCTGCGGGAACTGCGCAGCTTTTGATAAGTCTACGATTAGGCGCGGGAATCGTGCCCGGCTCTGTTGGCCGGCCCAGCCGATCGGCACTTTTGCCTGGCTTTCGACGTGCTCTGCCGTGCTTCCGCCGCAAATGGAGTCGCTGCAAGAAGCTGTTGCTGCGTGGACAGCACGAGCAGATTGCCGCGCGCCGGCGCGTGCTTGGCGCAGAAATGGCCGCCGCGTAGCGTCCGTGCCGGTGCGCGTGGCGCGGCCACACGCTGGATCGCCCTCATTCCTTGCCCAAGTGTTGGCCGCTACCGGGGAGGCAAACTGTTGTTCCCCGGACGCAGGATCCGAGCCCGGTTTAGCGAGCACTCGAGATGGGCCGGTCGAGTCTATGAGGCTGCGCCACCTCCCGTACAAGAAAGAAACCATGAGGGCCGGTCTACACTTGGCCCTAAGGTTCAGGCGTTGGCACAGACCCATCCCGGCGGCAGTTCCCCCGAATCAAGGAAGGTTCGCAACTCGGCCGTGGCTCCTTCGGTCATGGCGGCATCGGTGCGCGGATACAGGATTTGCTCCTCTTTCATGTTGTGAGAATCGAGCCCTTCGGCCAGCTGCGAACAGAGATTGAGCAACGCCGGCCGCCCCGCGTTGGCAGCGACTCCAGCTTCCAGCTCATCGAGAACCCGCCATATTTCGCCATGTTCACGTAGCATGACGAAAACTGGTGCAACCATTCCAGCTGCGCGAAGCGACGGAAAGACCATCGCTTCTTCGAGATAAATGTGGCGCCGAAGCGCCTGGATCGCGCTTAACAGCAGGCTCGTCCGATCTTCATTTTCGCCGGCAGACACGAACGCGGCGACCCCGTGATCGATTTGTTGGTGTTCTTCTTCTAACAGCGCCGCCAGCGTCTCACTCGTATTCAAATCAACACTCCTTCTAGCAGGCGAGGTTCGGAAACAACGGCAGGGATTCCCTTACCCACGAGTTCGGTGCAGTACGATCGAGGTGGCTCTTCGTAAGCCTCACTCTTGCAGGCGCGACCCGTTCCTGGAGGGCGGCTTCGATCCGCCGTTCCAATGGCGAATTCCGCCTGCAAGGATTCATGGTCTCGAAAGATCGGGGCGAGCGCTACTGTCCGTCCAGCTTCGCAGGAGGCGACGGGGCAGTAACGACCGGCGATGCCGCCGGAGACATCCATATTGCCCATTTCCCGACGTGGCACGTGTTGATTGGCACCTCATGGTGTTGACGCCAGAAGCAGATGACGGCATCGAAGGATTGCTTGGGACCGGGACTGATGTGCGCCGCGGTTTGACCCAGGCGTTGGGGTGGCTGGACCTGATCCGGGAGGATCAAGCTGCCAAGCTTCCCGGCGCGTCCAACAGGATGGCGAGCCGCCCAGGGAAGGGGTGCGGCAGAGCCTCGATCGTCACGGGGCCTATTCTGGCGGCTCAAGCGTGACTGGATACGTCCTGATGTTCAGCGGCGATCCATCCTGCGCTGACGCTGCCCAGGCGATGAGGGTTCCTGGCTGTTTGCTGGGGACCGAATAGGGAATCGTCACATCGAAGGTCCCGCGACATCCTGTCCCGCAGGTGGCCATGACCGGTGTCTCGACGAGCACGCGGCCACTCCCATCAAGGAGCCTAACCAGGAAGCTCGCCTCGAACACGTTCGCGGTACCGGTGATTCGCAAAGGATTTCCAGCGGGAGCACCGTAGGCGGGGCGCTCGACCAGGATCGCGGGAAGAAGATCCTCGAACCCGTCCCGCGCCAGGGGACCATCGATCACCAGGCCCTCTGCCGAAAATACGGTCGCGACCTTGCCTTCGATCAGTAGCTCCACGGCGGTCACTGCGGGGAACTGTGTCAGCGTGAAGACGAGCTGGGCTAGCCGGCCACGCATAGAGAAGCTACCGCCTCCCGACTCGAACTCCTCAGAGAGGTCCACCCGGGCGACCCCTGTCGATATTGAGATACCCAGTAGCCGAGTCCCCTGCGGGACTTCCGAAGAAACGGAGACCAGCGCACTTTCCTCGTCCAGTAGAGGGCCGGCGATGAGTGACTCAACAGCCGCTCGTGCGACACCTAACGTCTCGGGGACTTCGCGGTAGACGGGGAGAAGAAACGGTCCACCTTCCTCTTCGACCCCCGACAGGAAGAAGTAGACGGAGAAGGAGGTCACAGACTCGGAATCGACGTCCTGCGCTAGCATTGGGATAGTGGCACGCTTCGGAAGATTGGTCCCGCCTTGCTGCATATCGCGCGGACCAAACCCGGCAACTCCCGTGAACAAGAACGCGGCGAAAGTTGCCACCATGAGGAGGGGTGTCCGTGAACTGATCACTACGGCGGCTCCTTTCGAGCGTTGCAAAGAGATGGGGCGACGACCCGCGCAATTACCTTCTCTCCCAGTAGGCGGGAAAGCGAGAGTGCAAGCATTTCGTCGTCCACCCCGGAGCCAACCAACGACACAAATTCCCGAACTCCTACGCCCGTGGGGCGGGATGGAAACGGTTCGCATCGTTGCCTCCGATTCCTATTGAGGCAGCCGGGAGGTCACTAACGCACCCGATCATCAGAGCAGCTGACACCCGTGGCGACAAGTTAACGGGAATCCGGTATCCCGCCAGGTGTAGATGAGCCGGCGGTCTGCTCGACGTGATCCGCCTCCCGCACACCTGCTCCAGTTGGCGGCTGCGCGGGGTCCTAACCCTCTCACGGACAGGCCGCATGAGCCGCCGTAGCACGGACCTGGGAGTGTCCATCCAGTCGCGCGATCTGGTCGGTGGACCGCCAATCATCGCGTGCTAGACCGGGATTTTGATCGGAGCGTCTGAAGCGTTGTGCGCGTCCTAGGTTGATCCGTCGTTTCTCTGACCCTGGAGGCGTTCATCAGGATGTGGCTGCTGCGGTTGCCCGGCGGAATAGTGCGCGTGGACACGGGCCGGGCCGCTCCCGCCCAGTGCCATTCGGAGAGTGCACGACCCACCCTATCCGGTGCACTCTTCTTGTGCCGCACGCGTAGGAGTAGTCTATGTGCGTTTGGCGGGACATCCCGGGCTTCGGCCTCAGGAGGCCATGAAGCCATTATGGGAGGCTCACACATATGTCCGCAGGTAAGGATTGCGTCGTCGTCCCGCTGGACGGTTCTCTGGCGGGGGAAGCCGCTCTGCCCTACGCCGCACTCATCGCAAGGGCCTACGCACTCGACGTGGTCGCGATACACGCTGTCGACCAGGAGTCGCTTGCCTCTGCGGCTGACCTCGCGCGTGCAGCTGCATGGTTCGACACGTATGTGGGGGAAGCCGCCACTCGCCACGACGTGAAGGTGTCCACCTCAACGGTCGTTCTTGGATCGGCCGCATCGGCGATCCTGGATTTCGCAGAAGGGTCACGGTTCATCGCGATTGCCAGCCACGGGCGCGGTGGCGTGCGAGCGGCCCTTATTGGCTCGGTAGCGGACAACGTTGTGCGAGGCGCAGAGGGTCCAGTCGTGTTCGTCCCCTGCGAAGGAACCTCCTTAGCTGCTGACTCGGACGTGATCCTGATTGCGCTGGATGGCTCAGACCGCAGCCTCCTTGGGCTTGAGGCGGGCCGTGAGCTGGCCGCCAAGCTTGAGGCGAACGTTGCCCTTGTACGTGGCTGGCGCTTTATGGCGCACTACGGCGGAGCGCTGCCATACGCGTACGTAACCCCCGAGCTGCTGGAAGCACCGAAGGACGAGGCGGAAGGCTACCTGGCAACGGTCGTACGCCCAGGCGAAGAGGCATTCACGCCTGACGGATATATACCCGACGCCATTTTGCAGACCGCGGACCGAGTCGGCGCCCGGTTCATCGTCGTAACTGCCTCAGGGAAGGGAGTTGGCAAGCGGCTGGTTCTCGGTAGTACCACCAACCGGCTCATGCACTCCTCCAAGCGCGCCCTCCTGATCGTGCCAGTGACCAGTTGAGCCGGATTGCCGGACCTGAGTCAGCCTCACTGCGGTAGAGCACGAAGCTGCTCTCAGTATCGGGGTGAGCCCAGGAACATTGGGGCCGTACTTGCTCCCAGGTGTGCCTGCGTACCGGCTGCTTCAGTCCTCACTCGGCGCAGTTCACGCTCATCAGCCTGGTCGTCGTCGTCTTTGCGCACCTCTGGCTTCCTCCGACAGTTTCCGACAGACAGATGTGGCGCACCTATGCGATGGTGACGGGGAGCCAGTTGGCGGCGTTATCGCCACACCTCTCTGCCGGGGCGAGAAAAAGCGGCCCCAGGCTGCCGGTACGTGAAGCAAGGGAGTCATGGTGAACGTACACGCTACGGCTCTCATTCCGGCCACGGATCCCGTGGCCGGAGCCGCGCGGGACCCAGGTCCCGCCCACAACTCAAAACGAAGTGAGACTGGATGTGAACGTGGTTACCAAGACCGAAATCCTGACAGCGCCAGTTGGCGCCCTCGCGGCTGGCCGTCGCGCTGAAATCATTGCTGAGCTCAACACGAACCTCGCCTACTTGACTGACCTGCATGTCTCAGCCAAGCAGGCCCACTGGAACGTCCACGGGCCGAATTTTGTCGGCTTACACGGGCTGTTTGACACGATCACGTTCGCGGCACGTGACTATGCGGACCTCGTGGCCGAGCGCGTCCTGGCCCTGCGTGGCACCGCGCATGGAACCATTGCAGACGTCGCAAGCATGGAGGAGATCAGGCCGTTCCCCACAGACGAGCATGGCTGGGAGGAGTTGACTCGCGCGGTACGCGACCGCCTGATCACCGCCGCGGAGCGGATGCGCCTCTCGGCGACGAGTACGGATGATGAGCAGGTCACGCAGGACATCTACATCGAGGTCATTCGAGGACTCGAAAAGTGGGCGTGGATGCTTGAAGCTCACCTGTCCTAATCACGGTGCCAAAGTCGGATAGCGGCGGGGACGTTCGGTCAACGGATGGCCGCATCCGGCACCGGCCCGGTGCCGGATGCAGGAGCCTCCCGTCCGCCCGGACGGATCGGGCAAGCAGGATTCGAAATCGAAGTAGCACGAAACAGCAGACAGAGGCCTATCGACGAAGGCGCGTACCATGGGAATAGGCACAGGAGGCTGCGATGATACCGACTACGATTACGGCCACGGCTGGTACCCTGGCCGAGTTGGGAGCGGCTCGCCAGCCACCGTGCCTCTCGCTCTACCAGAGGACCCATCGGCGGTACCCGGACAATCAGCAAGACCCCATCCGGTTTCGCAATCTGGTCGGGGAGATGAAAGCATCGCTCAGACAGGAATACCCGGCCGAGGAGGCTGACGCCATCCTCGAACCTTTCGAGGCTCTCGGTCATGATCATGCTTTCTGGAACCACACCCTGGATGGGTTGGCCGTGTTCGGAGGACCATCGTTCTTCCGCGTGATCCGGCTACAGCGCCCGGTTGTCGAACTGGTGGTTGTGGCGGACACGTTTCACACCAAGCCTTTGCGACGTCTATTGCAATCGACGGATCGTTATCAGGTCCTGGGATTAAGCCTCGACCGAATCCAACTCTTCGAGGGGAACCGGGACACGCTCGACGAAATCGACCTGGCTCCTGGAGTCCCGCGGACGATCACGGAGGCGTTGGGTGATCAGCTGACCGAACCACACCTCGCCGGCACCTCGTTTAGTGGGGCCGGCCCGGGGGCCGTGAGCTACCACGGTCACGGTGGGAGGAAGGACGAAGCAGAGGTCGATGCGGTGCGGTTCTTCCGTGCCGTTGACCGTGCCGTGCTGGAGCACCATTCCCGGCCTTCCGGCCTACCCCTGATGGTGGCGGCCCTGACGGAGAATCATCATCTTTTTCTGCGGGTCAGCCACAACCCATTCCTCATGAAAGATGGCCCTCTCATCGACCCCGGCGCGATCTCCGCCGATGAGCTTCGGAGAGCTGCCTGGGCGGTTGTGGAACCGCAGTACCAGGCACGACTCGCAGCCCGATCCGAGGAGTTTGCACTTGCTCAATCACGGGGACTTGGCAGCAGTGACCTTTTGCAGGTCGCAGAGGCTGCTGCTACTGGGCGGGTCGCCACAGTGCTGATCGAGTGGGGCCGTCAGATCCCGGGCCATCTCGATGGCTCAACGGGGCATATCGAGATCGCTGATTTGAAGCATCCACAAGTGGATGACCTGCTCGACGACCTGGCCGAGCTAGTCGAAAAGATGGGTGGTGAGGTCCTTGTCATTCCGTCGGAGCGAATGCCGACCGATAGCGGGCTTGCCGCCACCTACCGATACTGAGCCCAACAGCAATCACAGGAGGAGCGATGATGCAGATTCAAGTCGAGACAGACAGCAACATCGAAGGCAGCGCGGCAATGATCGCCCACGTGACCGGCGTGATGGAGAGGGCTCTTAGCCGAACCAGCGACAGAATCACCACCGTTTCGGTTCATTTGCGAGATGAGAATAGCGACAAGAAGGGCGGCATCGACGACATCCGCTGCCTGATCGAGGCGGCTCTGGATGGCTACCGGCCAATCGCAGTCACCGAGCACGCAGCCACATGGGAGCAGGCGCTCACCGGTGCGGCGGGCAAGTTGGCGGATTCCATCGAGAGCACGATCAGACGCCTACGCGCTCAGGAGAGGGCAAGGACGGATCCGCCGCTGTCGGGAGTGATGCGCGAAGAGGAATCATAAGAAGCTGCAGGAAGCCACCAGTCATATTGTGTACCGGCTCTTTGAAGATCTTCGCGTCGCGAACTCGGCCCGTGTATTGGGGGCCACGCGCCCGCTGTCCGGGTGTGCCGGGATGGGCTGACTCGTCCATCCCCATCCATGACGCGTGTAAGACGGCTGCGGCGAACACAGCGGCGATGCACTCGCCTACTCAGCAGGTCTTGCCTTGCAGGACGAAAACATAGCTGGCGAGCGACAGGATGACCGGCAGCGCTCGAACCGCAATAGTAACGTTCGCGATCACTCCCGCATGCCGTTCCGCTTGCTCGAACCGCAGTCAGCGATCTGCCATTTGCACCCGGGACAAAGTTGAACTGGCATTGCTTTTCGACGCATACGGGAAAGCCGGTGCGCCTGTAATCGGGATCAAGCCCTCTGCTGCGCCAACATTGCCTGGTCTTCCGAGCCGAACGCGTAGGCAACGTGATCTCCCGCGGGCCACGCATCACCGTACTTCACCACACCTGGCGGCACCTCCGTATCCCAGGGGTAGGTGAGTACGGCGCGGCGCGCCCTGGATGCCATGCGATGATCGTTTTGGAGTGCTCCCTCGACATGCATGGCAACGACGGTATCCAGAACGACGAGTAGAAACCGGTGAATTGGGTTCCGCTCCTCGAGGATGACCTCGCCCACGAGGTTGTCGTAAATGTCGATGTACCGCCTTGCCAGGAGATCTTTGTCGTCGTCGCAGACGGGTCGGGTGAGCTCCACGAGGAAACCGAGTTGGGCTCGATGGGTACTGTTGGCCATGTAATTGCTCCTGAAGACATAGCGTAGCATCGGAGGCTCCCCCAGGAGCGGAATGTGGCGATGCTGCTATCGCGCACAGCTTTGCCGAGAGGGCGGGGCTCCAATTAGTCCCCTCACCGCTGCGGGGCACCAGAGGTACGTCGGTCGACCTTTACATCAGACCGCAGCCCGGCAGGATGCGGCTCGACGCCATCGACAGCGAGAACATCGGCCACCATCTCCTGGTGCTGCCGAAGGCCCAGGGATTTGGCAGCAAGACCGTAAAGAACGTCCACGCCGTCATCTGCGCATGCCTCCGCCAAGGTGACCGCTGGGAGATGTAGCCTCGAAGCTCGACGCGGACCTCAGGCCCTACCCCGTCCGGGGCCGTCACCGGCGCCCTGCGCACAGCGTGAACCAGGAGCAGGCGAGGGCTTTCGTCGTGGCAATCGAGAGGCACCGGTACGAGGTTCTCTTCCTTACTGCACTATTCACCGGGTTGCCGCCGGAGGAACTCTACGGGCTGAACTGTCGCACAAATGTCAAACCCGGCGTTCTGAGAGCCCGACCAGGAAAGCGAAGGAGGCTCGCCGACACAGTGTCGGCGAGCCTCTGGGGTAGTGATTGGCGAAGGCGGGGTTAGCGAGACTGGGTCCGGCGGGAACCCACTACGGCTAGTGCCAAGCCGCCGAGGACAACGAGAACGAGAACCGTAGCTGCAAGCGCGGCCGGACTGAAGGCGGAAAGGCCCGAATCGTCCTCCGCCAACCCGGTGCCCGTGTTTGGCGGAGCGGGGGCAGGTGGGTTGCTCCCGCTGGACGATGGCGGATCGCTGGGGGTGGCGGCACCTGGCGCGGCGACGAACGCGTGGTTCACACCGGCTGCGTCAATGTACGTGCCCGTCAGGCTTCCACCAGGGTTGATGCCCCGTACGATGGTCTGGGCTGCACCGGGCACGTCGACCATGGAGAAGTCCCATTTGGCCGGGTCGAGGCTGCCGTGAGTGGCAGCAACGTATCCGTGCAGATTCCAGGTTTTGTCGACGAGCACCTTGTAGGTTCCGACAATGGCGACGTCCGGGGATTGCCGGATGCCAAGCGCGTTGGCACTGACCTGACCCGGGACATCGAAGGAAATGGTCTTACCCTCGGCAACGACATAGCCGTGCCAGTTTTCCATGCTGGTCCCGCCGGCACGATATGAGCCGACAATTGTCTTGCCGTCGGGTGTCGCACCGTAGTGCATCGCGAAGGCAGTGCTGGCGGCAGGGTATTCGAACCTGGTGGCACCGCCGGATCCCACGCTGTAGCCGAACATTGACGTAATCGGGCTCCCGTCGTGGAAGCAGCCCAAGACGGTGCGATCATTAGTTATGGCGTATCCGCCACCCGACATGATGTGGCCCTCTTCGGGATAGTCAACGTTCGACCACTTGCCGTCGTTGGTGAGCAGGAAGCCGTGGACGTTTCCGGTAGGCGCTGGGGCCTTCAACGAATAGAGGCCGGTGATGTCGCCTGCATCGTTGATGGCATTTGCCTGGGTCCAGGCCACGTTTTCCCCGGGGAAGTCGAGTGTGGTGAACTTTCCAGCGCGGAAGACGAAGCCGTGGAATGGCACGGTGGCGTCGGCGTAGTAGCCAACAATGTCCCCGCTTGCATTGTTGCCCATCCCGAACGTGTTCTTTGCATCGGGAACGTCGAGCGTAGTGAACGTATAGGGCTGGGCCGCAACGGAGGCCGTCGTGGGTGAAGGCGAGATGGTGATAGCCAGGCCCGTTGCGATGAGGGCCAGCATCGTGAAGGGGAGCCATCGCTTCCGGAGCGAAGAGCCGTGTTGGCTTGCCATGAGAATTTCCTTTGCGGGATGACCCTCCCGCGGGGGCTTCGGGATGGCCGGCGGCGGGCGCCTGTCCGGCACTCACCGCTCGCCGAGCATCAAGGTCGTTATCAGTTGCCGCGGAGGTCCACGACGCGTTCTTCAGGTTCGCCGAGCCCGACCAGGATGCCGTTGCCGTAGGCGATGGCTTCCAGAGCGGCGTCGGCCTCCGCGTCGGAACGCACGACCAAGACGGTGTCGAACATGAATGACTCGCCGATTGAGGCACGGAACACGTTCGCGTCATTGATGGCGTCCGCCACGGAAGCCGCCTGTTCGGGGCTGGCGACGATGTGGGTGGTGCGGACAGTGCGTTCGGAATGGCGCGACGCCAGGCTGTTGGCCGGGCTGCTCGTGGACGAGGCGCTTTCACCGTCGGCCACAGGCAATGGGTCGGCGTCAACATGGCCGCGGACACCCTCGCGGCTGGCGGGGTACAACGCGCTGTTGGCCTGGCTTCTGACGTCGGACGGGGAGTCGCCTCCCGCTAACTGGCGCACGGTGACCGCGGCCACTACTGCCGCGGCGACGACCACGGAGCCAAGGGCGAGAAGGATGATGCGCCCGGCACCGTGCTTAAAGGTGCCGGACAGGGACTGTGTGGATGCGGTGCGAGCGTTCAACAGAATCTCCTTTCTGCGCGTAGCGGGTGACCCGCCGGGCACCTCGGGCCCTCGGCGGATGGGCGTCCGGCGAGTCTGCCGGCACCGCCCATCCTCGTTTCGCGCAGGCTCCGCCGCTTCCGTGGAATTGCGTAACTTCTGGTAGTGGCGTTTTGGCCGAAAAAGCCGGATTGGCACGAAGTACGCAGCGTGCGCTGGGCGCGCGAATCCACTGTGCGTACCGAGGGACCAATTTCGGATGATGTCAGTTCGCTAGCGGGCCGAGGGCATGGGTGTTGGTCTTGATGTAGACGTTGGCGATGTGCCGCTCAACCGTGCGCACACTCAGGACGGGCGCCTCGCCGATCTCTTTGCTGCTCAGGCCCCTCGCTATTAAGCGCAGGGCCTCGACCTCGCGCGCGGAGAGGCCGTCGAGGTACGCGACGGGCCGTGGCGCAATGGCCAACGTCTTCACCTTGTCCACTTCAACGGGGTCGATGAACCGCTGACCCGCCACGTGACGGCGGTAGATTTCGATGGCGGCGTCAAGCATCTGAATGGCTCCGCTGCGCTTTCTGGCTTTGGGAAGCGCCTTCCCCCCAAATGGAGGGGCTCGGCCTCCTCCCGGGGAAGCAGTAACGGTGGAACGTGTCGATCGCGCGCCGGAAGTTTGTTTCGGCCCGCTGCAAGACACCGGTATCCAGGCGAGAACGCGGGCTCGCCCCTTTTGCAGCGACCCTAGTGCCTTCCGCCATAGCGACGCGGCCCGCAAGGCCGCGCCAGTGCTCGTCGCTTGAGGCGAGTTGGAGGCAGCGGACGTATGCCGGCCGAGGTGCTGAAACAAGAGCAGGGTTGAGCGATCGGCCAAGTGGACGTCGCCGCGGCAGACGAAGAGTCCGCGGGCCCCGGTTAAATTGGCGACGTGAAGCAGGAATTCCGAAACGGCCTGGAAGAGCGCTTAGCGCTCGGACTCCGGGGCAAGGCGCTCCCGCACCTTCGGGCCGAAGCGGGCGACGATCTCCGGGAGGAGCATGTCGACTTGCGGTGCGACGGAAACAGTTGGCTGAAGATCCTCGTCGGATGAGGCGTGGACAGATTGACGGAGGACTTCGACAAAGGGCAGGTACGGGGTATGCCTTCGGTGTCGGAGGCACGTCCGGAGAGCACGAGCCCGCCGTCCGCGAGTGCCCAGTCCGAGAACTCCCGCAATAGGCAGGACTTGCCGATGCCGGGCTCCCCACTTAGCAGCGCCACGCCGGGTTCGCCCCCTGAGGCGGCTTGTAAGCGACTCGCGAGCTAAGTGATCTCCTGCTCACGACCAACAAAACGCTGGCGGCGTGAGCGGATACGGGCCGGGAGGCCCGGCGCGCCCGCCGGTTCGCCGAGGTCGGCTGGCACCCCCATTGGGTGCGACCCCATCGCGAACCCCGACTTTCTCGCCCGAACGCACCATGCATGCCCGCGACGCTCAACTGTTCCTACGCTGTGACACAAGGGCCCGGGACTGGTCGCTACTTCGCCTCTTCGAACAGCTGGAACAATACCCCGCCGCTATCTTTCGGATGGATGAAGACGATCGGGCATAGCGGCGGGGTAGCAGGATTTGTGGTCCCATTCGTAATCAGAGGCCCAAGTGCCTGCGACGGTGGCACTCTGACCGATAAGAATCACCGAATTACCCCGTGCAGGTGCCGATTCGGAGACCCCTCGCCGACAGACGACTCGACGCGTTTTGGGTGACGAATCTGAATTGGTAGGCCCGCAGGGATTCGAACCCTGGACCAATGGATTAAAAGTCCACTGCTCTTCCAGCTGAGCTACGGGCCCACAGGCATGGTAGGGGCTGTTGGCGGCTCGGACTATTGGGTTACGGGCGCGAGCGGCTTCTACTCGGTCCCGTAGATCTCGCACTCGGGGTTCGTTTCGTAGGTTTCATAGATGGAGGCAGTACCGCTGTTCGTCCCGGAAAAGGAGTTGCTTACGTAGGCGTACCCGGGGACGGTGCCCTGGTTGCCGACGACGTCGAAGCTGAAATCGAAATCGGGATAGGAGAAGGTAAACCGGCCAAGGTTGAACTGGCCCTCCTGGATTACGTCGACGCGTTCGCCGGGGGAGATGTAGCCGTCGCCATTGCCGACTTCGTTGAAATCGAACGACGTGTCGAATACCTCACCGACTGACAGTCCGAACGCACAGGTGTTTTCGACAACGGTGAACGAGTAGGTCCATGTGCCAGCCTCGATTGCGTTCGGTGGAGGGCCGGCGGGCGTATTCGTGCGAGTCGGCGGCGGCGATGTCGGAGTGGCAGTGGGTGCAGCGGTGGCCTGGGCCGGACGCGTGGCTGTGGGTTTGGCGGTGGCAGTCTTCGAGGCAGCCGTAGCGCTTGGAGTGGCGGTGGCGGCCGTTGATGCGGATGGCGACGCCGATCGCACTGCGGTCGGCTTTGGCGTGGGGGATTCGTCCCCGGAGACGGGTGGGGTGTCGCCCCCGCCCCCAAGAACGCCCGCCGCGACGAGCGCAACCGGAACGAGTACGCCTGCGGCAACGCCGAGGATGGGCCCAACAACGGGCCAACCTCGAGGCATGTCATCGAATTGACCGTTCGCGGCGGTGCCGCCGGTACCGCCACCTGCCCCTCCGCCGGAGGCGATAATGGAGAACGGGCGCGCAATGGGCGCACCGAACCATCGGCGACTTCGAGGCCGGACGCGCACGGGGACGCTGACCTGGCCCGAGGGTGGAATAGCGGCCGTGGCAGGCATGCTGACTTCGACGGCGTTGGAAGGGTCGGATGCCTGAAGCGCGACGGTAGCTGCTGCACCGGCGAGGACGAGGTCGAACGAGGTCCAGCCGACGCGGGAGCTTCCCCCGCGCCGGGCGAGGGTTGCCTGGACTGGGCCGGAGGGTGGAGGCATGGAGCCAAGCGATGCAATCTGAGCCGGTGGCCCCGCCGGATGCGAACCAGATGGCGGCGCGATGCGGGTTGCCGAACCTGAAGCTCCCGGGCCTGATGGCGCAAGTACCGTTGGGCGTGATGGCGGCGGCGTGGCCTGGGGTGGTGGGGGCGAGGGGGGCGTCTGCCCCGGGGTGGCGGCGACCGTGCTGCGGCCACTGCCGCTACGAGAAGCGGGGGTCGAGGCCGGCGGGAGGGGTGGACCTGGCGCGGGAGCCGTGGATTCAGCCCCGCCCCACGTGGAAAGTGATTGGCGCGCGCGTTCGAGGGCGCCTCCAAGTTCGCTTGCGTTCTGATAGCGGTCGGCCGGGTGCTTTTCCATGCAGCGGCGGACCACGTTGACGATTGGATCGGGAAGGTAGGCAAGCGGGCCCATGGGGATGGATGACGCGCGATGCTGCTGAATGACGTCGAATGGGGAGCCGTTGTAGGGCGGCCGTCCGGTGAGCATGGCATAGAGGGTGACACCGAGGGAGTAGATGTCAGAGCGGTGGTCGGAATCGCCGGTCGCCTGTTCGGGCGCCGCAAAGAGTGGCGTGCCGACAAAGCCGCCACCCATCGTGAGGTTTCCACCACCCACCTGCCGGGCGATGCCGAAGTCGGCAACCTTCACGCGGCCTTCGTTTGTGAGGAGGATGTTCTCCGGTTTTATGTCGCGGTGTACGACGCCGCGGGCACCTGCCTCTTCGAGCGCGCGAGCGACGTCGCCTGCAACGCGGAGGGCGTCGGCCGGGGGAAGCGGGCCTTCGCGAAGGCGGTCTGAGATGGCGACGCCCTCGACGAACTCCATGACGAGGTAGTACCAGTCCTGCTCAAGGCCGAAGTCGATGATGTGGACGGTATAGGGCGAGCGAAGCAGGGCGGCCACGTGCGCCTCACGCTCGAAGCGTTCGCGGAATTCCGGATCGGTAGCGAGGTGCGGATAGAGCAGCTTGACGGCCACACGCGAATCATCGCGACGGTCACGGCCTTCGTAGACCATGCCCATACCGCCCTTCCCGAGCAGCCGGGTAAGGCGATAGTGGCTAAGACTCTGGGGAATCCCGGGTTCGGTACCTTCGGCCATGGTCGCCCCGCGGTTTTCGTGCGGAGGCAATCCTACAGCAGGGAGTGCCCGTGGCGTATTGAGATCTCGTTGCGCTCTCTTGCTGACACTGTGTATCGTTTGGACTACAGAGACACTTAGTATCAGGAGCGTGTTTATGAGGACTGCCTGGCTGCTACTCATCGGCACGGTGGCAACGGCTGGCGCGCTTTGGTTGGCGGCGTGCGGAGGCGGCGGAGGGGCACCGGAGTTCCAGCAGGGTGACCGGCTGCGAGTGGTCGCAAGTGTGTCGGCGGTTGGGGCGCTGGCTGACGCCGTCGGTGGCGACCTGATTGAGCTGGAGGTGCTCGCCGGTCCCGGCGTGGACGTGCACGCCTTCGAGCTGTCGCCGGCAGATCGGCGGAAGATCGACCGGGCCCACGTAGTGGCGCAGATCGGACTTGGACTGGACCGATTTGTGGAGAAGTCGGCATCGAAGGAACAGTTGCTGGTGCTAAGCGACGGCCTGCCCGTGCTGCGCGAGGGACACGAGGCGGACGGGGCGGGGAGCGGCGAGTACGACCCGCACGTCTGGCACGACGTGGACAACGACAAGCGGATGGCGATGACGCTGGCCGGGGTCTTCGGACGGATCGACGAAACCAATGCGGCCGCATACATGCAGAACGCAACCGAACTGGCAGGACGGCTCGATGCAGCAGACGCAGAGATCCGGGCACTCATCAGCGAAATCCCAGACAAGAACCGGAAGGTGGTGACGAATCACGATGCCCTTGGCTATCTCCTCGACCGGTACGGCCTTGTATTCGTCGGAGCGGTGATCCCGGCGCTGACAACGTCTTCGGAGCCTTCGGCGAAGGACCTCGTGGAACTTGCAGACGTGATCAAGAAGGAGGGAGTAAAGGCGATCTTCGCGGAGAGTTCGGTGGACCCGAAGGTGGCGGAGCAGCTGGCGAAGGACACGGGCGTGAAGATCGTCGAGGGCCTGTATGCGGACTCACTTGGCCCGGCAGGCTCCGGGGCGGACACGATCGAGGGTATGCTGCTGGCGAACGCGGAGAAGATCGTCGAGGCGCTTCGATAGACGAGGAGGGTCGGCGGTCGACGTGAACGATGGCCTTGTAATTGACGACCTGGTGACAGGCTTTGGGACGACCTTTGTCCTCGGTGGCGTGAGCCTGGCGGCCCCGCCACGAAGCGTGGTGGGGCTGATCGGGCCGAATGGAAGCGGCAAGAGCACACTGCTAAAGGCGATCGCAGGCGTACTGCCCCTTCGGCGCGGCAAACTGACGCTGGATGGAAAGCCGCTGCGCTCACAGCCGTTGGCAGTGGCATTTGTTCCGCAGCGGGAGCAGGTGAACTGGGATTTCCCGGTGACAGCATTCGATGTGGTCTTGATGGGGCGGTACCGGCGGGCGGGGTGGATACGGCGGCCCGGACGGAAGGACCGGGAGCTGGCACTGGCGGCAATGGCAACGCTGGGGCTCGCGGGGATGGAACACAGACATATCAGCGAGTTTTCCGGTGGACAGCAGCAGCGGATTTTCCTGGCGCGGGCAGTGGCTCAGGAGCCACGACTGGTCCTGCTTGACGAGCCGTTCACGGGGGTTGACGCGGAGAACAGGCAGGTGCTGCACCGGGTGATTGCGGACCTCGCAGCCGGTGGAACGATCGTGATGATGGCGACGCACGACCTGGACGAGGTGACGACAACCTGCTCGCACGTGGCAGCGTTACGCGGACGGCTCGTCGCGTTTGGCAAGACGAAGGATACGTTCACCGCGCCAATCATCCGGGCCACGTTCGGCGGGCAGGTGGCGGTGGTGCCGGCATGATTTCCTGGCTTATTGAGCCCTGGACCTTCAGTTTCATGCAGCGCGCTCTCGCGGAGGTAGCCATCGTTGGCCTGGTTTGCGGTGTTGTCGGGTGCTTTGTGGTGCTACGCGGCCTGGCATTCATCGGTGATGCCCTGGCCCACGCGGTTTTTCCCGGCGTGGTGCTGAGTTACATGGTGGACAAGACGGTGATCCTCGGGGCGTTGGTGTTCGGCGTGATCACGGCACTGGGGATCGGGCTTCTGGGACGGAATCGCCGCGTCAGCGAGGACTCCGCGATTGGCATCCTGTTCGCAGCGTTCTTTGCGCTGGGCGTGGTCCTCATCAGCCGCGAGGTGGGGTTCCGCCGGGACGTCGCGTCTCTCCTGTTCGGAAACATTCTCGGGATTTCGTCAACAGATATCCTGACAACGCTCGTGCTGGCAGCGGTCGTTCTGAGCGTAACGCTACTCCTCTTGAAGGAGCTCACACTTGTAGCCTTCGACAGCACAATGGCACGGGCGGCGGGCTACCCGGTCTTCACGCTGGACATGGTGCTGCTGCTGCTGGTGACCACGACGATCGTGATCAGCCTGCAGGCCGTAGGGAACGTGCTGGTGTTAGCGCTCGTGGTAACGCCGCCGGCCACGGCCCGCCTGTTGACGGACCGGCTGGGGCGAATGCTTGTGGTGAGTCCGATTGTCGGATTTCTAAGCGGCGTTGTCGGGCTGTTGGGTTCATACCATGCAGACACGGCAGCGGGAGCATCGATCGTGCTGGCCTCAACTGCATTTTTCCTTGCGGCACTTGCCGGGGCGCCGCGGCACGGGCTCATTGCGGGCTGGATACAGCGGCGCCGCGGCGAACACCACGTGCACCATTACCACCCCATGGATGAGGAAGCGGAAGGCGCGTAGCCGCAACCGGCGGAGCAGATGGAGGCCGTGGCCCGGCCGGGTTAGAGTGCCCGGAACGCTGACCCCAAGAGGGACACCATGGCCGAATCGACGAACGCCCACGCCAGCAACCGCCAGCTATCGCATGGAGAGATACAGACACTGCGAGAACAGGCTATCTCCTTCATGCAGTCGGAAATCTATCCGAATGAGCCCTTCTTCACAGATGGACCACGAGACCCTCGGCAGGCGGAGCGGCTTAAGTACCTGCAGGAGAAGGTGAAGGAGCGGGGGCTGTGGGCCGGGCACCTGCCACGTGCAGCCGGCGGCATGGGGATCGGATTCATGCCGTTCGTGTATCTGAACGAGATCTATGGCAGGAGCGCACTTGCGCCGTGGGTGTTCGGTTCGAACGCGCCAGACGCTGGCAACGCCGAGATCCTGTTCCAGTTCGGAACAAAGGAGATCCAGGAGCTGTACCTGCGGCCGCTGGTGTCGGGCGAGATCTACTCGTGCTATTCGATGACGGAGCCGGAGGTTTCGGGTTCGGACCCGACAACGCTGCAGACGCGCGCGGTGCGGGACGGAGATGAATGGGTGATCAGCGGCCACAAGTGGTTCACGACGCAAGCAGAAGGGGCCGCGTTCGCAATCGTAATGGCGGCGACGGAGCTGGACGAGCCGGCTCACCGGCGGTTTACGCAAATCGTCGTGCCAGCGGACACACCGGGTTTCCGGGTGGTGAGGAACGTGGCTGTCATGGGCGAGACCGAGGGTTCACACTGCGAGATCGTCTACGACAACGTGCGAGTGCCGGTCACGAACACGCTGGGCGAGCCGGGTAGCGGATTCAGGATCGCACAGAAACGGCTGGGACCAGGGCGGATCCATCATTGCATGCGATGGCTCGGGCAGATGCAGCGAGCTTTCGACCTGATGGTCGAGTATGCGCTCGTCCGCCGGGTACAGGGGGCGACGTTGGCCGAAAAGCAGACCGTCCAGAACTGGATTGCAGATTCGTACGTCGAGATCCAGGCAGCGCGGATGCTGACCTTGGACGCGGCGCGCAAGATCGATGCCGGCAGCGAGGCTCGTGTCGAGATCTCGGCGATCAAGTTCTTCGGAGCCCAGGTGCTCCACGATGTGATCGACCGGGCCATCCAGATCCATGGCGCCCGGGGCGTATCTGGGGACACGCCGTTGGAGTCGATGTACCGGCAGGCGCGCACGGCCCGGATCCTGGATGGACCTGACGAGACGCACCGGATGGTGGTGTCTCGACGGATTATCCAGGACTACCGGTCGGGCAAAACGGTCGATTTTGGCGTCATGAACGCGTAGGAAATGCGGACGCTGGGCTCAGGCGTCTCGCTGCATGATGACCTGACCGGCCTGTACTACGCGGTCGACACGGATGACAACGGCGGCACCCTTGCGATCAGGGTCGCGGTCAAGTTCGGCCTGGATCGTCCTGCCCATGACATCGTCGCGAACGTCGCCAGACGAGATCACTTCGGCGGTCCCGAAGAACTTCCAGCTGAGACGGGATTCCGGGTTGCGGAACAGGACGCAGACACCGGGGTTGGATTCGAGGTTGCGGCGAGTCTGGCCGTGAGCGCGCTCCCAGTAGGCGAGGTGTTCCGGATCCCAAACCATAACGCTGCCCTTGTAGGCGATGTCAGGCTCACCAGACGGCGAGGCGCTGGCAACGAGGGCGGGGACGCGGTTTTCGAGGGCTGATGCGAGTTCGTCCCGCATCTGGTCAGTGAGAGCGATAGGCATAAGAGATCTCCTGGACGATTGTTTACCGTGCACGTAATTCTAGCGCCCCGCTGACTTGCTTGCGGGTCGCGACGCGGGTCGCGATAGTCCGAGTCCCGGGAACGCCCGGGATTGGAGGCCCAGCATGCCATTCGAGAAACGACTCGCCCTTTCGTTACCGTTGGACGGACCGATGAGCTCCCTCGGCGCTGTCGGCCGTGAGATGGAAGGGCTTGGGTACCGGGATGCATGGACGTTAGAGACGGACGGCAGCGACGCATTCACCCCACTCGGCGTCGTGGCCGCTACGACGGGAATGCGGCTGGGAACGGCGACAGTGAACGTGTTCACGAGGGGGCCCGCGACGTTGGCGCAGTCCGCGGCAAGCGTGGCTGACATTGCACCGGGCAGATTCGTACTGGGAATAGGCTCAGGATCGGCACCGATCGTCGAGACCTGGAACGGATTGACGTTCGCAAGGCCGGCCCTACGGGTGCGCGAGATGGCGACGTTCCTGCGGCAGGCGCTGGCAGGCGAACGAGTCGTGTTCGAGGGGAAGACGTTTTCGGTGAACGGCTACCGGCTTTCGCGTGTGCCTTCGCGGCCGGTTCCGATCCACATCGCGGCGCTGCGAGAAGGGATGTTGCGCGTCGCGGGGGAAGTGGGCGACGGCGTGACGTTGAACTGGCTGGCGGCCACGGACGTCCCAAAGTCCGTCGGCGTCGTGCGGGCGGCGGCCACGGCGGCTGGCCGTGACCCACACGCGATCGAGGTGGTTGCGCGTCTGATGGTGAACGTTGATCCCCCAGGGGAGGAGGCAGACACGTTCTGCCGGCGGCACATCACCTCGTATCTGACGGTGGGCGTGTACCAGCAGTTCCATCGATGGCTGGGGCGCACGTCGCTGGAAGGGATGTGGGAAGCCTGGGGAGCGGGGGACCGCCGCGGCGCGCTGGCAGCGATCCCGGAGGCGACCGTGAACGAGCTGATTATTCGCGGAGATGCGAGCGAACGACGGGCGCATGTACAGCAGTACCTGGACGCAGGCGTGGACACCGCATCGCTGTGGATGCTTTCGGGACACCCGGACGCGAAGGTACGGGAGGAGCGCGTGTTGCAGGCGCTGAGGGAGCATGCGCCGAAGGCGATGGCGTAGAGGCACGGTCAAGGGGACAAAGAAGTTACAATCCGTTTACACGTCCGGCGTGTGGGTGTAATGCGTCTTCGTTGACGGGAGATAGGCACGCGGGGACACTTCCACAAGAGGAGAGTGCCAATGGTGCGTATGCGACCCCTGCTCGTTGGTGCTGCCCTGGCAGCACTCGCAACCGGAACCCTCGCCAGCGGGACGGTCTTTGCGAAGACCGGCGCCGCTCCAGCTGAAACGCTGATAGTGCGAACGGACCTACCAAACCAGAAGTTCATGCCGGCGCTCCTGCCGAACAGCAAGGAGAACACGTCGGTCATTGCTCAGAACAACGGAACGGCGGCCGCGACGATCGCGATGGACGTGTATACGCCCGCCGGTGTCCTGATTCCTGAAGCAAGCCGCGTTGAGACAGGCGTGCCCGTCGGCGGAACGCGGACGTTTGCCCAGGCGCTGAACACCGGCCTTTCGCCGGGCTTCCGCGGCGTGGGCGTGCTTTCATCGGATCAGTCGATCAACGCGCTGCTGGTGCGTGACATCGAACAGAATGGGACGGGACGGAAGTCCTATTCGGTCCACAACTCGTTCGGCTCCGGCGGAAACACAGTGACCCTGCCGTTCATCGCGAACAACGCGGGCGGCGTCTTCCAGACGCGCTTCGCGATCGCGAACACCGGCTCAGCCATTGCATGCGTGACGATCCAGTACGCATTCGATCCCATCCTTTCGGGTGGCGGCAGCTACAATGACGCGCCCAGCGGCCAGGCCGGCTGCACAACGGGCTATGGCGTGCCGGTCGGTGGCCAGATCACCTTCGGCCCCAACAGCGTGCCTGCTGAAGCAACGCAGGCAATGCCGGGTGCAACAGCCGGGAAGCTGATGTCAGCGACGGTCACGTCGACTGGAGCACCGGTGACAGTGGCCGTGGACGCGTACGTGTCGGATGGTAAGGCGAAGCTGGGCTCCTACGACGGCTTCCTCTATAGCGGGCCGGGCGCGGCGGGCGATGACCTCGGTACCACCGTGATTATCCCGATCGCACTGAAGCTCGGTGGCTATTACAGCCAGATCCTCCTTTCCAACCCGAACGCGCAGAGTGCGACCTGCAGCATCCTCTACAAGTCAGATGCTGGAGCAACCTACACGGTACCGCTGACAATCCCGGCGAACGGGACGAGTAACCACAGCGTATATGCGCCTGACAGCCCGATTCCGGAAGGTTTCCTCGGCGCGGCAACGGTCACCTGTGATCGCGACGTGGCTGCGGTGCTCTTCCGGATCAAGATGACAGCCCCAGGCTCGTTCCTCGACGAAGACCTCTACACGGCCGTGAGTGGCGTGCCTGTCGACCGCGCTTCGACGACGGCGAAGGTGCCGCTCATCTTCCGGCGCATCGGCCAGGGTGGTGGCTTCGACGGCTACAACACCTGGGTGAGCGTTGCGACGGTTGACGGTGGTTCGGCGACAGTGAACCTGAACACAGTGACCGACACGACGAGTACGCCGGGCAGCTGTGGAGCAGCCGCAACGTACACCACGTCGAAGACGATCACCGGCAGCTTCGTGTTCTATCAGAACGCCAACAGCGACAACGGCCTCGGGGCCAACCCCGCGTGCCTCTGGGGCGGGATGACGATTACGTCCGACAAGCCGATCATCGCGATCGCGGTTTCGACGAACGATATCTTCCCAGGCGACAACGACGGTCTGTTCAACGCCTTCCCGGGCTAAGACCACGACCAAGCACACTCTTCGAGAAGGCCGGCCCAGCCGGCCTTCTCTGTTCTCCGGCTGTTTGCGGAGGTGGGCTGGCCAACAGATGATCGCGCGATGGCCCCGGGATTGAACTGGTGACGAGCGTCGTTGGTGGAGTGCGAGCACGAAGCATGCTCAGCGCGCTCACGGGGCTACGGGCCTTCGCCGCGGCCTGGGTGGTGCTCTACCACTTCCGGGCCGATATCAAGCTGCTGATGCCGCGAAGCGAGCCAGTGTGGCCACTGATGGACAGTGGCTATGCGGGAGTCGACGTGTTCTTCGTGCTGAGCGGATTCATCATCACGTACACGTACCTGGAGCAGCTGAAGGAGCCCGGCCGGGCCACTACGATGCGCTTCCTGGGGTTCCGGTTGGCACGCATCTACCCGGTGCACCTGTTCACGCTCGCGGTCTTCGCGGTGATCGTCACGCCCGGGTCAATCACGGGAGTGGGCCCGGCCGACATCTGGAGGAACATCGCATCAACCGACTTCGTACGGCAGCTGGTGCTGATTCATGGGTGGGGCTGGGACGGCAACCGCGCATGGAATTACCCGGCGTGGTCGATCAGCTCGGAATGGATGGCGTACCTGGCCTTTCCGGCCGTGGCGCTGATGCTGGGTCGCGTGAGGACGTTGGCAACGGCCGGGGCCGGGCTGATCGCTGCACACGCGTTCAACATCGCGTCGTTCCTCCTGATCGCGAGGTTGGGCCAAGAGGGAGACATCATCGGTGTCCGGATCGTTGGGGAGTTCCTCGCTGGCTGTTTCCTGCTGCTGGTCTGGCGGCGAGGGTGGGCCGCGGATGCGCGATGGGACCGGATTACGCCGGCGTTCGCGATTGCATCGGTTGTCGGTACCGTGGCAGCGAATGAGATCGGCTCAATTGCGCCCGTGCTGGCGGCGCCGCTGTATTGCGGGCTCATCTACGGGTTGGCACTGGAGCGGGACGTACTCAGTCGCTGGCTCAGCCTGCGATGGGCTGTGTACGCGGGGGAAGCGTCCTACGGGCTGTACATGACGCATGCGGTCGTCCAGCGTTTTGTGTGGGAGTACCTGCCTTCGGGCGACTACCTGGGGTCAAATATCGTGGTGCGAGGCGGCGTGTTACTGCTGTACGCACTGCTGTTGGCCGTGGCCGCGGTCGCTACGTACGAGGCGATCGAGAAGCCCGCGCGGGTGTTGGTGCGAAAGCTGACCCTATCCGTGGTTGCGAAACCGGGTGGCGAACCGAGCGTTGTCGACGCGGCCACGGCCGGGACGCGGCAGGCGTGAACTGATGTCGATCGCATTCGGCGGCGCAGTCGCCTTCCTGTTCCGGGGCGTGAACCTCGTGGTCGCGCTCGCCACCGTGCTCCTAACGCAGGGAGCGATGACGAAGGACAGCTACGGTGCGTTCGTCCTCGGCCTAACGGTTGTCGGCATCGTCAACGCGGTAACGGGCGGGCTGACCGCTTCGGCGGCTTACCAGGTGGCCAACAAGCGCGAACCTCCCGGACGCGTGTTCGCAGGCGGGCTATCACCGGCACTGATGGTTGGCACCGTGGCGTTGGTAGCCGGGCTCGTGGGCCGATCGGCACTTGGCGGAATTGCAGGCGATGTCGCCCTTCCAGTCGCCCTTGCGGCCACGGCAGTGATCGTGAACGGCGTCGCGGCCGGGGTCTTCCTCGGGATGAACAGGCTTGTGCGCTACAACGTTGCACTCGTAGCACCACCTGCGCTCGCGCTCACAGCGATCGGGGTTACGGCGTTCATTGTCGATATGCGGACGCCGCAGGCATTGCTGGGCGCATATGCGGCCGGGCAATGGCTGGCTTCGCTCGTGCTTGGGGCGATGGGGGGGCGAAGCTTCATCGCGGGCGGCCGCCCGGACGCGGCACTGGTGCGGGCGATGGTGGCATTTGGCGCGCTGGCCGGACTCTCCAGTGGTGTGTCGTACCTAAATTACCGGGCAGACCTTTTCGTGGTGGAACACTTCGAGGGACGGGCCGGTGTTGGCACGTACTCGCTGGCCGTCTACGTCGCGGAGTCGGTCTGGCAGGTGAGCGGATCGCTTGCGCTGGCAACCTACCCACACGTTGGGGCGCTCGACCGTGCGGCTGCCGCTGAGCTGACGACACGGGTGATGCGACATACGGTAGTGCTGCTTGGCGTGATTTGTGCGGTGGTGTTCGTCCTCGCGGAACCACTGCAGGCGTTCGTATTCACAAAGTACGACGGGATGGCATCGGCCTTGCGGTTCATCCTTCCGGGGGTGCTTGTGTACGGGCTGGCCCAGTCATTTTCGGGGTTCTACACCTACCAGCGGGGGATGCCCTGGGTGTCGGCCGTCGTGGCGGGCGCAGGCCTGGTGTTGGACATGATCCTCGCCGTGGCACTCGTACCGCTGATGGGCGTGGACGGTGCCGCACTCGCGAGCGCGTTGGCATACAGCCTCGCCATGGCCGGGGCACTGGCCGTGTTCCTGCGCAGCGAACACTTGCCACTGCGTGACGTATTTCGCATTGGGCGACGGGAGCTAGACGACTACCGCAGCGTCCTATCACGTCTGAGAGCGTTCAGGCTGGCGCGTCAGCGCTGAACGGCATCGGCCGCCGTTAGCCCGGCACCACGTGGCGTGGAATCGCGATAGGGGCACCGGTGTCGGGGTCGGCAAACGTGATCATGGGGACATTAAACACCTGCTCCAGGCATGCGGGTTCGAGTACTTCGGCCGGCGTGCCATCAAGGACGACGGCGCCATCCCGCATCGCGATGATGCGCTGTGCGAACCGTGACGCGAGGAGCAGGTCATGGAGGACCGTAATCACCGTAAGGCCAGACGAATGAAGGCGGCTGAGGAGCTGCATGACTTCGAGTTGATGTTCGATGTCGAGGTAGCTCGTGGGTTCATCGAGGAGAAGGACGCGGGGTTGCTGGGCGAGTGCAAGGGCGATCCACGCGCGTTGACGTTCGCCGCCAGAAAGAGACGACAGTGGGCGCGAGGCGAGCGACTCGACACGCGCCGCCGTGAGTGCCCATTCGACGGCGTCTGCGTCTGCAGGGCGGGCGCGTTGGAGTACGACCCCCTGGTGCGGGTAGCGTCCGCGCCAGGCCAATTCGCGCACGGTAAGATCAAGCGAGCCGGACGGCGCCTGGGGGAGTAGCGCAAGGACGCGTGCCACGGTGCGCGAACCGAGCGACCGGATGTCGTTCTCGCCGAGGAGCACACGGCCGCTGCGAGGACGATGGAGCCGCGCGAGGCCGCGAAGGAGGGTGCTCTTGCCGCTGCCGTTTGGGCCCACGATCGCGACAAACTCGCCCGACTCGATGGTGAGGTTGACGTCGCGGACGACACCGGCGCCACCGTAATCCAGCGTGAGGTGGTCGGCGGAGAGTCTCACCCGCGCACCCTGACGAGGTAGAGGAGGAAGGGCGCGCCGAGGCCGGCTGTCACGATGCCGAACGGAATCTCGGCCGGGCTGATGACCATTCGGGCGAAGAGGTCGGCGGCGACGACGAGGAGTGCGCCATAGAGCGCAGAGAGCGGGATGGCGAGCCTGTTGTCGGAGCCGACCGTGAAGCGCGCGAGATGCGGGCATAGGAGTCCGACGAAGCTCACAAGGCCGGCAATCGACACAGCGGCAGCAGTAAGAAGCCCGGCGGCGACGAGGACGCCGAACCTTGTCCGGTCGGTGAGAATGCCAAGTCCGGAGGCGACATCGTCACCGAGGGCGAGGATATTGAGGCGTCCTGAGAAGAAGATAGCCAGGGCGAAACCGGCGGCGGCATAGGGAAGTGCCGCATAGAGGTCGCTCCAGCCACCGCCGTAGAGGCCCCCGGCCAGGAATCCCACGCTCGTTTGGATGAAGGTCCGCGAACTCGAAAGCAGGCCGATGATGATGGCGCCGAAGAAGGCGGAGAGTGCAACTCCAGAGAGCGCGAGCCTGACCGGACTGACCTGTCCACGCCAGGCGATGACAAACAGCAGCGAGCCACCGACAAGTGCGCCGGCACAGCTCATCGCGGCCATGGCGGTCTGGGGCGCTCCCGGGAAGAGTACGAGCGTGAGCGCGCTGGCGAGGCCGGTTGCCGCGGTCAGGCCAAGAATCGTGGGGTCACCGAGCGGGTTGCGAGTGACCCCCTGGAGGAGGCTGCCAGCGACGGCGAGACTGGCGCCGACGACGACGGCATCAAGGAGCCGGGGAAACCGGATCTCCCAGACGACCGTCCGCGCGAAGACATCGGAAGAGGATGTGAGACCGCCCACCACCTCCGACGGCGAAAGGGTGACGGCCCCGAACGCCAGGCTGCTATAGGTGAGACCAAGCGCGGCTGCGATGACGATCGCGGCGATGACAAGGGATCGACGCCGGAGAGCGGAACAGCGCGACGAAACATGCTCCCGAGAACCAGCGGCTGCGATCCCTGTCATCAAGGCTCCTGGTGTATGGCGGTGCTATTTGACGGCGGCGGTGACGGCCAGGAACGCCAGCTCAACGCGAGGGCCGGGCGCTTCGAGCACGATATCAACCGGGATCTCGATCACTTTGTTGGTCGTGACAGCTTTGAGTGACTTGAACGGAGGAATGGTGGGAATGAGGGTGCTGAGCCGCGGAACGCTGGCCGGCCCGGGAGTAAGTGTGAAGATCACATCCGGGTCGTACTGGACGAGGCTTTCCGGAGCGAGAAGCGTGTAGCCGGGGAAGCCCTGCCCTGCTTCGGGGCCGTCGGCCGCAGGATTAGCCACGCCGAGTTCGGTGAGGATATCGCCCGGGTAGCTGGTCTTCTTAGCTGCAAACAGCGTGTTGTCGCGGCCTGCGATGAGTACCACGGCAGACACACTCGTTGTGCCGACGGCAGCCTTTGCGGCGTCATGAGCAGCCTTGATGCGAGTAACGGTCTCGGTGGCTTTGCCGTTTGCGTCAAGAACTTTGCCGAGGAGTTCGACCCCCTGCAGCACCTGCGCATAGGTCTCGGCGCCTGCGAAGATCACGGGAATACCGAGGCCCTCTATTGCGGAACGGAGCTGGGGCTGGGCGTGGATAACCGAGTCCGCGACGACGAGGTCGGGCTTGAGCTGGAGGATTTCTTCGAAGCT
>JAGQHB010000032.1 GCA_020432045.1 Dehalococcoidia bacterium | reverse complement strand
TCTCGGGGCGTTACCGGGTGTTGCGCCTGCTCGGGGAGGGTGCTCGGAAACGGGTCTACCTCGCCCACGACGAGCGATTGGACCGGGACGTGGCCTTCGCCGTCATCCGTACGGAGGGTCTCGATGCCATGGGCCGAGAACGGGTGCAGCGTGAGGCCCGGGCGATGGCCCGCATCGGCGCCCATCCCAACCTCGTGGCGATCCACGACATCGGCGAGGAAGCGGGAGACTCGTATCTCGTCCAGGAGTACATGGACGGCGGCGACCTTGCCGTCGGCCCGGAACCCATGGCGGTCGCTCGCGTGCTCGGTGTGGCCAAGGATATCGCCGCGGCGCTGGCGTTCATCCATCGCGCGGGCGTCGTGCACCGCGACCTGAAGCCGGCAAATGTCTTCCTCGCGAAGGACGGCACGGCCAAGGTCGGCGATTTCGGACTGGCGATGGCTGCCGACCTGTCGCGCATCACCCAGCACGGGACGTTCGTCGGGACGGTCGCCTATATGCCGCCGGAACAGGCGGTCGGCGGCGAGGTCACGGCAAAGAGCGACCTCTACTCCTTCGGGGCGCTGCTCTACGAGGTGTTCACGGGAAGGCCACCCTTTGTGGGCGACGACCCCACGGCAATCATCTCCCAGCACCTGAACACGCCACCGGTAGCACCATCCTGGCACCGCGAGGACTGTCCGCCCGGCCTTGAGCGCGTGCTCCTCCGTCTGCTGGAAAAAGACCCCGGGAAGCGTCCTGCCGATGCTGCGGAAGTGCTTGCCTTGCTGGAGAAGGTGGACCCCGAGGAACGTCCTGCCCCGCGCAGCGAGGGCCATGTCCTTGAACGGCTGGCGCGCGGGGTCTTCGTCGGTCGGGAGAAGGAACTGGACCGCCTGCGCAAGGCCTTCGACGAGGCGCTCTCGGGTCATGGCGGGCTGGTGATGCTGGTGGGCGAGCCGGGCATCGGCAAGACGCGCACGGCACAGGAGCTGGAAACCTATGCGCGCATGCGGGGGGCGCAGGTGCTGTGGGGACGGAACCATGAGAACTCGGGAGCTCCTGCCTTCTGGCCGTGGGTGCAGGTGGGACGCCACTGGGGAAGCACGAACGACGTGAACTCGCTCTCTTCCTTCCTTGCAGCCGGTGGTGGTGACCTTGCGCGGCTGTTCCCAGAACTCAGGGGAGTTGATGGTTTTGTTGAGCCGCCGCTGATGCAGGACGGGGCTGCTGCACAGTTCCGGCTGTTCGATGCCTTCAGCAGCTTCGTACGGCTCATCTCGGAAGCGAAGCCGACGGTGATCACGCTCGACGACCTCCACTGGTCGGACAAGCCGACGTTGCAGCTGTTACAGCATCTTGCGAGAGAGCTTTCGCGCATGCGGGTGCTGGTGGTCTGCACCTACCGCGACACGGACCTGGTGCGCACGCATCCCTTGAGCGAGGCACTGGCCAACCTCAACAGGGACCCTGGGTTCGAGCGGGTGGTGCTCAGGGGACTGTCGAAAGAAGAGACGCGGGCCTACATCCGTGGCGCCGCCAGCCTGCAGCCATCGAGTGCGCTGGTGGAGCGGGTCTACGAGGAGACGGAAGGCAACCCGTTCTTCCTGAGCGAAGTGGTGAACCTGCTGACACAGGAGGGGACGCTGGCCAGCGAGTCGGTCTCGGATATTCACATCCCCGACGGGGTACGGGAAGCGCTGGGGCGAAGGCTGGACCGGATCTCGGACGAGGCGACGTCGCTGCTGCAGGTGGCGGCGGTGGTGGGACGGGAGTTCACCTACGACACGATGCAGCTGTTGCACGCGGGTGACGACGACGCACTCCTGAACCTGATCGAGGAGGGGCTGGAGGCGCGGGTAGTGGAGGAGATGGAGCAGCCGGGCCGCTACCGCTTCACGCACGCTCTCATGCAGGAGACGTTGCTGGGTGAGCTCTCGACGACGCGACGGGTGCGCCTCCACGGCCAGGTGGGGGAGGCGCTGGAGCGGAGGTGGGGGGATAGGGCGGAGGAGTATGCGAGCCGGCTGGCGAACCATTTCAGCGAGAGCGCCATTCTGACAGAGGAGCACGCCGGCCGGGCCCTCAAATTCCTGCTCCTCGCTGGAGCACAAGCGGAAAGCCACTCCGCGTTCGCAGAAGCCGTCAAGCTGCTCGAGCGAGCGCTTGAGGTGGGACGGATGGCACCGCGTATGGCGTTCGATGAAGCTTCCGCCCTCGCCCGGCTTGCCACGAACGAGCGGTTCTCGGGATTCGAAGACGCAGCGAGGCGAGCGGCCGAACATTGGCGCGCGGCGCTTTCACTGCTGCGGGCAAGTGGTGAATGGAGGCGTTTCGCCGACACGTGCAGGGATGCTACCTACACCTATTACTCGCAGCCCATGCAGGCCACCGAACGGCTACTCCTCTGCCGCGAAGCTCGGGGACACTCCGACGGGTTGGCGTTGGGCGTATGTGCCGAACTCTCGATTCGCGCCGCCGCCTCATCTGCTGAGCTTGGAAAAGCCGAAGAAGCGTGGGCTTATTGTGAAAAGGCTGAGCGCCTGTCCCTCGGACTCCGTAATGGAAGGCTTGCAGCCGACATCGCTGCCTTCAAGGCGAGGCAGCTGGCTCCAAAAGGTCGGGCTGAGGAGGCCGTTCGGCTCCTCCGAGACGCCGCCGAGCTGTTGGCGAGCGAGGGCGACCACCTTGCAGCCAGTGAAGTTCATAACCAGATCGCCGCATGGGGAAGGACATTCCTGCCGAGAGCCGAGTATGAGGGTGAGTTGACTGCGGCAACGGACCTCGCACTGGCGGCTCACAACGGACGTGTTTGGGCGAACTGCGTCTGGTGGCAGATGCTGGACGCAATCGCGGACGGACGCTGGACAGATTGCGAACGTTTAGGAGGACTGATTCCCGATGCGGTGGGAGGCTGGTGTGCCCTCAGTTTCGCGGCGGACATCGTAGGCGACTCCGCCCGTGCGTTGCGCCACGTTCCAGACCCCGATGCCATCGGCGCGGCTCCGGTATTATGGAGATTGCTTGTGGTGACACGCGTGAGAGCCTTGTGGTATGCCGGACAGGTCAACGAAGCACGCGCTGAAGCGGCCAGATTGCCCGCTACTTGGGTACCGAGCGGCGGAGGATCGCTCCTCTTCGGCGACCGCCCGTTCGTGAACCTGCTGAGTCACGAAATGGCGACTCTCAGTCTTGAAATCGAACAAGGCCTGAACGGGGTCACCAAATTCGCATCAGACCGGGTTGCCCTGTTGCTAATTCGGCTTGGGCGAGCGGAGGAGGCTGCCACAGAACTGCGAGAAGGATTCGCTTGGGGAGAACGAGAGCGCCGATGGCTGGTGGCCGCTCGATGCTTGCAGATCGAAGGGGAAGTGGAGGCTGCTCACGGAAGCCGCGATCGAGCCCTCTCGCTTCTCGACGATGCCGGTTCGCGATTCGAACGGATGGGGGCGAAGCGGTACCTCGATGAAGTGATCGCCAAGAAGGTGGAACTGCAGGGGCTGGCCGGCTCCGACCCTTACACGTCTATCGTCGCTGTTTCGACCGCGGTGGGGCGTGAGAGGCCGGACGTGTCGCTACACGCTGCCGCCGACGGCACAGTGACGTTGATGTTCAGCGATATCGAGGGTTCCACGGCGTTGAACGAGCGGCTGGGCGATGTGCGTTGGATGGAGGTGCTGCGCGCCCACAACGACCTGGTCGACCGCGAGGTGGCGGCCCACGGCGGGCGGACGGTGAAGACGATCGGCGACGGCTACATGGTCGCGTTTCCCTCGCCGGAAGCTGGCGTGCGGTGTGCGCTGGCGATCCAGGCGGCCCTCACCCCCGGCCGCTCTCCCGCTGCCGCGGGCGAGGGGAGACGAGAGGCGACGCTACTGGACGGGATCCGGGTGAGGATCGGCCTGCATACCGGGTCGGCAGTACGGCAGGGGGAGGACTTCTTCGGGCGAGAGGTGAACTACGCGGCGCGGGTGGCGTCGGCGGCGCTGGGTGGTGAGGTGTTGGTTTCGGAGGTGGTGCGGGAGCGGTTGGGCACGGCGTTCGCATGGGACGGGGTGCGCGAAGTGACACTGAAGGGGTTCGAGGGGATGCACCGGGTGTTCGGGGTGCGTCCCTAATGGCTGGTTTCGGCCGCCGCGCTTCGTGGCCATCGAGGGGCGGATCGCCTGCCATAGCCGTCTAAACGCCGAGCGAGGGCCGGGCGTGCGGCGTATGCTCCGCGCACTATGGCCGAAACAGCACCACGGGTCCGCAAAGACGTCTATGTGCCGATGCGCGATGGAGTTGGCCTCGCCACGGACATTTACCTGCCGGATGAGCCGGGCCCGTTCCCGTCCCTTCTGACAAGGTCCCCGTACGGCAAAGATGGGCTGATCGGGCAGGGCGCCGTCCAGCGTGCGCTCCGCTGGGCCGCCAGGGGCTATGCCGTGCTGGTCCAGGACTGCCGTGGCAGCGGACACTCGGAGGGCGACTACCACTACTACCTCGATGACGCGGCTGACGGGCACGACACCATCGAATGGACCGCCGAGCAGCCGTGGTGTACGGGGAAGGTCGGTGTATTCGGCACCTCCTACGGCGCCAACGCCGGGTATCTCGCAGCGCCCACGCAACCCAGGGGACTCGCTGCGATGGTGATGATGCTCGGCACATCCAACAACTACCTAGACGGCCGCTGGCGCGGTGGGATGTGGCACGCCGCCCACGGGGCCTACTGGGCACAGCTCGTCGAAATGAACACAGGCCCAAAGCCGTTCCTGGACGGCGGGGGCGACGCGGAAACGGTGAATAGACGTCGAGATGTTCACCTGAACCGGGCGCGGCAGGTGGTCGAACGAATGCGGGCAGGCCAGGGAAACCCGTTTGCAACGACCTTTCTCATTGACTCCTACCAGCACCCGGCGTTCGACGACTACTGGCGCCAGCAGTCGATCGACGACAAGTACGACAGTGTGGCCGTGCCGACGATCCATGTCGCCGGAATGTATGACCAGTTCGAGCGGGGGAACATCCAGAACTACTTCGGCTTCTCGTCGAACCCCAAGGCCGGCCCGCAGGTGCTCATTCTTGGTCCGTGGATTCATGCGGCGATAGAAGAACCGTGGGTGCTGAAATTAGAGGAAGCCTGGTTCGACCACTGGCTCACCGGCCAGTCCAGCCCGCAGGTAGATGCAGCACTCGAGTTCCCGGTGCGCACCTTTGTGGTTGGGGCCGACGCCGCAGCAGAAGGACCGCAGTCGGGGCGGTGGCGTCTCGAACGCGAATGGCCGATCGCCCGGACAGAATTCAGACGTTATTACTTCCGCCAGAAGAAGTCGGGTTCAGCGTCTTCTCCAAATGACGGCTCTCTCAGCGTCGACCCCCCGGGCGCGGAAGATGCTGACACTCTCGCCTACGACCCGGGGTCCAAGGACCTCCCGGGTAGCATCAGCTTCCGGAATCTCGCCATCGGGGGCAACAATCCGGGGAGCGACCAACGCCCGGACGAGTCCTCGGGCCAGGTGCTCACCTACACGACGGAGGCCCTGGATAGCGACCTGGAAATTACAGGCCCGATCACCGTCGAGTTGTTCGCTTCGAGTTCTGCGAGCGACCAGGACTGGATCGTGCATCTCACGCGCGTACACGAGGACGGGAAGTCGTGGCTCATGACCGACGGCCTGCTCAAGGCGAGCCATCGGCAGTCACACGAGAGCCCGGAAGCGGTTTCGCCGGGCAAGGTGTACCGAATGGAGATCGAGGTCTGGCCGACGAGCCAGCTCCTCCGGCGCGGGCAACGGCTGCGGGTGGATGTGATGAACGCGACGTTCCCCAAGGTGGAACCCTGCCCGTACGTTTCAACGAACAGGGTCTTCCATGACCGGGAGTACCCGTCATCGATCCTGCTGCCCGTCATTCCAATAGATAGCGGCGGCGTTTGGGCCGCTTCGGAATAGCCTTAGCAGCGGGCTCGTCCTGGTGCGAAATAGTGGCCCTTCCAGGCAACCCGTGAGATCCGTCTCCGGCCCGGGTGCCGCCCGGAGACTAACGATCGGACTTCGGACGCAACACCGAAGCGCAGTTCGCCCTCGCCCTTCACAGCGGCTGCCAAATGAGGCGGGAGCCCCGGGCCTCCGGAGCTCAACGGGTGCAGCGGCTGCCAAAGGATCCCTCCTAGCTTGTGAGCTGAAACGGTCATGTCGTGTTACGATATGGACGCTGAATTCGGGTGCCCCGCCCTGGCCGTTCGCCCCAGGACGATCGGTGCGGAGAACCCGGTGTCCCTTCAACCGTGCTGGTAAAACCTCATGGTTGGCAATCGGTAACCAGGAGGTGGTGGTGGTGGCACGGATTCGACCGCTTACGAAAGACGACGTCGAGGGAGACCTGCGAGTCACACTGGAAGCTGGCGAGCGTTGGCTGGGCCAGCCTGCGATCGGCGCCGGTATCCAGGCGTACGCCCCAGTCATCCTCGAAGCCAGCCGGGCACTTGGCGCCGCGCCAGCAAAAAGCGGGCTACTCGATGCGCAACTCCGTTCACTCGTCTGCCTGCGAGCCGCGGAACTGGTCGGCTGCCCCTTCTGAATGGATACCAACACTGCCGGGAGCAGTGTCGCTGGAGCCTCCGACGAAAAAATCGCCGCCCTCGCATCATTTCGGACGAGTGAACTCTTCAGCAAAGCGGAACAGGCGGCGCTGGAACTGGCCGAGGCCATGACATACACGCCGGTGGACGTTTCGGATGAGCAGTTTGAAAACGCACGTAAGTGGTTTTCCGAGGCGCAAATGGTCGAACTCGTCGCTACGATCGCGATGGAAAACTATCGGGCGCGGTTCAATCGGGCGTTCGACGTGGAGTCGCAGAACGTCTGCCAGATGAGGGGGATCACGCCACCGGTACAGCACTGACCGCGAGCCGGCGCATCCTCTCAGCCTCGAATCTCGATTCTCGCGGGACTAAGGTTCCTGGCGGATCCACGGCCCATATGGTGCATGCGCAGGGTTACGACACATGAACGACGTACCACCGACGGAGATCGTGGCAGCACGGGCAGCGGCCTTCCGCCAGTTGCACACGGGCCCGGGCATGCTGGTGATGCCCAACGCGTGGGACGCGGCAAGTGCGCGCGCCTTCGCTGCGGCTGGTTTTCCCGCAATCGCGACGACCAGCGGCGGCGTTGCGCAGAGCCTCGGATATAAAGACCACGAAGATGCCCCGGCGGAGGAGATGCTCGCTGCGGCGGGCCGGATTGCCCGCGCAGTGGCCATCCCAGTCACCATCGACCTCGAAGCCGGCTATGGGTTGGCGCCGGCAGAACTGATGCGGCGGGTCGTTGGCCTCGGTGCGGCCGGTTGCAACATCGAGGACTCCGACCATCATGGTGCCGGCATCCTGGTCAGTGCGGATGCGCAGTCCGAGCGGATCGCGGCATGCCGCGCGGCGGCCCGGGCTCTCGGTGTTGATCTTGTCCTGAACGCGCGTGTGGATGTCTTTATCCATCACGCCGGTACGCCGGAGGAGCAGCTCGCAGAGGGGATCCGTCGCGCCCAGCTGTACCGGGAAGCAGGGGCGGACTGCCTCTACCCAATCGGTCTGCAGGACGAGGCGATTCTCGCTGCATTCGTACAGGCGGCCAAAATTCCGGTGAATATCAACACGCGACGCAACGGAAATACCCCGCTCGCGCGTTTCGCGACGCTGGGCATCCGGCGTGTTACGTACGCGACGAGCCTGTTCCGCGACCTCTACGGTGTGTTGGATGGTTTCGCAGCCGGGATCAAGGATGGATTGCCACCGGAAGGGGTGCGCGTGCGTTCCGCCTGACTATGGATCTGCTGGTCCTGCGCTGACTGACGGGGGAGACGATCGATGCGCGCGCTTGCCCGGGCGCGCCAGGTACGAGTCAGCGACTGAACGCTACAGGCTCAGCATTCCCGGCGCAGGGCCCTGGTCGACCACGCGCTGCTGCAATAGACCTGGGAATCATCACTCCGAAACGCTGCCATCTTCCCAGCCGCGAATGAATCGGGCGATTGAATGTTCGGGGCTCCTTCTCGCACTCATCAGCTCGCGGTGGTTACGGGCCATGGCGCAGCACGAGTTTGCCGAACGCCTCGTTCGACTCCATCCGGCGGTGCGCGCCGGCTACTTCGGCGAGCGGGTAGACACGATCTACGACTGGTGAGACGGCCCGCCGTTCGAATAGCGGAACGACCTTTCGCCGTACTTCGTCCGCCAGCAGGACACGCTCAGCGACTGTTCGGCGTTGCAGATTGGTGCCGAAGATTCGTAGCCGCCGGCCCTGTAAGAGCCGCAGATCCGTCTCGACAGTGGCACCACCCAATGTGCCGATGACGAGCAACCGTCCCATTAGCGCGGCGGAGCGAAGGTTCGGCGTCCAGTACGAGCCTCCGACAAGGTCGAGGATGACATCGATGCCTTGGCCGGCAGTCTCGTCCGCGATCACGTCGGCGAAGGGCTGCTCCCCGGCGTGGATCGCGACGTTGAGCCCAAGCTCGCGCGCTTTCGCGAGCTTCTGGTCAGAGCGCGCGGTGCCGAACACCCGGCAGCCAGCTGCCGATGCCAGTTGTACGGCCGCGGTGCCCACGCCCGAACCGACGGCGTGGATCAGTACCGACTCTCCCGGCTGGAGGTGCGCCTGGAGAAATAGCGCGTCGAATGCCGTCCAGAACGCATCCGGCACGGCTGCTGCCTGATCGAAGTCGAGTGCAGCAGGAATCGGCACGAGAAGCCCCGCATGCACGGCAAGCTTCGAGCCGTACCCGCCGCCGCTGGTCCGCACCATCACCCGGTCACCCACGTGCCAATCCTTGACCGCGGCGCCGAGGGCTTCGATCGTGCCGGCTATCTCCACGCCGGGAATCGCAGCTGCGATGCCCCCATCGGGCGTGCCTCCGCGTTCGCGCAAGCCGAGGTCGGGGCGGCTCACGCCGCACGCGTGCACGGCGACGAGCACCTCGTCCGCAGCGAACGAAGGATCCGGCATGTCGCGGATCGCAAAGACCTCAGGTCCACCTGGTCGCGTGACGATCGCTGCGCGCATCGACTGCTCCTCTATCTTGCCCAGCCGGCCGCTCACAATTCCACGTCACCCTCGAATGGGACGGAGGGCGCGACAGCCACCGCCGGCACCAGGAATAGTACGCCCGTGCTCGAGCCGCTGCGCCGTCACTCGCGGGGGCGGAGCAGCTCATCAACGGTCGTCCGGCTTCCGTGTGCCAGCACGTCAAGGTGCAGTCCGCGGGCTTCGAGGGCCTTACCCGGTGCCGGCGGCACTGCTCGGACTGCTGGTGACCGCCGCATCACGATCACATTGCCGCTGCCCACAACCTCGGCTTCACCGCCGGGATGAATTACGAGTGCGGTGCGCTCGTCAAGGCCGATCCAGGTGAGTTCCGGGCGAATCGCTCCCAACAGCAGCAGGTGTCCGTAGCGCTGCCATTCCGCGAGATGTGCCTCGACCCCGAAACCCGGCAGCCAGTTGAAGCCCGGCCAGACCTGGAGCACCGTCTTTTGGTCCATCGGCACCCCCATCTCGATGCTGGGTGGGCCTTCGTCCAGGCCTCCCCGAAGCCCCACCGGGCCATTCGCCGGGGAGATGACGAGTTCGCCGGCCGCACGCGCCCCGGCACTGGTCCCCGCCAGCACAGCACCCCGCTGGTATGCGGCCTCGATCGCGGCATGCACCGGCGTGTTCGTCACGATCCTCTGCAGGCGGGTGTCGCTTCCCCAGCCGATAAAGATAAGGCCAGCGTCGAGCAGGAGCTGTGCGTTCTCCTCACTACTGGCATCCTCCGGCTCATAGACCGGCGCCACACGGACATCGCGCGCCCCGAGGGATTGGTAGTATGCGGTGAATTTCTCGCCCATGCGACGAGACGGCTGTGCCGTCGGCAGGAAGACGACCGAAGTGTCAAGGCCGCCAGCAAGCTCCAGCAGGAAGCGGTCCACCTGCTCCGATTGCTCATAGTCCCCACCGCCGACCAGGACCAGCGTCCCGAGCACTGCCTGCTCTTGAACCATATTTCAACCTCCCATCGAGCCTGATGCAACTTGGTGGATATGCGCTGCCATCGGCAACAATACGCCGAGTGCAGGGCCAGGGCGCCGGGGAGTGCCGCGTATTGCGTCCACCTCCTGATGCACTTGACGAACAGTCGAAGGACCGGGACAACGTGCGGCTCGAAGTATGACTCCGGTATGCCTTCGAGCTTTCTTCCCATCTTGATAAAGCAACAGCCTTCCGGGAGCGGGCCTTGCTGTGGGGCTCGCACACGCGCGATACGCGGCGCTGCCCAGCTGGAGACCATGTAAGGAACGCAGCAGGTGAGCGGGATCTTCCAAAAGAGTTTGGACGGGAGCACGCCGCTGAGGAGCGTGTTCTCCTGGTTGATGGCGTTCAGGACCGTCCCCAGGACCGGGCCCGTTCGCAATACCGTCCTGGTAAGCGGCCGATGGACGAGCGAATGGCGGGGGCACTTCTCCACTGGAGCCGGACGGACGCAAACCGGAAGAGGCATTCCGCCGGGTGACCGGCCGAACACATGCCCGGGAGCGTACACTCCATCAGGATCCCATCCTGGCAGCCATCATGACGGCTCCCAGATCTCTGTGTCCGGATGGAATGCCGCCCACGCAAACCAGAATTGCGTCGTGTGCGATACGGCAACGAGCTGCTTGCCGGCGAGGCTTCCCTCCGTCGCCCTGCCTGTGATTGTCCAGGTGCTGCCCGTCTGGTCGTCCCGGAACTCGGCGTGCCCCGCCTGCGTGAAGGTGAGGGTCTGGCCATCGAGGCGTGGGTCGAACACAGCAGCCGCTCCGACGTCCCGCGCGGACGCGATGTTCGCGGCGCCAAGAGCTGAGACCGTCCCAGCGCTCCAAAACACCGCGAATGGGGCTGACCCAACTGTCACGTTCGCGACGCCCGCCGTCGACAGCGCTGAGAACGGAAGCGCGAGGAAGTCTCCCTCATGTTCGATGGTAGCGACACGCTCCAGTGCGTCGAGCCGGTCGTCGATCCGCCCATCGAAGAGAAATGGCTGGCTGCCGGAACTGTCGTATCCCTCATAGGGATTGATGCCGTACTCGCGGGCAATGCCGGTGTCTTCACTCAGTACCAGTGCGCCGGGATAGGCCGATTGGAAGTCCTGGAACGAGATAATGCTCGTCGCCAACACCTTCAGGAGAGCACCCGCGTGCGTGCCGACGATTCCCTCGCCTGTCGCCTGCTGCCACCAGCTGTGCGTTTGCCGGTCCCACATGATGAGGTCCGAATTGCGGAGGTTTCCGGATACACCGAAGTCCAGGGTCTCGTCGCCAACGCGACGGTCGAAGCTGATCGCGGTATTGCACAGCGGGCAGAAGGTAACGGCGATGGGAACGCCCCCGAGGTTGTCGTTGACAATCTCGTGCCAGGTGAGGATGTGGAGCGGGTATGCCCGTGCTTCGCCATTGACCACCACCGCGGCCACCGGCATCTGCGGTTCAATGCCAGCCTCGGCAACACTCACGAACTTCGCCTGGCCACCACGCTCACCGGGAATAGAGACTGCTCCTTCGGCGTCGAGCGGCGGGATGCAGTCGCGGCCCGGACAACCTCGGATCACCTGGTCGAGGTTGACTTCGACGCGCGTGAAGTCAGTCTCTGGCCAGTCTGGAAACCTGCTGGCACCGTCGGTCGACGACGGCGAGGCCGGCCTGGCGCCGGGCGCTGCTGTTGATGACGGCGCGGAGTGGGACTGTCCGCCACCATCGCCGGAGCAAGCCGATACAAGGACTGCTGCGAGCAGTGGCAGGGATGTGACTGCTCCAAGGTGATTCGAACGACTCATTACGGAACGATAGCGTCCCCGTGTTCGTATGCCAGTGACCCGCGTCACCGAAGGTCGCGCCTGCCATCGCGGCCTTCGTGTGCTTCGAAAGCGGGGCTTCGACGGAAGCTGATCCGGCCGCCGCTGCCCGGGTCAGGCTCCTGCTGGCGATGAGACCAGGCGCAGGGCTCTCAGCACCTCCGCCACGCCCCACGCCTGGGCGATGCAGCCGGCCGGCGTATGCGGTGCATCGCCGCTGAAAATCTCAGAGATTGTGCCCAGCCCGGCATCATGCACGTGGTCGCGCATTGGATTGAGCCACTGTGCCGCGGAAGAAGGATCAGACGAGAGGCGAATCTGAACATCGACCCAGGGCCCGATTAGCCAGCTCCACGCGGTTCCCCGGTGATAAGCGCCATCACGGGTCTCCATGTTCCCGCCGTAGTGCCCGCGATACCCGGGCTCACCTCGGGCAAGGGACCGCAATCCATAGCTGGTGTACAGCGCCCGGCCCGCACTCTCGGCAAAGTTTGCTGACTCGCGACGATCTAACAGCGGCTCGCGCAGCGAAGCAGCGAAGATTGCATTTGGCCGAAGGGCAAAGTCGTCGCCGTCCGGTCCGTCGACTCCGTCCGCCACGGGGAACCCGCCTTCATCCACGAAGCGCTGGCGAAACGAGCCACGGACGCGATCCGCCATGGCGGCGACGGTCTGAGCCTCGGCCTGCGTGCTGTCGAGAAAGCTGTGAAAGGCGCGCAAAGCGTTATACCAGAGGGCGTTGACTTCGACCGTCTTACCCGAACGCGGAGTGACCGGCTGTCCGCGAACCCTGGCGTCCATCCACGTGAGTTGAGTCGAGGAGTCGCCCGCCCGGAGAAGGCCATCGGACGGATCAGCCCCGATACCGAAGCGCGTGCCCACCGCATACGAACTGATAATTTGTCGCACCGCCGGCAGGAGCTCCTTCACGAGTTGGTGGTCATTCGTGGCATCCCGGTAGGCACGCAGGGCGTAGACGAACCAGAGGGCTGCATCGACGGAGTTGTACTCCGGCTCGCCGGTTGCCGAGTCTGGCAGGAAGTTCGGGAGCAAGCCGTCCTTTTCGTGGCGGGCAAAGGTGCGGAGGACCTCCGCGGCCTCGTCAAACCGGCCAGTGGCCAGGGTGAGGCCGGGCAAGGCGACCATGGCGTCCCGGCCCCAATCCCCGAACCAGTGATAGCCAGCGATGATGGTGCGTCCGGTACGGGCTTCGGCCCCGGAGGCCGGGCCGGCACCAGGCAAGAAGTTACGTTGAACGATGAACTGGTCGGCGGCAAGCACAAGTTGCTGGATGACCGGGTCGTCACCATCAGCGGATGCGACTTTCAGCAGGTCTCGTTGACGCTGGCGGGCAGCCGCGAGTGCCTCCGGCCAGGCAACAACCGGGCCAGCGTCGTTCGCGAATACAATCGCGCAGGACTCGTTCGCACCGAGCACCTGCCGAAACTCGCCGGGGACGAAGAGATCGGCGCGTGTATCGAGGCCGCGGGCGCCTTCTTCGCGCAGGTAAGAGTCCCAGTACCACTCGCGAATCGCCGTGAATTCCATCTCACCGGCGAGCACCCGTAGCGGAGCGAGGCCGGCCGGGAGCGGCACGCGAATCTCCGCATCGACAGCATCGAAATCGCCCGGCCAGCCCGGCGATACCTGGAGAGAATGGAATGGCCTGCATGTTAGCAGCGGACGAATCGAGATCGACAGGGGCTGACTCGCGCGGAGCACGGTAAAGGACACATAGGTAGTGTTCTGCTCGTGCGCCATCCAGATGCGTTTCTCAATGAGTGCATCGCTGAAGGCGTAGGTCCACACCGGAAGCATGCCCTCGAGCCGGAAGGATTCGCAGTGGACAAATCCGCCGGGTTCGATGCTGCGGCTTCCCCATTCGTGGGTGGACAGCGGCCATCGCTCGCCGTTGTACTCCACCTCTTCCACAAGTCCGCCCGCGAGGACAAAGCGGTCCCCCGGCGGATTGTTCGCCGTCATCAACAGTGCGTGATAGCGCCGGGTATTGGCACCGGCGACTGTGCCGGATGCGAATCCACCAAGTCCGTTCGTGACCAGCCACTCGCGGCGCAACGCGGTGTTCAGGTCACCGCACACCTCACGGCCAAACGAGACAAGTGGCACGTCCGTAATCGCCGCCTGGCCGCGGTTCAACGCAAGTCCCGGTGGCTGGGCGCCGTCGGATATCGTGCAGACTGTTCGAGGAGCTTCGCAATCAGTGCCGTCCAGCCGGTTTGGTGGTTGGCGCCCAGGCCGGCGCCCGTCTCACCGTGGAAGTACTCATGGAAGAGCACGAGGTCCTTCCAGGCCGGGTCTTCAGCGTATTCGCGGTTACCTGCGTTCACCGGGCGGCGACCATCCGGGCCAGCACGGAAGATGCTCGTCAGCCGTTGCGACAGGTCCCGCGAGACCCGCCAGAGATCCATCACATCGCCCGAGCCGGTGGGGCATTCGACAGTGAACTCGTCGCCGTAGTACCAGTGAAATTTCTGGAGGGCCTCAACGATGAGGTGGTTGATCGGGAACCAGACAGGACCACGCCAGTTGGAGTTCCCGCCAAATGCACCTGTCCGGGACTCTCCGGGTTCGTAGTCCACGCGGCGTTGAACTCCGCCCATGGAGAGCTCGAACGGACGTCCGGCGTGATAGCGGCTAAGCGAACGGATGCCGAAGTCGCTGAGGAACTCCTCCCGGTCGAGCATCCGCGAGAGAAGCGGCCGGAGCCGCTCACCCTGGACGAGCGCGAGAAGGCGCCGCTCGCCCTGACCGGGGGAGTCCATGCTCGCGACAAGGTCAGCAAGGTCTGGCCGGTTCGCCAGGAACCATTCCAGCCGCCGGCGAAAACCGGGCAGCCGGTCAAGGATGTCCGGTTCGATGGTTTCGACTGCGAGCAAAGGGATCAGTCCCACAAGTGACCGCACCTTGAGGGGCATGGATGCTCCGGAAGGTTCATGGACGACGTCATAGAAGAACTGGTCTTCCTCGTCCCAGAGTTGTATCCCATGGCCGCCGATGTTGTTCAAAGCGGCCGCGATGTACAGGAAATGTTCGAAGAATTTAGTGGCAACGTCTTCGTAGACCGGGTTCCTGGATGCGAGCTCAAGGGCGATCGCCAGCATATTGAGGCTGAACATGCCCATCCAGGCCGTGCCGTCGGCCTGTTCGAGGTGTCCTTCTTCCGGAGCCTCGTTGGAGCGGTCGAACACGCCGATGTTGTCGAGACCGAGAAACCCTCCTCCAAAGACGTTGTTACCTTCGCTGTCCTTCCGGTTCACCCACCAGGTGAAATTCAGCAGGAGCTTGTGGAAGACACGTTCGAGGAAGTCGTAGTCCAGGTTTCCGGTGAGCCTGCCTTCGATGCGAAAGACACGAAGGGCCGCCCAGGCATGAACAGGCGGGTTCACATCACCCAGGGCCCATTCGTAGGCCGGCAGATGCCCATTTGGGTGCATGTACCATTCCCGCAACAGCAGGATGAGCTGACCCTTCGCAAATTCCGGGTCAATTAGGGCGAGGGGGATGCAATGGAACGCGAGATCCCAGGCGGCAAACCACGGGAACTCCCAAGTATCCGGCATTGACAGAATATCCATGGCGTTGAGGTGCCGCCACGTGTGGTTCCGGCCCTGGAGCCGTGCTTGCGGCGGGACCGGCCCGGCCGGATCTCCGTTCAGCCAAACGTCGACATCCCAGTGATAGAGCTGCTTATTCCACAGGAGTCCCGCGAACGATTGCCGCTGAATGAGGCGTTCATCGGCTGAAAGCTCGCTCGCCCCGAAGCCGCGATAAAACTCTTCGGCGTCAAGCTGCCGAGCTTCCAGCACTTGCGCGGCATCAGTGAACGGAAAATCTATCGGACGGTTCGAGAGCCGCAGAAGAACGCTGCCCGTGCTGCCGGCAGCGAGATCCAGTACGTAGTGCGCGGCAACCTTGGTTCCCTCATGACGAGGATTGACAGCGTCCGTGGAGCCATCGACGACCGAGCGGCCGATGCCGTCTTTCACAAAGCTGTTGCTGTTTGGGACGCCCCAGAGGCGTTCGAAATTTGTGTCATTCCCGGTAAACAGCAGTTCCGGAACGCCCTCGCAGGCGAGCCAGTAATCGCCAAGTTCGTCGTGGCTCGCCCTTATTGTCCGGAATCCAGGGTTGGGAGAATGTTCGGTGCAGCTTGGCCGGACAGGCGAGTAGCCCCATGCCCACGTGTTTCGGTACCAGAGCGTCGGCAGAAGGTGAAGCGTGGCCGATTCAGGGCCGCGGTTAATGGCCGAGATTCGAATAACGAGATCATGAGGGCCGGCCTTCGCATATTCAACGCTCACGTCGAAGTAGCGCCCTTCATTGAAGATGCCAGTATCGACCAATTCGTACTCTGGTTGATCTCGACCTCGGTGGCCGTTCTCATCAATTAGCTGCTGGTAAGGGAATGCAAGGTGTGGATATTTGTAGAGCGCCCTCATGTACGAGTGCGTCGGCGTATTGTCCAGGAAGTAGTAGCACTCCTTGACGTCCTCGCCATGGTTCCCCTGGTTCCCGGTAAGTCCGAAGAACCGCTCCTTCAGGATTGGGTCGGTGCCATTCCACATCGAGAGCGCGAAATTGAGGAGCCCGTGGTGGTCGGAGACACCGAATATCCCGTCTTCGCCCCAACGGTACGCTCGCGACCGGGCATGGTCGTGCGGGAAGTATTCCCAGGCCGTGCCGCCCTCGGAGTAGTCTTCGCGAACGGTGCCCCATTGCCGGGCCGCTACATAGGGTCCCCACTGCCGCCACGGCACGCCATCATTCGCTTCACGGAGCCGCCTCTGTTCAGCTGACAGGTCCGGTGTGTGCGGCTCGGAGCTCACACTGGTCACCCGGCAGCTCCCGGCACGTCCCAAATCAGACCCTTCTGAGCGGCCGCGGCGGCAGCGATGATTTTCAACGTGTTACCCACTTCTCAGCGACGATCAGCCGGTGTTTCATCGCAGGTGCCAGAGGTGTGGCGCGATCAGCTTGTTGGCTGCTTCGGGTCCCCACCTCCCCGCGCGATAGAGTTCCACCGGTCGCAAGTCTCGAAGTACTGGTTCGACCACGCTCCAGGCCCGGTCCACGGCATCGGCCCGGGCGAAGAGAGTATTGTCTCCATCCATCGCGTCGTGAATCAGCCGTTCATAGGCTTCATCCGCCGTAGCCGTGAACGACTTCTCGTACGAAAACTGCATATCGACAGGTTGAACCTCAATCTCCGGTCCTGGCGCCTTCGCGAGGAACTGGAGACTAATTGTCTCGTCTGGCTGGATGCACAGGTTCAGGACATTCGGCTTTAAGCCATCGCTGCCAGAGCCAGAGAAGAGGTGGATCGGAGCTGGCCGAAAGACAACCGTGACCTCTGTGGCCCGGCGAGGCAGGCGTTTACCTGTACGAAGGTAGAAGGGGACGCCGCCCCAACGCCAGTTGTCGATGAAAAGCCGTACGGCGGCGTACGTTTCCACGTCTGAATCGGCTGCGACACCGTCCTCTTCCGAGTAGCCCTTTACTGTCTTCCCATCGATAACGGAACGCGCATACTGGCCGCGAACAAGATCATTCGGAGTCAGTGGCCGCATGGCCTCGAACAGCTTCGACTTCTCATCCCTGACCGCCTCGCAATGCAACGAGGCGGGCGCCTCCATGGTAAGAAGCGAGAGCACCTGGAAGACGTGGTTTTGCAGTATGTCGCGAAGCGCACCGGTCTCTTCGTAAAAAGCTCCCCGTTCTTCGATGCCGATAGATTCGGCAACAGTGAACTGAACGTGATCGATCGAGTCCCGGTTCCAGATCCGCTCAAAAATCGCGTTCCCAAATCGAAACACGAGGATGTTCTGCACCGTTTCCTTGCCAAGGAAATGGTCGATTCGGAAGACCTGTGCCTCGTCGAAGACAGCATGAACGGACCGAGTCAACTCCCGTGAACTGGCGAGGTCGTGCCCAAACGGCTTCTCGATGATCATGCGCGTCCCGTCTACCAGCCCGGCCGAGCCAATTGCCTGCACCGTTGTCGCGAAGGCCGATGGAGGAATGGCCAGGTAGATGAGGCGGTTCGACTGCGTCAGGCGGGAAGCAAGTCCCTCGAAACCGTTGGAGGCCGTGTCGCAGTAGGAGAGGCGTTCAGCGAAGGCACTCCACTGGGCAGGGGACGGTCTGGAGCGTGAGAACTCTTCCAACGCGGATTTCGCGAGATTCCGAAACTCCTCAACTGTCATAGCTGTTCGCCCGCAGCCGACAATGCGGCCTTTTTCGGGCAGCAGTGCCGCCAGCTGGAGGTTGAACAGCGCCGGTAGTAGCTTCCGGCTCGCGAGATCCCCGGTGGCCCCAACGATGACGATATCCTGGTCCTGGGGGCGTTCGAGGCTCATACGGACTTCACCGGGTGCCCGCCGAATTCGTTGCGGAGGGCAGCGATGACGCGCATCGAGAACGCGTTGTCCTCGCGTGAGGTGAACCGTGCGAACAACGACTGGGCAAGCACACCGGCATTCACGCCTCGCTCCACGGCCTCGAGAACGGTCCATCGGCCCTCGCCGGAGTCGTCGACGTAGCCTTTAAGGGAGTCCAGCCTGGCATCCTTCGCAAACGCGTCCTCAGCGAGTTCGAGCAGCCAGGAACGCACGACGCTGCCGTGATTCCAGATGCCAGCGATCTGATGAAGATCGAGATCGTATTCGGTGGCCGAGTGAAGCAGGTCGAACCCTTCGGCAAATGCCTGCAGCATTCCGTACTCAATGCCGTTGTGCACCATCTTGGTGAAGTGGCCTGCCCCTGGGCCACCGACGTGCGCGTAGCCGTCCTGCGGAGCAAGCGTGAGGAAGAGCGGCTCGACGATGGCGACTGCATCTCGTTCGCCTCCCACCATCAGGCAGAATCCGTTTTCTTCCCCCCAGATTCCGCCCGAAGTCCCGGCATCCACAAAATGGATGCCACGCTCGCGTAGTTCTCTTGCCCGCCTCACGGTGTCTTTCACATAGCTGTTGCCGCCGTCGATGACGATGTCGCCGTGAGCAAGTTCTGAAGCGACAGCTTCCATTGTCGATTGAGTGATGTCGCCGGACGGTACCATCAGCCAGACCACCCGGGGAGCAGGGAGTTTCGAGACCATTTCAGCGATGCTGCCGACTTCGGAGATATCGGAGTTGCGGTCATAGCCAACCACCTTGTGGCCTGCCGCCCTGAGCCTTCCTGAAAGGCCCGCCCCCATGCGGCCGAGGCCCACCATGCCAATCGTCATCGCCTTATCAGTTTTTCTCACGTTCGAGTCGATGCTTTGCGTCATTTCCTGGTTCCTTCCTTCAGGCCGTTCAGACCGGATGATGCTCCGACCGGGGCGGCAAACTTCGCCGTCATCCGCCTCGCGTCTTTCATGGATGTTGTGATGCTCGCCGGCAGTTCCTCGAAGTCTCTTGCAAATGACGCGAGCCCATCGCTCAACGCCTGCTGAAAAATCGATAGATTTGAAGTGACTCCCCTCAGCCAACCGTCGCGGACCATTCGCTCCGCGCCGCCCGAGGAAAGGAAGCGCCGCTCGATGAAATCAAGCCAGGCGCTCTGCCCAAGGGCGTGGATTGCCCTGGTAACCGGCACTGCCTGGGTTGAACTAGTCAAGATGGACCTCCGCCAGTGATCCCCCTGGCCGTTCGAGTGCTTCGACCTTGCGTAGTCGTCGCAGATGGCGTGGCGCGCCCGAGAAGGACGCTTTCATAAAGACCTTCGTCAGTTCCAGGGCGAGTTCACGACCGATGACCCTTGCGCCGAGGCAGAGAACATTCATCGCGTCATCCTCGACGCCCTGGTGTGCCGAAAATGAGTCGTGACAAATAGCGGCCCGCACACCGGGTGCTTTATTTGCCGCGACGCTGATGCCAACCCCACTGCCGCAAATCAGGACTGCCCGTTCGACGGCTCCGGTGGCGATGAGGGTCACTACTTTTGCCGCCGCATCCGGGTAGTCAACGGGGCCGTTGGGCTTCCCGGTGTCGGTCACCGCGTGACCAAGCCCGGCGAGCTCGGCCACGATAGCGTCGTGGAGCAGCGCACCAGCATGGTCGGAAGCAACAGCGACGTTCATCTCGAGTCCGCGGCGTGAGCCGGCCTCTGACTGTCACTGCCGACGCGCGCCAGTGACAGTCGAGCCGCCGTTGCCAGCGCCTCAGGGGTGATCCCGAACTCCTGGAAGAGAACTCCGGCCGCGCCGGAGGCACCGAAGTGGTCGAGGCCAACGACCTCGCCGAGGTCACCGGTGTAGCGATGCCACCCGAGCGAAGCAGCCGCCTCGACTGCGACCCGCGCCCGGACAGCGACTGGAAGCACAGCTTCTCGATACTCCGCGGACTGCGCTTCAAACAGGTCCCAGCTGGGCATACTGACGACCCTGACTGCCACGCCATCGGTCGCGAGGGCCCGGGAAGCTTCGAGTGCAATCCCGACTTCGGATCCCGTTGCCATCAGGATTACATCGGGCAATCCAATGCCAGTTTCGACAAGGACATATGCACCCCTGGGCACGCCTTCGTGAATTCGCCCGGTATCCGGCAACACAGCGAGGCCCTGCCTTGAAAGAACGAGGGCCGTAGGTCCGCTTCGCTCGACGGCCACTTTCCAGGCAGCTGTGGTCTCGTTGGCGTCGGCAGGACGCAAGACTGTCAGTCCCGGCATCGCTCTCAGTGAAGCAAGGTGCTCAATCGGCTGATGGGTCGGGCCGTCCTCTCCGACACCGATGCTGTCGTGGGTGAAGATGAAGATGGTCTTCACGCCCATCAACGCTGCCAGCCGAATCGAGGGCCGCATGTAGTCGGAAAAGACGAAGAAAGTCGCACAGTAGGGAATGAGTCCGCCGTGAGCCGCCATTCCGTTGGTAATGGAGCCCATCGCATGTTCGCGGACGCCGAAATGGATATTGTGCCCGCACCACTCGTCGAAGCCGAGGTCTCCGTAGCCCTTCAGGTATGTGTTGGTGGAAGGTGCGAGGTCTGCTGAGCCGCCGACGACCTCGTCGAGAACGGTGATCAGTTGGTTCAGGACTTTTCCGGACGCAGCGCGGGTGGCCATTGGGCCGTCTTCGACCTCGAATCTCGGGAGTACGTTATCCCATCCGGATGGGAGAGCTCCGGCCACGACGCGGTCCCATCGGGCTGCCTCGGCCGGATGGGCAGATGCATATCGTTCGAACTGCGCAGTCCACTCATCTTCCAAATCGCGGCCGCGGGGCATTGCCCGCTGGAACTCACGTCGTGCCTCGTCGGGGACGGAGAAGCTCGATTCCTCGGGCCATCCAAGGGCGCGCTTCGTCAACCTTACTTCGTCGGCCCCAAGGGGTGCGCCATGGGCGGCTGCCGTGCCGGACTTGCCCGGGCTGCCGTAGGCAATGGTGGTTCGTGCGACGATCAATGAAGGCTGATCCTCCGCTTCCCGCGCAGCGAGGAGGGCGTGATCGACGGCCTCGACATCCTCGCCATCAACGGATTGGACGTGCCAGCCGTACGCGCGAAAACGTTCCACCACGTCCTCTCGAAACGCGAGGTCCGTCGAACCTTCGATGGAGATCCCATTGTCGTCGTACAGGAAGATGAGTTTGCCGAGGCCGAGGGTGCCGGCGAGCGATGCCGCCTCAGATGCGACACCTTCCATGAGGTCGCCGTCACTACATAGTCCGAAGGTTCGATGGTCGACGATCGTGAATCCTGGACGATTGAAGTGCTCTGCCAGGAATCGCTCGGCCATCGCCAGGCCGACTGCCATGGCGAATCCGGCGCCGAGTGGTCCCGTTGTGAGTTCCACTCCCGGTGTAAGTCCACGTTCGGGGTGACCGGGAGTCTTACTGCCAAAGCGCCGAAGCCTGCCCAATTCGTCTATCGGAAGGTCGTAGCCGGTGAGGGAAAGCAGGCTATACAACAGGATTGAAGCGTGGCCCGGCGAAAGCACAAACCGGTCACGGTCCGGCCAGTCCGGGTTCGCGGGATTGTGGCGGAGGTGGCGAGACCAGAGCGTGTAGACCGCTGCTGCTGCTCCCATCGCTGTTCCGGGGTGGCCAGAGCCCGCTCGTTGTACAGCGTCCATCGCCAGGGTGCGCAAGGTGTTTATACAAAGCTCATCGGTATTCCCGCGCCCATTGGTCATCTTGTCTTCTCACTTGCTTGCCTATCCGGCATGGTCTTCGAACCGGGCCCATCGCTGTGCTTGCCCGGTGGTCAAACGCGACTCGGCGGGTCTCACGTTCGAATCGTCCAGCCGCGGAGTGCTGCCTGACTCTGCTACATATCAATTCACTGTAGCCCCCAAGGCTCGGGAAAGAAGTGACGGGGGTCACCGGTATTGGATTACGAACTAGATTTATTCGTCACCTTCGACATCGGCCGCGTCCCGTGCCCAGAGTGCCGCACCGATAATCCCGGCATCGTTGCCGAGGCTGGCGGGGACAACGCGTGGGCGAACGTGAATGCGAGGAAGGAACTTGTCCGCATTTCTGCTGATGCCTCCACCAATGATCACCAGATCGGGTGAGACGAGCCGGTCCAGCGTGAGGAGATATTCTTCGACTCTGCGTGACCAGGCCTTCCAGCTCAGGCCCTTTCGAACGCGCACTGAAGCAGCTGCGCGTTTCTCAGCATCCTTCCCCCGGATCTCGATGTGTCCGAGCTCCGAGTTCGGCAAGAGATGGCCCGCGTAGACGAGGGCGGAACCAATTCCTGTGCCCAGCGTGATAATTGCGACAAGGCCCTGTTGCCCGCGCCCGGCACCAAAGCGCACTTCAGCTAGGCCGGCAGCATCCGCATCATTCACAACGGTAGCGGCCCTTCCGGCGGCCACATCGCCCAGTGTTCGTACGTCAGTGCCGATCCAGGCCTTGCCAAGGTTCGCTGCTGTTTGGGCTTTCCCGCCGCGGATCACTCCGGGAAAGCCAATCCCGACCGGGGCTGATGCCCGTATGCCCGGCTCCTGCGAAGCGAGTTTGCGCAGCGCGCCGCTCACGGCGTTCGGAGTGGCGGGCCTTGGCGTGTCGATCCTCCGCCGCGATGTCGCCAGAGCCCCTGTTTCCGTGTTCACGAGAGCGAGCTTTATGCCTGATCCACCAATGTCTATTCCGAGTGCAATTGGGCTGGTCATGGATCCCTCCTTGCCTCCGGGCCCGTGCTAGCGGCGGTTCGGAGCCACCTGCTTTGCGGTAGTTCGTTGTCTGCGTGTGCCGCCACGCGCAGGTCAGGGATCGTGAGCCTGCACCAGGTTCCGACGATCAGCAGCCCGGCGTTCCCTTCGGTGACCCAAGCGCAAGTGCGCGAGGTCGGCGGATTGATGGTCGAAGACTTTGGCATCCTCCTGGCCCGGATGATGGAGAACGCCGGCCTCCAACTGGCACGGCTGGCGGGGCTCCTGGCCGGGGACAACCCAGTCCCGTGGTCGGCCGGCGGCGGAAACAACGGCGGTGGGGTCTTGCGGCGGCGAGGCGTCTCAGTGGGCGAAACCGATTCATCAACGTCGATCCCGCCGGGCCCGTATCCGATGAGTGCGTCAATGATCACTAGAGAAGCTTGCGTCCGAGGCTCAGTGCCCTCAATGAGTTAACGATCGTCACAAGGTCCACGACTTCTTGCAGACCGGCGCCGACGATAGCGGGGAGCACCCCGGTCATCGCCACGAGCATGAGTCCGACGCTAATGGCGATTCCGATCCAGATGCTCTGGAGTGCAATGCTGACAGTGCGCTGACTGACCGACACCGCACTGACCACATGGTAGAGGTCATCGACCAGGATCACTATGTCGGCGGACTCGCTAGCAGCCGTGGAGCCCTTTGCCCCCATTGCGATGCCCACGTCGGCAGCGGCAAGCACTGGTGCATCATTGACTCCGTCTCCGACCATCACGACCGGTCGCGGTGTCACGGAATGCACGATGCGCACCTTGTCCTGGGGAAGGCACTCGGCGTGGACCTCGCTTAACTGCAGTTCGTCGGCAACCTTCCGTGCCGTCTGTTCCACGTCGCCCGTCACCATCAGGGTCTTCCGGATGCCCAGTTTCCTGAGGTCTTTCAGCATTCTGGGTGCTTCCGCCCGCACCTCATCGCGCAGGACGATAGCGCCTGCATACTGGTCATCGATCGCCACGTAGACGGCTGCTTCGCCGCTGGACAGCTCAAGACGAGTGAGCCCCGGCGCCTGTTCAGCGACAAAGGCCGGCTTTCCTACAGTCACGGTTTCGGAGCCGATGCGGGCGGTAACTCCATGAGTCGCGACTTCGCGTGCATCAGTAACTGAGGGCAGCTTGTAGCCCCGAGCCAGCGCTTCCTTAACGAGTGAGGCCGCAAGTACGTGTGAAGAATACTGCTCTGCCGCCGCAACCAGGGTGAGCAGTGCTTCTTCGCTGCGCCCTCCCTCTGGCCGAATGCCGGCCACTTCGGGACTTCCGTTCGTCAGCGTGCCGGTCTTGTCAAAAACAACGGTCCTCGCGCGCGCAAGCACTTCGAGGGTGCCCGCATTCTTCACGACCACCCCGTGAGAGGAGGCACTCGACATACCCGCCATGAACGCGACCGGCGCCGCAATCAGGAGCGGGCACGGAGTCGCGACGACAAGTACTTCAGCGAACCGGGTGGAATCACCCGAGAGCCACCACGCTATCGCTGCCAGGCCGACGGCAAGAAGGGTGAATGGCGCTGCGTACCGATCGGCCAGGCGCACGAGTGGTGGCTTACTCGCGGCAGCTTCGCTCACAAGTTGCACAATTCTCTGGTACTGGCTGTCTGAGGCTCGTGCGGCTGCCGTGACGGTCACCGCCTCGGACCCGTTGACTGAACCGCTGAGTACGAGATCGCCGGCCAGTTTCTCTACCGGCATGCTTTCTCCGGTGAGGGAGGATTCATCCATTGAGGTTGACGCCGAAATCAGCACAGCATCGACGGGAACAATTTCAGAGGGCCGAACCACGAGGCGATCGCCGACGGCGACCGCGCTAACCGGCACGTCGACAAGCTCGCCAGACTCACCAAATCGATGTGCAATCTGGGGAACGCGACTTAGTAGCGCCTTTAGCTCCCGCTGGGCACGACCGGCGGCGAAATCCTCAAGTGCCTCGCCTCCGGTGAGCATCAACACGATCACGAGGCTCGCCCAGAATTCTCCAACCGCGACCGTAGCAATGATTGCGGTCACCGCAAGGACATCGAGGCCGAACTCTCGCTGGAGGAGGCGCCGAACCATCGATACTGACTCGCGCACCGCAATGCCCAGCGAGTACAGCGGCAGCAGCCACTGGACCACAGCGGATGCCGCGGTCCAATTGAGCGCCAGGGCAAGAGCCCCGACCAGCACTGTCAGCGCAACGAACGGATATTGGCGCGCGGCAGCGGCAACCGCTGTCATACACCGGTTCCGCCCGGAATCACGGCATTCAACACTTGGCTCTATTTCTTCTGAAGGTCGTCACAGGCGGGAGGTTGGGGAGGGTGCCTTGGGATAGCAGGGTGGAGTTTTCCTTTCCATTGCATCCTACCTGTCCACCACCTCTCAAAGTGGATGGATGGAGGCCGTGTCCTTGTGGAACGGGCTGCCGCACGTTGCGCGGATCATGATTGGCCGTGTGGGCTTCGGGACGGAGGTGCAGGGGCGGCAAGGGGTCATACGAGGAATTGACGCCCGGCCTGCTAGTCCGGGAGAACGGCACCGAGCACCAGTTCACTCATCAGATTGCCGACATCGCCTGGACTGTACGGGCCCTCATGGCGATACCAGTTGGACATGAAGCTCGCCATGCTGAAGAGGCAGTTCACGTAGACAGGGATGTCCAGCTCTTTGACCTGGAACTCACCTCGTTCGCGTGCTTCGCGGAAGAGGTCCTCGTAGATACGAAAGTATTGTCGCCGGACGTCACGGATCTGACGTCCGCGCGGTCCGCTGAGCCATTTGGACTCGGCGTAGAAGACCTGCATTGTGTCTGCGTGGCTCACGGCATAGTTGGCGTGGAGTGCCACAAGGCCGCGAAGGCGATCTGCGTAGCTGAGGCTCACATCGCGTGCGATCGACTGTGCCTGGGCGATGAGAGCGTCGAGCGCTCCGCTGAGGACCTGATACAGGAGGTCTTCCTTGGATTCGATCCAGTGATAAAGGCTGGCCTTATGGATACCGGTCTCTTCCGCGATCGCTCCCATGGACGTGCCATGGAATCCGCGCCTGCTAAACAGGCGGGCGGCGACGCGGAGCAGGTCTTCCCGTCGATTGCCGGTTGCGCTGGCCGGTGCCCGTCCCATCGTGGATTCCCCCTCCAGCGCCGCAGAACGCGCTGACTTCAACTTAGGCGTTCAGGAGAAGATCTTCGCGTAGGTTGTGCTCCGGGCTACGGCCTTCTCCCTCTCCGCACGTCGTTCCTCTGGCGTGCCCATGCTGTCGATGACCTGGTAGTCGAGGGCGAGCGCGTCGTGGAGCGGCATGTTGATTCCCCGGTTGATGAGGAACTTGGTCGCTCGCACCGCATAGCCCGCACGCAATGCGAGACGTTCGGCGAATACCAGGCCGGCTGCATCGAGGTCTTCGTCGACACATTCCTCGATGAGGCCGATTTCCAGGGCGCGCGCGGCTGGGATGTGTTCGCCGGACATGATGAGCAGCTTGGCGAGGGCCGGCCCGACGAGGCGCAATAAGCGCTGTGGGCCACCTGCTGCCGGGAGTGCGCCGAACTGGATCTCCGGGAGTCCGAGTGAGACTGAACTGAGGGCTATCCGGAAGTCGCAGGCCAGGGCGAGTTCGGTACCGCCACCCATGCAGGAACCGTTGATGAGTGCCACCGCTGGAACGGGCAATTCCTCGATCAGATCGAAAGCCCGGCGGAGGTCCCAGATCCAGCTCGACGGCCGATCCTTTTCCTTGAGGTCCGCCCCGGCGCAGAAGAATCGACCGGAACCGGTGATGAGCAGGACTTTACAGCCTGGATCTCCTCGAACGGCGGTCACGCCAGCGGTGAGGTCTTTGACGAGCTGTGAACTGAGGCTGTTCCCTGCCTCCGGGCGATTCAAGGTGAGGCGCGCGACCTCGGGTGCTGGCCAGTCGAGCTTTACTGTGGCGAAGAATTCTGCTGCGGGCACGGGGCCACTCCTATCGTGGAATCAACCGAACGGTCGGACAACGCTAGTACTGGCACCGATGCACGTCAATCCTGGGTAGAGACAGGTACTCGCAGCATAATGAAGTTACACAGCATCGCCTGTTGACAGCGACAAGGCCGAGCACGTACTTTGCCGCCACAGGAAACCTACCAAACGGTTGGATGGCAACCAGAGAGAGGCACCGTTCATGTGCGCTCTGGAATCGTCAGCAATCGAGGAGAGACGAGCCGATGGACTGGATGCGCCGGGCTTCAGGACCCGCACGCCACATCGACGCAGCTACCGCAGCGCAGCCCGTGAAGAGCGGGGATCACGTGGTAAGCGCTATGGCCTCGCCGCAAATGACGCCATTTGCGTTTCATCGCGCACTTGCCGCTCGTGCTGGCGAACTCCGGGATGTGACCATCGACACATCCTGGTCCGGGGCCGCTGCAACGCTCCTGCAGCCAGGAACTGAGACCTCGTGGGCGACGTCGTCGGTGTTCGCCTATACAGCGGCGGAGTACAGCGCGCTGGCTGCGCACTCGGAGCAGGTGAACTACGCACCGATGAATCCCTCATTCATGGGCTGGTTCGCGAACCGTCCGGAGCGTGACGAGTTCACGCGGCGCTACACGGGTGCCGATGTCTTCGTCGTTACGGTGACACCCCCATCCGGGGCAGGCTTCGTGACCTTCGGGACCAACCTCTGGAACGCCCGCGTGCAGATGCGGAACGCCCGTATCGTCATCGGTGAAGTGCGCGACGACCTTCCGGTGATTCCCGGTGGTGACAACTGGATGCCGGCGACTGCGTTCGACTACTTCGTTAGCGGGGAATCGCCGGCCGAGCAGGCCTTCTTTGCTCCGACGCCGGAGGAAGAAATAGACGCCAGTGCGGTCTGTTGCGCCTACACCGCGGAGCTAATCCACAACGGCGATACGGTGATGTTCGGCGGCGGGTCCATCCCGATCCGGCTGGCCCCGTTCCTTGAAGACAAGGAGGACCTCGGGTGCCACAGTGAGGTCATCTTCCCCGTTGACCTGGCTAGAAAGGGCGTGATTACGAATCGGAAACGGAACCTCGTCCCTGGCAAGACGTCGCTTACCGGGTTCATTCCGCGGAGCGGGGAAGAGTGCGACTGGATCGATGGGAACCCGACGATCGACCTCCGGGACATGTACGTCAACAACCATCCGCGATATATCGCCCAGAACGATAACCTTGTGGCGGTCAATGCCCCGCTTGAAGTGACGCTGTGGGGCGAGATCGGCTGTGAGCGCGTCGGCCCTCGATACTTCCGGGGCGTTGGCGGGCAGGTGGAGTTCGTCACCGGAGCGTTGCTTTCGAAAGGCGGTCGCTCTATCCACGGCGTGATCTCACGTAAGAGGCTCGCGACGGGCGAGTTGGTTTCTACCATCGTTAGCGAGTTCACGCCGCCTGGCGCCGCCAGCATCTCCCGGCAGTTCGCCGACATGGTCGTCACCGAGTACGGGGTTGCCCGATTGCTCGGGAAGACTGAACGCGAGCGGGCACAAGAACTAATCGCCATCGCCCATCCGGATTTTCGGCCCGAACTCCGGGAGGCTGCACGCAAGTCGGTGGGACTCGGAACGCGTACATTTCTCCCCGGGACGACGGGCGCCTAACCGCTCGCGCAGGCCATCTCCAGTCGCACCCGCGGGTAATCTCCGACGCGGAGCACAGCAGAAAGGTATTCGCCATGGACTTCGACTACACAGAAGAGCAACTGATGCTCAAGAAGACAGTACGCGAATTCGCGGAAAAAGAACTCGCGCCACAGGTTCACGACTACGAAAAGCATGGTCCGCTCAACCGTGAGCAGACCATCTCCTTCATTAAGCAACTCATGCCCTTCGGTTTCTATAACGGCCACATGACCGAGGAGTACGGCGGCTCCAACCTCAGTGCCCTTACCTACGCGATGATCAACGAAGAGCTTGCCCGTGTCTGGGCGGGCCTGGCCGGCCTGATCTGGATCGCCGGCTCCCAACCCTCCAATGACGTCCCTGACACCGAGCGCAACGAGGTTCGCGACATGATCCGCGCCGGCGAAACCATCTCGGCGGGTGCAATCAGCGAACCGGACCATGGCTCCGACGCCTCGTACATGAGCACCATCGCGGTGGAAGATGGCGACGACTACGTCATCACAGGCACCAAGACATGGATCTCCAACGGTCCCGTCGCTGACCGAATCACCGTCCACGCCTCGCTCAAGCCCGGCGGCGGGCGCGACACCATCCGCACCTTTCGCATGAATCGCAAGAACCACCCGTGGCAGGTAGTCCGCAATAACGAGCTCTTTGGCCTCAAGGCCTGGGCAAACGGCGAACTCCGCTTCGATGACGTGCGCGTCCCGCGCACCCACATGAACGACCCGAAGGCGAGCGCCGGCGCGCAGGGCAAGCGCGTCTGGAACTTCCAGTCCCCGCGCACCATGCTCGCCACCTTCGCCACGGGCATCGCGCAGGCTTCGGTGGATGCTGCAATCCGGTATTCCCAGGATCGTGTCCAGTTCGGCCGCCCGATCGCCAGTTTCCAGCTGGTGCAGGGGATGATCTATGAGATGGTGGCCGAAACCGAAGCCGCACGCTTCCTCACGTATCGGGCCATCGCCATGCAAGATAAGGGGGAGGACTCGACCTGGCAGGCTGCGCTCGCCAAGGGCTTCGCCACCGAAGTCGCTCACCGCGTCGCCTCCCACTGCGTCGAAATCCATGGCGCCCTGGGCCTCCTGGAGGGCTACCCGGTTGAACGCTACTTCCGCGATGGCCGCGCACTCTCCATTCCCGACGGCACCACCGAAATCCAGAAGCTTGTGGTCGGGCGCCGGCTCACCGGCATCTCGGCCATTCAGTAGGAGAGCCTAACCATGCCCGAAGACGCTCCCGCACGGACCTGGTCGGCCACCCCCGGTGGCGCTGTCATCCATGCCCGCCACTGTGCCCGGTGCGGAACAATAGTCTTTCCCCCGCAGGAATACGGCTGCACCACATGCGGCGCTCACGGGGACGTACTTACCGCTGCTGACATACCCGCACACGGCACGCTCGTCGCCGCCGTCGTTGTTCACACCCACGCCACCTTCCCGGTGCCCTTTACCATGGCTGAATTGAAGCTCGATTCCGGCCACGTCATCCGCGCCCTCCTCACCGGCGAAGGCGAACCTCGCCACGCTGCCCGCTACCGGGGCATTGGCCTCGAAATTGGCGGCGGCCAGCGTCTCGCCTTCCAATTGGAGGCTGCGGAGTGAAGACCCTCAAGGACATGCGCCCCGTCTACGTTACCGGCATTGGCGCCCATCCCTACCAGTACCGTTCTGGCGCTTCCTATGCTCAGTTGGGTTTGCGCGCCGTGCGCGAGGCCCTCGTCGACTCGGGCATCAACTGGCCCGATGTGGAGGCGGCATACGTCGGCAACGCCCTCGTTGGTATGGCGGCCGGTGCTGCAATGCTCCGCTATCTTGGCGTGACCGGGATTCCGTTCGCACAGGTGGAGAACGCATCCGCAAGCGGTTCGACAGCCTTTCGGCAGGCCTGCATGGAGGTTGCCGCGGGCTACACAGACATTGCCCTCGCCATGGGCGTCGACACCGTTGACACGTGGCGCCTCGGCCCGGCGAAGGCGGCCGTCCGTGGTCTCGCCGACGACCTTAACGCGCCATTCACCTCATTTGCCCTCATCACAGACAAGTACATGCGCGAAACCGGCGCCACCGCCGAACAGATCGCCCTTGTCTCCGTGAAGAACCACAGAAATGGCTCCCACAACCCGTACGCCCAACGGCCCAGGGCCTACACTCTGGAAGAGGTGCTCGCACCGCCCGTCATCAGCGGAGTCCTCACCAAACTCCAATGCACCCCCGTGGGGGAAGGCGCAGCAGCCATCATCGTTATGTCCGAAGAGGGCATCAAGCGGCACGGCTTCGATCGCAAGCGCGCCGTCAAGGTGCTCACCTCCGTTTCCAAGTCCGAACTCCCGGCGAGCGAAGAGAAGAACCCGGACGTGGCCCTCACCATGGTCACCACCGAACTCGCCTACCAGCAGGCAGGGGTCGGGCCAAAGGACATTGAGATCCTGGAAGTCCACGATGCCTTCAGCATCGAGGAGCTCCTCTATGTAGAAGCGATGGGCTTTTGCGAAAAGGGCCAGGCCGCGTCCGAGCTGGAAGCCGGCGCCTATGACATCGGCGGCAAGGTGGCGGTGAGCGCCAGCGGTGGCCTTCTCAGCATGGGCCACCCCCTGGGACCAACCGGTGTGGGGCAGGTCATGGAGACAGTCCGCCAACTGCGCGGCGAAGCCGGCGTGCGGCAGCAGCCCAACGCGCGGGTAGGGCTCACCCATATGGTCGGAATTGGCCCGGTGTGTCTTGTGCACGTGCTCCAGTCGATGAGATGAATGGGTGTGGCGGCCGGCATTGCCCTGGCAATCCTGGCGTTTCCTCAGAGTGGGCCCAGGTGCATCGGAATTGAGCTGCCCCGATTTGACGGACACATTGGCGGGAGGAGTGGTACAAATCGCTTACGGTCATACTGCTACCGTTCCCCGCCAGATTCGAAGGTCGCAGCGAGCGCCCACGTATGACAAGAGCCCGGCGCCCACGATGCGAGCGTGCTCACCCCGTGACGGACGGAAGCCCCTGGCCGTCAAGGCTCACGGGTTGGAGCCGCCAACGCACCGAGCCACCGGGCTCGAAAGTCACGTTCAGGATGCCGCTTTCGTTCGCCAGCCCATCGAACCCATCGAACACGAAGTTACCGAGGCTGTAGGCGATGACGCCATTGTTGTAGTCCTCGACCTCTTGCAGGACGTAGGGATGAGACCCAAGGACGAGCCGGGCGCCCGCGTCTACGGCAGCGTGGGCCAGGGTTCGCTGGCGCTCGGACACAACGGATGTCCCTTCGCTGCCGAAGTGGAGCATCACCACCACCACATCCGTCCACGATCCCGCGTCCTTGATCGCCGACCTCATTCGTTGTTCATCGACCCAGGCGATGCCTGGAGAGCTCGGCCCTGCCGTCCATGCATGCATGTCGTATGCGGCTTCATCAGGCACCTCCGCCAGTGCCAGGAAGGCGAACCTCGTCCCGTTCACCTCCACCAGTTCAACATCCCATGCCTCACGGTCGTTGCGGCCGGCGCCGACGGTCTTCAGCCCCGCGTTCGAGAGGTTCGCAATGCTATCCGCGAGCCCATCCGCCCCAAAATCGAGGCTATGGTTGTTGGCAAGCGACACGAGGTCGATCCCGGCGGTGGCGAGGCCGGTGGCGCCAGCCGGAGGGGCCGCGAAGGTGTATGCCTTCGGCTCTGGCGAACCGAGCTCACTGACGACGCATTCCAGGTTCGCAACGGCCAAATCCGCGCTTCGAAGCAGGTCCGCAACCCCGGCGAATGGCCCATCCGGGTGGGAGGCCGTAATCGCAGAGGCGACGGTCCGTCCGAGCATCACGTCCCCCACGGCTGCCAGCGTGACCGCGCGACGCTCCCTCAAAATGGGTGCCGCCTCGGCGACCGTGGGTGTTGCGGTAGCAGTGGTCGCGACGAGCGCCGGCGACTCAACAGCAGTTGTGGAAAGAGGAGATGTTTCAGTCACACCCGAATCCACGGCCGCGGCCATTGTGGCGAACACGAGAGCGATCACAATGGCCGCCGCACCGCCCAGGAGCAGCACATACTTGGGCTGGCTGGGTCCCGGCGTCATCAGTCAATTATGGCGTCTGGCATCGGGCCCGTCCCACACTCCGCCGCTGCTGACGATTGAAAGCTGGCAGGGTTTGGAGGAGGCGCCGGAGACCGGAGATCGCCTCCGGAAGGGTCGAAGCGCGGCCCCTGGGGCGGCAACATCGCAGGCCGCCCGTTCTTTGACTCAATGCAGCCTCATGGTCGCGATGTGAGGTTTTCCAGCGTGCAACGTTCTTGGTGATATGGGCGCGCCGCAATCCTTCACCGGGAGAGAACCAGATGCTCAACGGTCACCACCGGCTATGACCGGGCAAGAGACAACGACGTTCGCAGTTCAACCCCGCCGTGACGAGAACATCGACACCGACGACGCGCTCGTCAAAGCCGCAGCAACCGAGCCCGCCGCCTTCGGCCTCCTCTACGGGCGCTACTACGACCGCGTCTATCGCTACTGCCGCGCCCGAACGCAGACCCACGAAGACAGCGCCGACCTGGCCCAGCAAGTCTTCGTTCAGGCCTTCCACAACCTCCACCGCTACCGCCCGCGAGGAAGCAGCTTCGCTGCGTGGCTGTTCCGTATCGCGCATAACCTGGCTATCGACGCGAATCGCCGCCGTCGACACCAGACTGTCCCCTGGGACGATGTCCCGGAGATGACGGCGCCCGTGGCCCGCGAGATTGGCCCCGAGGACGCCGCGGTCCGAAACGACGAACTTGCACGCCTTCGCGTGGAGATCAGCAAGTTGCCACCCGATCAGCGGGACGTCCTCGTGCTCCGCTTCGCGTCCGGGCTTTCCGTTCGCGAAATAGCCGCCGTCATCGGCAAGTCCGAATCCGCCACCCAAATGCGACTCTGGCGAGGCCTCCAGACGATCAGAAAGGGCCGCTAACCCATGCTCAACCTCCTTCGTAAATGGAATCGGCCGCCTACTACCACCGACGAGGTCGCCATGGCGTCGCTGACGCACGACCTGGAGGCGGCGTTCACAACGATCTACAACCCACCCGGCCCGCCGCCTGCCTACAACTGGGCAGACGCCGGCCTCACCGACGGCGGCGTCCGGTCGACAACACCAGGCCCACGGGCACGTTCATGGCGGTTGACGGGCAGCATCGCGGCTGCCGCCGCGGCTCTGCTTCTGACGGCAGTGGGGTATGCCGCCGTCACCGGTTCTGGACTCGCCGATCGGATGTTCGGAAACTTCGGAGACACGCCACGTCACGAAGGCAGCCACTCCATCGGGCTCAGCCAGACGATCGGCGGGATCACCGTAACCGTGGACCATGTTGTCTTTGACGGAACGATGATCGAGGAGCGAGGTGCCGACGGATCCCTGTTGGAGTATATCCCGCTGATGGTGCAATTCACGGTCAGCGGCCTCCCGGGCGGGGCGCGGGCATATTCCGTGGGGGAAGCACTCAGCAGTGGCGAACTTGAACTCCGACGTGTTGGAGGGGTGGGGCTGCGGGGGCAGTCGGATGTCCTGGATCGGGACCTTCCGCCGGGCACCGCGCAGATGCTCTACGCCTACGACACAACCGGTCTGGTATTGGAATCGGGCGGTCTGCGCCTTCGGCTCGAGGTGACGGTTACGCACCGCGGCGACCAGGGCAGCGAGGCAATCGGACAAGAAACGCCGGGACTGGTGACACCGGCGGCAGTGCCAATCGGGCCACCGCTTCGGTTCTCATTCGACTTCTCCATCCCGACGAATTAGTACGGCAAGACGGAGGGTGCGGCGGTCCGTGCCACGTCTCGGCCCCGGTACCGCCGCCATCGGTGCTGCGACCCAGGACGATGGGCTACTGCGTGTTATCGACAAAGTCGATCGTGATCGCCGGGCACGGCCAGTGCCAGCAGACGAAGGCGCTCGCCCACGAGGCTGGACCCGAGGACGCCGCGGTCCGAAATGACGAACTTGCACGGCGTCGCGTAGCGGTCGGCAAGTTGCTACCCGATCACGTTGGACGTGGCCCGCAGCGCGGTCTTCGGCTTCCTCGTGGGCAAACGGCGCCCGAAGGTCGGCTACGATCCGCCTCCTGTTCGGTCTGATACGGCCCTCCGCTCGCCGGGCAGAGATCATCGACTGATAGCGTGTGGCCACCCAGGCAGACTGTTGAGCATCCGGGACGGCCGCTCGGAACCCAGTGCCGGACCATGCAGACCTCTAACCATTCCTCGATGACTACAACTTCGCTCGCCCTCACACTCCCACCGGCAACCAGCCATCGCTTCCGGCCTGCAAACCACTGCTGATGGGGACTGAACTACGCCGACCACCCGGCTTCGAGTCGCTCGATTATTGGAGCGCCTAAGACGGTACCCTGGTTGTGCTCCGCATCGCGCGCTCCCACGACCAGCGTCCGCCGGCCGGCTCGGGTTCGCTCGATAAGGTTCTCAACTTCCGTCAGCTGCGGGCCATTCGAGAGCTCGACGCGATACTTTTCGCGAAATTGCTCCCAGCATTCCAGCTGGTGCCCGTACCAACGCCGAAGTTCGCTGCTCGGTGCAACCACTCGGATCTATTCAGCCAACTGTGCAGATGGCCGCGCGAAACGGCACGGGGTCAAACCCGGTCCACGAGCACCCGGTAGCTGTCGTCCGGCCCTGGCGCTTCGTAGGCTCGGCACACCACAACGCGGGCCGATTAAACAGCGTTGTCCGTCATAGCGAGCGATCCGCGGGGTCGCCAGATCGGCGGTCGCCTTTGACTCCATGTCTCATGTGGTCTGAAGGCGAGCCTTCGGGCGTGGAGCACCCCATCCCAACCACTGGAGTAAAGGACGGAGGATCGCTCGCCGGAAAGGAGTCTGACAGCATGCTGTCGAGTTTTGCCTCTCGTGTTTTCGTGTCGTCGTCGTTCATGGTTCAACCATCCTCGATCGGTGCCGACATGTCCAAGCTGGTCCGCAGCACCAGTGCTCCGGATCCGGTCGCAGGTCGATGGCACGGAGAATGTCAATCGCCGGGGTGATGCCGGGTTAGATCGCCAGGGTGATGCCGGTCTCCAGAAGGTAAGCGGTGGGGTTGCTCGTCAGGGCATGGCGACCTCCATCTGAGGCGGACGCGGGGCCAGCCTTGC
>JAGQHB010000031.1 GCA_020432045.1 Dehalococcoidia bacterium | reverse complement strand
TGGGCGACGGCTTCATGGCCAGCTTCGGGTCCGCTCAGCGGGCGCTGGACTGCGCGGTGGCGCTGCAGCGGGCGGTAGCTGGCGGCATCGGCGGGGAAGCCTTGCGCATCCGCGCTGGCATCAACGCCGGCGAGCCGATCGCCGAGGACGACGACCTCTTCGGCTCCAGCGTCATCGCAGCCGCCCGGATCGCGAGCAAGGCGTCGGGCGGGCAGGTGCTCGTCTCGGACGTGGTGCGGCAGCTGGTCGCAGGAAAGGGGTTCCTGTTCTCGGATACGGGTTTGCACGACCTGAAGGGGCTGGAGGAGCCCGTGCGACTGTGGGAGCTGCGCTGGGAGGGGGCATGATGGACGCGAAGCCCCGGATTCGCTACGTGCCCTCCGCCGGTGGCGCCTCGATCGCGTACTGGTCGTTTGGCAGCGGCATTCCGCTTGTACGGATTCACGCGATCGACTTCAGCCACGTTCAAGAGGAGGTCGAATTGGAGACCGCCTGGGCTTACTGTCGCGCGGCCGCTGAGTACGCCCGTCTTGTGCGTTTCGACCTTCGCAATCATGGGATGTCGACCCGCGGCCTTCGCGACATATCACCTTCTGATCTCGTCGAAGATCTCCGCGCAGTCCTGGCTGCGGTCGCGGATCCGGCGGTGCTGCTCGCGCACGGCGAGATGGCATCCCTGGCAATCCGGGCGGCAGTCGAAATGCCCGAGATGGTTCGCGGTCTCATTCTTTACAACCCGGCTCTCGGCCGTCACTCGACCGGCGAAAACACGACTCCACTCCTCCGTGGCGTCTATGCGCTAATGGAGGCCAACCACGAGGTTGGTGCGGAGATGACAGCCGTGCTCATCGCGGGCCTTGAGCAAGATCCGTTCCTGACCCGGGACCTCGCTCGCATCCAAAGAGTAAGCACCACATGGGAAGACGGCGCCGCTGTCCGGCGCGCCGTACCCGGATTGCGCGGATCGGAGTTTCTCCGAGAAGTGAAGGCGCCGTCCCTCATCATCTCTCATGGCGCGGAAAGGATCGGAGATCCGGATTCGATTCAGAAGTGTGCGAGCGAGATCCCGGAGGCAGAGCTCATGGTGTTTCCCGCGGGCGGCGCGGCTTCGTGGGCGCCGAACGTGACCGCGGAAGTGAGGCGCTTCCTTGCCGACCTCGAGTCCAGATCGGCCGCGACCGGCGAGGAGCCCGGTGTCTTTCGCACACTCCTCTTCACGGACCTCGAAGGGCACACGGCGATGATGTCGCGGCTGGGCGATGCGAAGGGTCGCGAGGTGCTGCGGGAGCATGAACGGATCACCCGCGAGGCGCTGGCGGCCCACGGCGGCCAGGAAGTCAAGACCATGGGCGACGGCTTTATGGCCAGCTTCGGGTCCGCGCAGCGGGCGCTGGACTGCGCGGTGGCGTTGCAGCGGGCGGTGGCTGGCGGCATCGGCGGGGAAGCCTTGCGCATCCGCGCTGGCATCAACGCCGGCGAGCCGATCGCCGAGGACGACGACCTCTTCGGCTCGAGCGTCATCGCCGCCGCGAGGATCGCGGGGAAGGCTTCGGGCGGGCAGGTGCTGGTCTCGGATGTGGTGCGGCAGCTGGTCGCGGGCAAGGGCTTCCTGTTCGCGGACGCCGGAATCCAGGAGCTGAAGGGACTGGAGGAGCCGGTGCGGTTGTGGGAGCTGCGCTGGGAGGGGGCGTAACCCGGGCTGTTGGGCTCGGTGATTCCCCGTCAGCCTCAGGCGGGAGGCGCCATCCGTTCGGCTGCCTGTCGCATCCCCGCGATCGAACGATGCAGGTCGGAGAGCGGGATGATTTGCGTCTCGGCCCAGTTGCCGAAGGGAAACCCCGTCATGATCTCCTCGAGCTCTTCGTGGCTGTCCACGTTGAGGATGCCACCCCCGGCCGGCTGACCCGAGAACGACCACGTCTGCTCAATCTTCCCGGAGGCGAGGTGGGTGTCAGCCCATTGCTGGAGTCCTTCTACCAGCATGCCGAAGAGTTCCATCGGCACTGGATGGACGTTTTTCGTGATGACGAGAAAGCGCACGCGAGACACCCCTGTTTGAATCGGCTGGAATGCTGTTCCGTTCTCAAACGATTGTCAACAGGGACTACGGGCCTGCGCACGGCGTACGGTGGTACGATCTTGTTCATGGTTGCGCGGCCACACGACAACGACTTCCACTTTGTGCTGCGAATCCCCGGCTGGGTCGTTGTCGGGCTTTTGGTCGCGCTGCTGGCGTGGTGGCTGGTTGCGAAAACACCATGGGACACCGGTGGCGGTACCGGCGGAATCCAGCCAACGGCCACGCTCTTCCAGCAGTCCAGCCAGGGAAACGTATGGACTGGCAGCCTGCTCGTTGAATCGGAAAGGTCAATCGACCGGCCCGGCGAACGCTGGTTCGTCGCTAACACGGACCGCTCCCAGGTGTTGCTGCTGTCGACGCGGTCCCACCCGGCACCGGCCGGTACGGATGGCATCGTCGTCGAGCTCATCGCGACGCTTCCCGATGGCTTCGAGCCCGCATACCTGGTGCGCGACGGCTTCACGGTCCTCCAGGAATCACTTGTGAAAAGTGGCGCCGAATGAATGCCAGCTTCCCCCGGCCAGGCGGTGTCACCGTCGAGTTCACGCTCCCGCGTTGGCCACTCCGGCTCGCGATGATCGGGTTTGGCCTCCTGCTCGTCCTCATGATCGTGGCGGCCGTCACTGCAGCGTCGCTCCGGACGCACTCATCCGGCGGATCCGTTTCCACGCGTTGGGATGTCTCCGGCATCACTCGCTCCGGCGACGTCTACAGGCTGAACGCGGAGTTCGAACGGTCTGGCGACGGTGCGGCCTTCGACCTTCGCCACTGGACACTTCTCCTTGACGATGGCTCGGTCGTCACGGGCACGCTGGTGAGCGGGCCGGAGCGAATCACCGGCGATGGCGTCGCCGGCGTGGTCGTCGAGTTCCCCGCCAGCGGCGGCGCAGTGCCCGCGTGGGTGCGCCTGCGCCAGGACAATCAACCGGTGATCGCGGTCCCGGTGCCGTCTGGCACTGTCCCCCTGAACCACGACTCGTTCGCGCCCATCCCGTAGCATCGCCACACATGGCGGACCTGCTCGAACTGCAACAGCTCAGCGAAGTGATCGCCCGTGAGGCAGGGGCCGTGCTGCTCACGCGGCTGCACGAGGTCCGCACGGACGTTGCCACGAAGTCGAGCCTGACAGACATGGTCAGTGACGTGGACCGCGAGTCGGAGGCACTCATCGTCTCCCGCATCCTGGCGGTGCGGCCGGATGACGGCATCCTCGGCGAAGAGGGCAGCGCGCGTGACGGTACGAGCGGCATCCGCTGGGTGATCGATCCCCTGGACGGCACGACGAACTACCTCTACCGGCGCGGCGATTTCTGCGTCTCGATCGGCGTCGAAGTTGATGGCGCGCTGGCGGCCGGCGTTGTCTTCGATCCATCGCGCGATGAGCTATTTTCGGCGGCGCGGGGACACGGCGCGACGCTCAACGGGCGGGCCGTCGCCGTTTCGAACGTCACCACGCTGGGGCAGGCGCTGACGGGGACGGGCTTTGGCTACGACAAGGATGTGCGTCGCGCACAGGGCCAGGTTGCGGCCCGGATCGTGCCGATCGTGCGGGATCTGCGCCGCGCCGGCTCGGCCGCGCTCGACCTTTGCGCGGTCGCCTGCGGCAGGCTCGATGCCTACTACGAGTCAGGACTGAACCCGTGGGATATGGCCGCCGGCCGCGTCATCATCGAAGAGGCGGGTGGCCGAACGGAATTCGTCGACGTGCCTGGCGAACGCCTCACGCTGGTGGCTGCCAATCCGGTGCTCTGGCGGCAGCTTTCGGCCCGTTTGCAAACGACATAACAAGTAGCGAGAAGACGCTATCCTCGCTCTGTCGTCCGTCGCTCAATCTCGTAGAACTGCTCGATGCCGATGGTCTCGCCGACTTCGCGGATAGTCGCCGCGACCTCCTCGCTCGTGAGGCCATAGTCCTGGCGGTCGCGGATGCCCTCGTAGCCGGCCTTCAGTGCCCGGAATCCCAGTACCGTCGCGCTCATCGCGTCGACCGAGAGCGCATAGCCCGCGCTGGTCATCTCTGATGGCGTCCGCCCCGGCCCGGTCGTCATCGCGGCGAGCGGCACGCGCGTGCCACCGGTCGCAGCCTCGAACTGCGCCGGCGTCCGCGGCAACAGCATGAGCAGCTCGGCGCCGGCCGCTTCGTAGCGCCGCGCGCGCTCCAGCGTGGCCTCGATCCCTTCATGCGAAAAGGCGTTGCAGCGGGCGATGATCACGGGGTAATCACCGTGGCGTCCCTGCCGCGCCGCCTCGATGCGCCCCGCCATCTCATCGACGGGAACGAGGTGTTCGACGCCCTTGTGATGGTGTGCGCGCTTGGGTGAGACCTGGTCTTCGATCTCGACGGCTGCGGCGCCGGCCTGTTCCAGCATCCGCACGGAGCGGTACATGTGGACCGCATCGCCAAAGCCCACGCCACCGTCCACGACGACGGCGACATCGACGCGTTCAGTGATCGCGCGGCAGGCGTCAGCCAGCTCCGATGCCGTGAGCAACGCCTCGGTGGTGCCTCGCGCGTAGCCCATGCCGCCCCCGCCCAGGTACACCGCCGAAAAGCCGACGGATCTCGCCAGTGCCGCAGAAAGCGGGTCGAGTGCGAGCGGCGCGACTACCAGCTCCGCGGTGGGCCGCACCATCTTCGTCCGGAACTCCTGGCGTATGTCCATTGCTGCGTCCTCCGTTCCGCGCGGGAGTGTAGCGGATCGCAAAGGCATCGCTCATAACCTGTAGGCTCGATGGATGACCCGTTCTGTCCTCATGTGCCGCCCGGAGTACTACCGCATCGACTACGAGATTAACCCGTGGATGCGCCGTGCCAACGCCGTCGATGGCCCGGTGGCAGACCGCCAGTGGGATAGCCTTGTGACCTTGCTCCGTGGCAGCGGCGTCGACGTCCTGCTCGTCCCACAGGCTGCGAACGTCCCGGACATGGTGTTTACCGCCAACGCCGGCGTCGTGCTCGGGAGACGGTTCATCCCTTCCAACTTCCGCTTCCCAGAGCGCCAGCCCGAGGCTGGCTTATTTGTGGAATGGTTCGAAGACCATGGGTTCCAGGTCGGGACAGTGCACGAACCCCATTACTGGGAAGGCGAAGGCGATGTGCTCGACGCTGGCGATGCAGTGTTCGCCGGGTTTCGCTTCCGGACGCACGCCGGCGCGCTCGACCATCTCGATGAGATCCTCGGCAAGCCCGTGCACCGCCTGGAGCTTACGAATCCGCGCTTCTACCACCTCGATACGTGCTTCTTCCCCCTGGGCGGCGGTCGCATCGTCTACTATCCCGGCGCGTTCACCGCACAGGGGTTGGCACTCATCGAGACGTCCTTCCGTGACACGTTCGCGGTCCCTGAGGTCGAAGCAAACCGGTTTGCCTGCAACGCGGTGGTTGCCGGCCGTTCGCACGTCATCCTCAATAGTGGCTGCCCGGCGACAGAGGCCGCGCTTCAGCAGTGGGGCTTCACCCCGTTGGCCACGCCGATGGATGAGTTCATCAAGGCGGGCGGCAGCGTGAAATGTCTGTTGCTTACGATGGATAGCTTCGGGGGCTGAGGCCGCCAAGGTGTTCGTAGGCGGCGGCAGCGGCGCCGTCATGCGCAACGGCGCCGCCATCCACCGCGCCCTCCGCCTCTACCGCCTCTTCACCACCCATGCCGCGCGGAGAGCCACGGCAGCAACCAGCCCCAGCCCACACATCAGAACCACGCCGGAAAGCCCAAGCGAGGTCCGTTCCAGTGCAGAAGGCGCCCCATCACCGAGCGCGGGGATGACCCGCATTGGCCAGGAGACCATCACCAGGATGAAGGCCATGTTGAGCGCAGGTTCCCAGTGGACCCTGCCGGTCGCGAATCGCGCGAGGACGATGTGCGCCATCGCGGCCATCAGCGGCACCATAAAGCCGAGGATGAACGTGTGCCTGAGTGCCCCTTCCTGGTACAGGTTCAGGCGCTCGTCACCGAAGAACAGGTTTGCGCCCACGAGCATCACCGCGTAGACGACCAGGCCCAGCCATGCGAGTGGGATGAACCATTCGTAGCGGGGGTGCCTGGGCCCTCGTGTCAGCCGCGGCAACAGCTGGAACTCGCGGACCAGTAAGAGGAGCGTGAGCCCGTAGCCAATGTTGGCAGCCCGGACGAGCCAGGCCCAGCCCGCGAGTGGCCCAATCCCCTCCCCGGCCAACCATGCCAGCAGGCTCAGGTTGACCAACCCCAGGAGCACGACCTGGTGCCGGGGGGCGATCGGGTTCAGATTCAGATGGCCCACGAATGCCCGCAGCCCGATTCCCGTGATCGTCAGGATGATAAAGCCGCGCAGGAACATCTCGATCGCAAGCTGCGAATCGATCGTGGGCACGACTCCTTCGGTCGCGTTTGCCAGTGCCCAGGCTGACTGAGCTGCAGCCGCGACCAGCCAGAGCGCCGCAAAACGCACGAACAGGGGCTGCGGGTCGATGCTTAATGGCCGCGGCAGGGGGATCCGCCACGTGACCACGGCAAATGCGATGGCGCCGGCCGTGAGCATGACCCCGGATGGGATGGCCAGCCAGGATGCTTCCTCGTGCCAGAACTGTGCTGCTGCGCCGAGCAGGCTCCCGGCGACGATGAGCCCGGGAACGCCGGTGCGCACGTAACGCGGCAAGAGCGGGCGCTGATTCAGGCGCGGCAGGAACTCCAGCCCAAGTGCCACGACGAAGGTCGCTACGAAGCCGAAGAGCTGCAGCCGGCCGTGCGCTTCCACCGCTTGCGTCCACCGGCCGTTGCCGATGCCGACTTCAGCGCCTGCGAGCGCGCCCAACACGAGGCCTGCAAGGACAGCGACGAGCGCTCCGGTTCCCATCCAGGCAGCAAAAACCCACGGGCTCTGCACGATGGTTGTTCGAGGAGTGGCATGGGCTGTCGGCCGGGCCTGGCGGACCACGGACAGCGGGACGTCTCCCGGATGGTGTGACATGGGGCCAAGCGTCCCCTGATCCGGCGCCCGCCGATGCGACCAATGTCACGTTCGCGACTCTGCCTGCACGAAGAAGAGGGGCTGGCCCCGCGGCCAGCCCCTCTTCTTCGTGTTATTGCGGACTGCCTAGTCGGCGACGAGCACCAGGGTGCCTGTGGTCGAAAGGCTGCCGCCCGTGCCGTTGACGACGCAGGACCTTGCACTGGTCTGCTTGCCCTTGTCGCCGCTGAAACCGCCGTCCTCTGCCGTGCCCGAAAGCTGGCGATAGGCTTCGACGAGCAGCTGCATGCCGTACATGCCCGAGTGGTTGAACGACAGGCCACCGCCGTTGGTGTTGATCGGGAACTTGCCGCCAGGAGCAGCGCGGCCGTCCTTCCAGAGCGTGAAGCCTTCGCCGCGTGGCGCGAGGCCGAGCATCTCGGCCGTGATCCCCGCGGTGACCGTGAACGAGTCGTAGATCATGGCCATTTCCATGTCTTCCGGACCCATCCCGGCCATCTTGTAGGCGTTCGCCGCAGAGGCCGCCGCCGACGTGGCGGTGAAGTCGCCCATTTCGAGCATGCTCGAATGGCTCATATTCTCGCCGGCGCCGGCGATCCAGACGGGCTTCGTCTTCGCCGCGCGGGCAATCTCGGGGCTGACGACGAGGACTGCGCCGCCGTGGTCCGTGACCAGGCAGACGTGGAGCAGCGTCAATGGCCAGGAGATCATCCGCGAGTTGGCCACGTCCTCGACGGTGATCGGGCCGCCCGCCGGGTGCGTGTCCTTCGAATACATGATTGCGCGCGGGTTGAGCGTCGCCCACTGCCGCGTCACGACGGCGATGTGCGCGAAGTCTTCGGGCGTCGTGCCATAAACGTGGTTGTGGCGCGTCATCGCGTGCGAATAGTTCGATGGCGCGCCGGCCACGCCGTAGGGCGCGGTGAACATCGCGTCCGGGGACCATGGGTCGCCGCCCTGGGGGCGGCCGGTACCGCGTCCCTTGGTAGCGCGGGCCGAATAGCCGTTCTCGCCGTGGCTGACGAGGGCAACGTTCACGATGCCGGCGTGAATCGCCGCAAGCGCATGGTGTACGTGCATCTCGAACGAACATCCACCGACGGAGGTGGTGTCGATGTAGTTCGGGTGCAGGCCCAGGTGCTCGGCGATCTGCGAAGACCAGCCGGCACTGAAGATGCCGTCGATCATCGAGATCGGGATGCCCGTCTGGTCGCTGACGTTCTTAATCGCCTCGATATGAAGCTGGATGGCCGTCTTCGGTGTTTCCGGATAGCCGATCTCGTTCGCCTCTGCGGCGCCGATGATGGCCGCTGCGCGGGAAGCTGGTCCTGGCATTGCTTAACCCCCCTCAACCACGCGCCAGAACGAGATGCTCACATCGTCGCTGACTTTCTCGAATTCGATGCGGACCTTGGCCCCGCACTTGATCGTCTCCGGCTTGTTCGGGTCCACCCCGCGCAGCACGGTCATCATCCGGTCGCCCTCGTTGAGGTCGATGTAGGCCGTCACAAACGGTGTTTCATCGGCCCAGCCGCCAAAGGCGCGGTGCTGGACGGCGAACGTGTGGATGCGCCCTTCGCCGCTACCCTGGATCCACTCGATATCGCGCGAGTGGCAGAACGGGCAGATCAACCGTGGGTACCAGTGCACCCGGTTGCAGGTCGTGCAGCGGGGGAGCATCAGCTTCCCCTCCTTCGCCCCGTCCCAGAACGGCTGGGAATGGGGGTCTGGCTGCGGGATTGGTTTGTTGTACTCAGCCATTCCTTGTCTCCGGCGTCGGCGCAACCGTCATGCCAGTCCAGAAGAACCGGAGCGCGGCGCTACCCATAAGTAGGTGGTCAACCGTCAGGCGACGGCCGCCGTGAGCCTATGCTTCATAGGCGAAACATTCAATCGCGCGAGGAGCCGTCTGGTGCTCAATTGCCAACCGGTACGTGACTAGTGGTCGCGCAAGTCGATCAGCGCCACGTGGCCGCACGTCCGCGGGCACATGGCTTCGTTGCCGAGAAGCATGGATCGAAACACCAGGTTCTCTTCATCGTCGTCGGGAAGCCACACGACGGTCACAAAGCTGTTACGCACACCAGCGAGGCCGCTGGCCGCGAGTTTCACTCGGAGGGCATCCGCGTCAGCCTCGGAAGCGACGATGAGAATGATGTGCGATTGCCTGGCCACGCTGGCCGAAACGTGTGCCGTGGGATCTGCCGGTGCGGGTGCCGCTTCCGCTGTTGCCGGTGGCAATGGCAGTTCGGCTGCGGGAGCCGAACGGACCATTGCCACCGTCCCCGCCGCAAGCAACGCCAGGATGACGACGATGGGTCCTCGTTCGGCGAAGGGTGGACCGAGCCGAGCGACGAGTTTCCTGGAGGCATGACCGTATCGCATACTGACCAGTTTGAAGTCGGGGCCGGAACATCGGATCCGGGGATCCACTGGACTCGCCGGTGCAAAGACTGTGGAAACTACGGGGATCCTGGTTCGCGTTCGCTACGACCTCCGGGAGTTGGCCTGGTTGTGTCGGCCCGGATGAGAGACAGGCCTCATCACCCGTCATCCGTATGTGGCATACTCCCAACACCATGGAGACACCTCCGACCCGGTACGCGACCACCAGCGATGGTCAGCGAATCGCCTACCTCCACTATCCGGGCGTATCGCCGCCGTTTCTCACGGTGAGCACGCCTGGCGTCCCGCCTCTGTCACTCCGGGCAACGATGCCGGCATACGGAGCCGGAAGGTGGCCGCGGTTCCTGCGGGGCCGCGCCGGCGTCTATTTCGACTGGCGCGGCACAGGTGGCTCGGATCCGATCGCCGGGCAAATGTCCCTCCACGACCTTGTCGCCGACATTGACGCAGTGGCGAGCGCTATCGGCGAGCCGGTCGACGCGAATTTCGTCGGGAGAGCAAGCCTGGCGGGATGCCTCCACGCCGTGCGCAACCAGGCACGCTACCGCAGCATCCAGATCACAGGGGGCGCCATTCGAGCGGGCGAGAATTGGCAAGGGTTGCACAGCAGGCCCGGGTGGGAGCGAAACTACCGCGAACACCTGCGAAGCCTCGCCCGCAGCTATTTCGATGTCTCGGCCGCTGAGGCCATGCGGCTCGCGGCGCACTGGGAGCAGGGCGTCCCGGCCCATGTGAGGTCTGCGTACCTTGAGGCCGATCGTGGCGTCGACCTGACGACGGTCTTGCCGTTGATCACGCTTCCCGCGCTTGTCATGGCCTTGAATCCCAGCGACTACGAACCGGCGGCGCTCATGGCAGCGCTCCTGCCGGACTCGGTGCTCTCATTGCGCGAACCGCGGGCTTCGGGCCCGGAATCCGGCGACACCGATCGCGAGGAATGGGACCGCCTGCTCGGGGCGAGGCTTGGTGATCTGCCCTCGCAACCTATTCCGAATTCGGAGACAACGCGGCGCGGCTTCGCCCTGACGGCTCGCGAACGAGAAACTCTCGTGGCCCTCGCATCGGGGGCCTCGAATGCTGAAATTGCAGCCGCCATGACACTGAGCCCCAGGACCGTTGAGTACCACCTCGCCAACATCTATTCGAAGCTTGGCGTCCACAGCCGCGTTGCTGCCGTGAATGCCGCCCGCGAACTCGGGCTCGCATAGCGGGAGCGTTTCTCGCGCGGAAGTGTTCGGGGCATCGCTCGAAGGTGTTTCTGGCATACTCGAAAACCATGGAGATCCCGCCGGTACAGTACGCCGTGACATCCGATGGTCTGCGCATCGCCCACTACCGGTACGCCGGGGCGTCGCCGCCGTTTCTAATCGTCGGCAGCCCCGGCGCGATTCCTTTCGCGCTGAGCCGAGCGATCCCTGCGCTATCGCACAAGGGTGTGAATCGATTCGGCCGCGGCAGGTCCGTCGTCTTCTTCGAGTGGCGCGGGACTGGGAAATCTGACCCGTCCGCCGGCGCACTGTCGGCTGGTGATCTGGTCGCCGACCTTGAGGCAGTCACGGGCGCAGTCAGAGAGCCGGTCGACGGCCGGTTCTTGGGGCGAGGCTGCCTCGCCGGGTGCCTGCACGCTGCCCGCTATCCGCATCGCTATCGAAGCATCGAACTCGTCAACGGCGCCCTGAGGATGAGCGAAAGTTGGCTGGGTATGCTCAACCGGGACGGCTGGCAGGGGAGCGACGTCGATCACCGCATCGGAACGCTCCGTCACTACTTCGGCCTCGAACCGGCGGAAGCGCTGCGGCTCGCAACGCGCTGGGCGCGGGAAATGCCCATGGAGACGTTCGCGGCGTACCTCGAAGCTGACAACGCAGTCGACCTTACCGACGTGCTGCCGCGCATCCACGTCCCTGCGTTGGTCAGCGCCTACGATCTCGCCGACTACACACCCGCCGCCGTCATGGCCTCGCTGCTGCCTGATGCGCGGCTCCATATCTCGGAGCCCGCGATCGCCTCGCTCGATCAACTCGACCGCGCCCGCGATGACTGGGATGTGCACATGGGATCGCGCCTTGGCGATCCGCCGTCTGGCAGCCCACGTGCGGCCAAGCGCCACCGTGCAACGGGCCTCACGCCACGCGAGCGGGAAGTCCTCAAGTTGCTCGTCGCCGGCTCCTCGAACGCTCAAATCGCGGAAGCGCTCACCCTCAGCACGCGCACGATCGAGTTCCACATCGGCAACATCTATTCGAAGCTTGGCGTGCACAACCGGGTTGCTGCGGTGAACGCCGCGCGGGCCGCGGGCTTGGTTTCCCGCAGCGAGTCAGATCACTTCACATAGCCCTCTCCGCCTCCGGCTATACCGCCGTGGCATACTTGCTTTGAAATGGAATCGCCGCCAATCCAGTACGCCGTGACATCCGACGGATTGCGCATTGCGTACCGCCGCTACGCCGGTGCATCGCCGCCGTTCCTCATCGTTCACAGTCCCGGAGCTATGCCGTTTTCGGTGAGCGAGGCCATCCCAGCACTGGCCCAGGAGGGGGTCGACCGTTTCGCGCGCGGCCGTTCCGTCGTCTTCTTCGAATGGCGCTGCACGGGAAATTCCGATTCGCAGCCCGGTCCCCTCTCCGCCGAGGACCTGATCGCCGATCTCGAAGCAATCGCGGACGCGGCCGGAGAGCCGGTCGACGGCCGATTCATGGCCCGCGGATGTCTCGCGGGATGCCTGCACGCAGCCCGCCATCCGCATCGCTATCGCAGCATCGAAATCGTCAACGGGGCTGTGAACATCGATGACACCTGGCTTGGCATCGTCAACCGGGACGGGTGGCAGGCGAACTATGTCGAACACCTCCTGGGATTGCTCCGCCACTACTTCGGAATGGATCCCGTGGCGGCGCTCCGTCTCGCTGCGCGCTGGGCGCGGGAAGTGCCCATGGAGACGTTCGAGGCGTACCTCGAAGCCGACCGCCGTGTGGACCTCACGGACGTGCTGCCCAGCATTCACGTGCCGGCGTTTGTCCGGGCCAATCAGATCACCGACTACGCGCCTGCGGCCGTCATGGCCTCTCTCTTGCCCGACGTGCGGCTCAGCATCTCCGAGCCCGCGTTTGCCTCGCTCGATCAACTCGGACGCGACTGCGATGACTGGGACGAACACCTGGGATCCCGCCTTGGCGAACCCGCGTCGCGGGGTGCGTGGCGTCCGGGCCGGGTAGCTTCCGGGCTGCTAACGAAACGGGAGTCCCAAGTCCTCCGGTTGCTGGAAGATGGCTGCTCGAACGCGGAGATCGCCGAAGCGCTTGTGTTGAGCCGGCGAACGGTGGAGCATCACCTCTCGAACATCTACTCGAAGCTCGGTGTCCGCACTCGCATAGCCGCTGTAAACACCGGTCGCGAAAACGGCCTCACGTGACGGAATGCTCCGCTGACCTCTACTGGATGCCCGTCGGCGCCGGCACGTCCGGGTTCCAGCAGGCGAGCCTCCGCTTCTGGGAGTCGATCGAGGCGGCACGTGCTCACCGTCCACGCGCTCGGCTCTTTCATTCGGCGCTCAAGCTCTCGCTCGCCGGGGAGGGCGCGTTCACGCTGGAACTGACGCCAGCATTCGTCGGCGGGCCGCTGCCGCCGCTCGCAACAGGCCCGGTTGGCATCAGAGGCGCGGACCGGATTCGGCTCTTCCGCTATCAGCTGCGTCGCGTGCCGGGCGAAACACTCCCGGACGAGGAATGGGCCGAGGGCGAACCCATCCATCTGACCGGCGACTGCGACGCGGTCCGTAGGATCGTCGCGCTCGCTCCGTCTACGCCGCCGCATGTCTGGGGCCGCCGCGTGCGCGGCACGAAGGAGATGTGGACCTCGGACTCAGTGATCTCCTGGCTTCTCCGGAGCGCGGGCATCGACCTTTCGAAGGTGGCCATCCCGCCGGGTGGGCGGGCGCCGGGCTGGTCGGCCGGGATCGCGCTCGCAGCCACGGGGCGGTAGCGGTCAGGCCCTTTGCGTTCCGGCGCGCATTCGTGTTGACTGCGCGCGCAACGAGGAGGAACCGCCCATGTCCAGCCAGCATGTGCCTCACGGCGCCGGTATCCCGGCCCCCAGTATCGAAGAGGTCAGTCCCGGTATCTTCGCCTACATCCAGCTCGACGGGTCATGGTTTCTCAACAATGCGGGCTGCATCGTTGGTTCGCGCACGGCCACGCTGATCGACACCACGGGTACGGAGGCCCGGGGCAACGCCTGGCGCACCGCTGTCTCGTCCATCACCAGCAACCCCGTTACTACCCTTCTTAATACGCATCACCACGCCGATCACACGAACGGCAACTTTGCTTTCGCACCGGGCGCCACGATCATCGGCCACGAACTCTGCCGCCACGAGATCGTGACCGCGGGCCAATTCCCGCGCTTCTCGCCGCGCTTTCCCGGCACCGACTTCGGCGACTGCCCGCCCACCCCGCCGACGGTCACGTTTGCGGATAAGTTGACCACCTACGTCGACGACCTGCGTATCGAACTCTCATACGTCGGGCCCGCGCACACGACCAATGATGTCGTCGCCTGGATCCCGGACCGCAAGCTGCTGTTCGCCGGCGATGTGCTGTTCAATGGCGGCACGCCGTTCATGATGTTTGGCTCACTCGCCGGTTCGCTGGAGGCGCTGGACCGCATTGAGGCGCTGAAGCCGGAGGTGATCGTGCCCGGCCACGGCGCCGTCTGTGGCCCCGAGGTGATTGCCCGCGTCCGTGCCTACCTGGAGTTTGTCCGCGACACGGCGAAACGCGGGTTCGATGCCGGCGTCGAACCGGCCGAGCTGGCCAGGGACCTCGACCTCGGGCAGTTCGGCGAGCTGACCGACCCGGAGCGCATCGTCCCGAACCTGCACCGTGCCTATCTCGAACTCCGCGGGGGCAAACGCGGCGCTCACCTGCCGATGATGCAGATGTTCGATGAGATGGTCGCCTACAACGGCGGCCAGCCTCTGCGCTGCCTGGCGTAGCAAGAGGGCTACGGCCCTGTTGCTTGCCCCGCAGCAGCCTCCAGCCCATCGAGAATCAACTCCAGCCCGAACTCGAATTCCTGGCCGAAGTCGTAGCCCGGCTGTAGCACGTGCTCGCGCGTGAACTCCTCCAGGTTCGGATAGTCGCCAGCGGGCATTGATTCGGTCATTGCCTGCGCCAGGCTGGCCATCTCCTCGCCAGTGGTCGCCGGGAGGCTCGCCTCCTGCAGCGCGAACCCGTAGATGAACGCGTCCAGCAGCGCATAGGCGTGGGCCGTCATTTCGACCGGGAAGCCACCCGTGCGGAAACAGCCGAGCACCGCGTCGTGGTGCCGCAACGTTGCCGGGCCGGGGGACGTGCGCGATTCCATCAGCGGTGCAGCCCACCGGTGTCGCAACAGCACGGCGCGCGCAGAAGTCGCGCGCTGGCGTATTGCGGCCTTCCAGTGGGCCCCGACGGGCGGCAGGTCTATCTCGCTGAAGACCACGTCGACCATGCCGTCGAGGATCGCCTCCCTGCCGGGGACGTAGTGGTAAATGGACATCGGCTTCACGTCGAGCGCCACCGCCAGCTTCCGGATCGTAAGCGCGTCGACGCCGATCACGTCGGCGAGTGCCACGGCGCGTTGAATGATGCGGTCTCGCGTGAGGGCCGGGCGGTTGGCGACGCCCCCCGGTTCGCCTGTGGTTTCAGGAATGGCTGTCATGCGGCCTCTTGACTGGTCTGGTTTTGACAATCGTACTAAGTACGATTACTGTACGTCCACATCAGGCGTACTTAGTACGAGAGACCTCCCGGCGCATCGGCCCCGACACCACAAGGAGCACCCATGACCACCGCAACCTCACGCCCTTCGCACACCTCCACCGGCGACTCGCCCCGGGATTCGACCATGCGGGCCATTGTCCAGCGGGCCTATGGATCTGCCGGTACGCTCTCGCTCCAGACGGTCGCCTGCCCTGCCATCAGCGACACCGAGGTCCTGGTCGAAGTGCATGCCGCTGGCGTGGACCGGGGCACGTGGCACCTGATGACCGGCATGCCGTACCTGGTCCGACTCGCGGGCTTTGGCCTCACGAAGCCGAACCGCCTCAACCCCGGGTTCGATGTCGCCGGCCGGGTCGCGGCAGTCGGCTCCGCCGTCACCCGCTTCGCCGTCGGCGATGAAGTCTTCGGCATCGCAAGAGCCTCGTACGCCGAGTACGCGGCGGCGAGCCAGGACAAGCTCGTGCTCAAGCCGCGCCAGGCGACCTTCGAACAGGCGGCTGTGTCGACTGTCTCAGGCATTACCGCACTCCAGGCGCTGATGGATGTCGGCAAGCTCCGGCCGGGGCAAAGCGTGCTCGTCATCGGTGCATCGGGAGGCGTTGGCACCTTTGCCGTGCAGATCGCAAAGGTGCTTGGCGCACATGTCACCGGCGTCGCCAGTACCGCGAAACTCGACATGGTCCGCGCGCTCGGCGCAGAACACGTCATCGACTACACCCGCGACGACTTCGCTACCGGCGACAGCCGCTACGACCTGATCATCGATACCGGCGGGCGCAACAGCCTCGGTCGCCTCCGGCGTGTGCTGTCTGAACGCGGCACGCTCGTCATCGTCGGTGGCGAGGGCGGCGACCGCCTCACGGGCGGGATCGGCCTCCAGCTCCGGGCGAAGCTGCTGTCACCCTTCGTGAAGCAGCGCCTCACCACATTCATCAGCAAAGAGCAGCGTTCGTCGATCGAGAAGCTGGCGGAACTGATCGCGTCCGGCGAGGTCGTCCCGGCCATCGGCCAGCGCTTCCCCCTCGAAGATACCGCACAGGCAATTCGCCGGTTGGAGGCGGGGCAGGCGAGCGGAAAGTCCGTGATCGTTGTGCGGGACCAGTCAGCGGAAGCCGCGCACTAATGATGGCGCGGCCCGTTCAGGGTCCCGAAAGGCCCGGATTCAGGGCCCCGCGAGCCGCTCCCGGAGTTGGCTCAGAAGCCATAACCTGAAGGCAGCAGGCAACCTGCCGGCGGAGTTCATTCGATGTTGACCAACCTGGCGACCCTGTTCTTGCAGATGAGGCCGAATTACGACAGCCACGGCCACATGGGATGGGATGACGGCTGGGGCGTCACGATGTTCTTCGCGATGGCCTTGTTCTGGCTTGGCGTCCTCGCACTCGGCGCCTGGACCGTCCACCGCCTCACCAGCCATCGGCCCGCGTCCCCGGCCGGGGGCCTCGGCAATGGCGACCGGCCCGAGCCAATCGCCATTGCGCGCGAACGCCTTGCACGTGGCGAAATCACCATCGAGCAGTTCGAGGACATTCGCAAACACCTCGTTTGAGGTGGCCTGGCGGCGACCGCCGGCGCCATTTCGCGTAGCGGCTCGCGCCCCGAACCCGCTACTCTCCCCCTTATGCAACAACGACCGTTCGGATCCCTCGGCGCCGTCTCCGCCCTCACGCTCGGCGGGGGTGGTACCGGGCAGGTCTGGGGTGCCACCACGCGCGACGAAGCCATCGCCACCACCCGCGAGGCTGTCGAATCCGGCATCACCCTGCTCGACCTCGCGCCCGGCTATGGCAACGGTGAGGCCGAGAGCGTGATCGGCGAGACCTTCGGCGGCAGGCTCCCGGCTGGTGTCCGCATTACGACCAAGTGCATGCTCGGCAACCCGCCCCCCGCGGAAGTAGCCTCGCGCCTCGAAGCCTCCCTCGCCGCCAGCCTCGAACGCATGCGCCTCTCGCGCGTCGACCTCTTCTTCCTCCACGGCCAGGTCTTCCCCGACGATAAGGCCGGGCAGCCGGGCCACCGTGGGTCGCCGCTCAGCCTCTTCCGCGAACACGTCCGGCCCACGTTCGAACGGCTTGTGCGCGAAGGGCGTATCGGCGCGTGGGGCATCTCCGCCGCCGGCATCCCCGAATCCTGCATCGCCGCGATCGACGATGACCCGCCACCAAACGCGGCCCAGGTCGTCATCAACCTGCTTGATTCCCCCGGCGGGATGAAGAGCTACGAGGGCCCGGCGCGCCCGCGCGACATCCTCGCTGCCGCCAACCGCCGGGGCGTCGCCGTCATGGGCATCCGCGCCGTGCAGGCCGGCGCCCTCACCGACGCCATCGATCGCCCGCTGGCGGACGACCATCCCGAGATGGTGGACTACCGGCGCGCCGCCCCCTTCCGTGCCATCGCGAAGGAGCTTGGCGAATCGCCAGCCTCGCTCGCGCACCGTTACGCGCTCAGCGTGCCTGGCGTCTCAACCATCGTCCTCGGCGTCAAGAACCGCACCGAACTCCGCGAATGTATCGCCGCCGAAGCCATGGGCCCGCTCGACGCCGCGCTCATGGCGCGGTTCGACGCGGCGGTAGGGCGGGGGTAGCGGGCGAAGGAGTCGTTTCTTTCGAGGAGCGCGATAAGTCACGTCGCGGGCCGGCGATACACTCGCGTGGGCGGGGCATCGCGAGGTGAGATCGGCAATGGAGTTAGCTCTTGAGCAAGAGGTTGCCGTGGCTCGCGATGTCGGGCTGCTCTCCGGGCAATAGCCCTATCCCTCCGCTGCCACGGCCCCCTCCGCGATTCCGCATCCCCTCCCCCAACCTGTCCCCATGCCTACCCTTTCTGATGTCCGTGACCTTGTCCGCGCCGACCTTGGCGACCCCGGCGGCGCCCGTTGGTCCGATGCCGATCTCGACCGCCACATCGAGCACGCGCTCGACGAGCTTTCCGCCGCGTGGCCGCGCGAAGCCAGCGCTGCTCTCGAGACCACGGCCGGGAGCCGCACACTCTCGCTTTCTTCCCTGGCGGGGCTCGTCGAGGTGGAAGCAGTCGAGTATCCCGCCGATGCCTATCCGCCCGCGTTCGTCGGCTTCCAGCGCTGGGAGAGCCTGCTGACCCTGCACGTCGATGCCGAGCCCACGGGCGACGACGCCACCGTCCGCTACACCGCCCGGCACACGCTCGATGGCAGTGGCACGACGCTGACCACGTTCCAGGTCGAGGTACTCGTCACCGGAGCGTCCGCGTTTGCCGCCCTCGCCGAATCCTCAGAGGTCGCGGATGCGCTGACCAACGTCGGCGTGGCATCGGAGCGGTTTGCGGGATATGCGCGAGCACGGCTAACGGCGTTTCGCCAGCTCCTGCACCAGTACGGCCGCCGCAACCGGGTGCGGGGACGGAGACTCTACGTGCCGGCCTGACGCTGGCGCTTTGGCTGCGGCGCAAGTGCCTCCATCAGCCAGTTGTCCCACTTCCGCCCTTCATGCAGCTCGTGGTCTCGCAGCACCTTCACCTTGCGGAACCCGGCTTTTTCATAGGCGCGTATCCCGCGCTCGTTCACGACCCGCGGGTCGATGAGGACGCGCATCGCGTTTTCCTTCTTGAACAGGTGCGCAATCAGCGCCGCGAGCAGCGCGCCGCCGATCCCGCCGCTCCAGTATTCGGGCTCGCCGATGAAGAGGTCGATAGCCCACGTGTCCGTGGCATCCTCGATCTCGTAGCCGGCTGCCCAGGCCCCGACCGGGTAATACTGGACGTAGCCGATCGATTCCCCGTCACGTTCGATGATCGTTTGCAGCACGCCGTCGCGGGCATGTTCGCCCACCGGTCCGAACTCGGCCAGGACCATCGCCAGGTCGAACGGGTTGTCCCGGCCTTCGTACCACTCGAGTACGCGCGGGTCGCTCAGCCAGCGGACCATGCGTGCGTAGTCAGCGTCTTCGTACCGGAACGGGCGCAGCACGACCTGCCTTCCGTTCGCGACAACTTCGACGATGCTATCCATCGGTCCATCTCCCGCGTGCACCCGTTCTGTTCCTTGTACACCGATGCCTGTACCTTCGAGGCATGGCCGAGGCACGCTGCCACTACTGCACGAAGCCGGCACAGGAAGAATGCCACACCTGTGGCCGACTCTACTGTGCCGAACACGGCGAGGATGTCTGCCTCCGCTGCCTTTCACCCGAAGCCGCAACGCCATCGCCATTCGTCTTTCGCGGCGCCGTTTTCGCGCTCGCCGTCGCCGTCGCCGTGACCATCTACCTGGTGATCAGCCCGCCACAGTCCCGCAGCTCGCAGGATGCGGTACGCGTGCTGCCAACGGCCACGCCGCAGCTGCAGCCGACGGCCACGCCCACGCCGCGCGGCGGAACCGTTCCCGGAGGAACGACCCCGGCAGGCGCCACGCCGGTTGCGGCCACCGGAACCGTATTCGGGAGCCCAACCGCGACGCCCAGGGGTCAGCAGACGTACAGGGTCCAGCCCGGTGACAGCCTCTCGGGCATCGCTGCCGCGAACGGAGTCACGGTGGCTGCTCTCATTGCCGCAAACCCGGGCCTGACCGAGGACATCCAGATCGGCCAGGAAATCGTCATTCCCGCGCCCTGAACGCGGGCCGGGTAGAATCTCCCCATGGCGGATGAAGCCCCTCTCCAGATCAATCCCGCGCGCGAACGGGCCGTGAAACGGTCGCTGGTGCGCAACGCCGTGCTCTGGGGCCCGGTGTTCCTCGCGACCGTCTGTGCACTGGTCTACTTCACGTACGACCGGATAACCGGGCCAGAACATGGCGGCACCTGGTTCCTTACCGGTGTGCTCACCTTCTTTAGCATCGTGTTCCTCGTCCCGGCCCTCGGTGCGGTCCGCGACCTGCGCCGTGGTCCGACGGAGGTTTCGGGGACCGTCGCCCGCAAGTGGACCAAGCGCGATTCCTTCGTGATCAAGAGCTGGTATATCCGTGTCGGGCGCAACATTTATCGCGGAGACCAGGAGACGCTCGGCGACATCATCGCGGGCGATGTCGTCACCCTGCGCCTCTACCGCCATTCCGGCGTCGTGCTCGCCATCCGGAGGGAAACGCCGCCCGAGCCGGTCGAGCCGGAAGAGCAGGACGGCCCGCCGCCGCAGCCCGAGGAGCCGATTCAGCCCCGCAGCCGCGCCGTCCGGCCCGAGTTCTAGGCGCTGCCGTGTCCGATGGTGAAGGCGCCCCCGCCTATCGCACCATGCGTGAGATGGCGACCGGCGACCGCCCGCGAGAGCGGCTGCTCCAGCACGGCCCGGATACGCTCAGCGACGCCGACCTGATTGCCATCCTTCTCGGCTCCGGCATTGCCGGGCAAAACGTTGTCGAGGTGGCGCGCTCCCTGCTGGCCGACCAGGGCGGCCTGCCCGGCCTCGTCCGCGCGGATACCAAGGCGTTACAGCGTGCCCGCGGGCTCGGCCCGGCGCGCGCGGCGCAGCTCGCTGCCGCGATCGAACTGGGGCGGCGGATGCAGCAGCTCGGCCCGGAGGCGCGTCCGATGATGCGTTCGCCCGAGGCCGTCTTCGCCCACTTCGCCGGGCGTTACATCGGCAAGACGAAGGAAGAGCTCTACGTCATCGCGCTCGACACACGCGGGCGGATGCTGGGTGCTCCCGCGCGAGTGCATGGCGCCGTGAATTCCGTGCCCGCGCGTTCCATCGATGTATTCCGCGAAGCGATCGTCAACGAGGCGATCTCCATCCTCCTGGTCCACAACCATCCATCCGGCGACCCGCGCCCCAGCCCCGCGGACCTCACCGTGACGCGCGAGCTGGCGGCGGCGGGCAAGCTCCTCGGCATCGACGTGATCGACCACGTGATCATCGGCGCGGGCGTGTACCTGTCATTCCGCGAACAGAGCTACGTGTTCCGGTAGTGGGTCGCGGCTCACGTCCCGATCAGCATGACGTTGAGGGCCCAGAGCCCGAGGCCGCCTGCCATGAGCGCGTAGCCAGTCCAGTTCGCCCTCAAGCCTGGCGCCATCCACCCGCCGTCGCTGCAAGGCCGAGCGAGCAAAAGCCCTGCGATGACCAGCCCCGTTCCGGCAGGTCCCCACTGTTGAAACGCTCTAGCCAGGAACACACCCGCCAGCAACAGTGCCGTCCCGGTGGTGCGCCTGGTGGCGCGTGCCTTGCTTGGGTCGTGGTGCCGCCCACCCCGCGGCGAGACGGTGAACAGGATGACGAGTGCCCCGGCTATCCCAATCAGGACCAGCCATTGCGCCACGAGGGCAGCGGCAAGGGCCACAAGCACCAGTAGAGCCGCCGAAAGGCACTCGAACCCGTTACGGAGCTGCGGTCGCTCGAACATGGCAGGCCCTCGCTTCAACGTTCGGGCGATAGCCGGCCGCTCAGCAGCGGCACCGGTCGACGTTAACCGCTGAGGCACGGCGATGGTTCGTAGCCCCAGACGACGATTGCGACCAGCCGCCTGTCAGCCCATAGGAACTCCACGGCGTCGGATGGCTTCCTGCTGTTGCATCGGCTGCGGTTCATCGCCTGGGCATAGGGGCCAAGGTTGATCCGAAACGTCCCGCCACGGACAGCGGTCGTGATGCCCACGTCGGGTCCACTGACTTCGCGATGGCCACGGACTGCCCGCAGCTTCTCAACGAGTTCTGAGGGGAACAAGTAGCCTGCGTCGAGGATCTCGATGCCGATGATCCGCCCCGCCGCCGTGTAATCGATAACGATGGAAAAGGTTCCCGACTCTTCACACGTCTCCGTGAACCCGAAGCCGCCGCGCTCACCCAGGTAAACGTAGGCAGCATCGACTCTGGCGTCGTACGTGATGGTCAGCATGATGCAAAGTATCGCCGGGCCAGGTTCGGCACCGCCACAAGAGCCACGGGAACTCTCCCTGCCGGTTACCAGTCCCCGTGGTCTTTCCATAAATCTCGACGAGTTTACACACAGTTTACGAAAAGTTGGCCGATTCGGGTCGTTTACAAGCACGGGATGCCCATACCCTCGGTCACGGCCTTGTTGGCCGGGAGGTGCTTGTGACGGGTTTCACCGCACAAAACCGGATCGCTCTGACGCTCGTGGCAGCCGCGATCATGACCCTTACGCTCATTTCTTCGCCCACCCCCGCACGCGCCGAGGGCACGGGCAGCCCCATCGCCGACGCCGCGCTCCGCCACCTCGATAGCCATGGCGGCCAGTGCTGGACGTTCATGCAACAGGTCGTCGCGGAAGCCACCGGCATCCGCATCACAGGGCCTGGCTATCGCCAGAGCTATTTCAACGCTGGCGCTGTCGAGGTCTCTGCCGACGAAGCTGCCGCCGGCGACGTTATCCAGATTGCCTCTGATGCGAGCCCCGGCTGGGGTTCATATCCCGGCCTCCACACTGCCATCATCCTCAAGAACCTCGGTGGCGGCCGCTTCGACTCGATCGACTCCAACCAGAACTGGGACGAGTGGGTCAGCCTCCGTCCGAACTACGATCCGTACGCCGCCGCCGCCCGGAACGGGCTCCAGGTGCATATCTACCGGTTCCCCGGCGGTTCCGTGGGCGATACGCCCGTCTCGTTCAAGCTTGCCGAGGGGACGCCCGCGACGGTCGCTACCGGCGGTGACTGCCTGAATCTCCGTTCGGCGCCCGGTCTCTCCGCCAGCCGCGTGGGCTGTATCCCCGCTGGCTCGGCGGTCAGCATCACCGGCGATTCTGTCGTCGCTGACGGCTACACATGGGTGCCGGTCGATACGGCGCGTGGTACTGGCTGGGTAGCGGCTGACTTCCTCCAGGTTTCGCAGGCCGCCGCTGCATCAGCGCCCGCCGCCCTTGCGCCGATTGCAGAGGCACCAGCAGCTGTCGCTGCAGCACCCGAGTCCTCCTCAGGGGATTCCGTCCTCGACCGCTGGATCCACGTCGACTACAGCGGCGGCTGCCTCCGCATGCGGACCGCGGCTGGCCTTGGCGGCAGCATCATCACCTGCCTGGCTGCCGGGACCCCGGTCCGGGTCACGCTTCCGGATAGCATCTACACCGACGGCTACGCCTGGGTCTTTGTCCGCACCGAAGCGGGCATCGAAGGCTGGGTCGCCAGTGAGTTCCTTGTCGAATAACGGCGTTCTGCCGGTGAATCTTCGAAGGCCGCCACGCCGGAAACCCGGCGTGGCGGCCTTTGTCCTTTTCCTGTCGCTGGCTGCGACCGCCTGTGGCGGTGCTGGCAGCGAACCGGCGACGCCCACTCCAACCAGCGCACCGCAGAGTCCCGCCGCGCCGGTGACGACGACGCAGCGTATCGAGACACCCACGGCCACGCTCTCTCCTACCGCGAGCGCCACGCCCGCTCCCGCCGTTGTGACGCCCTCGACCGGCGGGCCCGGGGCCCCAGCCGCCATCTCCGCCGCCGAACAACAGCTCGGTGCCGTCCATCTCGATGTGCTGGCGCGTGCCGCCTGCGAAGCTGCGAACCCCCCGAAGGGCCTCTGCATCTCGCTCCAGAGTGCCGCGCAACAGGCGGCGTCCGGTCTCCTTCGCTTCACGGCGGGGTCGCTCGATGGCGGTGGATTCCGCTTCTACATGGGGCGCGATCTTGCAGGCGAGTGGGCGTTCTGGTTCGGCACGCAGCAGCAGTCCGAGGTGCCAGATGCGCTCCCCGCGGACCTGCTCGCCTGTAGTGCTGCCGGCCCGGCCGCGGTATTCGCGGGGCCGGCAGCCCTTTCATCGTCGACTGGCAGCGTCGCCCGGCTGGTAGTGCTTCGTGCCGAGGCGTTCGTGCTGACGAAGCCGGGTTCGTTCGCGGTCGATGGTGGCCAGGGCGAAGGCTGGTACTACATCAGTTCGCCAGTGATGGGGTGGGTCGCCGCCACGGATGTCACCTCGGCCGCGCTGGGCGATTGCCTGCTGCACGACGACCTGGCCGCGGGCGAGCGCGGGTAGGCGGTTAGCAATCTCACCTGATCACTGCTAGGCCACTAGCACTCTCACAGAGAGAGTGCTAACATCCCCTTGCTAAACCCCAGCCACCCTTTGGAGGATTTACCGAACTATGGCTGCAAAGACCGCCGCCAAGGCAAAGACCAAGCTCATCCCGCTCGCCGACCGCATCGTCATCACGCCCCTCAAGCAGGAAGAGATGACCGCGAGCGGCCTCGTCATCCCCGACACCGTCAAGGAAAAGCCCCAGCAGGGCGAAGTTATGGCTGTCGGCCCCGGCCGTCTCGATGACAACGGCAAGCGCATCGTCATCGATGTCGCCGTCGGTGATCGCATCCTCTACGCCAAGTACACCGGCACGGAAATCAAGCTCGACGGCGATGAATTCATCGTCCTGAACGAGAAAGACATCCTCGCCAAGCTCGTCGTCTAGAGCACCCGCGGACGTTTGTGCCGCGCCGGGACGGGGGCCTTCGGGTCCCTGTCTCGCCCGTGGCGCCCGTCCCCCCAGCCCGAGAGGAACTCACTATGGTTGCCAAGCAACTGCTCTTCGACGAGGCTGCGCGCCGGCAGCTGAAAGAGGGCGTCGATGCCCTCGCCGACGCGGTCAAGGTGACGCTTGGCCCGCGCGGACGCAACGTCGTCATCGCCAAGAACTACGGCGCACCCGTCATCACCAAGGACGGCGTCACCGTCGCCCGTGAGATCGAGCTGGACGACCCGTTCGAAAACATGGGCGCACAGCTCGCCAAGCAGGTCGCGACTCGTACCAACGATGTCGCCGGTGACGGCACCACGACGGCCACCGTCATCGCTCAGGCGCTTGTCCGTGGCGGCATGAAGGTCGTCACCTCTGGCGCCAGCCCGCTGGCTGTAAAGCGCGGCATTGAAAAGGCACTCATCACCGCTGTTGCCGACCTTCGCTCCCAGGCCCGCCCTGTGCTCACGAAGGAACAGATCGCACATGTCGCCGGCATCTCCGCCAACGACCGCGAAATCGGTGAGTTGATCGCCGATGTGATGGAGAAGGTGGGCAAGGACGGCGTTATCACCGTCGAAGAGTCCCGCGGCGTCAAGTTCGAAACGGAGTTCGTTGACGGCCTCCAGCTCGACCGCGGCTACGTCTCACCCTACTTCGTGACGAACACCGACCGCATGGAAGCGGTCATTGAAAACCCGCACATCATCATCACGGATCGCAAGCTCTCCGCTGTACAGGACGTGCTTCCCCTCCTGGAGAAAGTCCTCCAGGTGACGAAGGACGTGGTCATCGTCTGCGACGATGTAGACGGTGAGGCGCTTGCTACCCTCGTGGTGAACAAGATGCGCGGCACGGTGAACATCCTTTGCGTGAAGGCTCCCAGCTTCGGCGATCGCCGCAAGGCAATGCTCGAAGACATGGCCATCCTCACCGGTGGCACGCTTATCACCGAGGACATCGGACTCAAGCTCGAAAATGCGACGATCGCCGACCTCGGCCGTGCCCGCCGCATCGTTTCCAGCAAGGACGACACCACCATCATCGAAGGCCACGGCACCGATGAAGCGATCCAGGCCCGGATCAAGCAGATCAAGGCACAGGTCGATGATTCGGGCAGCGACTTCGACCGTGAGAAGCTCCAGGAGCGGCTTGCCAAGCTGGCCGGCGGCGTTGCCGTCATCAAGGTTGGCGCCGCGACCGAGGTCGAGCTCAAAGAGAAGAAGATGCGCGTTGAGGACGCCCTCAGCGCCACCCGCGCAGCCGTCGACGAGGGTGTTGTCCCCGGTGGCGGCGTCTCCTTCATCCGCGCCCAGGCTGCACTGGCGAAGCTTGAGCAGGAAACCACGAACGAAGACGAGAAGTTTGGCATCCGCCTGGTTTCGGAGTCGCTCGAGGAGCCGACCAAGCTCATCGCTGAAAACGCGGGGCTGGAGGGCATGGTCATTGTCAACCGCGTCCGCCGTCTTGAGAATCCGAATCACGGCTGGGATGCGGACAAGGATGTCTGGGGCGACATGTTTGAACTCGGCATCGTCGACCCTGTCAAAGTGAGCCGCAGCGCCCTCGAGAACGCAGTCTCGATTAGTGCCCTGGTGCTCACCACCGAAGCACTGGTTGCGGAGATCCCGCAGCCGCCGATGGCGGCGCCGCCTCCTCCTGAGGACTACTAGCACCGCCGGCTGAAAACGCCATTCCCCTCAACAGCGCCCCCGTGCTACACCCGGCACGGGGGCGTTGTACGTCTGGCTGTTGTCTGGCCGGAAACCCGGTCGAGCGTCCCGCCGCTGGTTTCAACGGGAAGTGGCGTTCTCCGGTGCTACCACCTGTGTCCCTTCGAGTGGACACGCGACACCGCCGGGCAGGATTGCGTAGGCAGTCGCCTCGCCTGCCGAGACCCGGCTATACCCGAACCAACCGCTATCCGCGGACTTCACTTCCGGGGCGCCCACGACCACATCCGGCCTCGGTGTCGAAGTCGTTGCGAGGCCGATAAGTGTCCCGTCGGCGCCGGCGATGACAACCTTCGCCACCGTTTGCTTGTTTACCCGGTCCCACGCCCACCCCGAAACGCCGGCTCCCGCGCCAGAATGAGCGTCAAGCACGCTGTCGAAGAACCCGGCACACGACCCCGGCGAGACGAAGAACACATCCTCCAGTGGGCGTCCGATGACCTCGGAATCGTTGGCGCCGTGGAACACGGAGAGATGGCGCTTCTTCAGGATCTCGATCAGCGGACCGATTTCGTCGACGCGCGCTGCTGGATAGATCCGTGCGAGCGCCGTGTCGTCGTACACACCGGCACGCATCGCGTCGGCCGTCGGCCGCAGGCCCGTGAGCTGTTCGCGCCACGGCTCCACCGATTGCCACGGAGTCGCGGCGGCGATGAGCACGAGGACGGCCGCGGCCATTTGCGGCAGGCGCATCGCCACTGGCCCCCGAACGCGGCGGAGTGCCACGTGCCAGGACAGTAAGAGCAGGCAGGTCCAGAACGCTGCTGGCCCAACCGCATAGTGCGGTGCTTCGGCCCCTGCCGCACCGTCCGGTGCGTGCAACACCGTGATGAATATCGTCGCGAGTAGCACGAACGCCATCTCGGCTACGAGAAACGCGCCCGCGGCGCCATATGCACGGGGCCTCAGGCGCATGTCAGCCAGGAGCCACGCGGCAGCGAGGATGCCGAAGAATCCGGCGATCCGTGCCAGCGGTGTCCCGGCAACGGGCTGGAACGGGTCGCCGAGCACGCTGAGGAGGAACGCGACGGTGTCGAGCGGCTGCGTCACGAGATTGCTCGGGCTTCCAAGACCGCTCGGCGCGTCATAGGTGGCGTAGTAGCCGGCTGTCACTGCCAACCCGGTTGCTGCGATAGCCGCCAGTTCGACCTTCCGGATTCGCAGGAGGAGGCCCATACCGAACATCGCCGGCCATACCATCACGGCGTACGCAACGCTGAACTGGGCGCAGACCGCGAGCAGAAGCGCCGCGCCAAGCAGCGCCCGGCGGCGCCATCCCGCGCGCGCGGGGACGGCCGCCGCGCATGCGAGCGACCAGGCAGCGGCGGAATAGCCCAGGATCCAGTGCAGGTTGAACGGCAGGACGAAATTCTCGACCTGGGCCATCGAGAACTGGAGTGCCACCGCCGCGATCGCACACACGGACACGATCGCGGGCCAGCTTTCGCGCCGTCGAAAGAGGAGCAGCGATGCGGTCGCGAGCAGGCCCGCTATGGAGAACTGGAGCAGCAACGCCAGTGGCCCCTGAACGATGTTCCGGCCGCCAAAGGCCGCGATATCGAGGAAGTAGAACAGCCGCGCAAATGCCGGCCGGTGCTCATTGTGCTGCCCGAACCAATCGGCAGCCGTAAAGCTGCCGGACTTCAGTTCGTCCCACTCGATGACCGGTGCCCAGCCATTCCAGTAGGGCAGCACCGTGTGAAGGCTGCGCACGGTCTCGATAGCGTCCGCCATGACAAACAGCGCCACCGCGGCGAGCGCGATGATCGCCACAGCCTCAAGCGTCAGGCGGTCGGCGCGCGGCCCTTCAGGGCTGGTTGGCGGTCCGGCTGATGCCATCCGCCTGATTGTAGGGCCACGGCCGATAGGGAACCCCGGCTACTTGAACGCCGGCAGCACCTTGTCCGCGAACAGCTGCGCAGGCGTCTTCGTGTCGCGCCCGAAGAACTCCATGACGAAGGCGGTACAGCCCAGGTCGATGTGCTTCTGGATCTGCTCCTTCACTCGCTCCGGGCTGCCGGCGATTGCAAGTGGGCCTGTCGGGTCGCCCATGTGCCCGCCAAAAATCTTCTTCGCCGTATCGATCATCGGGCCTGCCGCCGCGTCATCCGGCGCAATCGTCACGAGGCACTGCTGGCTGACCGTAATCTCCTCCGGGTCGCGGCCGATCGACTCGCAATGCTGGCGTAGCACGCCGACCTTGCGTTCGAGGTTGCCCTGGTTGCCGGCGCTGTTGTTCCACCAGTCGGCATGTTGCGCCACGAGCTTCAGAGTCACGTTTTCGCCCGATCCACCGATCAGGATCGGCACGCGCCGTGGTGGCTTCGGCTCAGTCACTACGTTCTGCACATTGATGTACTTGCCTTCGTAGGTGACTTCGCCCTCTGCCGGGTCCCACATCCGCTTCAACAGTTCCACGGTCTCGCGAAGCTGTCCGAGCCGTTGGCCCGTCGGCAGAAACGGCACGCCGAAGTCCGTAAACTCCCGCGTCATCCAGCCGCCACCGAGGCCCGCGATGACGCGCCCGCCAGCGATATTGTCGACCGTGGCGATGATCTTGCCGAGATGCGCCGGGTTGCGCATGCCCGCGGGCGTAACCAGCGTGCCAAGCTCGACCTTCGAGGTGATGGCCGCGACGGCCGCCAGCTCGGACCACGCTTCCAGGATCGGGATGCTCGGGGACTGCGGCCCATACAGGTGGTCGCACACCCAGAGCGAGTCATAGCCCATCGCTTCGAATTCGATGGAAGCGGCCTTTGCTTCTTCCCAGGTGCGCTTGATCTGCGGGATCGTTACCCCGAAGTGGACTTGTTTCGCCATGGCTCGATTTCCTCCGGTCAGTGGGCAGAGCCTACGCGCCGGAGGAAGCTGCTGCCACCGCAGGGCTTAGAAACCCCCGCGCGAACCCCAGACCATCATGAACGTAATCCCGACGACTGAGAGGCCGAGCAGCCCGCCGATCATGCTTGCCTGCTTCGCCAGCGCCCGGTACGCAACCGGGAGCTCGGCGCCGTCCGGCACACCTTCCAGTGCCCGGATCGAGGCCCGCGTGTTGCTCCGCATGATCGTCTGCGAGACACCGATTGCGCCCACATACCAGACGATCGCGACCACCAGCCAGATGGGGAAGTCGTCTTTGTAACCGGTGTTGTCGTCGAAGATCAGGCCGACCCCGAGCAGACCTACGATGACGGCGCCCGGTGTGACCACCATCTTGTCCACGCGGTCCGTGAACTTCAGTGCGAATCGGGTCGCAGCGACGCCGTTCTTTTCGGCGAACGCGATCATGAATGGGAACGCGAACGTGATGCCAAACGCGACGACCACCGCGACGATATGGAGAAACATCTGGATTCGATAGGCTTCCATGAATCCCTCCTCTGTGCCCCGATGATACCGGTTGCCGGGTTCTGGGCCTCAGGGGCACGCGCTCCAGAGTCCGCGCCTGGCTTTTCTCGCCTCGTCTTCCGCTTCTGAAATACGCGTCCGGTATGCCGTGTCTTCCGCATCCCGGTAACGCACCGCATAGCCCTCGCGCACGAGCGTTTCGTTGAGCAGCTCGTCTCCGAGCTACACGTAGCGCAACGCCCGATCGAACCGGTCGCGGTCGCGCACGCCACGTTCCAGCTGCACGATCGTCCCAACCGGGAGCCTCGACCGCAGGTACGCCTGGGACTCGACACCGTAACACTCGGCCTCGCCGCCGCCCTGCGCGACTTCCGGCGCATCGACCAGCAGCAACCGCACGCGCGACTCCATGCAGCCGCTGACCGTGATTGTGTCGCCGTCGGCCACGCGTTGAACGATGCAGCCTGTCTCCTTCGGAAATGGTGCCGCCGCCTCCCGGCAGCCTGCCATGGCTACAGAGAGGACCATAACGGCCACGGTCGCCGCTGACCTACGCAAGGTCGAGCACGAAGCCCCATTCGCGGCTTTGCCACGGGTCCGGGGCGTAGCGGAAACGGTTACAGCGAAAGCCCATACGCGTGTACAGGCGGTGCGCGTCATCGAAGGCGATGTCACTGAACAGCACGATGCGGTGGCCTCCACGCTTTCGGACCGCGTCGATCACGAGCTGCACCAGTGCTTGCCCCAGTCCATGCTTCCGAGTCCCGGCAATCACATAGAGCCGGTGAAGCTCGAACACGCCCTCGCCTTCGTCCGTCAGCCCCACGCAGCCCACCACCGTGCCATCGATCTCCGCGACCATGAACGCATTGCGCTCGCCTGAGTAATAGACGTCCGGATGGAGCACGTCCGCGTCGTAGTCGTTTTCGTCGAAGGGGAAGCCGTACTCGTCGAAGACTGTCTTCACCACGTGCCAGGGCCCGTCGCCGTGGGCTGAGCGGTCGTACGCCACGATGCGGAACGGCGCGCTCACGGCAGCCTACTCTTCGTCCGTCTCCGGCACTCCCAGGATGTTGTAGCCCGCATCGACGTGGACGATCTCTCCTGTCGTCGCGCGCGAAAGGTCGCTGCAGAGGAATGCGGCAGTGTTTGCCACGTCTTCCTTCGTCACGTTCATCCGCAGCGGCGCCATCTCCGCGAACGCCTTCTGGTAGGTGCGGAACCCGCCGATGCCGGAGGCTGCCAGTGTGCGGATCGGCCCAGCACTTACCGCGTTCACACGGATACCATCCGGCCCGAGGTCGTTGGCGAGGTACTTCACGGTTGCCTCAAGGGCCGCCTTGGCGACCCCCATTACACGGTACTTCGGCACGACTTTTTCGGCGCCGTAGTAGGTCAGCGCCAGCACGCTCCCGCCCTTGTTCATGATCGGTAGAGCCGCCCGCGTCAACCCGATCAGTGAATAGACCGAAATGTCGTGCGCCAGCAGGAAACCGGCCCGGCTCGTATCGACGAAGCGCCCCATCAGGTCTTCGCGGCTGGCAAATGCGACCGAGTGGATGAGGATGTCGATCGTCCCGTAGCGGGCCTTCGCCTTCGCCATCACCTTTTCTATTGCCTCGTCTGAGGCCACGTCGCACTCTTCGATGAAGTCCGATCCGAGGCTTTCTGCCAGCGGCCGCACACGCTTTTCAAGGTTCTCACCGGCGTAAGAGAAGCCCACCGTAGCCCCCTCGCGCTGAAACGCCTCCGCGATGCCCCATGCGATTGAATGGTCGTTCGCGACCCCGAAGATCAGTGCCGTCTTGCCGTCGAGCATTCCCATGGCCGGTAGGGTAGCGCCGGGCGCGTCAGCGGGACAGATCAGCGGGGCTTCCCCACGATCTCCAGCTTTCCCGTCCGTTCGTAGCTGATCAGCAACCGTCCGTCAGGCAGCTTCACGAATCCGCTTGGCCGGTTCAGCTTCTGGGCCACGGTGAGCCCGAGTGTCATGTTGAACACCGAGCCGGTGCCGGGTGCTCCTGAAGAGTCGCTCCAGAGCAGGGCCAGAGTTTCCGCCCCGTCGTCCTGGAGCGCGATTGCCCGCCCGTCCATCTGCTGCACGACGGGTGGTTGCTGGAGCGCCGGCGAGAAACCGGCCAACGCGCCGCCGTACAACGCCACACCGACGACCGGCGACCCGCGCTGACCCTGGATCGCGTAAACGCCCGCGGGCTGGCCGTTCGAGGGCAGCCCTTCGATATCCTTAAACACTGCCACCACCGTCACTTCCCCGGCGCGATCGATGAACAACACGCTGTTCGCCCGCAGGTCGCTCACGAACCAGCCGCCGTCCGCGTCGGCAGCGATCCCAAAAGGGTCGCTCACCACCGGACCCTTGTCCGGGTTGCGGTCGCGTTCGACTGCTGTGAGGTCCACCTTGAGACCGTCGGTGCAGCGCAGTTCGCCCGGCTGCGACTCGCCACCCTCACCGATCACCACGCACACGACGCCATCCGGGGCCATCGCCGCCGCGCTCGGGCCCGCGACCGTCGCATAACCCTCATCTTTCATCTTCTGGGAGGGCAGGTCCTTGAAGACGACTTTCGTTCCCACGGGCTTAAAGTCGCCCGTCTTGCCCGCGGCCGGGACCGGGAACGATACGACCTTGCCGTCGTCCTTGCCCGTCCCCGCATCCACCACGAGCATCGTCACCCCGTCGGGGGAAAGCGAAACACCGCGCGGCGCATTGAGCGCGCTCTCGCCGCCGCCGCGCCCGCATCCGGCCACGACCACGGCGAGTGCAAAGAGCGACGCTGCCAGGACTGCAAGGCGCATGGCCCGAGGATAGTCGCGCGCGCGTCCTGTGCCACCGCAATGTCCAGAAATCACAAACCTGCCGTGCGCTACCCTCCCACGGTGGACATACGGCTCGCTGCTGCCGTCGTCGCGGGCAGGTCCGCCGCCCGAGCATCGCGCCTGTTGCGGCGTGGCGGCGGTACGGCGCTGCCCGGCCTTGTCGCGGAGCGCGTCGACCCCGCCGTCGTCCGAAAGCTCGCACTTCGCTTCGGCCGCGGGGCGGTCACGGTCACCGGCACGAACGGCAAGACCACTGCCAGCCGGGCGCTCGCCAGCATCCTCGAGGCGTCGAACGTGCCGTTCCTCCACAACCGCGAAGGCTCGAACCTCATGCGCGGTATCGGCAGCACCCTCCTTCTCGATCGCGGCATCCGCGCTCCGCACCATGACCGCCTCCTCCTGCTCGAAGTCGACGAAGCGACGATGCCCGCAGCCACGGCCGCCGTCGCCCCTCGCGCACTCGCGTTCACGAACCTTTTCCGCGACCAGCTCGACCGCTACGGCGAGGTCGACACCGTAGCCGCGATGTGGCGCGAAGCACTTGCCGCCGCTCCCCGTGACGCGACGCTCATCCTCAACGCCGACGACCCTTCCGTCGCCGAGCTGGCGCTCGACTGGGCCGGCCCCGTGCACTGGTTCGGCCTCGATGACGAAGCGTTCGCCACGACCTCGGCCGGCGCGTTCGATGCCCGCTGGTGCCGCCGCTGCGGGAGCACGTTCACGTACGAGCGGCGCTACTTCGCCCACGCCGGCATCTGGGCCTGCCCAGGCTGCGGGCGTACCCGTCCGGCGCCCGACACCGCTGGCACCAACGTACGCCTCGCGCTCGATTCCGCATCCTTCGACGTGCCCGGCATTGGCGAACTGACCATGCCACTGAGCGGCACGTATAACGTCTACAACGCACTCGCCGCGATCGGCCTCGCGCGCGTCCTTGGCCTGCCGTCCGAAGCAATCCGCCAGGGGGTCGCCGCCGTCGCCCCAGCGTTTGGCCGCCAGGAGGCCGTCCGCGTCGACGGCCGCGACGTCCGGCTCCTCCTCACCAAGAATCCCGCCGGAGCGAACGAGGTCCTGCGGTTGCTGGCGACGGTGGCGCGCGAAGCGCCGGATGGCAACGTGAATGTCGCTGTCCTCTTAAACGACCGCTTCGCCGACGGACAGGACGTCTCCTGGACGTGGGACGTCGACTACGAACTGCTCGCCGGGCACGTCGGTCGTTGCTGGGCTGGCGGTGACCGCGGCCCCGACATGGCCCTCCGCCTCAAGTACGCCGGCTGGCCCGAGTCCAGCGCCACCGTCGCCGACCCGGCCGCGCTCCTCGATGCCATCCTCCGCGACACACCCTCGGGCGCTCGCATCTTCGTGATCCCGACGTATACCGCGATGCTCGACTTCCGCGCCGAGCTCGTCCGCCGAGGTGCCGCCGGCGCGTTCTGGGAACGGGAGTAGACGTAGCTCGATAACGGTGACAAGGTAACCTGGTAACAAGTGATCAGGTTACCTGCTATGCCCGAACCGTCAGAAACCCGTCCCGTCGAACGCGTCCAGCTCGGAGTCCGCATGGAGAAGACGACCGTCCAGGTGCTCAAAGGCCTGGCCGAATTCAAAGGCACCAGCCTCGCCGCGCTCCTCGAAAATATCGTCTGGCATTCCTTCGAACCGCTGCCCGGGCAAGAGGGCGAGTGGTGTGCGAGTCCCCACGGCAAACGCGACCTCGAGGTCATCGCTGGCCTGCAGAAGGTCTACAGTATGAAGTTCGATGTCCACGGCGCCCGTGGATTCGCGGACGACTCGCAGGATCCGTAGCACCTGAGAGGCCCTCACTCCAAAGATCGGGCAAAATACCCCCTCTGGGGGACGTGCTGTCCCGCCGGGCGAGGCATTGTTTCGCCATGACACACGCAATGACGACAGCGCCGTTTCCGTCCCGCCGCCCGCTGCTTTCGCGCCTGGTCTGGCCGGCAGTCGACCCGCGGACCTTTCTCCGCGCCGCACACCTCGGACTGATGTTCCCGCTCGGCCTGGGCTACTTCGTCTTCCTTGTGACCACCGTCAGCGTCGGTGGCGCCCTGGTCTGGACGTTCGTCGGGCCGCCCATCCTGCTCGCGACGGTCTTTATCTGCCGTTGGCTCGCCGATGTCGAAGCGCTGCTCGTCCGCTTCGTTTCCGGCCAACCACTTCGGCGTCCACCGTTCCGGCTAGAAGGCGTCCTGAGCTTCCGTGAGCGCATCAAGCTACGGCTTATCGACCCCACGACCTGGACCGGGATCGCGTATTTGTTCCTCCAGTTCCCCATCGGCCTCGCGGCATTCATCGTCCTGGTCGTTGGTGGCGCGGTCGCCGGCAGCCTCATTGCCGCCCCGGCGATCGTCCTTTTCAGCGGCGAACTGTCACTCTTCGATGGGACATCGCGCGAATGGGTAATAGAAACGCCGCTGGAAGCGCTCGCGCTCGTCCCCGTTGGCCTCGTGCTCTGGCTGCTCGTGGCTTACGTCATCAAGGGCGCTTCGAAGCTTCACACCACCTGGGCGCGGTTCATGCTGGCCTCGCGAGCGCGCTCCGTCCCATCGTCGCCCGTCAGTGACCCGCCGCAGCCTCCGCCTTCCCCCGGCACGCCGATGGACGAAGCAGTCGTGTCCGAACCCGAGTCGCGCGTTGCGCCGGTGCTGGCTCCCGTCGAGACAATCACTGCTGCTCCCGAAATGGGGGCGGCTGCCGATGTGCGCTGGAGCTATGCAGGCCTTCGCGACCTCACGCCGCGCGAACGCGAGGTACTGCTGTTCCTCGCTTCGGGCTATTCCAATGCAGAGATCGCCGAGGCATTCGTCGTGAGCGAGGGAACCGTGAAGACGCACGTCAAACGCGTGCTTTCGAAGCTCGAAGTCCGGGACCGCACCCAGGCCGCGATCCTCGCGTACCAACACGGGCTCGTCGGCGTGCAAGCACAGGCGCGGTAGCCCCGCACCTCCGTCCAGCCGATACTGGAGCGGAGGTATGTATGACATCACTTGTTGATTCGTTGATGGAACAGCTGCAAAGCCGCGGCGCGATGGACCAGATCGCCGGAAAGCTCGGCGTCCCGCCTGACAAGGCCAGCTCCGCTGCGACGACGGCGATTCCCGCCATCCTCGCCGGACTCGCCCGCAACGCGAAGGAGCCGCAGGGCGCAGCTTCGCTCGCGAGCGCCCTCGACAAAGACCACGACGGCTCCGTCCTGGATGACGACCACTACTTCGACGCCTATGAAGAGCGCCAGGGCGAGAAGATTCTCGGTCATGTCTTTGGCGGGCAGACCCCGGCTGTGCAGTCGCAGGTGTCGTCCCTCGGCGGCCTCGACAACATGCAGGGCGGCGAGCTCCTGAAAATGCTTGCCCCGCTCGTCATGGGCTACCTCGGAAGGCAGAAGTCCGGCGGCGGCCTCGATATCGGCGACCTCATGGGCATGCTCGGCGGTGGTTCCGGCGGCGGTGGTGGCCTGCAACTCCCCGGTGGCCTCGGCGACCTGCTCGGCGGGCTCGCTGGCGGCAGCACCACCGCTTCAACGTCCGCGAAGGCGGCGCCAAAGCAGTCAGGCCTCGGCGGGCTGCTCGGCAAGTTCTTCCAGAAGAAGCGTTAGGGCGCGTTTTACGGAGGGATTACAAATCCTCATCGATTTGTCGCGCAGGGAGATGACACATCTCCCTGCGCGACCCTGTGTCCCTCGGAGAAAGGAGGGCACCTCACCCAAGGACGCTACTTTGCCACAGGCGTCCACCTCGGTGGAGGTCTCGATCAATGAACGCAATCTGGTCCCCTCGTCCCAGCCCCGGCAGATTGATCGCTGCGGGGCTCCTCGCGGTCTTCGTCATGTCGTTCGGCATTGCCCGGGCCGCGAATCCAGCTGAGGGCGACTCGACATGGAATGGCTGCTCATTCCACGGGTACTCGATCATACAAAGTGGACCGCACAATAACATCGCTGCGACCTGGAAGAATTCTGGAACGTGCTCGTACACGTTCGTCGTCGATGGTTGGTTCTGGGGCTCCGACTCCGCCTGGCATTCGTACCACAATGAAGCCTATGCTCCGGGAACCAATCAAGGCCCTGCCGTCTTGTACAACTACTGGACGAACAGCATCTACGGCTACCACTATCTCAAGAACGGCGGTAGCCAGAGCGGTCCCATGGAAACCCACGCGTATCCGTAAGAAGGGACAGTGATGATGAAACGCAATCGCCGAATGTTCGTTCTTTCCGCGGCAGCCGGGATCGTCGCGACCGCTGGAGCGGTGGCTGCAATCGTCCCGGGCTTCGCGGAGGACGGGGCGCGGCCGGCCACGACCGCGGACTTTCAGCAGCGAGCCACGGGTGCGCAGGCCATCGCCCTCGCCGACGGCGTGGTTACGCCGGCGGAGTATGATCAGGCAATCGCTGCATTCCAGGCATGCATGACGGCAGCTGGGCTCGAGGCCACGGTGACCCGTGGCTCCGCGCCCGGAGAAGGCGCCACCATCGGCTACACGGCCGGATCGACCACCGAGGAGGCTCAGCGGTTCGGGACGAAGATGTACGAATGTCTCAACGCAAACCTGAATGACGTACAGGAGGTCTGGATGCGGCAGACCCGAGGCCCGATAGAAGAGGACTCAAACTAGGCTCACCACTCGTCGTTGCCGAAGGGACGGTCGGGGCCGTCCCCTTCGACGGGCCCCCCCACCGCCCTCCGCACGTACCGCTCGCCTTCTCGGAACCAGCCGCGGTCTTCCAGGTCACGCTCAAGCGCGTCCGGGATGATCGCTGATTCCGTTTCCACCGCGAACGCCCCGTGTGTCTCCGCCCATTCGGCCGCCCGTTCGAGCATCCAGGTTTCGATACCGCGGCCCCGGTGTGCCTCGTCCAATTCGATGGAATGGACCAGCGCCATGCCGGGCGAGACCTCGCGTACGGCCGCGGTCCCGCAGATCCGCTCGCCGTCTGCCAGGACGAACCAGCCCGGCCGCGCGCCCTGTTCGAATGGCCACGGGTCGGCGCCCGTGAGCGCCGCGATTCCGGCCGCGTCGGCCCGGCGCTGCGCCCGCACGGTGAGCAGCGGCAGTCGGCGTTCGAGCAACAGCTGACCGCCCTCACGGCCAACCTCGCGGTAGCCGGCGCGCCAGAAGTAGCCCTCCAGCGCACCATCTTCGGGGATATGTACGCGCACCAGCCGCAATCCCTGTTCCTGTGCCGATCGCTCGACTTCCCGCAGCAGGGCGAGGCCTGCCCATACGGCAGCGGCCGTCAGCAGGTCGAACCAGGCGATGCCGTCGTCATCCCACCAGCGGACGACGCCAGCGAAGCCTGCGGCATCTTCCGCGATGAGCACGCGCGAGCCGGTCTGCGTTAGCAAAAGCAGCCCGCGAGCGAGCGCTTCCTCGCAGCCGGGAAAGTCAGTCTCCAGCCCTTCAAACGCCTCCCGCACGGCGTCGTCCGCGGACGATGCATCATCGGGGATGAGCGGGCGGACCCTGAATGTGGCCATCGGCGCAGTCTATTGGCCGCCGGTCCGCCAGGACGTGACAGTGCACGTATCGTTGTACCGGAGATTCGGTGTGCTGGCTGGCCAGGACGATGGATACGGGCTACGCGGCGCGGTCGTACTTGTTTTCGTACTGCCGGTAGGAAGGCGTCGAGGGGAGATCCGTGATGATCGCGGGCGGCTCGTCGTCCTCGTCGTAGCGTCGTGCGAACGAGTCTGCGGCCTTGGCTATGAGCGCGGCAATCGTGGCGGCTGACAGTGCCGGGCCCCAATCCAGTGCGCCCCACCAACCCAGCGCGATAAATGCGACGGTGATGCCAAGCATCGGCGTGCGGACGGCGTGCTTCCAGAATGAGGCCATGTTCAAAGGATCGGCAGCGTGGGTCGCGCCCAACAGGCCGCTACGAACGGGGGAGTGTCTTCAGGCTGACCAGATGCCACGTGACACCGACCGCAACCGCGCCCAGCACCAGGTCGACCCACCACACCGGGCCGATGACGAACCCTGAAAACCCGAGTCCAACCCAGAGGGTCGAGATCGAAAAGATCTTCGTGCCGAGCGTCGCACCCTTGTGCTCGCGGTAGTTTCGAAGGTAGCTGCCAAACAGGCGGTTTGTCGTGAGCCACTTGTAGGCGCCCGGAGAGGCCTTGGCGAAGCACCCGGCCGCACCCAGGAGGAATACCGTCGTGGGCAGCAATGGGAGGATCATGCCCAGGATGCCGATACCCGTGAGTAGGAAGCCGAGGCCTGCGAACAACCAGCGCACGAGGCGGTGGCGGTTCACCTGGCCCGCTGGCAAACCTGCCAAATCTTGCATTCCTGCGGATTCGATCGATGTCATGGTAGCTTCCGGCAGTATTGCACCGTTTCGCGTGTGCGTCATCTCCGCCGCGTGAAGGTTTGGTGGCCTAGTCCGTGGTCAGTGTTACCTGCCGTAAATAGCCGCCGCTGAACAGGTAAACGACGCCGCTATCGATGGCCATCGCGGCACTCGCCGCGAAATCCGCATGCCGGTACTGGTAGGCAAAGGTGCCGTCGCGGCGCAAGACCACGATCCGGTCGTTCGCCGGGTCGAGCACTGCGACCTCGCCATCCTCGCCGACCGGCGAGGCCCGCCGCGCGGCGGTCAACGGCTTGTCGATTCCTGCCGTTGACATCGTCAGCGCAAGCTTCCCGGCGAAGCGGTGGATTGTTCCGTCCTTGTCAGACGTAAAGATCTCGTCGCCATCGATCGTGAGCCGCGCCGCATTCGTCAGATCGTCGCCTTCGGCGACCTTCGAGGGGCTCACGAAGCCGCCGTCGCTCGGCGCCATCCGGAACACCGCCTTCGCGCTCGCATCGAGTACGAACAGTTCCTGGCCGCGCGTGGCGATGTCCGTCACACCGCCGGTGACGGCGAAGGGCAGCTGTCGTGCCTCGCGATCGCTCACCAGCCAGAGTTTTTTGTTTGCGTCGGCCACGAGGAGCGCCGGCGCCCCCACATCCGATGTTTCGTAGTAGGCGATCGCGATAGGCCGCCCCTGTCCGAGGCTTGCGTCGGTCTTGTAGACGGAGCGGGTTGCACCGCCATCAAGTGCGACTTCAACCACCTGCTCCCCGCTCCCATCGAGCAGGAACAGCTGGCCCCCGCCGGCAACGATCGTGTCCGGGGTCAGCGGCCGCTCGCCAAACTGGCGGAGATCGGCAATAGCTTCCACTTTGGCCGGCGCCCGAACCCCGTCGAGCTGATTCAGTCCGTCGGTTACTTCCAACAGGAGGCGGCTCACCTCTGTCGATTCCGGGGCGAGGCCGCGCGCTTCGAGGAGCTGTGCCTGCGCTGCTGTGAGTGCTTCGCGGCGCTGTGCCGGGTCCTGGAGAGCCCTCGCAGAGGCGAGGTTCCGCTCGGCATCGTTCACCAGCGAGATAAACCGTTCGTCGTCGCTCCGGCCGATGAGCCGTGGTCCGGCGATGAACCCAACGACCACCAGCAGCACGGCCAGTCCGGCGGCGATGATCATCCAGGTCGGCGGCAGGCTCCCCGCCGGGATCAGCTCGCGGCGCGAAAGTGGTCCATCCGGGCGCCAGCGGCCACCGGAAGACGAGCGGACCTTTACGAGCGGCGTCGTCTCCATCGCCGCTCCACCGTCGCTGACCAGCGACTCGACACCCGTGGACGAGAGTGCCACCGGCTGCTGTGATGCGATGCGGTCGGCCGCCATCTCCGCTGCAAGAGGTGCGTCACTTACGGGGCGAACTGGCGGCGCCGCTGCCCGCCGTCGCGAAAGGCTCCGGGAGAAACTTGCTTCCCGGCGGCTGCCAGTGTGTTCGGACTTGGGAGGCTCGGCCTGGACCGCGAGGTACCGGCCCGGCGTCATTGTCCCTGCGCCAACGGAGGCGGACGTTCGCGTTTCGATGTAGCCCCGGAACTCTTCACCACCGGCTGCGCGCCGCAACGGCGCCGGGACGGCGCTGCTCGTGGCAAGCGATGGCTGGACCGCTTCCCGGGCTCGCAGTCGCTCCGTGACGGCCATGATCTGGCGGCGGGCAACGGCGACATCGTCCTCAGCCCGGTCGCTGATAAACAGACTCGGCTGAAATCCGGGCCGCGCTTCGCCGCCACGCTCCGTCCCGTCCGCTCCCCCGCCGATGACCCCGTCGCTCTCACCCGGCGGCAGCATCGACTGGGCGCCAGATTCGCCGGCGAGGAGCAGTGCGGTCACATCGCGCAGACTGCGCACGCGCCGGAATAGATTAGGCAGCACCGTGTCGGCCGGCAGTCCAAGGATCCCGGCGACGATGTTGTCATCCATCTCGGACAGGGCAGCGGTCGAGATCAGCAGCAGCCGGTCACCCGTGCGGACGTCGATCCGGCGCAGCTGCGGCTCGGCCTTTTCGTTCATGCCAAGCGGCGTCGCAAACTCCTCATCGGGTGCGTACACCTGCACGCCTTCGGGCATCCAGTGGAACACCACCGATGGCCCGGCCTGGGCGAGGATCGTCTGGCCGGCCTTGCGCGCGATCGCCGTCAGGCCGATACGGACACGGTGCTGCGCGATGCTCTTGCGGTTCCATTCGCGGAGGCTGCCATCCGCTTCGGCGAACACGTCGCGAAGCGCACCGGTCACACTGATGTCGAGCGTTTGCCATCGCTGGCCCGCACTCGAGATCACATGACCGGCGAACGATTCGCCGGCGGGCGTCGTGCCTTCCGCAAGCAGGTAGAGCTCCGCTCGCTCGCCCGCGGGCCCCTTGCCCTGGAAAGTTCCGGCGTTCGGGCCGCGTTCCACGGGCTCGTGGTCCACGATCGCGAATTGGCCTATTTGGAGCGGTTCGGTCAAACCGTTGGCCGTCCTTCTCGACTCAGGATCGGGGTGGGGCATGACAATACACACCCGGACGCCCTGCCGAAACAGGCACCCCGCTACGTCCGAATGTTCGACTATAGCATCGGCCATCCGTGTAGATGCAACCGGGCGGACACTCGATACGGCCTGTCGTCACATGACCGATTCACCATTTCTATTGCCGCTTTGGGCTCTTGCAGCCGCTTTCAGCGGCTGGTGTATGGGTCGCAATGGCTGCCAGCGGTCGCTACGCTAGCCCATGTACAGCAGGAGGAGATGCCATGCAGCGCCACGATGACGGGGATCTTTCGATTATCTCGGCCGGCCCCGTGGGGTTCGGAAACAATATCTACATCGTTGTTGACCGGGCCACCGGCGAGTCCGCATTTGTCGATGCGCCGGGCACCGCAGAGGAACTGATCGCCGTCGCCGAAGAGGCAGGGGTGCAGCCGAAGGCGATCCTACTCACCCACTCCCATTTCGACCACACGCCAGGTATCGATGGTCTTAAACAGAAATACGGCTGCCATGTGTACGCCGGCGCTGAAGAGACGAACCTTGCCGAGGGGCACCGCGACACGGCCGTAGCCCACGGTGAAACGGTGAAGATGGGCTCCCTCGCATTCCGCGCTATCCACAACCCGGGCCACACCCCCGGCAGCACGACCTTCGTGACCGGTGCCCATGCCTTCGTCGGTGACACGCTCTTTCCCGGCGGTCCGGGCCGTTCTGGCAGCAATGCTCTGCTCAAGCAGGAACTTGAGTCGATCACCTCGCGGCTCTACACACTCCCCGGCAACACCACCATCTGGCCCGGCCACGGCGCCACGACAACGATTGATCTTTCCAGGGCCGAATACGAGGTGTTCGCGGCGAAGGAGCACGACCCGGACCTGCACGGCGACGTCAGCTGGCTCGATTCCTGACCGGGCGTCGCTTCTGGATGCCGTTGCCTGTGTCAGCCACTGCGGCTCCCGGACACGCTAAGATCGGAGCACAACCCTGCCCGAGGAGCAGTCCATGGCCGTCGAAGTGAAGTGGTTCCCCACGCTTATCAAGCGCACGAAGTCGAAGCAGCCGACGACCACGGTCGACTGGAAAGCCGGGCTTACCCCACTCGCCGTCTTCACCGCCGAAGGCTTCAACGAAGCCGACGCCGAGGCCGTGATGGTCGTGATTAACGATTCGCAGGCCGACCAAACCACCGCACTCAAGGACGGCGATACGCTCGAATTCATGGTCAGCATCCAGGGCGGATAGGCGGCCTAACCCACCGCCGCGATCGCTGCCAGCCCAAGCTCCCGCACATCGTCCGCGATGTAGACCGGGTTGCCCCCGGACGGCGGCGCCAGTGGCACGTTATCCCGCAGGGTTGCCGCGTCCACCCAGCACCAGCCATCCGTTTCCGGCAGCGCAAGCGCACGTGGCCGCGTGAAGTAGATGAAGTCGATGTGCTGATGCGGCTCCTTCAGCGAGCCATCCGACGGAATCTCGAACACGCCGATGGTCGCCGGTGGCGGCAGTTGCGGCGGCGACTGATAAGGGAACGGTGCCTCCGAGGGCACGAGTTCTACTTCCAGTCCCGTCTCTTCCAGTACCTCTCGCAGCGTGGCCTGCACCGGGTCCTCGTCCGCTTCGATATGCCCGCCCGGCGGCAACCACATCCCGAACTTGTGCCAGTGGAGCGCCGTCTTGCCGTCCGCGGAGACGAAGCCCGTGACCGTGAAATGCCGCTGCAACTCAGACCACCTCGCGCAGGTACGCCGTGCTCAGCGCATCCGCGTATTCGTTCCAGCGCGAGCCATCGTGCGCGCGGATCCATTCCAACCGTGCCTTCGGCCGTTGTTTCACCAGCGCCCATGCTTTCTGGACCAGCTCAAGGTTTTTCACGGGGCCTTCCTTGCGCTCCCATCCCCGCTTCTCCCAGCCAGCCGCCCACTTCGTCAGCGTGTTCACGACGAGCTGGCTGTCCGAATAGATGGTGATCTCGTCCTCGGGCGCCAGCATCTCCAGCCCGGCGATCATCGCCATCAACTCCATGCGGTTGTTGGTCGTCGCGGGGTCGTTGCCATGCTTCTCGGCGATGATCTTGCCGCCTTCAACCCAGACGGCGCCCCAGCCACCGGGGCCAGGGTTGCCCGCGCATGAGCCGTCGGTGAAGACGCCCGTATCCGGTCCCTCGGTGAACCGATCGAGGATCTCGGCGACCGGCAGGTTCAGCTCACGCGTCACGGTGCCGCCGGGGCGTCTCGCCTTCGGGGCGGTCTTGGACTGCGTTGCTGCCGGGCTCTCCGAGACGCGCGTGCCGCGGCACTTCAAACAGGTGGACGGCGTCCAGTTCGGATACTTCGCACGAGCCGTCGCAGAAATGGTGAACGGGTCGCCACAGTTTGTGCAGGTGAAGTCGTTGCTCACGGATTCGAGCGTACAGGAAGCGCAACACCGGGGCGCTTCTGCCTCAGCTGTCTGCCCGCCACGAGCGCTCGATCGTGCCGCCGCCGAGCACTTCCTCGCCGGAGTAGATGGCCAGTGCCTGCCCGGGGGTGAGCGCGCGCTGCCGCCGCTCAAAGCGCAGCGTGCCGCGTCCGTCCGCTGTTTCCACGACCGTTGCCGCCGCAGGCGTCGCCTTGTACCGTGCCTTCCCCTCGACACGCGTCCCTGCCGCCGGCGGCGAGCCCGTGACCCAGGCGGCTTCGTCGAACGTCAGCGTGTCAGTGAAGAGGTCCTCTTCCGGGCCGATGGTCACGATTGCCCGCTCCGGGTCGATCGCCGTGACGAAGCGTGGTTCGCCGACCGCGATGCCCAGCCCCTTACGCTGACCGAGCGTGAATCCCAGCACACCCTCGTGTTCGCCCAGCACCGTGCCGTCGCTGTCCTGTAGCTCTCCTGCTGGCGATTCGTTGCGGTCGCGGACGAAGGCGCGGTAGTCGTTCCCCGGCACGAAACAGATCTCGACGCTATCGGGCTTTTCCGCGACATCCAGCCCGAGCCGCCGCGCTTCCTCGCGCACCTGCCCCTTGGCCAGCCCGCCGATGGGCAGCAGCAGCCGTCCGAGCTGTTCTTGCCCGAGCATGTACAGCACATAACTCTGATCCTTGGCGTCGTCCGCTGCACGCAACAGGCGATGTGCGGCGCCGTCCGCGCCATGTTCAACGCGCGCGTAGTGGCCGGTGGCCATGTAGTCGGCGTCGAGTGCCGGCAGCCGTTCTAGCAGGGCCCGGTACTTGATGTGCTCGTTGCAGCGTACGCACGGGTTCGGCGTCCGCCCGGCCGCGTACTCGCTCACGAAGCGGTCGACCACGGTCTCGCGGAACTCCTGTTCAAAGTTCATCACGTAATGGCGGATGCCAAGCTGCCCGGCCACGCGCCGCGCATCGTCGATGTCCTCCACGCTGCAGCACTGCTGGTGGCCTTTCAGCTCGTCCGGCCGCTCTTCGGTCCAGAGGCGCATGGTGACGCCGATAACCTCGTACCCCTGCTCCACGAGCAATGCCGCCGCAACGGAGCTATCAACTCCGCCCGACATGCCCACCACGACGCGCCCTTTTGTCACTGTGTTACGCTTCCTGTTGGTCGGGTTGGGCGTCGAACGCCACCCCCGGAGGTCTCTCGCTGCTGGATCCTGAAGCCCTGGCCAACCGGGCCGTAGACATTCTCTCAGATCGCCAGGCGCTCGATATCGCCATGCTGGACATCTCGAAGACGTCCTCGTTCACGGACTATTTCGTCGTCGCGACCGCTCAGTCGCCTCTCCACTTTAACGCGCTTGCCGAACACCTGGAACGCGACCTGAAAGCCGCCGGCCACGACCTCCGCCGCCAGGAAGGCAAGCGGGATAGTGGCTGGGTGCTGCTCGACTTCGGCGACATCATCGTCCACCTCTTTTCGCCCGAGAAGCGCGCGTACTACCGCCTCGAAGAACTCTGGGGCCGGACGACGCCGATCGTGCGGTTTACGTAGCTTCCATCCGGGCATCGCCGTGACCGTCGAGATCAGCTTCCCGCGCCCGTCTGCCGAAAGCTGGTACCAATTCCGTGACACGCCGTTGGGCCAGCTGCGCGGCCGCCTCGGCTACGCCTACGCGATGCAGTTCCTCCTGCTCACCACGGTGCAGTTTACGGTCGATGGCCATGAACTCATCCCGTTCGATGAGCTTCCACTGGTGAGCCTCGTCTCGCTCGCGCTCGAACCCGAATCGCAGCTCACAGCGCTCGCCGAAGATGGCGGCTTCACCGCCACGCTCGGGCTCAGCCCGCTCCGCTACGCACTTCTTGACGATGGCTCCCGGCTCTACCTGGCTATCGGCTACATCAACACGCGCCTGAACGAGCAGCTTGGCTGGGAGCCGGAACCCGAGATCGCCACCGTTACGTGCGACCGTGACGAATTCCGTGCCGCGCTGCTCACCGCCTCACGGGCCGCCCAATACCAACTGCACGAAGCCATGCCCGGAGCGTTCGCGGAGGTGGTGGAGGAGTGGAAGACGATCGTGGTCAGCGAGCGCCCCTGGCGCTGAGCGGCCACGACCCGGATCTACTTCACAGTTGCTAACGGAGTGGACTCGCCGAAAACGTGTTTCCAGAGTTTGTTTGACTCCTCAACAGCCCAGTCGCCCACCGGTCCCTCGTCGGCATCAAGGATCTCATCGAGATTGCGGCCGGCTCCCGGGACGAATGAGAGCGTCGCGTGGCAAACAAGTTGAAGCGCTTGGCGGTCAGTGCTCTCTCTGGCGAGCGCCCCGAATTGCTCGAAGATCAGCTTGTCGAGTTCGAGCAGACTGCATTGTGTCCAACGTGCGCGCTCAAGTTCCGAGACGAAGGCACGACCCTGTGGCCCTTCCACCCACTCGCGTGTGTCTTCGTCATCACGATCCAAGATGGTGGCCGTCTGGGACGAGCGGTAGCCGAACTCAAGCACAAGACGGCCGACCCGTCGGACGGATTCTGCGAGGGTCAGCCGCTCGCGGAAGGTCAGGTATTGATCCCAGAGACGGTCGCGAAGTCGGTAGGCTGGCCAGCTGTTGGACAGGATGTCTACGACCTCGCGTTGAAAACGGGGGCAGTCTTCGGAGTGGCTTGGATTGCTATCGGACAAGGTCAGTTCCTCCATTAGTGGTTCCGGCTGGCCGCATCGGCCGGGCCGAGAAAGCGTTGTTGACGTATTCCCGTAGGTGTCTTCGGCTCCTCCTTCTTGTTCGTCGGTGGCCGAGATCTCGCATCGTTGTGCCCACCGGACGTCTGTTGTGGCTATTCGGTTGTCGAAGGTCGCTCTCTGATTGCTTCCGAAGCTGGTGTTCCCGGTGCAAAGCAGATTTATTATTTTGGCGATATTACTATACCAAACAGACATGCATACATATTTGTTATATACTTCCTTATTAAAATACCCGTCCAAGACGGGAATGCTTACTCTCGCAATGTACTTTCTATAGTTTCTGGATTATTTGTCCCTTTTTGTTGATATGACACTGGAGAAACTTGCAAATACCCCTGTCTTTCGTCGGTCCTCCTTGACTTGTCCTTGAGACCGGGCCCCGCCACCAGGGGTCGGCTCGCCCTCGAGTGGGATAACGTCACCGATCGTAGCAGGCGCGGGGTGCGCGCTTCTATCCGTTCTTGTCAAGAACCGGTAATGGTTGCTCATCTGGCGCTGAGGCCTCCTCACTGGACGCCCGGCAGCTCCGCCGCTACCTTCCCGCGCATGGACGTCGATACCTACATCGCCGCGCAGCCGGAGTCCCTGCACGCTACGCTCGCCGAGGTGCGCCGCCGCGTCCGCGCTGCGGACCCCACGGCCACGGAGTCCATCAACTACGGCATCCCTTATTACAAACACGACGGCAAGATGCTGATCAGCTTCGGCGGCGCGAAGGCCCACTGGGCGCTCCACGGCACCACGCGCGGCAGTACGCTCCGCTTCGCCCACGGCGAGCTGCCTGCCGAGGATCTCATCCCGGCCCTCGTCAACGAACGCATCGCTGCCATCGAAGCCGATGCCGCCGCGAAGAAGGCGAAGCGCGCCGCGCCAGGACCCTGACGTAGGCCGGACATCACGGGTCAATATGCATGGCATAGAGTAGTGAACTCGCCACTCGTCGCGGCTACCGTGGATGCATGCCTCGTCCGACCCACCTTCAGAGTGCTCGCCGGTTTGATCTCACGGACCGCCAGGAAGAGGTGCTCAACCTCATCGCTGCAGGGAAGACCAACGCGGAGATCGCGGACGACCTTGGGATCAGTCTCGACGGCGCCAAGTACCACGTCCGCGAGATCCTCGGGAAGCTGGGGTTCGAGAGCCGTGAACAGGCTGCCGAGTGGTGGCGGCACCAGCAGCGCCCGGTTGCGCGGATAGGCCGCTCCTGGCGCGACCTTGCCGGGATGATGACGGCGCGCTGGCTCCTCACGGCGGGACTCGCGGCCGGGGTCGTCGCCACCGCTGCTGTCTCGGCGATCGTCTTGTTGGGCGATGCTGACGACGAACCTGCATCTCCGGCGCCGAGCCCCACGCCCGTGGCTTCTCCGGCTGCTACGCCATCTCCGGCCGTGGCCGTCAGGCCCTGCACCGATGACGACGTCATCCCCTCGCTGCGCGCGGTCGAGCGTCCCATGGAGACCTATCTCGCGGTGTATGTCGACTTTCTCCGCGCCTGCCGCCTCTCGCTCGACATCCCCATCCGCCTCGAACTGGCGAACGGCGCAGCCCTGGCGCCGGCGGACGGCAACCCCGCGTCGGTTTCCATCAACTACACGGCATCATCAGCAACGAGCGTCCAGGTCGCCGAGGCAACGGTGTCCAACTGGTGTGCCGAATCCGCCGCCCTCGGCGCCTCGGTGACGCTGCTTTCGAAGACGACCCAGTCGGGTTCGTTCGCCGCCCCGCCATGTACGGGCGCCGCGAAGCCTGCCCTTTTCGAAGCTCGCGCGCTGGACCCGGACGCACCGTCGCCTTCGCTACCCGTGTGCAACGCGGGCGCTGGCATCTTGCTCTTTCCGAAGATGACCTATTATCAGGGTGGCGCCTTTCTCCAAATCGACGTTGATGCACAGCTCTGGGGTGACCCAACACCGCCTCCATGCCACCTCGCCGACCCGATCTCGCTCACAGTCCTCTCTGCCGCGCGGGAGCCGGTGACGACGATCCTCTCGAACGGAGCGTCCGCCAGCGTCTCCGCTAACCTCCCGGCCCTGGACCCCGTGGCCCGCTTCTCCTGGTACAACTGGTGCGGCGATCCGGGCCCGTTCTACCTTCGATTTACACTCGTGGGCCATGCCACCGACGTGCTGCTCGATGCTCCGCCCGGCTGTTTCGACGCAACTGGCATCACGAAGCTCGAAGTGCTCGGGCCGCCGCTTCCACCCGTCCAGCCATCACCAACACCGCTCGCGGGCGGTCTGAAGCCGGTGGCCGAACTGCGCGGCGACCCGTCCGTCTGGCTCTACGCAGATGTGACCCCCGCTTCGGACATCTGCATCGAAATCGTGGGCGATATGGTGCCCGCCGCGGCCGCCGGTTCCGTCGCCGCGAAGCCGTTCACCTGCACCGGCGACCTCTCCCGGCTTCACTTCGCGTCAGATGGCGGCGACACCTACTACCTGCTGGGCGTCCAACTTCTGCTCCTCGCGAAGATCACCCTTCCGCAGCCCAACTCCGGTGGCGACGGCACCTGCAACTCGATCCGCGAACACCTTCTCCCCGTGTCCGAATCGGCGGACTCTGCCGCCTATGTGCTCGTTTGCGACGCCCAGCCGTTGGCCCGCGGCGCAGTTTCGCCGGATCCGGTCACTATCTGGGCGCGGATCCTCGCTGACCTTGCTCCCGCGACCGTCCCGCTGGATGCCCCCTGCTGGAGCCTCAGCCGCTACCTTGGCGCCCCGGGGGAGGCCGTGACCATCGAAGTGCAGTGCAGGCTCGAATAGGACGCCGCGGCGCGCACACCCCTACTTCGTCACCTCGAACTGCCATTCAAGGAACTGGCGCGTCGGTTCCTGTGGGTTGTCCGGATTCTGGACCGCGACCACGACGTGATGGATGCCAACCGTGAACCCTTCGGCAGGCGCGAAACACCCCTTGCCACCCTCTGGCGGCGTCGTGTCGCTTCCCTGCGGCAGGACCCAGGTGAAGCCCTTCTCCACGGTCACTTCCTTTTCGTCGAGCACCATCCGGAACCAGAGCGTGTTCTTTTCGAGCCCGTTGAAGTTCACCTGGAAGCACACGCCGCCGGGCCTGTTTGGGTCCGGCGTGCGAGTGGATGCCTGCGTCACCTTGGCGCCGTGCGCCGGCAAGATCGCTTCGAAGAACCCATCCGGCAGCGTGGGAGACGGGATGGCTGTCGGGCGCTGCGCCACGGGCGTGGCCGTCGGTGCGGCCGTGGCCGTGGAGACCGGGTCTGGCCCGTCGCCACAGGCTGAGACGAAGACGGCAGCCGCGATGGCCGCCGGGACGAGCAGAATCCGGAGAGATCGCATTGTCGTCGAGGCTAGCACCGGCCCTTCAGCCGGGCCAGCATGTCACGCGTGCCTTGGCCCTTCCTTTTCCGTCTGCCCACCATCGTCCCAATTCCTCCCGGAGGTGTGATCCTTGGACCATCCAGAGCCTGTCATCGGCGGTGCCGTCACGTGTGCTGAGACGCCCGCTGAAATATCGTCGGCCAGGCCGCTGGCAGCGATCGAGGCCGCCGTCCAGCCTGAACCTGTCGCCATCGTCCCGGCCGGTGCACCGCCCCGGCTCAGCGCACGGCCTGGGACACCGTTCGAAAAGATCCGCGCGGGTCTCTCGCGCCTGTAGCCTCGGCCACGTGGGGTTTCGCGGACACCCTGGCTCCGCTACGGTTCGGGCATGCACCGGCGGCGCAACTCGCGGGAGCCCCTTCTCGCCCTGGCGGGCGTTGTCCTTGCCTTTGCCGGCGCCGGGGCTGGCGTGTTTTTCATGGACCGGTTTCGGGACAACCAGCCGGAACTGGTCGCCTTTCCTATACAGCAGGACACCACTGCCGCGGCGACCCAGGGAGGCCGCACGCCCACCGCTGTAGCGTCTGTTGCGACCCCGCCTGCAACGCCGGCCACCACTGCCGTGTCGACAGCGACAGCTGCCGCCACCGCGATGACGACGCCGGCGGTCACGCCCTCCAACGGAAGCGTGATCCTTCAACAGGCATCATTCGCACTGCCGGGTGACGCCACTGCAAACAACGGTGGCACTATCGGTCCGTTCTGTTGCCGCGGCAGCACGGTGACGATCCGCAGTGCTGCCGGGGATACGCTTGGCTACGCCTACTGGTACAAATGGCAGGGGCAGGCCTATGACCTGCCTCGCGACGGCCGTTACGTCGGCATCTTCCCGGACATCCTGTTCCTCGTGAACGACGCCGCCGGGGCCGACGCTGTGATCTCGCTCAGCGCATCGGAGATCGCTCCGGGCGTCAGCCGGACCGTGCAGGCCGGGCGCCTCACGTTCACGCTTCGCTTCACAGGGGCGGAACAGATCACGTACAACGGCGTCACGTACGTGGTCGAAGGCTCGCTCAAGGCCACGCTCCAGGTCGAGGCACGGTAGGCATGGGTTCACTCGAGTACGCCGGCGCGGTCGCGGTACTAACGATCGGGGCGTTGCTCGGCTGGGCATCCTTCGCGCATGCCGAAAATCCCTACCGTGTCCCCGTCCCGCAGGTGGCTCACGACGGACTGATGCCCACCCCCACCCCGCCGCCGCCTCCTCCGGACCCGCTCGCGCGCTGCTACGAAGCACCCGCGCCAGATGGCTTTGTTCGTGCGCCCGCCGACGCTGATTCCGTGTTGCGGGGTTGCCAGATCGTCGCGTTCTACGGCTATCCGGGCATTCCCGGCCTCGGTGTCCTTGGCGAAACAGGCCCTGATACCACCGCGGAGCGCATTCGCGCGTACGCGGCCCAGTTCGACGCGGCGAACGGCACGATTGGCGTCATCGGCGCCTACCACCTGATCGCTGCCGTCGCCCAGGCCAGCGCGACTGCCGACGGCTCGTGGCTGGTCCGCATGCCGTCCGCGCTCATCGAAGAATGGATCGCTGCGGCCGAGCGGAACGACTTCCTTGTGATCCTCGACATCCAGATGGGCCATTCAACCATCGATATCGAACTCGCCTATGTCCTGCCGTACCTGTCCAACCCGCGCGTGCACCTGGCGCTGGATCCCGAATGGGCGATGCCACCTGGCGTCGCGCCAGGGGCGATCATCGGCGGTATGGATGCCTCTGCCATCAACCGTGCCCAGTCGCTCATGTCCGATTACATTGCCGCCCACGGTCTTGCGAACCGTATGCTCATGGTCCACCAGTTTGTGCCACAGATGATCCGCGACAAGCCGCAACTCAGCTGGTACCCCGGAGTCGACCTGCTCATCGACACCGACGGGTTTGGCTACCCGCGCCAGAAGATCGATAACTACAACCGCTACATCGCCGCCGACGGTGCACAGTTCGGCGGGATGAAGCTGTTCTTCGATGAAGACATCGGACTCATGTCGCCTGCTGATGTGAATGCGCTCGTGCCGCAACCCTCGTTCGTCGTCTACCAATAGAAAGAAGAGAAGTGCTTCAGACCATCTCGGTTGAGGCTGGCCCGGGATCGATGCCCGCGTAGAATTGATCATGTGGCAACCCCATTCCTCAAATGGGCCGGCGGAAAGGCGAAGCTCGCGCAGGCGGTGCTTGACCGGTTTCCCCGCGATTTCGGCGCCTATCACGAACCGTTTCTTGGTGGCGGCGCCGTCTTCTTCCGCTTCGGCGACGTGCATCCCGGCTCCCAGGCGCGGATCAACGACCAGAACGAGACGCTTGCCGAGACCTACCGGGTGCTTCGAGACCAGACTGATACCCTTCTCGACCGGCTGCGTTCGCTCTCGGACCACTATCTTGGGGAAGATGCTGCTGGCCGCGCCGCCTTCTATTACGCGGTGCGCGCATCTGAGCCTGCCGATCCCGCCGGACGTGCTGCCCGCCTCATCTTCCTCAACCGAACCTGTTACAACGGGCTCCACCGCATCAACCGCTCCGGCCGCTTCAACGTGCCCCACGGCCGTTACCTGCGCCCGCGCATCCTGGATGAGGACAACCTCCGGGCCTGTGCCGCCGCACTCGCCAGCGCCGACGTGAGTTCGCTCGATTTCGGGGCCGCGTGCACAGCCGCCGCACCGGGCGACGCCGTCTACCTGGACCCGCCCTATTTTCCGTTGAGCACGACCTCGCGGTTCACGGCATACACCGCCAATGGATTCGGCTGGCCTGAGCAGGAACGATTGGCCGCTGTCTTTCGCGACCTCACCCGGCGCGGTGTCTTCGCCCTGCTCTCGAATTCCGCCCACCCGGCGATTTCCGCGCTGTACGAGAGCTTCGAGGTGGAGGAGGTGCCGATGTCGCGAGCGATTAACTCACGCGGCGACCGGCGCGATTCGATCCCCGAGTTGCTTGTTTCGAACGCAAACGTGCTCGCTGGGCAACTCCCTAACCCATCGTGAGCCAGCGCTCCGGCCGGAGGATCAGCAACACCATCTCTTCGTGGCCGCCTCGCGCGACGATCTTTTCGGCCTCCGCCGGGTCCTGGTACTGCGAACGCAGTGCCAGCCGTTCTTCCCTGGTCAGCGGGTCGACCACTTCTACCGGCCCTTCCATCGTCACGTAGCGCATCGACCCTTCGCGCTGGTCGACGCAGAGCGTTGCGCGGCCCGTCCGGGCGATGTTGGGCATCTTCGCTGACGTCCGGCCAGTCACGATCCGGGCAGCCTTGCCGTCCCACCGGAACCAGACCGGCACGGAGTGGATGCGGCCGGCGTTGTCGATGGTGCTGAGCACCGCGGTCAGCGGGAGACGAAGGAAAGCATCGCGTTCTTGGTCGTTCATGATCCTGAGCGTAGCGGGTTTGGCGACTTTCGACGTGCGTTGAGCTTTGAGGTCGAGGACGCGGTGCGCCGATCTTTATCCTTCGCGCCGGAACTCCACTCCCCGTTCCATTGCTCCGAATCCCGGCTAGCCGTACGGTAAGGGCCGACAACAAACAGCCGAAGACCGCAGGTCCCTGTGTGAGCCGCTTTCGGGCGGAGGGATAAGCCGCAAGGCGCCTGCCGAGGCAGTGACCCGGACGCCGGCTTTAAGGCCGCCGTGTCCGCCCCGTCCCTGCCCCGGTGGCAGGGATTTTCGTTTTCGGTGCCGCCCCGGCCGGGATTCCCGGCCCCAGGCATACCCATGGAGGCGCCATGCCCAATCCTCGCAAGGTCGCCATGCTCGCCGAGATCACGGACTCGCTCGGGCGTGCAACGGTCGCTGTCAGCGCCGACTACAGTGGCCTCACGGTCGCCCAGCTCACTGAGCTGCGGCGCGCGCTCCGGCCCACCGGCGCCGAGGTGAAGATCGTCAAGAACACCCTTGCCTCGATGGCAGCCGACGCAGTCGGCCGTCCGGAGATGAAGGGGCTGCTCACCGGCCCAACGGCTATCGCTATCGGCTTCGCCGACCCGGTCGCCCCGGTAAAGGCGCTCACAGAGCATTTCCGCACCCGGCGCATGAATGTGACGATCAACGCCGGCTGGATCGATGGACAGATCGTCGACCGCGCCGGTGTCGATGATATCGCCACGCTCCCATCAAAAGAGCAACTGATCGCCGACTTCGCCGGCAAGATCCAGTCGCCGATCTACAACTTCGCAGGCCTCATCACCGCCAGCGTCCGCAACTTCGCCGGGCTCGTTGATGCGCGCGCGAACCAGCTCGAAGGTGACGCCGCCTAGGCTCACCGGCGGGCCGCGCCCGCACCAGCCTCCCCACCACGGACCCGGAACCAAGGAGAACTCAAAGAAATGGCTAAAGTCGAAGACGTCCTCGAAATCCTCAAAGGCATGACCATCCTCGAACTTCGCGACCTCAACAAGGCGATCGAAGAAGAGTTCGGCATCACCGCCGCCGCGCCCATGATGGCGATGGCTGCCGCACCTGCCGCCGGTGGCGGCGCCGCAGCTGCCGAGGAAGAGAAGACGGAATTCAACGTCGTCCTCAAGTCCTTCGGCGACAACAAGATCAACGTCATCAAGGCGATCCGCGAAGTTGTCAGCGGTCTCGGACTGAAAGAAGCCAAGGACCTCGTCGAAGCCGCTCCCACCAAGGTCAAGGAAGGCATCACCAAGGACGAGGCCGAGTCGATCAAGGCGAAGCTTGCCGAAGCCGGCGCTACCATCGAGATCGAGTAGCTCGAACCATTGAGCCCTCGCCCCCGCTGGGGGGGAAGGGCAGGGTGAGGGGCGCAAAAGCCTGCCACCCGCAAGGCGAACGACGAAACGGCCGGGAGCAAACGCTCCCGGCCGTTCTTGTTCGTTCCGGCCTGGGCCTTCGGACGCTAAGCGGGCTCGCCCGCCTGTCGGGCTGCTGAAACGCGGCCTTCTTCCCGGAACGCTCCCGGTTGTCGCACCATGACCACCCCAACCCAGCCGAACCAGGCAATCAGTCCGAGACCGAAGACCATCCCAACCGGTTCGAGACCCGGGAGCACGGTGACAAGGCCGGCGGCCCCGCTCACCGCGCCCAGGTAGTTCAGTGCTCGCGGCAGTGCTCCCGATCGGAGCGCTGCCACGCTCACGAGCAGAACCCAGATACCGCCCGCGATCTCGTTGCCGCCGCCAAGCCCGTTCTGGACGGAATCGAGTGCCGACCACACCGATGCCGCCTGTGCCGGGTCCGTGCTCGCAAGGTCCGCGATGGTCCCCAGCCCGATGTTGGTGATCATTCCCGTGGCAAGCACAAGGCCCGCCCAGATCAGTCCGAAGGCCGCACCCGCCTGCGCCAGCGCGGGAGTTCCGCTCTTCAGCCGGTCGTGCAGCGCCAGCACGAGCGGAACAAGGGCCAGCCCGAAGATGATGAAGATGACGAGGTTCCAGACGTAGAGCGCGACCTGGTGATCCGCGACGAACGCGACGGATTCCGCAGGCGTTGGGTTGCCGGACGTGTAGTCGATGAGCAGCGACGCGAACATCGCGATGCCGATGATGAACGTGGCTGCCGCGACTATCGCCGCGATCCCGCCCGCCTGCTGTTTCGTCGTCATGAGTTCCTGCCTTTCTACGGCTATCGGATTTGGCTTGATCGACGCACCGTTTCACTACGCGACTGACGATCTATGCCACGGGAGGAGTCTGTGCGCGTTGGACGCCGTTTGCCACGGCGAATCGTTGATGATTCGCGCCAATCTGAGGCGTGTTCGTTCCGGCCCACGCTAGGGGCCGGTGACTACCGCGTCGATTTCAACGAGGGGCAGCCTTGGGAAGCGGCGGCGGTACGCCGTGGGGTTCACTCCGACGATGCGCTTGAATGAGCGCAGGAATGTCTCCGCGCTCGCGAAGCCGCAGCGAGCACCAATGGCGGCAAGCCCATCCTCTGTCTGTTCCAGCAGTGCTCGCGCTGCGTCGATCCGGCAGCGCTCGACGTAGCGGCCAGGGCTCAGCCCTGTTTCCGCCGTGAATAGCCGCTGGAAGCTACGCTCGCTCATGCTGACGTGCGCCGCCAGCGCTTCGATCGAGAGGTCGGCATCCGGATGGTCGGCGATGTACGCCAGCAGGTCCGCAATCGTCGGGTTCGCCGATTGCTGGGCTGCGAGGTGCGTGCTGACCTGCTGCTGTCCGCCTGATCGCTGCAGGTAGACGACCAAGTTTCGCGCTGCCTCCATGGCCATCTCGCTGCCGTGGTGGTTTCTGACGAGCTGGAGCGCGAGATCGATCCCGGCGGTCACCCCGGCCGAGGTCCACGCCCCGTCGTGAACGAAGATCCTGTCCGGCTCAACGATGACCTCAGGGTGCAGGCGCGCGAGGTCGTTGGCCGAGGCCCAGTGTGTCGCCGCCCTCCGCCCGTTGAGAAATCCAGTCGCCGCCAGCAGGAGTGCCCCGCTACAGATCGAGCCCGCTTCTCCACTTCGTTCCACGAGGGCCGCGAGGTCGCGAACGAACTCCGCATCGGCGGCCGCCTCTCCGACCGTCAGGCCCCCGGCGACTAGCAATACATCCGGCCGGAGCGCCGGGTCGCCAACTGCGCGTTCTGCGTGGATCGCGGGCCCGGCGGCTGTACGCACCGGTCCAACCTCCCGCGCGACTATTTCGACGGCATACGGTGGTTCGGCCTCACCGGCGACCGAGGCGAGATAGTTCGCGAAGTAGAACACGTCCGCCGGGCCGAACACATCGAGGCCCTGCACGCCATCGAACACAACGAATGCGACTGAACGAAACCGCATCACTCAACGTTCGATCAGTTGCCCGCGTGGCGTCAATGGCCAGAGATTGATGGACCCTGCCAGGAGCGACCCGGTGGCGCCACCCCGCCGCACTCCCTAGGCTTCCGCCACAAGCAGACACAGGAGCACACACATGAAAGACATGAAAGTTGGTGTCCACGTCACCGCCCGCGATGCCGCCGGGCTCGTCGATGGTATCGTTGCCGCCGAAAAGGCCGGCATCGATGTCGCATGGATGACGAGTGGCGGTGTCGCGCCCGACCCACTCGCCGTGTTCGCCGCCGCGGCCATGCGTGCTGAGCGAATCCTCTTCGGTACATCCATCATCCCGACGTTCCCGCGCCATCCGCTTGCTGTTGTGCAGGGCGCCGTTGCTGTCGACTCACTCGCGCCGGGGCGGCTCCGTGTCGGCGTCGGCCCCAGCCACAAGCCCGGCATCGAAGGCAGCTTCGGCATCCCGTTCGTCCGCCCTCTCGAACACCTGCGCGAGTACCTCACCATCCTCCGGGCGGCGCTCTACGACGGGAAGGTTGATTTCGAAGGCAAGCGCATCACCGCAAAGGCCCAGCTCGCCGGGCCGACAGGCGTCAAGGTCATGGCCAGCGCTCTGCGTCACAACGGCTTCAAGGTTTGCGGCGAACTCGCGGATGGAGCCATAAGTTGGATGTGTCCGCTTCCCTACCTGCGCGATGTCGCTGTCCCCGCGATCGCCGAGGGCGCCGCCGCCGCTGGCCGCGAAGCGCCACCGCTCGTCGCGCACGTGCCGGTGATGGTCACGGAGGACAAGGACGCGCTCTATGCCGGCGCCCAGAAGCAGGTCAGCTTCTACGCCCGCGTGCCCTACTACTCGCAGATGTTCCAGGACGCCGGCTTCCCCGAGGCAGCCAACGGAGAGTTCAGCAACCGCATGGCAGACGCAATCGTGATCAACGGCAACGCCGCCACCGTCCGCGAAAAGCTGAGCACGCTGCAGGCTGAGTACGGCGTCGGCGAACTGCTCGCGATGCCGATTCTCGCCCCCGGCGACGAGCGCGCCTCGCTCCAACGCGTGCTTGATGTGCTGGGAGCGTTGGCGAAGGAGTAAGGGTCATCAGGCGCGGCGATGCCGTGCGCCGTTAGGCTATGCTTCCGGGCATATCGGCGCTCTTGCGCCCGGAGGCTCCCCTTGAAATTCGGTATCGCTATGTTCCCCACCGACTACGCCATCCCCGCGCACGAACTCGCGCGCGCCTGCGAAGACCTCGGCTTCGAATCCCTCTTCTTTCCCGAGCACACCCATATCCCGACGAGCCGCAAGAGCCCCTGGGGCGGCGGCGCCGAGCTGCCGGAGCAGTACTGGCACACCCTCGATCCGTTCGTCGCCATGGCGGCCGCCGTTGTCGTGACGAAGGACCTGAAGGTCGGCCCCGGCATCTGCCTTGTCGTCGAGCGCGACCCGATCACGCTCGCAAAAGAGGTGGCGAGCGTCGACCATCTCTCCGGCGGCCGCGTCCTCTTTGGTATCGGCGGCGGCTGGAACTACGAGGAGATGGAGAACCACGGCACGAAGCCAACGCTTCGCTGGAAGATCATGAAGGACCGGGTGCAGGCCATGAAGGCGATCTGGACCCAGGACGAGGCGGAGTATCACGGCGAGTTCGTCAACTTTGACCCGATGTGGTCGTGGCCGAAGCCGGTGCAGAAGCCCTATCCGCCGATCCTGATCGGTGGCGACGGCCCCCGGACACTCGATCGCGTCATCGACTATGGCGACGGCTGGATGCCTATCTACGGCCGCAACCAGAGCGACTTCGGCGAAAAGATCGCCACGCTCCAGTCTCGCGCGAATGAAGCCGGTCGCAGTCATATCGACATCTCCGTGTTTGGCGCCATCCCCTCCGCCGAGGTCATCGAGCAGCTCGCCAGCCAGGGCGTGGACCGCGCAATCTTCGTCCTCCCTCCGGTCGAAGCATCCGACGCGCTGACGCGCCTCAAGCGCTACGCCGAAGTGAAGGACGCGTTCCGTGGGTAAGGATTGCGATTGAACATAAGGGTAGACGGCCCGGCGGCTGGACTGACGGCTCCGGGCCCCTTGGCAACAGCATGGAAGTGAAAGATCGTCGAGGAAGCTCGGCGATCATGGAATGGTAAGCCTCTCCGTGAACCGGTGGCCCTGAGCCTCATGTTCGAACTTCCCCGGCGAAGTTTCGAAAGCACAGCGCTGCAAAACGTATTGAAGCACTCGATCGACGGGTTCAGTCATGTCCTGTTTGATGTAGAAGCCGCGAGCAAGCGCGGCCCATGGGACCGCGAGGACTGGTGGATCGTTGAGCTGACGGCATCCAAGGTCACTGCGGCCGCGCCAGCCGTAACCATCGCTGTATCGGTACCCGGCGAACACAGCCAGCCACATGCGAACGAGTTCATGGCCCGCGTGAACGGGCGCCCTCGGCCCTGGATAACGCGAGGCGAAGCGGAGTGGAAGGCGTCGATTCGCGAAGCCGTTTCGGGTGAGCTGGGATCCACTCGGTTTGAGTCGGTCGGGCTGGATTTGGAGTTTAGTTTGCGGCCCGCCGAAATGGCGCGGACGGACATCGACAATCTCGTGGTGCCAGCGGTTGCCGCTATTGCTGATTCCGTGGTTCGAGGCACAGGGTTCCCGGCCACGCGCATCCAGCATATCCATGCGACCAAGTCGGGTGCATCTGCCCACGCGGAGGAGGGGCTCACCGTGCGCGGATGGCCGATCGTCCCCTAACCCCGCCGCGCCCACATCTTCTCGATGTACGGCACCGCGAAGGGCGTCTTGCAGTTCGTCTGGCCGTGGTCCACCTTCACCTTCCCGATACGCTCAGCGGCGGCCACTGCCGCATTACGCAGTGTCGCGCGGCTCCCGCCGATCGCGATGAGCGCGTTGTTCATCCCTTCCTTGGTCCGGTTCTCCGAGTGGTGAATATCGTGCTCGATGACTTCGATCGCAGAAGCGAGTTCCTTGTCCGGGATCTCGTCTGACATCGCCAGCAGTGCGTATGACGTCCAGCCTGCCCGCTGCAGCAACGGGTTGTGCGAGGCAATCCACTTTCGCGCCAACGTCAAAGCCCATGGCGTCTTTACGGCTATCTGTTTCGCAACTTCATCCGCGACCCCGTGGCTCGAAGCCTCTCGCGCCCATCGTTCCACCTTCGCCTCGTCGAACGCCGCCACGTCGGCGACCATGCACGCGAGCGTCTGCGGCTCGAAGATTCCCGTTTCCCAGAGCTCATCGGCGATTGCCTGGTCCTTCTTGATTGCCTTCCGCAGCTTGCCGATGTTCGCGAAGCTGACGCCCAGCACGTCGTTGCCGAGGCCATGGCGCGGATAAACCTTTCGGTTCTGTTCGGTGCCCATCTCTCGCAGACGTTCCAATACCGTTGCCGAGTCCATGGATTGATCCTAGCGAACCGCGGCCCGCCCCATCCACTGC
>JAGQHB010000030.1 GCA_020432045.1 Dehalococcoidia bacterium | reverse complement strand
GCTACGTGAGCTACCCCAAGACATCGGGCTCGCGCGGCATCCACATCAACGTCCGCATCGAACGGCGCTGGGGGTTCCAGGCGGTCCGCCGTTGCGTGCTCGCGCTCGGACGCGAGGTTGAACGCCGCGTCCCTGAACTCGCCACCACGAAATGGTGGAAGGAAGAGCGCCACGGCGTCTTCATCGACTACAACCAGAATGCGCGTGACCGGACTGTTGCCTCGGCCTACTCCGTCCGCCCAACGCCCAACGCGCAGGTCAGCTGCCCCGTCACCTGGGAAGAGCTGCCTGCCATCGAACTGAGAGACTTCACGATCGCGACGGTCCCGGCCCGCTACGCCGCCATCGGTGACCCCGGCGCCGGCATCGATGCACAGGCCTTTTCGCTACAGCCGCTCATCGACCTGGTGCTGAGGCAAGAAGCGGAGGGCCAGGGCGAAGCGCCGCTGCCTCCACACTTCCCGAAGCTGGCGAACGAGCCTCGCCGCGTCATGCCCAGCCGCGCGCGCAAGGAGCCAGGCGATCCTCGGAGCCAGCGCGGCCGTCGCCGCGAGAAGCCGGACTAATGCAGTTCGGCGCCAACCCCCGCCCCGAGTGGTACGCCGTCGAACGTGACGGCTGTGAAGGCGTGCAGGCCCGGCTCCTGATGCAGGGCCCCGGCCTCGTCGCGATCATGCTGCGCTTTGCTCCGCACGCCACGATCGACCTGCACGCGGCACCCCATGCGATTGATGTCGTCTGCATCGAAGGCGCCGGGTTCGTGCGCGTCGGCCACGAAACCGCGCCCTTTGCCGATGGCCAGTCTGTGCGATGGCCGATGGGTGCGCCCCACCAGCTCTGGACCAGCGGCACACCCATGACCACGCTCATGCTAGAGCACGTCTCCGCGCACGGCAGCGGCCTCTGACCAATCGGTCAGGACGCCGGGGAGATGGCGTCCGGTAGCGCTCCCGCTTTCGACGGCTTTACCCTACCTCCGATCAGCAGCTGGAGACCCGTCGATGCCATCCAGACGAGCATCGAGACCATTGCGGCGGAAACCAGGAGCCATTCGGCAGTCTCGAACTGGGTGACGAGCGCACCGAGCGTAGCCAGGCTAAGGGTCGCGCTTCCCGCGGCGAGCCACGGGAGTGGGTGCTTCACGAGCTCGAGCCTCGTAGCGGCGACCGCGAGTGTGTACATCGCGCCTGCCAACGTGACGAAGATGGCCATCGAAAGCGGAAAGAGCATCAGCGTCAACGCCCGGGCCGCGGTCAGGCTGCTTTCTGTGCGGCCGTCCGCTGCCCACTGGTCAGCGAGGTCGGCGGCGGACAGGTACACGCTGGCGCTGACCATCGTCAGGATGCCCGCGCTTGCCATGAGGAACGCTGCCACCACCGCGGTTGCGGGCGCGCGCTCGCGTAACTGCAGGAAAAATACGGCTGCGGACAGAATCATGCCGAGGCCGGCGCCTACCTGGAGGAGCGTGTAGACATCGGTTTGCCAGCCCTTGATGCTGGCCAATCGCTCCAGCTCATCGGCGAAGCCCTCGCGGCCCGTGTCGTACCCGTTGGCCGAAAGGCTCAAGAAGGTCGCGAGGATCAGCAGTAGCACAAAGGCCCCTGCCAACCGTTCGATTGGGACGTGGATTCTCACTTTCGGACCCTCCAACTGGAACCGCCAGAGAATGTCGGCGGCCATGCCGCGCAGCGCGCGGTCGGTGGTTTCCCAGGAGAGCAACAGCGGGGGCGACTGCGACTCAGCACGGTCGCGCCAGTGCTCCCAGAGGTCGGATTCGATCTGGAAGGAGCGGCGTTCTCGATGCTCTTCCGGAAGGCCAAGTGTGTAGAAGCGTACCCATGCGCGAACGGCGGATGCTGCGAACCCTTGCTGCCGGTAAGGGATAGCGCTCATGCCGTCGCCTCGCCTTTCCGCAGCGAGTGCGGCGGCGCCGCTCTCGGCTCGGGGATGGCCGCAAGGGCCGTCTCCGCTGCAGCGGTGATCCGGTACAGCCTTCGCCGTGGCCGCATCTCCGCCGCCGCAATAGCCGAGTCTTCGAGGGTGCTTTCCAGGAGCCCCGCCGTTTCGAGGCGGTCCAACGCCCTGTAGAGCGTCCCGTGGGCTGTCAGCCGCCGGCTTTCCGTACCGTCGGCAACTGCCCGTGCGATGGCGTACCCGTGGAATTCAGGCTCGCCCTGGTGGAACAACGCGACCCCCGCCCGGAGGAGGGCCACCTCGATGGGGAGTAATGCTCCCGGTTTTCTGCGCATGGCAAAAGAATACGCAGATAGATGCGCGTGTCAATAGGCAACTATCTGCGTATAAAGTCAGAATGACCGGCCAGCCATCCCCGGTTCCCGCCGTGCCGGTCCTCTACGCCCGCGAGCCCGCCACTCCCGGCTCTTCCCGGCCTTCGGATTCGAACAGCTCCGGCAACAGCCGGTATGCGTACAGCCCCAGCCCGATCAACAGCCCGATGCCCATGATCGGCACGAACGTGTGCTTCAGCATCTTCACATCGAACAAGAGCCCGGCCGCAAAGCCGATAATGCCCACGTTCACCATCAAGAACACCACCTGGTCCCAGCGGCCGCCCTTCGCCCCCGGGACCGTCGCCAGCATCAGCATCGCGAATATCGCGTTCGTCATCCCGCCGATGAACTGCGCGTGGTCCAGGCCGAGCAGTTGGTTCGTCGGCACCAGGTCGAAGTCGCCTTCATATTTGATGATCCAGAACTGCGCCAGGCCGATCACGAACACGATGGCGAGCGCGCTCATCAGCCCGTGCCGCCCGGGCGTCGCCTCAAACAGATTGAGCGCCCGGAAATGCGGGAACATCCGCACGAAGAAAATGACGACGCCCACCACTTCCAAAAGGATGGCCAGCGGCGCCAGCGGCACAATATCGAGCAGCAACGCGAACATCAGGCAGACGCCGCCGAGGAATGGGAAGACCATCTGGATCTGGCCCGCCCTCGTCGCTTTCGGCGGCCGTGGGAAGAAGAACGCCCATTCCGCCATGGAAAGCGCCACCGGGATGAGGAAGCCGACGACCATGGTCGCCGGGTGTGCATCCTCGCCTCCGGACGGCAGCCAGTTGTTGCCGCTGGCGACCTTCATCCCCCAGAGCACGCCCAGCACGCCCCCGGTTATCGATGTGCCCAGCGCCGCGATGAAGCCCAACTGCGGCACCCCCAGGTCCTGCCCTCGCGCGCGGTACACCACCCAGGCGAAGAATCCAGCGATTGCGATTACGGAGACGGACCCAAGGATCGGACGTGAATACCCGTAAGAAAGAGAGAACGCCGCGACATAGGCGGGGAAGGCGATCATCGCCAGGCCCGTGAGCACGCGGATCACGGAACGCTCATTCGAGCCCGGCGCCCGGGATTCCCCGAACAGCCAGAGCGATGCCGCGAACACGGCCAGCGTCAGCCAGCCAAGGGTCCCGCCGTGTACGTGGCCGAGGATGCGGCGCTGGTCGAAGTCGACGGCATCGATGCCGTTCAGGATCCCGATCCCGATCGTGTAGAGGAAGACGAGCATCGCCATCAACAGCAACGCGCGGATTTCGGGCCAAAAGACGGGGCGGTCGGTGGCCATTTAAGCGGAACCTCTTCGGCTGAATATTGGCCCAGAGTCTACGCCGCTCCTTCCTGCCGCCGCCAGTGGCGTCACGGGCGCCCTCGCTTCCAGCGCCACCAGAGGTCGTTGGCGCGCCGTGTCGCGTCCGCATCGATCCCGAACCGTTCGAAGTAGCGGCCGAGGTTGCGGATGTCCCGCTCCAGCAGGTCGCGCGCGGCATCGCTGAACCGCGGGTCCACCGCCTGCGGGAAGTCGATCAGCACCGTGCGACCTTTCCAGGCGAGGACGTTGTAGGCGGAGAGGTCGCCATGCACGACGTCAAGCCGGAGCATCTCCTCGATGTTCCACAGTAGCCGTGCCCAGGTGGCCTCCGCTTCCGCGGGATCAAGGTCCGCGTGCTGCAGCTGCGGCGCGGCAACGCTGCCATCGCCGACGTACTCCATGAGCACGGCCGCTTCTGTGCATGCATACACGTCGGGCACGTCGAGGCCCGCGTCCCGCAACGTGAACAGCGTCTCGAACTCGCGGTCCACCCAGAGGGCCGACTGGAACTTGCGGCCGGCTTCGCTCTTGTTCTTGAGGGCGCGGCCCACCTGCCCGGGGATGGCCTGCATGATGGAGCGGCCGCCCGCGTACGTGGCATCGTTGGCGAAGTTACGGTGCTTGCGGCCGAAGTACACCTTGGCCACGGCATATTTCGCCCCCAGCGAAGGGTGCGCGCGGCAGAGGTAGGCGGATGCCTCCTTGCCCGTCTTGATGATGGAGAGGACAGACGTGATCTGCCCCTCGGCGACAAACTCGTCGAGGGCGGCTGCCGCCTCGTCGTCGGCTTCGGTCATTTCCGGGAACCTCCAGGGTATGAGCGCAAAAGAAAAGGCCGCCCCAGCGGGCGGCCCTGCGCATCAGCCCATGAAGGCGATGGTCAGGCGGCAGCCGCGAGGCGCACGAATACCCGGGGAAGCACAGTTGCGGTCTTCGCCATGGGTCGCCTCCTCGCGTTACTGCGGCGCAATGCCGTGCGAAGAGCATGCCAGCGGGGGATGGAGGGCGTCAACCTTGGGGGGCCAACGGCGTACCGGTGGCCCCTTCCACAACCGAAAGCAGTTGCGATGCAAGATGTCCGCCTAACAGCGCTTCCATTTTGCTCACGTCAAGCAAGTCTTTCCGAGCGGCCGCATCGGCGGCGTCCAGGGCCGCGTAGTATTCGTTCTTCGCGCCTGCGATCGCCTCTGGAATGGCCGGACGGCCAGGCAGGAGGCTGTTCAGTTTCACGCAGAGCACGAGGTACGACACTGCCCTCGAAGTGCGCCCATTGCCGTTTGTGAAAGGGTGGATCCAATTCAATCGCCACATCACGTAGGCAGCCAAGTGGATTGGGGTCGCCGATGCCCAATTCTCGTTGACGTAGTCACACATGCGCTCGACGAGGTCCGGGACATTTCGCCATGGAGGAGGTTCGTGCTGAGAACCTTCGATTTCCATTTCAAAGGTCCGGTACGAGCCAGGTCCGGGCTCGAGTCCTTCGACGGCTAGGCGATTCAGCTCGGATATCGAGGACGGCCGTAGCTTGAAGCTAGCACCTGGACGGATGGACTCCTCGATCAGAGACATCATCCGATCGTACTGACGAAGCCCGTTGGCCAACTCCAGTTCGTCTATCTGTTCCGGTGTGAGTTCGGGGAGCGAGCCGAGGGCCGAGCCCTTCAGCTTCGAGAACCGCCTCAGCATCACGTTAGGACGCTGCCTCAGCGGCTCCCCTTTCGGCAACGGTCGTCAGGAGTTCTTTTGTGAGGCGGCTGTTTTCTATGTAAGTGTTTCCCCAGACAAAGCTGCGCCGCTGTTCCTCTCGCTGCGCCGCGGTCATCCTGACGGTGCGGGCCTGCGCAATGAGCTTATCGAGATCTTCATTCGCCATGACTTGCCCTCGCCAGTTCAATGTACTTCCGTTACGTTACCACATTGGTACCGCGATCTCATTCTGCCGTATGGCGCTGCATCTCAGCCAAGCCGATCCGCGGACATGTGTCCGCTCCTTGCCCGATTGACTGGTTTCCCTCATCGCATCGCCTTCAAATAGAACCCGATACCCGCCAGCGGCAGCAACCCACAGAGCGCAAACCCAGCGCCGTACGACGTCTGGTCGATGATCAGCCCCAGGCCGATGCCGCCAGCCACGGCGCCGATGTCCCACGCCATCGTGTACGTCGCCACGCCCGCCCCGCGGCCATCGGGGGGCGTCCGGTCCACGACCAGCGCGATCGCCGTCACCTGTACCGCCGCGAACGCGAGCCCATAGATGACCGCCGTGCTCAGCAGCATCGCCTCGGAGTTCGCTGCCGCGATCAGGAACAGCGACAGCGAACCGAACGCCAGCGCCGGCAGTACCACCTTCGCCCGCCCCAGCCGGTCAGAAAGCCACCCGGAAAGCGCCCGCGAGATGAGCAGCGCCAGCCCGTAGACGCTGTAGAAGAGGCCCACGTTCCCGAGATTTCGCTCGTCCGCATACGCCGGGAGGAACGCCTGCACCGCGCCGATCGTCGTGGTCATGGTCAGGAAGACGAGGGCCGGGGCAACCGCCGGACGCGAGATCCATGCCCGCCTTCGCCAGGCGACGGGGCCCAGGTTCGTCTTCACGAACCCGCCGTCGCGCATGAAGACGCTGACGGCCACTGCCCCCGCTGCGAACGCTGCGCCGGTCAGGAACGTGAACCGGAACGAGATCGCTGCCGCCAGCGCCACGGCGAGCGGTGCTCCATACAGCTGTGACAGGGCATTCACGGACTGGTACACGCCCATGCCCAGCCCGCGCCGGCTGGCCGTGACAAGCCCGGCGACAACCGCCAGCTGCGCCGTCGTGAACAGCCCCATCGAAACGCCATGCAGCAGCCGGAACCCGATCGTCACCCACGGATTGGGGAAGAACGCATAGCCCGCGAAGGAGACCACGGTCCCAATCGCGCCGAGGCGGAGCCACGTCATCCGGTTGCCCGCATCCACGCCGACGCCGACGAGCGGGCGGCTAAGCGTCCCCGAGATGCCAAACGCCCCCACCACGAGTCCGATGAGCCAGTTCGCGTCCCCTTTCATTGAAAGCGGCACGGCCACGATCGACATCGCGTACGAGACGAAATACAGATGCACCGAGACCAGCGCGACGAGGTACGGGAACCCGCCAAGTTCCGCGCGCATCGCGGCTCGTCCCCCGGTGTCCGGCAGTGTCACGAATGCAGTTTCGGGACGGAATGAGACATGTGGGCGACAGTATGGCTGTCTGCCCGGCACTTCGCATGGGCTGCGCGGTCGGGGCCGCCGCCTTCTAGGCTAACGCTTCCACGACCCGGTCGAACGCGGTCTTGAACACTGCCAGCTCTTTCGCCGAAAGGTGGCGTGTGAAGTGTTCCCGGACACCGCCGAGGTGCACCGGTGCCGCGGCGAGATTGGCTGCCCGGCCCGCATCCGTGATCCGCACGTAGGTGCCGCGCCGGTCCTCTGGACAGGGGACCCGTTCGACAAGGCCAGCGGTGGTCATCCGGTCGACCAGCCGCGTCAGGCCCGCGCGGCTGAGCAGCACCCGCTCTGCAAGGTCGTGCATCCGCAGCTGCTGTTCCGGCGCCTCCTGCAGCACGACGAGCACGTCGTACCAGGTGAGCGGCATATCCCGCTCGGCCTGCAGTTCGCGTTCGAGCACGTCCGTCAGCCGGGAATAGGCCGTAATGAACGACCGCCAGGCCGCAACCTCGGTGGTGGAAGGAGCCTCTCGTGTCGTTGCCATGCGCTGACGCTACGAGACCGCCGGGGCTGCTGCAACGTCGCGCGTTACGGGCAGACCGGCTGCTTCCCAGGCACCGAAGCCGCCGACGAGGTCGGCCGCTTCGATGCCCATCCGCGCCAACAGGCTGACCGCGATCGCGGAGCGGTAGCCGCCCTGGCAATGCACCACCACGGGCCCGCCGGAAGGGATCTCCCCTGCCCGTTCTTCGAGATGATTGAGTGGGATGTGCAGGTTCCCCGCGATGATGCCGCTTTCCCTCTCGCCGGCCGTCCGCAGGTCGATGATAGTGGGCGTCTTTCCGCCCGCCAGCCGCTCGGCGACCGTCGCGCCCGTAATCCGTTCGCTACGCGCGAGCAGGTCGTCGCGCTTCGCCAGCGCTACCATGCCGCCGTCCAGGTAGCCCTTCACCTGGTCGAAGCCGATGCGACCGAGGCGCGTGGCCGCCTCCATCTCGCGGCCGGGCTCGCTCACGATCACCACCGGCTGACCCTGTTTGATGACGGTCCCCGCATAGGTCGCAAACTGCCCGTCGAGTCCGACGTTTACTGAGTCACGGAGATGCGCGCCCTCGAAATCGGCGGCGTCCCGCACGTCGAGGACAACGGCCCCTGCTGCCTGCGCGGCGAGTGTTTCGTCCAGCGTCAGGGGCTTCAGTTGCTTGTCCAGTACTGCGTCCAGGGTTGCGCGCTCACGCCGGTTCATCAGCGCGTCGTAGCCGAAGTAAGCGGGCGCCTCGGGCTGGTCTTCGGTTACCAGCGCGATGAACCGTTCCTTGGTCATCGGCTGCAGCGCGTAGTTGTAACGGCGCTGGATACCCATCGTGGAGACCGTTTCGCTGCTGAGGTTGCGTCCACACATGGAGCCAGCGCCGTGGGCCGGGTAGACGAGCGTCTCATCCGGGAGCGGCAGCAAGCGTTCGTGCAGCGAGTCGAAAAGCATGCTCGCCAGCTCACCGGAGGTGAAGCCGATCGATGCCAGCAGGTCCGGCCGGCCCACGTCGCCGATAAACAACGTGTCGCCCGTGAGCACCCCGTATGGCGTCTCGGCGTCCTTCGCGAGGTCGAAGATGAGCAGCGAGATCGCTTCGGGCGTGTGACCCGGCGTCTCCAGCGCTTCAATGCGAACGTCGCCGAACTCCAGCCGATCGCCCGTCCCGAACTTCCGGAACGCGAACTCCGCCTCCGCCTTCGCGCCGAGGCAGATAGTCGCCCCCACCCGGTCCCGCAGTTCCAGGTGACCGGCGATGAAGTCAGCGTGGAAGTGTGTGAGGAAGACGTGCGTGATCGTCATCCCCTGTGCTCCCGCATCCTCCAGGTACTGCTCGATATCGCGTTGGGGGTCGACCACGATCGCCGTCTTCGTCCGCTCATCGCCAACCATGTACGAAGCGTGCGCCAGGCACCCGAGGTAGTACTGCTTGAAGAACACCGCATCCTCCCGCACGGCCCGCCGGCCGGTTTCCATTTCTAGGGTAGCGGGAAAGGCGACGCTCGTGGCGAAGAAGCGGACGGCTGGGGCGGCAGTGAAAGAGCTGGTGATGCCGTCCTTTACGGCAGCGACAACACACCCGCGGGGGAATCGTCAGTAACCGGGGCGATCCACGCCTCAGCCCATGTCGCCAGAGCTTCCACGACGGGGAGCAGGGCGTACCCCTTCTCTGTCAGGTGGTACTCGATGCGGACGGGTGTTTCGGCTATCACGGTCCGGACCAACAGACCTTCCGCCTCGAACTCCTTCAGCCGTTCCGAAAGCAGCCGGTCGCTGACACCGGGGATCAACTCACTCAGCTGGCTGAAGCGGTGCGCGCCCGACAGCATCGCCCGCAGGATGGCGCCGCTCCAGCGCCGGCCGATCAGCTCGACGGCCCGGTGATAACGCGGGCAAAACGCTGCAAAAGACGTCTCGGTGGCCATCCACCCATCTTACCATAGATTAGAAACTTGACAATCGTGAGTGACTCACGATACTCTAGCTATAGACCAGTAAGCAGCTACGATTTCATAAGGAGAACCATAGATGACGACCCCCATGGCCCCTACAACCCCCACGACATTCACGATCGATGGTGTCCACTCCTCCGCTGAGTTCGCCGTGAAGCACTTGATGATTTCCACCGTTCGCGGCCGATTCCGTTCTCTGGAGGGGACAATCGTCTTCAACGAGGATTCGTTACAAGGGTCATCCGCCCACGCCGTTATCGAGACCGCCAGCATCGACACAGGAGTCGAAGGCCGTGATGCGGACCTCCGCTCGGCCAACTACATTGACGTCGAAAAGTTTCCCGAAATCCGCTTCGAGAGCACGGCTGTCGAGCGCCGCAGTGCGGACCGCTACGCCGTTACCGGTGCATTGACCATCCGTGACGTGACGAAGACCGTCGTTCTTGATACTGAGCTCGAAGGCCGAGGCAAGGGCATGCAGGGCGAAGACCGCATCGGCTTCACTGCCACCACTGCACTCAGTCGTAAGGACTTCGGTCTGACCACCAATCCCCTGCTCGAAACTGGGGGCGTCGTTATCAGCGACGCCGTGAAGGTTACGCTTCACCTCGAAGCCTTCGCCGCCAGCTAACCTCGATCGGTCGCACACGTGCCGGGCCTCCGGGCCCGGCATCGTCACCTCCCGGGAGGTCCACGTGTTCACCATCAAACGTCTCAACCATGCCGTCCTCTATGTCCGTGACGCCCCGGCGGCGTTCGCCTTCTACCGCGATGTGCTTGGCTTCTCCCTGGTCGAATCCATGGGCGGCCGGGCATTTTTCCTGCGTGCCAATGGCAGCGACAACCACCACGACCTCGGGCTCTTCGGTATCGGCAAGGACGCGCCCGGCCCCGGCCGCGGCGAGCGTGCCGGGCTCTATCACCTCGCCTGGGAGGTTGAGACGCTGCCGGACCTCGAACGGGCGCGGACCGCGCTGGCCGAAGCCGGGGCGCTCACCGGCCAGTCGGACCACGGCAACAGTCTCAGCCTTTATGCCGCGGATCCGGACGGGAACGAGTTCGAAGTCTTCTGGATGGTGCCCCGCGACGAATGGGAGACCCGGGGTTTCGGTACTCGCCGCCTCGACCTCGAAGGGGAGTTAAAGCGCCGCGGCCACGCCAACACGTCCCCTTGACAGCCCTGGTAAGATAGTTGCAGACGCAACGAAAAAAGGAAGCCCAAACGATGCCAGCTCAGACCATCAATTCCATCGACATACGCCGTGCGGACGGCCGCTTCGAAACGCGCCTGGACTGGCTCGAATCCCGCCACTCCTTCTCCTTCGGCGGCCACCGCGACCCCGCGAACACCCACCATGGACTCCTCCTCGTCAGCAACGACGACATCGTCGCCCCCGGCATGGGCTTCCAGACCCACCCTCATCGCGACATGGAGATTGTCACCTGGGTGCTCGAAGGAGAGCTCGAACATAAGGATAGCGAGGGCCACGTCGGCCTTATCTATCCAGGGCTTGCCCAGCGGATGAGCGCCGGCACGGGCATCCGCCACTCCGAGATCAACCACTCTGACTTCAAGGGCTCCGAACTGGACTCTCCCGTGCATTTCGTCCAGATGTGGGTTGTGCCGGATGAGGACCGCATCAAGCCCGGCTATTCACAGCTCGACATCAACGCCGAACTCGATCGCGGCGGTCTCGTCGCAGTCGCATCTGGCGTCCACGATGCCGCGATCCCGATCCGCCAGGCCGGGGCGACGCTCTGGGCGGCACGGCTCCAGCCAGGCGAACGCGTCTCTCTTCCCGATGCCCCGTTCGTGCACCTCTACGTCGCGCGCGGCGATGTCGAAGGCGAGGAACTCGGCGGACTTTCCGCGGGCGATGCTGCGCGACTCACCTCTGCAGGCGTGCTCGCGGCCAAGGCCGGGCCTGAAGGCGCGGAGGTCCTGGTCTGGGAGATGGCGGGCACGATCGCGTCCTGAGCGTTGCCCGCCACTGTCCCTGTTCAGCGGGCTCGGAGCCGCGGGTCCAGCATGTCCCGGAGCACATCACCCAGCATGTTGAATGCGAGTACGGCGAGGCTGATCGCGAGGCCGGGGAAAATGGCCATCCACGGGGCCTCTTCCATATATCTCCTCCCCGTGCCGCTCAACATCAGCCCCCATGACGGGTTCGGCGGCTGCGTGCCGAAGCCGAGGAAGCTGAGCGATGCCTCGATGAGGATCGCTGCGCCGAGGTAGGCCGAGACCAGGATCAGGATCGGCGCCATTACGTTGGGCAGGATGTGCCGGAACATGATCCGCAGTTCGCTGGCGCCCATGCTTCTTGCCGCCTCGATGTACATATTGGCTTTGACGACGAAGACCGCGCTGCGGACGACGCGGGCAGTGCCCGGGATGAAGACGATAGCGATGGCGACGAGCGCACTCATCGTGCTCGCGCCGAATACCGAGACGAGGGCCATTGTCAGGACGATCGCGGGGAAGGCGAGCATCGCATCGACGACGCGCTGCATCAGGAGGTCGAGGATTCCGCCCACGGCCCCGCTGACGAGGCCGACGACGCTGCCGCCGGCCACGCCGAGCACCACTGAGACGATGCCGACGAAAAGGGAGATCCGCGCACCGTGGATAACGCGGCTGAAGAGGTCGCGGCCAAGGTCGTCGGTGCCGAACGGGTGCGACAGCGAGGGGGATTGGAACGTATCGCGCGAGACGCTGATCGGGTCGTATGGAGCCACGTAATCTGCGAACAGCGCCGCGATCACCATGATGAAGATAATCACAAGCGAGGCCGCGGCCACAGGGTTCTTGCCCAGCCGGATGGTGAAGCGCAGGGCCGGCGGCCGGTAGGCGCGATCGCGCTGGGTGAGTTCGTTTCCGGAGTAGGCTTGCGTCGCCACGTGATCCTCCCTTTTGCGGCGGCGCCGCCTAGCTGTACCGGATCCGGGGGTCGATGACGGCGTAGGTCAGGTCGACCAGCAGATTGACGAGGATGAAGATGCTCGCCATGACGAGTGTGATCCCCTGGATGACGGGGTAGTCGCGCTGGTTAATGGCGTTGAACATCAGCCGGCCCATCCCGGGCAGTGAAAAGATCGTCTCGATGACGACCAGGCCGCCGAGCAGGAACCCGATCTGTCCGCCCATGATCGTGATTACGGGGATAAGGGCATTGCGCAGCGCGTGGTTGAGCACCACGGCGCGCTCGCGCATGCCCTTGGACCAGGCCGTGCGGATGTAGTCCTCGCGCAACACCTCCAGCACGCTCGATCGCGTCATGCGGGCCGTCGTCGCCGAGAAGCGGTAACCGACGATGAGCGCAGGGAAGATGAGCGCCTCGAGGTTCTTGGCGGGGTCCTCCCAGATGGGCCAGTAACCGAACTCGGGCAACCAGCCGACCCAGAGGGTGAGGCCCAGGATGAGCATGGTCGCGATCCAGAAGTCGGGTAGCGAAAGGCCGAGGATCGCGAACAGGCGTGCCCCGTAGTCGAGCGGGGTGTTGGCCCGGATGGCGGAGATGATCCCCAGCGGGATCGCGATCACGATGGCCAGGAGGATCGACATCACCGCGAGCTGCAGCGACACCTCCATGTGGTCGACTATCTGGTTCCAGACGGGCTGGCTGTCCCAGAGCGACTTGCCGAAGTCGCCGCGCATCAGATGCACCATGTAGTCGAGGTACTGGGTCACGAACGGGCGGTCGATACCCAGCTCGGCGCGCATCGCCGCGAGCTGGTCGTCGGTTACGTAGCCGCCTTCTGCCAGCCGGGCCATCACCACGTCGCCGTCCACCAGCCGGACGAGCGAGAAGATGATGAGCGAGACCAGCAACATCGACGGCACTGCCATCAAGAGTCGCCGGACGATGTACTGGGTCATACCTGCTCCTTCCGTCCGGAAACCATGCGCCGGCCGAGGCCGGCCGGCGCACACCACGCTGTCCTAGGCCTTGTCGAGCCAGGCCTGGTGCATCTGCTGCCCCCATTCGTAGTAGGAGCTGTTCGAGCCCAGCGGCCCGCCGAATCGGAGCCCATGCAGCCACGGCTGATAGGCGGTGAAGCCGGTGCCGCTCGGCTTGTCTATGCGGTAGGCCTTGTCCAGGACCTTGTCGAAGATCTGCTTCCAGATCTCCTTGCGGGCATTCTTGTCGAGCTCGGACCGCTGCTTCTCCGCCCAGGCATCAAGCTCCGAGTCCTTGATCCGCCAGCGGTTGCCGGGCGAGGTCGAATGGATGTGGTTGTAGAAGTAGTTGTTTGGCTCGAAGCCAAGCGCCTGCCAGCCGTCCGTCGCCTCGGGGAAGGTGCGCTGGATCCACTGCGAGTTGAACTCGGTGTAGGGGACGCGCTGCACCTTCATGTCGATGCCGATCTGCTTGTACAGGTCCGACATAATCTCGAGCTGCTGCGTATTTCCGGACGCGGTGTACTCGTGGTAGATGACCTGGAAGCTGAGGTTCTCCTGGCCGGCCGCGGCGAGGAGTTTCTTCGCTTCTGCCGGATCGTGCTTCCACCACTTGCCGAACTGCTCCGGCTTTGGTTGCGACGCGTATATATAGGTCCACGGGATCGTCGGGATCGTCGTCCCGAACCCGTCATAAATGATCTGGACCATGGTCTCGCGGTCCATGCCGAGCATGAGCGCCTGGCGGACGCGCTCGTCCTGGAATCTCGGGTCATCCAGGTTCAGTGAGAGGCCGAAGATCGCCGCGAATGGCGGCGAGATATTGATGTTGACGTCCTTGTTGGTCTGCAACAGGTTGTCGGCGTCGCGCTTGTTGCCGAGGAGGCCGTACGAGAAGTCGACCTGTCCGGCGCGGAAAGCCGCGAGCCGTGAAGCAGCATCGGGCTGGATGCGAAACTCCACGCCATCGAGCTTGGCGGCGCCCTTGAAGTAGTCGGGGTTCTTGGCGAGCGTCACATGGTCGCTCTTGGCCATCTCCTTCAGGATCATCGAACCGGTGCCGACCGCCTGCGTCTCGATCGTTCCGGCGTCTACGAGTTCGCGCGGGAAGATCGTGAGGTAGCGCGTGCCGAGCGGGATAAGGAAGTCCGGGTTCGGCGTCTTGAGCGTGATCTTCAGTGTTGTGTCGTCGATTGCCTCGATCTTGTCGATGTCCCGGAAGTAGGTGGTATGCACGGAGCCCTGCGCCGTCGCATAGCGCTCGTAGGCGTACTTCACATCCTCGGCCTTGAACGCGCGGCCATTCAGCGGCGCGACGTTCTGCCACTTGATCCCGGGGTTGATCTTGAAGGTGAAGGTCTGCCCATCCGGCTGCTCCGGCAGCCCTGACAGGTCGCTGACGAGCTTGATCTCCTTGTCGTCCGGCGCGGTCACCCCCGTGTTCAGGCTGATGAGCCGGTTATAGACGATGTTGCACTTGACGATCGTGCCGCCCGCTGCCGTCTTGATTGGGTCGAGGATTGAGACGTCCCAGTCGTTGGCGATGCGCATCGTGCCGCCGGCTTTCGGCTGGGTCGAAGGCTCGGCGAAGTTGGTCTGGTAGCCCTTCGGCTGTTCAGCGGTGGGCGATGCTCCCCCGCTGCTGCTCGTGCTGGTTGTGCTGGCCGACGTTGGCTCGCCGGAGTCGTCGCCGTCATCGCCGCAGCCGACGAGTGCGGCGGTTGCGATGCCTGCCGTTCCCCAGGCTGCGCCCGAGAGGATGCGCCTCCGGCTCAGGCGGTTTCGTTGAAAGCGAGTCCAGTAGTTCTCGGTGGTCAAGAAGTCCCTCCTTTTTGGGCGTCGCGGCGTCCACCGACGGTATACCCGCGCGGGAAAGGCCCGTCAATGATGCGAATAGGGAGGATCAATCGTATTCCTCACGTTTGATCGATGGCTCACTGGCCACGCTCGAACTGCGCGAGGCAGGGGGTGGCTGGTACGATCGTCCGGAGCCTTCGGAACGGCAGGAGACAGGCATGCCACGCAAGCGCATCCAGCGGTATGAAGCCGGTGACCTCGCCGTCAACTTCGACCCCAACCTCTGCGTCCACGCGGCCCGCTGCCTGCAAACGCTCCCCGGTGTCTTCGATGTGCGAAGGCGCGACTGGGTGCGCCCGGCCGAAGCCCCCGTCGCGGAGGTGATCGCCACCGTTCGGGACTGCCCCTCCGGTGCGCTCACCTACGAGCACTCCTCCGGGCCCGAGCTCCCAGACCCCGAGCCCTCGGCTCGCACGGTCAGGGATGGGCCGATCTATGTCCGCGGTGCGGTCTCCCTCCGCGATGTCGAAGGGGGCGTCATTGCCGAGGGCACGCGCTTCGCACTCTGCCGCTGCGGGCATTCTGCGAACAAGCCGTTCTGCGACAACTCCCATCGTGCGGCCGGGTTCCGTGCCGATTGATATGAAAACATCTATCGACCTTTACGGTTTTGTGAAATTCGTTGCAACCGCGTGTTAACCGGCCGGTAGGTACCGGCGTTACCTTCAATGCGCCCCCAGGCGTTCGAGGGACCGGATGCCGGGTTCTGCCCGGCATCCCCTCATTTCCGGGCCCGCTCCATTTGGCGCCTCCAAGGCCCCGGGTAACCGGGGCCTTCGCATTATCCCGCCAGTGCTACCATCCAGATTGCAATGGCCCACCCCTGGCACGACCTCCCCAACAACCCCGATACCGCCCACGAACGGTTCAACGTCGTCATCGAGATTCCGCGCGGCTCCAAGCTCAAATACGAGCTCGATAAGCCCACGGGCCTGCTCCGCGTCGACCGTGTCCTCTACAGCTCCGTTGTCTATCCCGCGAACTACGGCTTCCTGCCGCGCTCCTACTGCGACGACGGCGACCCGCTCGATGTGCTCGTCCTCGGCCACGAACCCGTCGTCCCCCTGGCAATCATGCAGGCCCGCGCCATCGGTGTGATGCACATGCAGGACGAAGGCAAAGGCGACGACAAGATCATCGCCGTCCACGTCAATGACCCATCATTTGCCAGCTACACCGACGTCGCGCAGCTGCCGCCGCACGTCTTCGCCGAGATCCAGATGTTCTTTGAGGACTACAAGAAGCTCGAAAACAAGACGGTCCTCGTCGACCAGATCGAGGGCGCCGAAGAAGCCGCGCGGGTCGTCCAGGAAGCGTTTGCGCTCTATCGCCGCGAGGAAAACCGCCTCCGCGGCTGGTAGCTTCCCCGCCTTTCTGTCCGCTCCCCGCGATGCCGTATGCTCCGCAAAATGTCCACGGACGCCGCTCCCTCGCGAAGGGCCGCCTTGCGTCAGCGCGATTTCCGCGTGCTCCTCGTCGCCACTGCCACGGCGAACCTGGTCCTGCCCCTGCAACTCATCTCTCTCACCTTCTGGGCGATCGATACCTACCCGGACCAGAAGGTGCTGCTTTCCGGGCTCATCGTCGCTGTCCGCGGTGCGGGTATGCTCAGCTTTGGCCTCATCGGCGGCGCCATCGCCGACCGGTTTGAACGGCGGCGCGTCATCCTCGCCTGCGAATGCGCCATGCTCACCACGACCGTCTTCCTCGCCGCCTGCCTGCTCACCATGCCTTTCGGAGATGCGACGGTCGTCGCTGTGCTGGGCCTCGTCTTCGTGTTTGCGGTCACGATGGCCATTGATGTGCCGTCCCGTACGGCGAGCATCCCTGTCATCGTCGGCCGTGACCAACTCGGGCCGGCCATGGGGCTGTTCAATGTTGCGCTGCAGGTCACGGCGCCGGTTTCGCTCCCCCTTGTTGGCTTCCTCGTCGGAGCGTTCGGTCCCGATAAGGTCGTCGCAGGCTCGATAGCCGCCTGGATCATCATCCTCCCGCTCATCGCGTCGCTGACGTATACGAAGCCCCCGGGCGATGCCCCGCTCCGCCCCTTCCGCCCCGCTGTCATGATCGCGGACATCCGGTCCGGCCTCTCCTACGCTGCTCGCGACCGCGTCATTCTCCCTGTCATTGCCATGGTCTTTGTCATGCAGGTGGTCGGCATGCCCGGCGTCGGCATGCTCGGGCCCGTGTGGATGACCGAGATCCTCGGGCTCAGCCGCGCGCAGTTCGGCCTCATTGCCATGCTCTGGGGTATGGGCGCGCTTACTGGTTCGTTCTTCCTCGCCAGCCGCCCGGCCCTCGCGTCGAAAGGGATGACGCTGGCCTTCCTCGTCACCCTTTTCGGCGTGGGCGGCATCGTGTTCGGCCATTCCCGGTTCGTGCCGCTCACTTCGGTCGCCAATTTCGGCCTCGGCGTCGCCATGGCGGGGACGCTTCTCACGTCAGCGACGATCGTCCAGTACCAGGTAGCCGAAGAGATGCGCGGCCGTGTGATGGGGCTCTTTCCCCTGGTCCTCGGCATCTCGATGCTGAATGTCGGGCCTGTCAGTGCTGCTGGTCAGGCAGTCGGGCTGCCTGTCGTCGTGCCATCGCTCGAATGGGTCGTCCTCGCCCTCGCCCTCGCGATCGTGTTCCTTTCGCCCGCGCTCCGCCGGGCCGAAGGTGACGGAGGCCGTTCAGGGGGTTCGCCGCCCGAATCGCCGCGCGTAGACGTGGCCGCGCCGGCAGAAGCCTAGCCCGGCCGGCCGCGACAGCATCTGTCGCGCGCGACCGCTACGCTCACCGGCCCGCTTCAAAGGAGGACACATTGGCAAACTGGGACGAATTCGTTTCTGCCGCACCCATCCTCGCCCGCCTCGGCCTCGAACGGCTGGAAAGTTCGGGGATGGTGATGATGGGCACCCTTCGCAAAGACGGGTCACCGCGCGTCACACCGATCGAGTACTTCCTCTTTGAAGGCGAGCTCAACCTGGGCGGCATGTGGCAGTCGCGGAAGATGCTCGACCTCGTACGCGATCCGCGCTGCGCTCTCCACAGCACTACCAACGATAAGGACGGCACGCAGGGCGACTTTAAGCTCGCTGGCCGAGCGATCGTCCCGCCTGGGGACCCCGAAGAGATGGAGCGCTACCTGAAGGCCGTCTCAGCACACACCGGCTACGACGCCACCAGCCAGGGCCCGTTCCATCGCTTCTGGTTCGACATCCACGAAGCCGCCTTTCTCCAGTTCGGTGACCTGGCTGCTTCCATGAGCACGGAGTTGAGCACTGACCCCGCAGCCTCGCTGCGGATCGTTGGCGCCGATCCCGCGAAGCCCGACTTCATCGTCGCCACCTGGAAGGCCGCAACAAAGCGCTCGTAACAAATGGCTGATAGCCTTGGACGAGATGCCAAATGTCGCAGTTATCTACTACAGCGCTACCGGGAACGTCTACAAGCTCGCCGAGGCCATCGCCGCTGGCGCCCGTGACACCGGCGCACAGGTCCGCCTCCTGAAGGCAGCCGAGACCGCTCCGTACGACGCTATCGTCCGCAACCAGCGCTGGGCGGACCATGCCACGGCAACCGCGGCCATCCCCGAGGCGACGCTCGCCGATATCGAATGGGCCGATGCCCTGATCTTCGGCTCGCCCTCGCGCTTTGGAAGCGTAGCCTCCCAGATGAAGGTGCTCATCGACCAGACGGGAGGGCTCTGGGCCCAGGGCAAGCTGGCCGGAAAGGTCGCCTCCGGGTTCACCAGCGCTTCTACCGCGCACGGCGGCCTCGAAACCACGATCACCACGCTCTTCAACACGTTCGCTTGCTGGGGCTGCATTATCGTCCCGCCCGGCTACGCGGACCCGATCCAGATGCAGCAAGGAAACCCCTTCGGCGCTTCATTTGTCGCCAAACGCGGCGCCACTCCAGGTGAACTCGAACTGACCTCGGCCCGTTTCCAGGGCCGCCGCGTAGCAGAAATCGCCGGCAAGCTCCACGGGTAGCTCCTCACAGGAGTAGATTGCGCCGTGGGCGAACTCGCTCGCGGGTATCTCGATGGCCGATGGCTGGGACGCGGGCACCAACTACGAACGCTACATGGGCCGCTGGAGCCGGCGCATCGCAGCAGAATTCGTCGAATGGCTCAATCAGCCCCGCGGGCTTGAGTGGCTCGACGTGGGCTGCGGCACCGGAGCGCTCTCCGCCACCGTCCTCGAACGAGCAGGGCCACGTTCGCTGCTCGGCGTCGATCCCTCGGACGGGTTCATCGCCCACGCCCGCGAAACGATCGCAGATCCGCGAGCACGGTTTGAATCCGGGAGCGCCAGCGCCATCCCGGCCCCCACGGCTTCGGCAGACACTGTCGTCTCGGGGCTCGCCTATAATTTCTTCCCGGACCGCCCCGCTGCACTCCGTGAGATGCAGCGGGTGGTTCGCCCTGGCGGCGGCGTTTCCTTCTACGTGTGGGACTACCCCGGCGGCGGCATGGGGTTCATGCGCGCGTTCTGGAACGCGGCAGAGGCACTCGACCCGGCTGCCAGGGCGCAGACCGAAGGCGTCCGCTTTCCGTTCTGCACAGCCGAGCTCCTGGCGGCGGAGGCCGCCGCTGCCGGCTTCCGTGACGTCACCACCCGCGCCATCGAAGTGACGGCACGCTTCCAATCGTTCGCCGACTTCTGGGAGCCGTTTACCCTCGGGACTGGTCCCGCGCCAGCCTACCTCGTTGGGCTCGAACCTTCGGCCCAGGCCGCCCTCAAGCGGCGGCTGGAAGCAGAGCTGCATGCGCCCGGACCGGTAGAGTTCGTGGCGCGCGCCTGGGCGGTACAATCAACGACTTAGCCCGCCTTCGTGACCAGCGAAGAGTGGTGGCGCCGCTACAGTGCACCATCCCCCAGCACCCGCTCCCTCACCCATGCCGCCGCCAGGTCCGGCTGCGTGATCACCACCTGGTGGCGGCCGCCGCGGACCAGCGTCAGGCCCCAGCCCGTGGCCGTGGCCAGCGTCTCGACCCTTCGCACCGGCGCGGACGGGTCACGGTCGCCGTGCAGCAGCTCCACGGGCGAACGGGTCTCGCGGGCCAGCCCCGCGACCAGCCCGGCGAAGATCACTCCCTCGAGTGCTCCCTCGTGCGCGGCCTGGGAGTGGCGGACCGAAGCCTCCATGTGGCGGCGTGGCTGGCCGCGGCCCACGAGCGGCGGCAGGATGCCCCAACCCCAGCGGCTCGCCGACATCGCCTCGCAGGCGAGATGCGACGTGCGGTGTGAATGCAGCACCATCCGGTAGAACGTCCCCCGGCGGTGCAGGTACCGGAGCGCGTCGCTCCGGCTTTCGTAGATTGGCAGCCCGGCAATCCCGACCCGCGTGAATGCTCCCGGATGGCGGCGTGCCAGCTCCAGCGCGACGATGCCACCCATCGAATGCCCGAGCACATGCGTCGGCTGTTCCAGGGCAAGGATTGGCTCGATGGCGTCGGCGAGGAGGTTGAGGGTGTATTCGCGTGGGCTTTTCGGGCCCGGGGCGTCACCGTACCCCGGCAGGTCGGGCGCAAGGCTCACCGCTTCGTCCCCGAGCATGGCCCGGAGCCCATCGAAGGCCGCGCTCCCCGAAAGGAACCCATGCAGCAGCAACAGGCGCGGCGTCACGGCCCGTCCGCGGCGGCGCCGAGCGCCACGGAAACGGCCTGGGGCGGTACGAGCGGGTCGTCGCCTCGCCGCCAGTGAGCCCGGAACCAGAGCGGCGCGAAGATGAGCGCGCCGATGCTCAGCGCCACCCCGAGCGTCCCGAACGCCCACTCCACACCTCGTGCGTCCGCGACAGCGCCCACGACCGGGCCCAGCGGGGCGATGAACAGGCCCCGCGACAACGACTCAAGCGAGAGGATCGTGGCTCGCTGGTCCGAAGGCGCCCGGCGGTTCACATACCCCGTCGTAAGGGGCATCATCGCCGATTCAAGCATGGCGATGACCGGGATGAATGCGAAGGCCGCCAGCGTCGGCACGGTCGCCAGGCCGGCGTACGCCGCAACGCCAGCGACGACCACGCCCGTCACCACGGCTACCTCGCCGGCTTTCCGGAGGAGCGCGGCGACGAACAGCGCCCCAACCGCCCCGAGCAGCAACTGCGGCACCTGCAGCGATGAAAAGAGAACGCCCACCTTGACGCCACGGTCCAGCAACAGTGGCTGCACCAGGTACATCGCGGCGCTCAGCGATGCCCCGATCGCGCCACCGAGCAGCACGAGCCACCGCATCGGCCGGTCGTTCCAGGCGAAACGAAGGCCAGTTGTCACGGTCCGCAGGTAGCTCTCGCCAGCCGTTTTCTCCTGTCCCTTGTGCGGTGCTTCGACCATGGCGAAGGCGATGAGTCCCGAGAGGGCCGTCACGCCCACACCGCAAAAGATCGTGAACTGCACGCTTGTCATCGCCGCCAATGGACCGCCCAGCAGCGTCGCAGCAGCCGCACCGATCCAGAGCGCTGCCTCGCCGCGGCCGGCGTGTCGTTCATACTCGTGCTCCCGGCCGAGCGCCTTCAGCGTGTCGTAGAGCAGTGCGAGGTCCGCTCCCGACATGAGCGTCACCGCCACGGCCCAGATACCGAACGAAAGCAACAGGATTGGGAACGAGGTTGTGAATGCGAACGCGGTCAGCGCGAACACCATTGCCAGTGAGCCAAGCGCGACGGAACGCGACCTACCCCAGCGGTCGGCCACGGCGCCGGTGGGCACCTCGAGTAACACCACTGCAAGGAAGAAGAGGCCGTCCGCGGCGGTGACCTCCGCGAGCGTAAACCCCTGGTCCAGCGTCAGGAACACGACCCACACCGGCATCCAGACCTGCGCTTCCCGCAAGAAGCGAAAGACATAAAACAGTAGAATATTCCGTTCGAGTCCGCGGCTGAACATGGGATTGCCAGCCATCGTCGCATACGCGGGCCGGACGCTGGAATGGCGCGCGTCACGTAACCGCGACTGCTGCCGTCACCCGCCTGCCACCTTCGATACGTGCCGAAATCCGCTACGACGGCCGATGCTGAAGGCGGCGAGCCTTCGCCCGGAGCGGTCCACCATGCGCCGAACCCTGTCTGCCGTCGTCCTGCTACCGGTGGCCGCGGCAATCCTCACGGCCTGTGGCGGCGCGTCCGATGTTGCCGGCAGCATCGCCCGCATCAAAGACCCGCGGGAAGTGCTCGCCGCCTCCGTCCAGGAGATGAACAAAGAGGCCTACTACCTCGAATACGCGCTCGACTTCCCGGATGACGATGTGGCGTCCGGCACGCTCGTGCTGGCGCAGCGTGGCTCCGACAAGGCCGTACGCGTCCTTGCCAACGACGGCGAGTTCGCCGTCTTTTCGGTCGCTGGCGAAGGCTTCTTCTGCGTCGGAGGGACGATGCCCGGCGGCTCGTCGACAATCGAATCCGCCTGCTACAGCAGCGACGAAAATGATGACGACTCCACCGGCGACCTCAACGGTTTCTTCTTCGACTCGACGTCCATCATGGACGAAATAGCCGGCGACAAGGATGCCGAGATCACCGATGCCGGCGACCGCAAGGTCGCGGGGCTCGACGTGCGTTGCCTGGATATCAGCCGCCCCGGTGACGATGCCGGGACCATTTGCATCGCGAAGGACACCGGCCTCCTCGTGCTGATCGAGGGCGAGTTCGATGGTGAACCCGGCCGCATCGAGCTGGTGGCTGCCCGCGAACCCGCCGACAGTGACTTCAAGCTCCCCTACGACGTCGTCGACAGCCCGCTCAGCCTCTTCGGCTCAACATTCTCATCCGCCGGCCCGGCCGCCCCCCACGTCCCGGAAAAGCCAGACCGCGAAAGCGTCCCGTCCGTGCGCATCGCTGGACCGCTCCTGCCCTGGGAGACCACCCCGGCCCTCTGCCCGGACTTCGAGGTCGACAAATTTGCGAGCAAGATCGCCGCATATCCAGGCGGCCGGATCCTACTCGAAGGCTCCTTCTCCGTTGTCATGTTGGACACCAATTGCGAGACCGGCCAACTCAATACGGATGCGTGGACCTTCGACACGGACCGCAACGGCAACGTCATCATCGTCGACGAATCCGGCTTCGACGGGGCCAAAATCGTCCGCATCGGTGCCAGCGGCACGAAGACGGTGGTCGCCGGCCGCGCTTGCAAACCTCGCGGCGAAGACTGCGACCAGCACCCGGACGGTCCCGCGCTCGATGTCGTCCTCGGGTCGGTGTGGGCCGTCGCCGCCTCAGATGATGGCACGATCTGGTTTACCGAATGGGCCCTCAGTGCCGATGAGTTCGCCCGCCTGCGGCGTATCACTCCGGGCGGCCGCGTCGAAACCGTCGACACTGGCCTCGCTAAGGAGATCTGGGAGATGACCGGTGGGCCGGGAGACAGCCTTGTCGTGGTTGTCGACTTCGGCGACGCCTACCTTCTTTCCGCCGATGGGACCCTGACCCGGCTGCAGCTCACCGGCGATTCTTGCTTCGCCACCGCCCCGGACGGCACGATCTGGAGCTACGACTTCGTCGATGGGACGCTCATCGCGACCCTCCCCGGAAGCGGCGCGAAGGCATTCCCCTTCCAGCCCGAACGAGACTTCGATTGCGCATCGCTCGCGATCGAAGAGTCCGGTGACCTGCTGCTTCTCTCCGCCAACTGGGGGACGCCCGCTGGCCTCTGGCGCATCCCTAACCCCCTCGTCTCCCGTTAGACAGGCCGCGGGAGGAACACCGCGCCTGTGCAGCCCGGCCCCGTGTGCGCGCCCACCGCGGGGCCGATTTCGTACTGCATGACCTCCGCGCGTGGCGCCAGTTCGCGGATGCGCCATTCCAACTGCTCCGCCAGTTCATCCGCAGCCCCGTTGGAGACACCGATCCGGAACTGCTTGCCCGGGTGCGCCGCCAGCGCGGCCGCGACGTGGCCCGTCATCGCCTGCATCGCCTCCTCCACCGTCGCCGCCGATCCGATCGGCCGAACCGCCCCATCGATCATCGCGAGCACCGGCACGCCGGTGACGGGTTCCCCCGCCACGTAGCGGCCACCCCGTTCCAGCAGCTCCGTGCCGCGCACGACGAAGACGTTTCCCGAAGCCGCGCTCGCACGGTGTGCCGCTGCCTCCGCCGCCCCAATCGAAGCGCCGCCGGCCAGCGCTTCCATCGCTTCCCAGGCGCACAGCCCCTCCACGAACGATGCCTGCCCCGTGTCGACGATATGTACCGGGATCGGCGATTCCCGGGCGGCGACCCTCGCGCTATTTACCGTCCCCGAAACGTTGGAGCCGATGTGGATCGAGAGAACGCGTTCCGCCCCGTCCCTGGCAGCGCGTGTGTACGCATCAATGAAGCGTCCGGGTGGAGGTTGGCTCGTCGTGACCGAATCGCCAGCCGCGAGCCTCGCGTAGAACAGCGTCGTGTCGATGTCTTCGAACTCACGGTGTGCCACGCCATTCACTGCTACGGTCAGCGGTACGACGACAGCGCCGTACCGGGCGATGACGTGGCCCGGCAGGTAGCAGGCAGAGTCGAGGACGACGGCCGTGGATCCAATCACAAACGCATGCTAGCTGACTATCCGGTTGTGGATCGTTACCAACGCCTTGCTGTCTAGCGGGGCGGCACTGCGCCGCTCGGGCCGCCCGGCTGGCACTGCCGGCAGAAGCTCGTGATCCGCTGATTCGCGGTGATCTCGCTGATCGCCGCGCCGCAGCGCGGGCAGGGTTCGCCACCCCGGCGATGGACGCGCACGAAATCCCGGCGTTCCTCGTAGTTCAGGCTGCCGTCCTTGATCATGCGTTCGGCCGCCAGCGGTGTCGCCCATGCCATCACGGTCTTGGCCGCCCTGTACAGGCTTCGGAGGTCGCTCTCCGTTAGCTCCGTGCGCGTCGTGTACGGGTTGATCCGCGCTTCCCAGAGGATCTCGTCGCTATACGCATTGCCGATGCCCTGCACGAACTCGGCCTTCACGATCACATTCTTGATGGCGCCGCGATACTTTTTGATCCGCGCGACCCATGCCTCCTCATCCAGCGCCGGGTCCAGCAGGTCCGGCCCGTTCGACTCCCAGTTTGGGATGAGCGCCAGCTGTTCGCCGGGGACGAGGTACACCTTGCCCATGAGCCGATCGTCGACATAGCGAAGCTGGTCGTCCGTGCCAACCAGGCCCATGACCAGGCAGGCCTTCGCGGCGATCCGCGTCTTTGCCGGGATGTACTGGAAGCGGCCGGTCAGCATCGGGTTGATCGCCAGCGTGCGCCCGGAGGTCAGGCCGAACAGCAGGAACTTGCCGTGCCGTCCGATCTCGCCGAAGGTGTCGCCCGGCAGCGTGTCGCGAAGCTCTTTTGCCGGCGTTCGAAACACGGGGGGGATGCGCGTCTCGACCGTGGCGATCACGCTGCCGCTGAGGTGTTCGTTAAAGAACCCCCGGATCGCTTCCAGTTCCGGGATTTCGGGCATGGGCCGGAGCCTAGTGGCGTTGCCGCGGCACGTCTACCCGCCGATGCGCTGCTGGCGCACGGTCTCCACTTCTTCTTCCGCGTGGCCCGCCGCGAGGCGCTCCTCGCGCTCTTTCGCTCGCAACTCCCGGTCTTCGGCTGCGGCCTGCTCACGGTCCTTGCGCCAGGCCTCAAGCGAATCGTCCTGCCAGCCGGTGGCCGGACGCCCGAGGTCCTTGTTCTTGCCGGCCGCCCTCCAGCCGACGACCCCGCCCGCGATCCCGAGCAGTGGAAGCACGATGACCATTAAGAGCTGCATGTCCATGGCTCTAGTCCACCACGAAAGACGATAACGATCAGGCAAGAAAGGCTGGAACGGCGGGATTGAGCACCGGCTCTTGGCCGGCACTCATCCCGGGGCGCTGGAGGTGTCCGCGTGCTCGCTCCTATTTACCAGCCAGTTAGTTCGCGATCTATGAATTAGTCGACGTTTTTTCCAAAGTCGTCACCAAATGTCGCAAACGCAACGAAGCCGGGCCTTCGGAGGCCCGGCTTCGCCTGTGTGCCCTGTGAAACGGATTAGAACTTGAGGACGGTGCGCGCTACTTCGCCTGCCTTCATCGCACGGAACGCCTCGTTGACATCTTCGAGCGCGCCTGTGCGCGTCACCATCTCGTCAAGCTTGAGCCGGCCCTGCATGTACAGGTCCACGTATTGCGGCATGTGCACCTTGAAGTGGTTGGAGCCCATGCTGCAGCCCTGGAGCTTCTTGCCGCGAAGCATCGATGAGCCTTCGATCTCGATCTTCTGGCCGACCGGGATCATGCCCACGACCGTGGCAACGCCTCCATCGCGGATCGCCCCGTAGGCCTGTTCCGCCGCCACCTTGAGTCCGATGCACTCGAACGCGTAGTCGACTCCCCCGGGGACGATGTCCAGCACTTTCTGGATCGGGTCGCCGCTGGATGCGTCGACCGTGTGCGTGGCTCCGAGGTCACGGGCCGTCTTCATCTTATTCTCGTGGATATCGACAGCGATGATCGTGCGGGCGCCAGCGATACGCGCCCCCTGGATCGCTGAAAGGCCGACGCCGCCGGCGCCCCAAACGGCGACGGTCGAACCCGGCTTGATCGCCGCCGTGTTCATGGCCGCACCGACACCGGTGGTCACGCCGCAGCCAATCAGGGCGGCGCCCTCCCATGGCATGTCGTCGCGCACCTTCACGATCGCGTTCTCGTGCACGAGCATCTTCTCGGCATAGGTCGAAAGGTTCGCGAACTGGTTCACGGGGTTGCCGTTCCAGGTGTACTTCGGCGGATCTTTCGGGCCGCGACGGACTTCGGGGCTGCGGCACAGATACGATTCGCCGCTCACACAGCGCTCACACGTCCCGCAGAAGACGGAAAGGCAGGCGATCACGTGGTCGCCCGGCTTGAACTGGGTCACCATCGAACCGACGGCTTCGACGACGCCCGCGCCTTCGTGGCCCAGGATCGTCGGCGCCATCATCGGGTAGTACCCATCAACAAAGTGAAGGTCGCTGTGACAGACGCCCGTCGCCATTGTCTTGACGAGCACTTCGCGTGCCATCGGCTGGTCGACCTCGATCTCCTCGATGGTGAGCGGCTGATTCGCGCCATGGAAGACTGCTGCTTTCATTCTGATTCCTCCTGCAACGTTCCCGGATGCAACGGGAGTCTACGCGCGCGGCCGGGGCGCGAACAGGGTTAGCCGCCAGCTGCGGCCCGCTCCAGTGTCGCGATATCAAGCTTCCGCATCTGCAACATCGCCTCCATCGTCCGCTGTGCTGCCGCCGCATCCGGGCTGCTCATGAGCTGCCCGAGCCGCTCGGGCACGATCTGCCAGGAGAGGCCGAAGCGGTCCTTCAGCCAGCCGCACTGGCTTTCCTCGCCACCGTTGGCGGTCAGCGCATTCCAGAGATGGTCCACCTCTTCCTGCGTCTTGCAGTCCACGGAAAGGGAGATCGCTTCCGTGAACTGGAACTCCGGTCCGCCATTGAGTGCCTGGAACTGCTGGCCGGCGAGTTCAAATTCGACCACGAAGGCCGTCCCCGCCGGCATCGGTCCACCCTCCCCGTAACGGGATACGTTCAGGATTTTCGAATTCTGAAAGAGCGAGGCATAGAAGGTTGTAGCTTCTTCAGCCTCCTTGTTGAACCAGAGACATGGCCGGATCTTCTGGACTGCTGGCATTGTCGGTCCTTTCTCGCCGCTCCGTGGTGCGTGTGATCGGTGCTGTTGCCTCGATCCCGCTGCGGTGGGCGCAGCTATTATTGATGCCAATTCAGTTGAATGGAGATACATCATGGCTGAATGGCCTGTGATCCCTGCGATCCGCTCGCACGACCTTGCCCGGCTTCTTATCTTTTATACAGAAACACTTGGATTTCACCTGGAGCGTGGCACAGCCGCCGAGGGCCACGTCTCCATCAGCTTCGGTCCGGCCCGCCTCATGCTCGAAAGCGTTGGCGACCTCTATAGCCCCGCCTACAACGCGGCCATCAGCGAGCGCAGCCGCGGCCGTGCTGCCATGGCCCTCTATGTCGAAGCCGACGACCTGGAAGGCCTCTACAAGCGCGTGACCGGTGCGGGTGCCGTCATCGCCGATCCCCTCGCTCCTCGCGACTGGGGCCAGCGCGAATTCACCGTTGAAGACGCCGACGGCAACTGGCTCACCTTCTGGCAAAAACTCGATGGGTAACGTCCCCAGGGATCTTTGCTCCTGAAGTACGCTGCAGACATGGCCAGGAAGACCCGCCTTTCCCTGGACGAGTTCCTCGCGATGCCGGGCATCGATGAGCAGCGTCTTGAGCTCATTGACGGGGAGGTGGTCGAAAAGGTGCCTCCACGCTGGGGCCATGGACGCATCGCCTTTTGCTCGCACGGCACCTGGATGCGTTCGGGGTCGTATCGGTCGAACCGCGCGCGGTGATCCCCGAGACCGCTGGAAGGGGCCCGAGCGCCCCCACGCCGGACGCCGCCTTCTATACGAGCGCGGCGCCGGTGCGTGATGAGCGGATGTCGCGCCCGCCCGGCATCGCCATCGAAGTCCTCCCCCAGCCCGAGCCGCACGGAGATGCGTGCAAAGGTCGACATCTACCTCTTCTTGGGAGTCCATTCAGTCTGGGTCGTGCATATGGAGCGAGAGTCCGTCGGCATTTACGAAGCGGGCACGCGGGTCACGCTGTCCGGCGACATGCCGATTCACAGCACTGCCGTGCCCGGCCTCTGCTCACCGTCGAGGCGCTCTTTGCGGAGGCCGATCGCTGCCAGCACCATCGTTGCCAGATGCAACTGGACCGGCGCCCCAGCACCCAGTGGTCGCGGAATCAATCCGGACCGAACGACGACCGCGGCGCGACGTCCGGCGCCCCTTCCGGGCAGCACCATCATTGAGTTTCTGCACGAGCCTGGCGAGCTTCAGCGGCATCTGCGCCAGCGAGTGGATGATGTGAATCCCCTGAACTGGCCGGTGTTGCGGCCGATAGTGGAAAGAGGAGCCGTTTACGGACCCGGTGACGGGAACGCCCTGCGATTGTTATGAGCACCTGGAACGACCGTTCCGCCCGCCACGCGCACGAGCACCATCCCGTGTGGCTCGATGCCGTCTTCCGCACCCGGCCCGACGGTCGTCCCTATCCCGCGGCGGTCACCACTATCTGGGAACGTGGGGCAGACCTGCAGACACGCTTTCTCCCGGACATCAACGCTACGCTCTGGCTGGAGATCTACTGGACAGGCACGCCGATTGCGATCACAGCCCACGTAACCAGTGCCGCCACGACGGACGAATCGGCCGAGATGGAAATCGCCTTCGCCGGCGGCGACGAACGGTCGCGGGCCGGGATGGAGCGATTGCTGGCGAGCCTCGCAGCCCGTGCATCGGGACATTTTGAACGGCGGAAGCAGGCCTCCGCTCGTGGCGTCCGCACCTTCCGGGTCTGAACGGCCCGCATCAATGGCCGGACGGCCGCCGGTCATAGCCACGATCGCTGTACCCTGAAGGCCCCGTGTTTCCGAGCTACGGGAAAGGAGGTCTGGTCAGATGGCCGAACAACGCCCTATTCCGGTTGGCATCTATGAACTGCTTACCGACTTCGACGCTCCGAAAATGTCGGTCCGCGTCTTTCGCCTAAAGGAGGGAAAGGAGCACGTTGATCTCCATCGCCACCGCATATCGACGCAGGTCTACGTCGCGCTCGAAGGGCGAGCCGGGATTATGCGTGACGGTGTCGAAGAGATCATCGAACCCCACCACGCGATCGAAATTACGCCCGGTGTCGTCCATGGCGCACGCGCCGTCGATGGCTCCGCGGTGGTGATGAACATCTCGGTCCCCGCTCTTGCTGCCGACGACCAGGCGCCCCTTGGCCATGAACCTCATCACGAGGACTACAAGCTGCCGTTAGACGGCGGCGACATCGACGACTGAGCCCGCCATCGACCCAACGGTCACTGCCCGGTACCGCTTCGCCGCGGGGGTCTTGGCGCGCGGGCAAGGACGGGATGGGTCGGGCATCCCGTCTTCGGGCGGGGTGTCTCTACTCGCCCGCGCGCCGTGGAAATGCTAACACGCTCAATCCCTTGATTGTCTATCCCAATCTGTAAAATCTTTTGTGCCTCTGGAGGCCCCAAAATGGCTACGTCCGTCATCGTCCAATCGCTCGCCGACTACACCCACGCCCAGCTCGTCACCATGCCCGGAGCCGCATTCGTCACGGATGAGCCAACGGACGTCCAGGGCAACGACTTCGGCCCCACACCGTACGAGCTGCTCACCGCCGCACTCGGCGCCTGCACCGCCATGACGCTCCAGATGTACGCCCGCCGCAAGGGCTATCCGCTCCAGGAGGTGGCCGTCGAAGTCGAACACGACCGCGTCCATGCCGACGACTGCGAAGAGTGCAACGAACCTCGCGAGGGCCGCATCGATGTCTTTCGCCGCAAGATCGTCCTCCGCGGCCCCCTCGACGACGCCCAGCGCGAAGATCTCCTTCGAATTGCTTCCCGCTGTCCCGTCCATAAGACATTGCAGAACCAGCCGGAGATCTTCGATACGCTGGAAGTTGTCGCCTGAGCCCGCCCACGGCGCCGCCCATCCCACGAGGAGCACGATGCCCATGACCAGCGACGCCCCAATCAGCCTGCGGACCCGTGAGCTCGTGGCCGTCGGCCAGAGCCCCTGGCTGGATTTCATCCGGCGCGACATGCTCACCTCGGGCGAGCTCGCCGCCATGGTCCACGATGGCCTCGTCACCGGCCTCACAAGCAACCCGACGATTTTCGAAAAGGCTCTCGCCGGCTCGGACCAGTACGATGCCCAGCTCGCCGCCATCGCCGCCCGAGGACACGTCAGGCCCTACGAAGCCTTCGTCGAAGTCGCAGCCGACGATATTCGCGGCGCCGCCCGCGCTCTCAGGCCCGTGTACGACGCAACGGGGGGCCGGGACGGGTACGTTTCCTTTGAACTGCCGCCGGCCATCGCCAATGACACGGCCGCTACGATCGCCGAGGCCCGCCGTCTCTTCGCACTCCTCGGCCAGCCAAACGTGATGATCAAGGTGCCAGGCACGCCCGAGGGCATCGCCGCCCTCCCGGTGCTGATCGCCGAGGGTGTGAACGTCAACATCACGCTGCTCTTCGCCGTCGCGGCATACGAGGGAGCAGCTGAGGGCTACCTCCAGGGATTGGAACGCCGCCTCGCCGCCGGGCTGCCACTTCCGGGAATCGCCGCCTGCGCCTCGTTCTTCGTTTCACGCGTCGATACGGTGGTGGATGCGCAGCTTCCCGAGACATCCGGCCTTCGTGGCCGCGCTGCCGTGGCGAACGCACGCCACGCATACCGGCGTTTCCAGGAGATCTTCTCCGGTCCCCGCTGGGAACGGCTGGCCGCGGCTGGCGCCCAACCGCAGCGGCCGCTCTGGGCCTCAACGGGCACCAAGAACCCGGCCTATAGCGATATCCTCTACGTAGAAACGCTGGTCGCGCCGTACACCGTCAGCACGATGCCCGAGGCGACGCTGACGGCAGTCAACGACCACCTTGCAATCCACACCATGACGCCCGCCGACCTCGCCGATGCCGCGGCCGTCCTCGGCAGCCTGCCAGCGGCCGGGATCGACCTCAGTGCCGTCACGGACCGCCTCCTCGCCGAGGGGCTTGCGGCCTTCGCGGCCGACTTCGACCGCCTTCTTTCCGGCATCGAAGCCCGGCTGGCAGCGACCCGCGCAAACGCAATCACGCCTCCCGGGTCGATCGCAACGATTGGAAGCGCCATCGATGCCCGCCTGGTGAAGCTTGACGCTGACCGCATCGTCGCTCGCGCCTGGGAGGGCGACCACACAGCCTGGTCACCAGACCCCACGGAGCTGGCCGACCGTCTCGGCTGGCTCCGTCTTCCGGCACGCATGCGGCCGGAACTTCCCGGGCTTCGCGAATGGGCGTCCAGCCTCGCGTCCGATGGCTATCGCCATGCCGTCTTGCTCGGGATGGGCGGGTCCAGCCTCGCACCCGAGGTCATCCGCGCCGTCCACGCCGTCGCGCCCGGTATGCTCGAACTCCTGGTCCTCGATACTACCGACCCGGTCCAGATCCACGAAGCTGAGCAGGCCATCGACCTTGAACGGACGATTTTCGTTGTCTCCAGCAAGTCGGGCGGCACGATCGAGACGAGGTCGCAGTTCGACTACTTCTGGGAAAAACACCCGCGCGGCGCCTCCTATGTCATCGTTACAGACCCTGGCTCGCCACTCGAAGCGCTCGCACACGAACGCGGCGCAGGACGCGTCTTCCTCAATCCAACCGACTTTGGCGGACGCTACTCGGCCCTTTCCTTCTATGGGCTTGTCCCGGCGGCACTCATCGGTGTCGACCTGGACGCGCTACTCGATGGCGCCGAAGAGATGGCTTCCGCCTGTGGCCCGCTTCTTTCCAGCGCCCGAAACCCCGGCGCGTTGCTCGGCGCCGTCATGGGCGAAGCCGCGCTTGCCGGCCGTAACAAGCTCACGCTCGTTTTGCCGGATGGGTTGGCCGCGCTCGGCGTCTGGATTGAACAGCTTGTCGCTGAAAGCACCGGCAAGCATGGCAAGGGCATCCTCCCGGTCGACGACGAGCCACTCGGCCCGCCGAGCGCGTACGGGCCGGACCGGCTTTTCGTCGCCATCGGCGGTCATCCCATGCTGGATGAGCTGGAGAAGGCGGGCCACCCCGTCCTGCGCCTCCCCTACCTCGGACAGCGCGACCTTGGTGCCGAGTTCTTCCGCTGGGAGTTCGCCACTGCGATCACGGGCCAGGTCCTCGGTATCAATCCGTTCGATCAGCCGAACGTCCAAGAGGCGAAAGACGCAACCAACGCAGTCCTCGCCGGTGAAACGGTCGATGGCGCCAGCCCGCCAGCCGAAACGGTGCTCGCCACTGTCGCGCCCGGCGAATACCTGGCGCTGCTCGCCTATCTCCCGCGCAACGCGCAGACGATGACCGACCTCGCGGCCATCCGCGCCGCGCTCCGCGACTGGCTCCGTGTGCCCGTCACCGTCGGCTTCGGCCCACGCTACCTTCATTCGACCGGGCAGCTGCACAAGGGCGGACCGGCCAACGGCGTCTTCATCCAGGTAGTGACCGAGGACCCGTTGGACATGGAAATCCCCGGCAAGCCCTACACCTTTGGCCAGCTCAAGGCGGCACAGGCGCTCGGCGACCTCGCCAGCCTTCGCGGCTACGGCCACCGTGTCGCACGGGTCCACCTCCGCGAATTGCTGGAGATCGCCACCCGGCCGTAGCCCCGGCCCGATCGCGCTATTCGAAGAACGGCATCCCTGCCGGTAGCCCGAGTTCGACCCGCCCGGCGGCCTCGTACGTCAGCGGCCCCACCATCACGTGCGCCGCTGCCGTGTGGATGTCGCGGAACTGCCGTTCCAGCGGGCTCTTCCGGAAGATCGCCGACGTCGCCATCGCATCGTGGAGAAGGTCGACGGTGCGAACGCTCGCCATCGCAGCGTGGCTGCTGGCCAGGCGCACCCGGCCGTTGAGCGGGCCGGGCTCGTCCCCGCGTTCCAGTGCCTCCCAGAGGTTCGCGGTGGACTGGTGCAGGTGATCGCGCGCTGACGCGTAGACCACGGCCGCTTCCGCAACGATTCCCTGGAGTCGCGTGTTCTCGCTCATCGGCCGGTCCGTGCCCCAGCCGATCTTGGCGCGGGCCATGTCGATCGTCGTTTCGAGAGAGGCGCGGGCGACGCCCAGCGCCTGCGCCCCGTGCGTCGTAAATACCAGCGCGAGCGACCGGTACAACGCCCCAGGGATGTGTTGGTGGCGGGATCATGGGCATGAATCGTGAAGCCGGCACGATCACGCCCGCCGTGCTGAAATCGTGACTTGCCGTGCCGCGCAGGCCAGTCGTGTCCCACGTATCGTGCACCGTGACCGCCTCCCGCGGCATCAGTGCCATGTAGCTGGGCGTGTTCCCTGCTTCATCACGTACTGGCGCGTCGCCCTCGTAGAGCAAACACTCTCCCGCGAACGTCGTGGCGTGGCTGCTCCCACTGGCGAACGGCCACCGTCCCTCGATGTGATAGCCGCCCTCCACGCGCCTTGCCCGGCCAATCGGTCGAGCGACGCCCGCGACGATGCCCCCGTTGCCCCAGATTTCCGCTGCCGTGTGCGGGTCCGCGAAGCCGCTGAACGCGGCGTTCTGGGCCGCGATCATCAGGCACCAGCCGGCGGAGCCATCCGCGGCAGACACGGCTTCGATGACGCGGCAGGTGTCGACCGGTGATGTCTCCAGCCCCCCGTATGCCCGCGCAACATTTAAGTGGAAGAGCCCCGCACTGCGTAGCGCATCCACCGTCGTGGGGTTGAGCCGGCGCTCCCGCTCCGATTCGTCCGCCGTCTCGCGAACTAACGCCGAGAGTGATTCCGCAGCGGCGACTGGACCCGATACTGTCTGCATAAGTTCACCCCAGGTGGTCGTAATGGGTGGAATGGGACTATATGGATCTGGCGAAGATCCGGCACCTGGGATGTGCGCCATCGCGTGCCGGGCGATCGTTGCAAGGCGAATGGGTACACACGCCTTTTCGTTCGGCTCCTCATTTTCTTCCGCCATACGGAGGCCGACCGTACACTCGGCTGACCGTGATGTTTCGCTCGTTCTTCTTCCGCGGGCTGCCGGTCCTGCTCGGCGCCTGCGCCCTCATCTTTGCTCTCTCCGCTGCCTGTGGCGGCGACGACGCGGCCGCTACCCCTGCTGGGACGGGCACCGCCCCCGGCAGCGGGACGCCAGGATCTTCGGGCGCAAACGTCGACACAAGGTCGTCCCCGACGTTGCTTTCGCCCGTGAGCCAGTACTCCATCCTCGTCCAGGACCTGGGCATCGCGAACTTCATCACCGATCCGAGGGGCACGTTCCTCCTTGATTCGACGAACTACGGCGCCACGGGCGCATTCGACGGCGCCGACGCTGGCAAAAAGATGCTGGACGAATGGGGCTACGTTGAAGGGTTCGAAAGCGCCATGACTCCCGAAGGCGGGGCCGCCTCCATCCTCAACGGCGGCTATGCGATCAACCAGGAACTCCACCTCTTCAAGACGGCGGCCGGCGCCGAAAGTGCCTACGACTACTTCACCAGGCGCATCAGCTCCAACGGCATCTCTTCGAGCGTCACCGTCGACCCCGTCGGGAACGCATCTGCCGCCTTCCGTCTTGTCACTGGCAAAGTGGGCGGCTCTTCGAGCGTCTCCCAGGTGCTCCATCAGATCGTCTTCCGGCGTGGCAACCTGGTCGGCGTTGTGCTCACCATCGGCGCCGAACCGCTGATGACGACTGATACGGTGCGGGAATTGACCCTCATCGTGGACGCCAAGGCAATGTCGCAACGTGAGCACCCGGAGCCCACGCCGGTACCGGCGCGCAGCCCGTCCCCCACAGCGACGGCGGCGCCATGACCAACCCCGCGCCGCAGTTCCGGCCGCGGCGGTCACGCTCCGGTGGCCAGCAATCGCGGCCCTGGCTCAAGTACGCCGGCCTCAGCGGCGTCGCGGCCATCCTCATCGTTGGCAGCATCCTCGCGTTCATTTTCGCCCGCGGAAACGGAAACGATTCGTCCCCCGGGTCCCCCACCCCCGGGAGCACTGCCGGTACAGCCGGCGGACCCGAACCCGTGCTCGACCCTCCCGCCTACGCCTACGTTGTGCAGGTTGACGATATCGGCCCTACCCATGAAACCGGACCGATCGAGACGTACATCATCTCTGCCGATGGATTCTCGTCATCCGGGTATTTCGCGGCCATCTCGGCCGGTGAGCAGGCAGTCGAGGAATGGGGCTACCTCGACGGCTACCAGGCCCTCCTCCAGCCCGTCGGCCAGGCCGCCGATGCGGCGCAGGGCAAACCCTACATCCGCACCGAATCCTTCATCTTCCGCACCGTCTCTGGCGCCCGAACCGCGTTCGACTACCTTGTGCGCTTCCACGAGCAGCGCCCAGGATCGGAAAAGGTTGAGGTCGCGCCGTTGGGCAACGCCTCGGCCGCGTTTTCGATTGTGCAGGGCACGATCCCGAACACGGAACTTCCTGCGGTCTACAACCGTTTTCTTTTCCGGAGAGGGAACCTGGTGACGATCGTCCAGGTCTTCGGCGCCCTCCAATTCACGAGCATGGACGATGCACGCGACTTCGCCGTCATCGTCGACCAAAAAGCGCTCGGCGAACGCCCCGCGCCTACGCCTACTCCCGGGACTTCGTCCGGCCCCGGCGTGCCAGCAACAACAACACCGTAAAATCGGGCCACGGTGCACTACCGCGTGGTGAGGGAGCGGATATGCCCAGGCTGGTTGTGCTGCTCCTCTTCGCGGTCGCAATCGCGGCCGCCGGTGGTTCGCGCCTCCCCATCCTTGCCGCTGAACCTGCTCTCGATTACCTGATCGTCCAGCTCGATAGCGGCGGCGCTCGCGCCCAGTCGGTCGATGGCATCGCGCCTTCGCTCGAGGACCAGGGCTTCCGGCGCATACCCGTCCCTCCTGGCTACACGGCGGACGAATATGCGGCTGAGCTCCGCTCCTTGCCCGGCTTCATTTCAGTGGTCCCGGATGTGCGCGCCTATGCGGCCGCCCTGCCGGATGACCCGCTGTTCCCCGTCAACCAGGCTGCCTACCTCGGGCTCATCAAGGCCCCCGGCGCATGGGACCTCTCCACCGGCGCCGCCCACGAAGTCATCGTCGCTGTGCTCGATTCCGGAATGGATACGCGCCACCCGGAACTCAACTCGCGCCTCTGGGAAAACATACGTGACGCCAGCCGCGACGGCATCGATGACGACAACAACGGCTGCGTCGATGACCTGAACGGCTGCCGGTTCGTCGACCTCACATCGTCGAATCGCGATGGCTGTGGCTACTCCTCCTCCGCTGCCACCGGCAACATCCTCGATGACCACGGGCGTGCCGGGTCAGACCAGAACTCGCACGGCACGCTCGTCGCCGGCATTATCGGCGCTGCCGGGAACAACGGTGCGGGCCTCACCGGCGTGTCCTGGGACGTCCGCCTGATGCCAGTGAAAGTGCTCGACTGCGGCCCAACCGGGTCACCCTCGGGCAGCGTCTACAACGTTGCCCAGGGAATCGATTATGCCCGTCGTATGGGCGCGCGAATTATCAACCTCAGTCTCGCTGCCAATGGTGCAACCGCAGATACCCCGGTCCTTCGCAAGGCTGTCGCCGACGCCGAGGCCCAGGGCGTCATCATCGTCGCCGCCGCCGGAAACCATACGCCATCATCATCCGACGTGGGCCCCGGCTATCCCGCCGCCTACACGCAGTTCTCGAATGTCGTGGCGGTTGGTGCTTCGGACCTCAATGGTGATTGGGCGACGTTCAGCAACTACGGGCCGGCCCTCGATATCGCGGCGCCCGGCGTCTCGATCGCCAGCACGACGCGGACCGACCTTGGCTTCGCCTCTCCCTATGGCGCCGACACTCGCGGCGGCACGAGCTTCTCCACCCCGCTCGTCGCCGGTGTCATTGCGCTCGGCATCGCTCGCAACCCCAACCTTCCAATGAACGACTACCTCGATTTGCTCTTTGCCTCGGCAGCGCCGGCGCGGCCCGCTGTCCATGGGCAGAACTGGGCGGGCGCCGGCATTGTCGATGCTGCGAAGTTTGTCGCCAGGATCCCGCTTACGCTCAGTGGTTCCGCCCTTCGCGACTTCAAGGACGTTCCCTTCGGGACGGAGATCCGCGCCTTTGTTGGTGCCCAGGAATGCGGGCGAACCACGACGACGGCCGTCGGCCCCGTGTCGCTCTACACCCTCCGCGTGAAGAGCGCCGGCGAACAGATCGATTGCGGTGTGCCCGGATCCAGGGTCAGGGTCATCGTCGGCGGATTCGAGACCACGAACGAGATCACCTGGCCTGGCCGCGATCTTCCTATCGGGTTCCTTGATGAGGACCTCACTGCCGTGTCCCCGCCCCCGGGCCCCGTGGTCGTGCAGGTGCTCAACGGCGGCTGGAGCAACATCGCGCAGCTCGAAACCACAGGCCCGCCTGGCGCCGTGCTCGCCTCGTTCGGCAGCCCCTGGACCACCGTCCTGCGCTGGGATCCGTCGGCGGGAGGACTCCTCGGCGGCGTCTACCGCCGCTACCTCAAGGATGCCCCGGGCTACGTGAACGACCTGGATTCCCTTGGCCGTTACGAAGCCATCTGGATCGACGGCGCGCGCGCCAATGTCGCCACGCCAAACCCGAATCCGGTCGCCGGCCGCTCCGTCGCACTCCTCGCGGGATGGAACAACATCGTCTACACCGGCAGCGCGAGGTCTGTTGCCGATGCACTCGTTGATTCGGCCGGGAAGTACGCCCGGGTGATGCAGTTCGATAACGCCACCGGCACATGGACATCGCACGTACCGGGTATGCCTCGCTACCTGAACGATTTCAACGGGCTCTTCCAACTCCAGGTCTACTGGATATACATGAACGAGCCGGGCGTCATCGTCATGCGCTGAAAGCGCCGTCCGGGCATTTGTCCTCCCTGGACCGGCCCGCATCCTCAAACCATGGAACCGTGTGCCGCGCCCACCGCGTCGGGACAGCCCTGCCGCTGGAAGAAGGACCAGTGTCCAGTCCCGGCGCATGCCCGTTGGCGCGAGCGCCAGAGGGGCCAGCACCCGGCAGCGCCCCGGCCGGAGATGGCGCCCATACCCGTGCCCGGCGATCAGTCGCTCCCACTGCCGGTCCAGGCCCGCGATATCCCCGGTGTTGCCTGGTGGGCCGTCGAACAGCTGGCGACAGGCGGTATGGAAGGCCGCGAAGGTGGCGTCTATTCCACGCTCCTGCGCGTCCTGCTCGCCTGCAACCCAGAGGATGGGGCGGATGCTGATGTCCTGGCCGAGATCGAACTCCGCGGCCGCCTGATGCACGGGCTGCCACCGTCCACGCCGGGCCAGTGGAATCTGTTGGAGACGCGTTTCAGTGTCGAGGCCGTGACCGAAGTCCGCCGCTGGGCGGCACTATTCGAAGCTGATGCCCTCGACGTCGTAGACCCATCCCTCTTTCGGGATCGATGAACCTGCGAGCGTCACCCGCCCGCTATCATCGACGACGAGGACCGCGGTCCGCGCATGTTCGTCCAGTACTCCCCGCCAGTACCGTGGCCGCGCAAGGTCATCGGAGCGGCCTTCCACGGTGACGATTGCACCCGCCCGCACGTCCAGCTTTTCGCCGATCGACGCCAGGGCCACGCCGGTCACACCGGCTCCGGAGAGGTTTACCTGTGGGAGCGCGCGGAGGTCTGCCACCGTCGGCTGGTAGCTCTTGTCCCCCGCCACCACCTGTACGGCCACATCTGTCTCGGCCTTGGGAGACGGCGGGAGGAGCGTCGGCGCCGCGGAAGGAGATGCGGCCGTCGCGACGGGCGTTGGCTGCGCTGTTGGTTCTGTGCCGGAACCGTCGCCACACGCTGCCGCGAGGACGAATAGACCGCTGGCAAAGAGGCTGATGAGGGTGCCGCGCAAGCCTACGGCACTCCCGGGGTCGGGGTGCCCGGGTCTTCGGCGGTTGTCGCCTCAGGCGTGGCTGTTGGTGCTTCTGTGGCCGGCGTCCGGGTTGCCTCCGGCGGAGCCGTCTCAGCCGGTGTGGGCGTCGCCGTCGCGGCCGTGGCCGAAGCCGCCGGAGTCGCAACGGGAGTGCCTGGCGTCGCCGTCGCGGCCGTCGCGGATGGCGTCGCTGTGGCAGGTGGCTCAGTGATTGTCGTGACCGGACCCCCGAGTCCGGCTGCCACGGCATCCACCACCTTCTTCACGGTTGTATCCACGGCCGGTTCAAGGTCCGGCTGTTTCACACGTACATCCTGGAGCACCGCAACGGCCGCACCGCCGATATCGACGAGCCGCGCGCGCTGCTGGCTATCCAGCGGCCGGTTCTGCGCGAGCCTCGCGAGCGTCTCAGCTTCTGTCACCAGCCGGTCCAGGTCGTTTGCCGAAAGCTTGCCCTGGCTCGAAAGCTGGATAATCTCCTGCACTCGCGCGTCCGTCTGGTACAGCTGCACGTTCACGCGGCCGTTGCCCTCGGAGAGACGGTAGTCGATCCGCTCGCTGCCTACTTTGAAGGCGTAGTTCCAATCGCCCGGCGAGGCGTTATCTGCGGTAAGGACGCCAACTGCCAGCACACCCACGGCAGCTGCCATGCCGGCAACACCCACGCCTGCGAAGCCTGACCGAACGCGGCCCCAGCCAGTCCCTGGTACTGGCATGGCGGGCGCCACTTCTGTCCGCGCTCTGCGCACACCCGCTTCCAGGAAGCGCTGCTTGAGCGATGCTTCGAAGTACCAGGTGGGTTCTTCCGCGGCTGCCGCGCCGATGATCGCCGTGGTCGTCGCAAGCAACGGGGCGAGCCAGGCGGATTCCGCCGGGTACAGCTCAAGCACAAAGGCGCGGTCGAGCCCTTCGTCCAGGAGCGCCTGCGCTTCGGCGAAAATGCGCGCATCAAATCCGGGCCGTCGATCGAGAATGTGCTTCATCGATCCACCAGCTGCTGCAATTTTGCGATGCCTTTGTGTTGGAGGACTTTCACGTTGTTTTCGGTCTTCTTCAGGGCCGCGGCCGTCTCTGCCACGGAAAGTCCTGAAACAAATCGCAGGGTGACTACCTGTCGCTGTGCTTCAGGGAGCTTCTCGATGGCTCGCTGGACGACCTGGAACGTGAGGTCGATCTCTACCTGTTCCGTGTGGTCCCGCGAATCATCGGGGATGCTCTCCGTCAGCTCGGCCGCCCCGCCCCGGGTCTTCAGGCGCCGTACGTGCGAAACAACTTCATTCCGCGCGATCCGGAACACCCATGCCCCGAAAGGGAGACCCCGCCATTGAAACGATCCGATGTTGTCGATGATCCGGAGAAAGATCTCCGTCGTGACATCTTCAGCGTCTTCGTTCGAATGGAGGCGGCTGTTGACATACCGGAATACTCGCGGGAAGTAATGCTCGTAGAGCATCGCGAGCGCCGTCTGTTCGCCGAGCTTGGCAGCGTCCACCACTGCTGTCTCGTCGAACTCGGGCGCGAGCTGGTCGACGCGGAGTTGCTCCACGTGGCCCTCCCGGGTCGCGCCGGTATCCACCCCTGATTCCGACCGTCCCTCCTTTCGAAGGATGGCATCGCTATGCCGTTCGTACTAGAGATAACGAAAGAACGGGCGTGAGGTTAATCACCGTCACGGATTTCTGAACCGGGACTTGCGTCTTCCGTCCCGAACGCTGGCACGGCCACTGCCACGCCCAGCCGAACCGTCTCTCCGAGCCCTGCCAGCCACCCCGACGGCGCCGCGACCGACACTTGCAGGCCCGTTTCAAACTCCACGCGGAGCCGAGTCAGTGCACCTTCCACTCGCCGCTCCATCACCATCGCCGCTAATCCATCAACGCAGGGGACGATCCAGTCCGGGCGCACCAGCACGCGGCAGGGCCCGGCACGCCCCGGCTCCCGGAGCCGCAGGCGCCCGAGTGCTGTGACCGCGATATCTCCCTCGCCTTCGGCGTCGAGGTACTGCACTTCGCCACTCAGTGCCGCCGCATCGGCCGAAACCGGGCCGAAGTACAACCTCTCCGGCGTATCACACTGCAGGATCACGCCGGCGCGCATCACGGCGACACGGTCGGCCAGGCCCAACGCCTCCGATCGGTCGTGTGTCACCAGGATCGCGGAGACGCCCTCCGCTCGCAGCAACAGCCCGACCTGTTCGCGCATCTCATGGCGCAGTGCCGGGTCCAGGTTCGAAAACGGCTCATCGAGCAGCAGCAGACGCGGCCTCGGCGCCAGCGACCGCAACACGGCCACGCGCTGTTGCTGGCCACCAGAAAGCTGGTGCGGATAACGGCTGGCGAGGCCATCGAGCCCGCCAAGCTGCAGGAGCTGCGCCACGCGCTCCTGGGCTTTCTGGCTTCTCCGCACGGCGCCCAACGGGCCCTGCTCCAGCCCGTAGGCGATATTCTGTTCAACCGTCCGGTGCGGGAACAGCGCGTATTCCTGGAACACCATGCCGATGCTCCGCCGGTGTGCGGGGCGGTGTGCGGCCGCGCTCTCGATCAAGGTGCCATCCAGCAGAATCTCGCCGGCACTTGCCCGTTCGAACCCGGCGATCGCCCGCAGCAACGTCGTCTTGCCGCATCCGCTCGGTCCCAGCAGCGCGAGGATTTCGCCCTCGCCGAGTGAGACCGCTGCTCCCGCCACCGCTCGCACGGCGCCGTAATGAACCTCCAGCGCGCGCACTTCCAGCAGGCTAGCGTTCGATGCTCTCGTCATCCCCCCTCCACGCCAGGACCGCCGCCGGGAGCGCAGCCAACCCGATAATCAAGAGCCCGGGTAGCGCCGCGCTGCCCAGGAACGCCTCCGAACTCGTGCTCCAGGTCACGCCCGCCAGCGTACGGTATCCCGGCGGGCTGAGCAGGAGCGTCGCTGGCAGCTCCTTCACGATCGTCAGGAACACCAGCACAAACGCTGCCGAAGCCCCTGGCCGTGCCAGCGGCAGCGTTACCGTCGCCAGCGTCGAGAACGGACGGCGTCCGAGGCTCGCTGCCGCGTCCTCCAGGTGCGGGTCCTGCCGCAGCAGTGGCGCCCGCAGTGCAGCCAGCGCGTTCGGCACGAACAGCACCACGTAAGCGAGGAGCAGCATCCACGTTGTCTGATACAGCGGCCGTGCATAGGCGATCCCGAAGAACACCAGCGCCAGCGCAATGACCAGGCCCGGGAGTGCGTGCGCGATGAACGTCGCCTGTTCCACGACCCGCGCCATGAAACCGCCATACCGCGCCGAGAGCACGGCCGGCGCCAGTGCCAACACCGTCGTAATCGCCGCCCCGGCCAGCCCGAGCGTGAGCGTGTGTTCCAACGGCCCTCGTACGTCCGGGAGGTCTGTGCCGGCGGCGATTCCCCTCCCAAGCCACCAGCAAAGCACGAACACTGGCAGCACTTCGCTGACAAGCACGATGATGGCGAGGTACCCGGTCGCTGGCCATCGCCAACGGCCAAGCGGAATCGGTGTACTTGGGGCCGTACGTGCCGAACGCAGTCGCGACTGGTATCGCGATCTCGCCAACAGCTCCAGCATAAGCACGGTCACTGCGAGCACGCCGAGCATTACGCCGAGCACGGCCGCCCGCGACCGGTCGAACGACGACGTGTATTCAAGGAACACTGCCCGCGTAAACGTCGTGTAGCGTACGGTCGCCACCCCTCCAAAATCGCTCAGCGCATAGAGTGCCACCAGCAGGCTGCCCGCCGCGATGGCCGGCATGAGAGCTGGCAGTGTCACGCTCGCGAACGCCCGCAGACGGCCCGAGCCCAGTGATCGCGCAGCCTCCTCGATCGACGGGTCGGCAGCCCGGAGCGCGGCCCGCAGGACGATGTAGAGGTACGGGTAGCTGACCGCCGTTAGCGTCAAGGTGGCGGCCGGGAGTCCGTAGATCTCCGGCAGCCGTTCCACGCCGAGCGGCTGCAGCCAATCCTGCAACAGCCCGCGTGGCCCCAGCGCCGCCACGACAGCGAGCCCCATCACGTATGACGGGATGGCCAGCGGCAGTGCCAGCGCAACCGCCCATGCGCGCCGCCACGGCAGGTCCGTGCGCACCGTCAGCCATGCCCCCGGCAGCGCGATGGCAAGGCTGCAGGCCACGACGACCACCGCCAGCTGGAGGCTATCGACCAGCAGGGGCCAGAGTGACCGCTCCGCTACGTCCCGCCAGGGCTCCCAGCCCCGCTCCGTCGACCGGACCGCAAGGTAGTACACCGGCGCCAGCGACAGCAGGCCAACGGCAACCGCCGGGATCCAGAGGAACCCCGGCGCCTGGCGGCCTCGCCGGCCGAAACGAAACGTCACGGCAGGACGCGAGCCGCCCGCAACAGCTTCAACGTCCCTTCAAGATCGTCGAGGTCGCTGAGATCGATTGCCGGGTGCTTGAGTTCGCCCAGCGGCGTGAGCCGTGGGTCGGCCGCTATCCCGTCGACAAGCGGATATTCGAACGTCTCCGCGGCAAAATACTCCTGCGCCTCTTTGTCGAGCAGATAGCTGATCAGCGCGCGCGCCTGGTCTTTGTGCTTCGACGACGCCAGCATCCCGGCGCCTGCTGCGTTCACAAGTGATCCGGCATCCTCTGCCGTGGTGAAGTAGTTCTTCGCCTGGAAGCTGTCCCCCTGGTCCTTGATGAACCCATACAGGTAGTAGTGGTTTACAAGGCCAACCTGGATCTCCCCGGCCGCGACCGCCGCGACGATCGCCCGGTTGTCGGCATATTCCCGCACGCCGTTCGACTTCATCGCCTTCAACCAGGTCTCAGTCGCCGGATCGCCCTCGAGCTTCCGGAATGCTGTGACAAACGCCTGGAACGACCCGTTCGTCGGGGCCCAGCCCATGTGGCCCTTCCACCGCGCGCCGGTCAGGTCCTTCACGGATGCAGGCAGCTCGTCCGCCTTCACCAATTCGGGGTTGTAGACGATTACGCGGGCACGGCCGCTGATGCCCACCCACGTGCCCGCCGGGCTCCGGAACTTCGGATCAACCTTCCCAAGCAGGTCGTCCGGCAGCTTTTCGAACAGCTTCCGGTCGTTCACAGCTCCCAACGCGCCCGCGTCCTGTGCAAAGAACACGTCGGCCGGGCTCTTGCTGCCTTCCTCCACGATGAGCGCCGCCAGGGCGGCCGTGTCGCCGTACTTTACGCTCACCTTGATGCCGCTCTTGTCTTCGAATTCTTTGAGGAGCGGCCCAACCAGTGCCTCCGAGCGCCCGGAATAGATCGTCAGGTCGCCGCCGGACGTGAACGTGGTGGATACCGCAGTCGAAGATTCAGACGGCGTGATCGTGCCGTTGCCCGCGTCGTCGTCTCCGCCACAGGCAAACGCAAGCATCGCCGTCACGGTCGCGACCGCGAGGCCCAGCACACCCAGGTAGTTTCGGATCTTCATCGTTCTCCCTCGTACATCCGTTCGTCCGCCAAGCTAGCGAACTTCGAACTGCTTGTGCATGCCCAGTGCGTAGTGGTCTTCCACTTCGCCGTTGTCCTCAGTTTCTTTGATGAGGCAGGCGAGTTCATAGTTTCCGGGCTTCAACTCGAAGCGAATGGTCTCCAGGTGTCCGGGCCCAATCCCCTCGATTTCGCCGAGTTCCTCTCCGTCTTTCAGGAGCACGAACTCGTGCAGCTCCGTGCCCCGGTTGTCCACGGCGAACTGGATTACGCCGTTGCCGGCGGCCCCCACCTCCGGCAACACCGCCCATTCCTGGAGCGAGACGCGGACGACTTCGTCCGGCGTCTTCGTCGTCACCAGGGAGGCCTGGCCCCCGTCGTCATCGCCGCAGCTCGCAAGCACCGTGCCCGCCACGGCGAGGCCGAAGATCGCGATTGCAGTCAGCCGTCCCCGGCCGAAGGCTTCGTATGCTCTCATTGGTTCTGTACATTAGGCAGACCTAATCAAATAGGCAAGTAGATACGATTTGGCCGACACAATTCCTACGATGCCCTGTTGTTCGTGGCAGCATCCTGCCGGTTCCCGAACACACGTTCGTTGACCCCATCTTTCCCTCGCCGCTAGCATGGGTAGAACAAGCAAGAGTACGGAGCGCATGCCCAAGTTCATCTTCGTGACCGGTGGCGTCGTCAGTTCTGTCGGCAAAGGCATCACCACCGCTAGCCTCGGCCGAATCCTCAAGTCACGAGGCGTCTCCGTCTCCATTCAGAAGCTCGACCCCTACCTCAACGTTGACCCCGGCACTATGTCTCCGTATCAGCACGGCGAGGTCTTCGTCACTGTCGACGGCGCTGAGACCGACCTCGACCTCGGCCACTACGAGCGCTTTATCGACCAGGACCTCACTCGCGCCGCCTCCGTCACCTCCGGCAAGGTGTACATGTCCGTGATCGACCGCGAGCGCCGCGGCGACTACCTCGGAGGTACGATCCAGGCGGTTCCCCACCTCACCAACGAGATCAAGGCGAGGATCCACGGCGCCGCGAAAGCGACCGGCTGCGATGTCCTCATCTGCGAAGTTGGCGGCACGGTCGGCGACATCGAAGGTGAGACCTTCATCGAAGCCATCCGCCAGATGCGCCACGAACTGCCGCGCGAAGATACCCTCAGCGTCCATGTTTGTTTCCTCCCCTGGGTCGGTGCGACCGGCGAACTCAAGACCAAGCCAACCCAGCACTCGGTCCGCGAACTGCGCTCCAAGGGCATCCAGCCCGACGCCATTCTTCTCCGCAGCGATCATCCCGTACCTCGCGAGATCAGCGATAAGGTCGCGCTCTTCTGCGACGTTGCCCCGCGTGCCGTCATCCCCATGGAGACGGTCTCAAGCATCTATGAGGTGCCGCTGATCCTCGAAGACCGTGGCCTCGGCGACTTTGTGATTGAGCGCATGGCGCTCTCCGGAGGCCGCGACCTTGCCGAGTGGCGCGAGATGGTCGAGCGCCTCAAGCATCCCTCCGGCCGCGTTGAAATCGCCATCGTCGGCAAGTACGTGAAGCTGAAAGACGCCTACCTCTCCGTGAAGGAGGCGCTGGACCACGCCGGCATCGCCAACGGCGTCGATGTCGCCATCCGCTGGCTCTCCGCCGAGACGCTCGAATCCCGCGACCCCGCGGAGGTGCTGAGCGGCGTCGATGGCCTCATCGTCCCAGGAGGCTTCGGCGAACGCGGTTGGGAAGGCAAGATCCGCGCCGCGCGCTGGGCCCGCGAGAACAACGTCCCCTACCTTGGCCTTTGCCTCGGTATGCAGGTGATGGTCACGGAACTCGCCAGGAACGTTTGCGGCCTCGAAGGCGCGAACTCCACCGAACACGACCCCGAGACTCCCTACCCGGTTATCTCTCTGCTCGAAGAACAGCAGGGGATCATCAACAAGGGCGGCACCATGCGCCTGGGCGCCTACCCGTGCCGCCTCGAACCCGGTAGCCTCGCCGCCGCGGCGTATGGCGACGAGAACGTGACCGAGCGTCACCGCCACCGCTGGGAGTTCAACAACCAGTTCCGGCCCCAGCTCGAAGCAGCCGGACTGCGCGTGAGCGGCACATCACCCGATGGCGGGCTTGTCGAGATCTCCGAGATCTCCGGGCACCCGTTCATGCTCGGCACGCAGTTCCATCCCGAACTGCAGAGCCGCCCGAACCGCCCGCACCCGCTTTTCCGTGACCTGGTCGCCGCCGCGGTTGCCCGGCAAGGCCGCGTGAGCGCCGAGGCCGCGACAGCGATAGCCGCCGCCGAAGCCGTCGTCCGGGGATAGCCGCCACTGGAGGACTGATGCCAACCATTACCGGTGTCCGCTGCCGCCCCTTCCCGCATCCCTTGAAGCAACAGCTCCTCGTCGACGTCGAGACGGACGACGGCCTCATCGGCACAGGCGAAGCCTGGTGGGGCATCGCCTCCGGCCCAAACGGGGACCCCTCGGCCCCGTTCGCCCCGATGGTCGCGGCGATCGATTCACTTCTCGCTCCGCGTGTCGTTGGCCGCGATGCCACAGCCATCGAACGTACCTGGCAGGACCTCGCCGACTGGGCCTACCGCTACGGCGACGGTGGCATCATCACCAGCGCCCTCGCGGGCATCGATATCGCCCTCTGGGACCTCGCCGGGAAGCGGCTGGGCGTCCCCGTTGCCGAACTCCTCGGCGGCGCTTGCCACGATTCCCTCCCCGCGTACGCCAGCCTGCCCCCGCTGCGCGACGCTGACCTGCTCGCTCGCGCTTGCGAAACGGGCCGTGCGTACGGCTTCCGCGCCTTCAAGCTCCACGAAATCGACATCGAGCTGGTCCGACATGCCCGCCGCTGTGTCGGTCCCAACGCCTCCCTGATGGTCGACGTGAACGGCCACTTCGACGCGGTCGAAGCAGTCCAGTTCGGCCGTGCTATGGCTGATCTCGATGTGCTCTGGTACGAAGAACCCGTGCGGCCGATGCGCCACCACGGCCTCATCTCGCGTGTCGCCGGGCAGCAGCCGATCCCGCTGGCGGGCGGCGAAAACGAATACACGCTCGATGAGTTCCAACGGCTGCTGGCCACGGGTGCCATCCGCTGGCTACAGCCTGAGGTGACAAAGATTGGTGGCCTCACCCCGGCACGGAAGGTCGCCGCACTCGCCGAAACCGCCGGCGTCGCGCTGGCGCCACACAACTTTCGCATCGGTCCATCGCTCTACGCGTCCGTCCACTGGGGCTTCGCCTCGCCCGGCACGCAGTGGCTCGAACTCCCCTGGATCGCTGGCGGTGAGCCGTTCCCCTGTGGCGCCACACTGCCGCCTGTCGTCGATGGCCGCGTGGCACTCCCGGGGGGCGTAGGGCTGGGGCTGAGGTAGCGAAATGGATCCCACCCTCCCCTACTGCTACCTCACCACGACCGGACGAGGCCCGTGGCAGACAGTTCCTCCGTAGCTTGCCTCGACTGCTTGCATCGGCTAAACGACGTTAAAAATGCTGTCGTAATGTCACAGGAAATGGCATAGCCTATGTCTAGAGGTGTGACACCATGGGGCTGGAGCCAAGAGTCGGATGGAACGACCACAAGGCAGCGTTGGAGGCGCACCTGGAATGTGTGCAGTCCGCCTCCCGCGGAGCAACGTTATGACCGGGGCACTGGCAACCCAGGTGCGGCGGCTCAGCAGTGATCTTTCGCTTTCGCAGGAGGAGCTCGCCGCGTTGGTCGGGACGTCGGCACGAACTGTCGCACGGTGGGCGGCTGGCGAAGCTTCGCCCCAGCGGCTCGCACGGCAACGCCTCTTGGAACTCTTTGCTGTCGGAGAGCGGCTGAAGAACGTCCTGAAACCGGAAGACGCGAATCTCTGGATTTTCACGCCGAATCGACTGCTGGAGTACGACACGCCCGCCGAGCGGATCGGCAAAGGCCAGTTCCGCGATGTGCTCGCTCTAATTGAAGCGCTCGCCGAAGGCGTGGTCCTCTGACGGTGGCGGCGCCGCCTGACCTCATCGGTTCCATCGATTCACTCGATCCTGCGTTCTGGAGCGGCGTCGCCTACCGCCATACGGCTCGGACGGTGCCGCCCCTTTCAGCGGCCGGGGCGAAGGCATTCGGTGGCCGGTGGAATCCCCGGGATCTGTTCGGGGCCGTCTACCTCGCCGTCCCGGTCGAAGCCGCTGTTGAGGAGTTCCGGCGCATGGCCGAGGGGCAGGCACGTGGTGCAGCGTCGTTTCTCCCTCGCGATCTGCACACGGTCCGCGTTCAGCCCATACAGGTGCTCGATCTAACGAACCCAACCACGGTGGCGAGTCTCGGTCTCACCTACGAAGAACTCACAATGGAAGGCAGGAGCCTCTGCCAGGAAATTGCCCAGGCCGCACACTTCCTCGGCTACCAGGGCATCATTGCACCTTCGGCCACCGGTACCGGTGACGTGATCGCTGTCTTCGACGACCGGATTTCCCTCATGGAGCTTGAAGTTATTGAGACAAATGAACTCTCCAGTATGTTGCTGCCCGAGGAGTTCTGAATTTGCCTGATCTCGATCCCACCCTCCCCTACTGCTACCTCACCACGACCGGGCGCACATCCGGCGAGCCGCGCGAGATCGAAATCTGGTTTGCGCTCTCGGAGAACACGCTCTTCCTCATGGCCGGTGGTCGCGAAAAGGCCCACTGGGTTCGAAACATCCAGAAGACGCCCGCTGCCACCGTCCGTCTCGATGGTGTCACCTACGCGGCGACGGCCCGGCTGGTCGCAGCGGGGTCGGAAGAGGACGCGCTCGCGCGCCGGCTGCTCTTTGAGAAGTACAGTCCCGGCTACTCCGGCGACCTCGCCAGCTGGCGCGACACCGCCCTGCCGGTCGCCCTGGAGATCGAGACGCGGGCAGCAGGCCTTTAGCCCTGCCCGCGTCCGTCATTCGGCTGTATGAGGCCTTCGTTCCAGGTGCTAGAACCTCCTCGAAGCAGATGCTTCCAGGGAGGACAGCGTGGGACTGCTCTATATCGATCCGGCCACCGGCTGGGAACTGCCCGTTGCAGGCGGAGTCGTTACCCAGGGTTATGGCCCTGAAAACACCGACCCCAGCGTTCGCCACCTCTACCGTAAGGGCTATCACACCGGCATCGACATCGGCGGCGTCGCGCTTGATGCGCCGGTCGTCTCGCCTCGCGATGCCACCGTCGTCTCTGCCGACGTGAACGGCGGATACGGCAACTGCGTTGTCCTCGAATGCGAGGATGGCGCGCAAGCACTCTTCGGCCATCTGAACACCATCTCCGTTGCCGCCGGGCAGTCCGTGTTCGTCGGCGATCAGCTTGGTGGGGCCGGCACTACCGGTGTCTCGACGGGCGTACACCTCCACTACGAGTGGCGGCGCGGCGGTGACGATATCGATCCCGTTCCGTTCATGCTGGCCAGCGCGCCTGCGCAGAGTTGGACGGCCGTCGTCAAGGAGGCGCTGAACCTTCGCTCCGGGCCCAGCAAGAACGACCCTATCCTGACAACGCTCGAAGCTGGTTCGACAGTGCATATCGGCGCCGAAGGCTGGGTCCCGGTCTGGTATGAAGGTCGCCAGGGCTGGATGTTCGCGGAGTACCTGGAGCTGCAGGCCTCAGACACCGGCGGGCGCTCCCGGCGGCGTGGCGGATGACGTTACCCGGCGCCCCGTTCAGGCTGGCTTGTGAATCTGGATCAGGTTGCCGCAGGTATCGTCGAAGACGGCCGTCGTCGCCGTGCCCTGGTGAATCGGCTGTTGCGTGAAACGCACCCCCAGGTCTTGCAGGCGGTGGTACTCGGCCTCCACATCCTTCACGGCAAACGATGTGAACGGGATGCCGTCTTCGATCAGCGCCCGCCTGAACGGACCGACTGCCCGGTGGCTTGAAGGTTCAAGGACCAGTTCGGGGCCATCCGGGTCCTCCGGCGAGACGACGGTCAGCCAGCTCACGGGTCCGCCCAGCGGGATCTCGGTCTTCTTCACGAAGCCCAGTACGCCGGTATAGAACGCCAGCGCCTTCGCCTGGTCGTCGACAAACAAGCTCACCAGAGTGATTCGCACGTGCTGCCCCCTTTGCTACATAGTCCGGAACACGGGGTCCCGTTTCTCCGCCAGCGCCGCCACGCCTTCCCGGAACGCGGGACCGCGTGTCATCTCGTTGAGGAGCCGCCCGGCTTCCTCAACGCTTGTGCCCACATCGCGGTGCTGGTCGCGGTACACCGCGTGCTTCGTCTCCCGCAGCGATTCCGGCGAGATGTTCACCGCCAGCCGCCGCGCGTACTTGTATGTGTAGTCCAGCAGTCCATCCGGCGGCAGGGACTTGTTCACCAGCCCCATGCGCTCGGCCTCTTCGGCGAGCACCACTCGGCTCGAGAGCAACAGGTCGTTCGCGTGCCCCAGTCCGACGATTCGCGGCAGCAGCCAGGATAGTCCGTACTCCGCCGGCAGGGACAGCCTCCCATGCGCGGTCGTCAGCTTGGCGCCACTCGCCGCGAAACGGATGTCCGCAAAACACGCCAGCACCAGCCCCACGCCTGCCGCCGGGCCATTGACCGCCGCGATCACCGGCTTCGTCAGGCCAAAGTGGAAGGCGAAGTCGTGGTCGAACTCCTGCGCAACACCGTAGCCGGGGTTCGCCATCACGTCCGGCGTGCCCGGGTCATAGCCTCCCTTCGCCACGTGTCCCTCCAGCGCTCGCGCATCCGCCCCAGCGCAGAATCCCCGCCCCGCGCCGGTAACGACGATGCAGCCAACCTCTCCGTCGTCCTCGGCCTGCTGCACACACCAGCGGTATTCCGCGTGCATCCGCCCGGTCCACGAATTCAGCCGCTCCGGCCGGTTCAGCGTGATTGTCGCCACGTGGTCCGCGACCGTGTAGGTCGTCACCTTCAATTCCATCGCTGGAGTGTGCTGCGTTCGCGGGTGGTACGCCACCACCTGTAGCATGTCCTCCGGCCTGCCGGGCCCCGGAGTACGCACGTGGAACTCGACCCTCGCGAAGCTGGTCTCGACCCTCACCGCCTCGAGCGGATTACGACCCACCTCCAGACCCGGTACATCGACACAGGGCGCATTCCTGGCTGCCAGGTGCTCGTCGCCCGCGATGGTATTCCCGCCTATTTTCGCTCCTTCGGCCTCCGCGACCGCGAGCGCGGCACCCCGGTCGAGGACGACACCATCTTTCGCATCTACTCGATGTCGAAGCCGATCACGTCCGTCGCGCTCATGACCCTGTACGAAAAGGGCCTCTTCCAGCTCAACGACCCCGTCTCTCGCGTGATCCCCGAATGGCGCGACCATCGCGTCTGGGTTTCCGGCGAAGGCGACTCGATGGTGACCGAACTGCCGAAGCGTCCTATGACCTTCCGGCATGTGCTGAGCCACAGCGGCGGCCTCACCTACGGGATGGGTAACGACCCCGTTGACCGCGCATATCAAAACGCCGGCGCCAACCTTGGCCCCGCGCGCGACGGCGACACTCTTGCCGGCTTCGTCCAGAAGCTCGCGCACGTGCCGCTGCGCTACCAGCCGGGCGAAGCCTGGCTCTATTCCCTCTCCACTGATGTCTGCGGCTACCTCGTCGAGGCCCTGTCCGGCCAGCCATTCGACCGGTACCTCCAGGAGACGATCTTCGATCCGCTCGACATGACCGACACGTCGTTCGCGATCGCTCCCGAGAAGGTCAGCCGTTTCGCGGCGAACTACCAGCGCACACCAGCCAAGACGCTCGAGCTGGTCGACGATCCGATGGCGAGCCGCTACGCAAGCAAGCCAACATTCCTCTCCGGTGGCGGCGGGCTCACGAGCACGACGGCCGACTATTTCCGCTTCTGCGAGATGCTCCGCCGAGGCGGCGAACTCGACGGAGTCCGCATCCTCGGTTCGCGCACGATCGATCTCATGACCCGGAATCACCTCCCCGGCGGCGCGGACCTTACGGAACTCGCGATCGGGACCTTCTCCGAGACCGCGAACGAAGGCGTCGGCTTTGGCCTCGGGTTCGCCATGACCCTTGATACCGTCGCCGCGGGCGGCCTTGGCGAGGGTGACTACTACTGGGGCGGGGCCGCTTCCACGATCTTCTGGGTCGACCCTGCCGAAGAACTTAGCGTCATCTTCATGACCCAGATGATGCCGTCGAACACCTTCAATTTCCGCGGCCAGCTCAAGAACATCATCTACTCGTCAATCATCGACTGAGTTCAAGTCAAAAAGGGGAGTTCCTGTGCCACTCGTCCTCGGTGTGACTGGCTCAATCGCCGCCGGCAAGAGCCTCGTTTGCAACCACCTCGTCGGGCACTACGGCGCTACCCACGTCGATGCCGACCGCGAGATCCACCAGCTCTACGCCCCCGGCACGCCCGGGTTTGACCGCGTCACGGCCGCCTTCGGCAACGACATCGTCGGCGCCGACGGCGTTATCGACCGCAAGATCCTTGGCAGCAAAGTCTTCGGCAACCAGGAACGCATGGAGGCGCTACGCACCGCGATTGGCGATATTCCCGCCCACTTCATGGCCATGCTCGAACGCTGGCACAACGAACTACCGGCTGACTCCATCGCCATCTTCGAGGCGATCAACCTGCTGGAACGCGAGTACATGACACGCTGCCACGCCGCCTGGCTCGTCGTCTGCGAACCGGAAACCGCCACCGCGCGCATGATCGCAAACCGCGGGCTTAGCGCCGAAGAGGCCGCTCAACGTCTCGCCTCGGCCACCGACTGGCGTGAACGGGAGCCCGCCTCTGACCGCGTCTTCCATAACGATGGGACACTCGAAATGCTCTTCGCCGGCGTCGATGCCGCGATGGAGGAAACCCTCGCTGCCTACCGGGCAGGCACGGTGCCCACCCCCCGCTGGTACGCCGCGCAGGGCCGGTAGCCCGGATTCGGTCGGTCGCGTCCCTGAGCGTTCGTGAAACATTTCACATGGATTTCATCGCGCAGGCGTAAGGTAGGCGACACACCCGCCTATAATGCCCGGACGGCAGGTGTCGTTTCAGGCCATGCGAACCGTGTTGCTCGTCACACGCCACGAAGATCTTGCCCGGTTCGGCCCTGCGCTCGAACGGGAAGGCTTCAGGGCGAGTGTCTCCGCCCCATCCGACCTCGCGTCCGGTGACGTTGAAGCAGAGGCGGAGGTCGCCGTGCTCGACTTGCGTGACGTGCCTGGTTCGGCCGTCGGCCTGCTCGTAGCGACGCTCGCCGAAGGCGGTGCCACGCTGGTTGCTGCCGTTCCTCCCGATCAGCTGCAGCGTATCGCCGCCGACCTCGCCGTCGACGACTTCATGGCTCTCCCCGGCAGCTCACAGGAGCTCGCCCGCCGCATCGACCGTATCCTCTGGCGTAAGCACGGCATCGATAGCGAAAGCTTCGTCCGCTGCGGCGCCCTTGTCCTGGACCTCGCCAACTACCGCGTCGTCGTCGATGAGGTGCCCCTTGTGCTCACCTTCAAGGAGTACGAGCTGCTCCGCTTCCTCGCGATGAACGCTGGCCGTGTCTTCACGCGCGAACAGCTCCTCAACCGCGTCTGGGGATACGACTACTTCGGCGGGGCTCGCACCGTCGACGTCCACATCCGCCGCATCCGAGCCAAGATCGAAGTCCACGGTCACGCCTTCATCGAAACCGTACGCAACGTCGGCTACCGGCTCGTCGCCGAAGCCCGCCGCGAAAGCGTGGACGAATAGCTAGCGCTACCAAAGGAGCCGGTCGAGAAGCTCGTCCCGGGCGAGCCCGAAGTGATTAGCGACATCGGCGAGGATGGCTCCTAACGTCCCGACGCGGAGCGGATCGTGCCGCGGAACCGTGATGTCGTGGCGTCCAGGCATATCAGTGGTCAGCCGCATGTGGCTTCCCGACTGGCGAGTGACCTCGTACCCCAGCCGGCCGAGGGCCCTCGCCAGCTGCTCCCCCGTCCAGTCACGGGGGAGACGGGTCATACAGCCATCACCTCGTCGTGGACGAAGTGCAACCGAATAAGACGGGGCCCGGTGCCCTCGTCGAAGTGGCACTGGACCGCATCCCGGACACGCTCGCGCAATACATCGAGATCATCGGCCTCCGTAAAGATCGATTGCCCAAGCGCGCGCGCCGTCAGCCCGCCTTCGGGCGTTTCAGTCACAACGAAAATAATCTCTTCCAGCCCAATCACCCCCTGCAAGCTAGGATCCATGATAGCCGCCCCGTCAGGGGGCAACGCTGGCTACCGCTTCGTAGCCGAAGCCCGCCGCGTTCGCGTGGACGAGTAGCAGCCCCCTCACCCTGCCGGGGGCGAGGGTCCCGCATGATCGCGTCGGTTCTCCCTTCTCCCCGGACACGGGGAGAAGGGCTGGGGATGAGGGGCGCGGCAGCACAAAGGATTTCGGCGGGTAGCGCCCCTCACCCTGCCCTCTCTCCCTGCCGGGGGCGAGGGCCCCGCATGATCGCGTCTGTTCTCCCTTCTCCCCGGACACGGGGAGAAGGGCCGGGGATGAGGGGTGCCTCCCGCCCCCTACTGCTGCGGCCCGTCGCTCGCGACCGCCGGCGCCAGGTTGCAGCCCTTCGGCGCGTTCAGCAGCCGTGCGCACGCCTCTGGGGTTGGCGGCGGCGGCGGCGTTGCGGTCGGTGTCGGCGTCACGGTCGGCGTATTGGTCGGTGTTGGGGTCGGCGGCAAGGGCGAGCAGACGGACTGCGCATTCTCGTCTCTGGGCACGATGATGACGCCAGTCAACGCCGGGTTGTCGAAATCCTTATAGGTCTTCTGGTCGAGTGCCGAGAAGAACCAGCCGCCCGATTGCGTTTCGCCAGGAAGGATTAGGCCCGTATCGAGCGGGTATTCGCCGGTCTCCTCAACCTGGTCCCCGGCCACAACTCGCCGCGGTTTGCTGTCCTTGTTCACGAACTTCACCGTGCTGTCGTTCCGGTTCACAGTGCAGTTTGGCGGGTTAAAGCCACCGGGGAGAATGTCGATGTAGTACGTGCCCGCCGCCTGTGCTGGCGTGCTGCTCTCGCTGAGGACGACCACGGCAATGCCGGCCGTCAGCATCGAGACGGCCGCAACCACGCTTAGAGCGCGTGTCAGTTTCTGGTTCATTTTCCGGCCAACCTCGCTCCACCCCACCACGGAGCGAACGCCCACCGTACGGCGCGTCATAAGAACGGTCGAGTGCGTAAACCTGCCGCTGTGTCCGGCTACTGCAACGGACCGTCGCTCGTTACTCGCGGGATCACGCGGCAACCGGCCGGTTCTGCGAACGCCCGGACGCACGGGTCACCGGCCGGGTCCGGTAAGACCGCTGCCTCACAGATCTGTTCCGCGTTGTTCGGGATCGGCACGATGATCCGCCCCGTCAGTGCCGGGTTGTCGTGATCGCGGTACCTCAGGTCCTGCAGTTCCGTGAAGGTCCAGCTTGTCGTCTGCGTTTCGCCGGGGGCGATCCAGCCCGTGTCGAGCCGGAACGCCCCGGGCTCCGCGATTTCGTCGACCACGATGCGGCGTGGCTTCGAATCTCTGTTCACAAACCGGATATTGGCGTAGGTGTTGCGGTTCACCTGGCACACGGCCGGGTTAAACCCCTCGGGCCGGATCTCGATGCGAAGCTCGTCGAATAGCGCGGCCGCGGGGTGAATCCGCAGGCCTGCGCCCGGGGCCAGCACCACCGCCAACAACACCGCCGCCAGTGACAACCGGATCGCCCGGCGAAATCGCATGTACATCGCCATGCGAAACCTACCGGTACGCACTCGCGCGGTCGAGGGTAAACGCCGGGTCGATCGCATGCGGCCGTTCACTCGCTTTCCTACACGACATGCGCGCCCGCATTTGTTATTCTTCGCGCCACGCGAACAATTACCGGAGGTACATCCGAATGCGTTACACCTATGAACCCGATGTGGAGGCCTTCCGCGGGGAAGTCCGGGACTTCATCACAGCCGAGCTCCCCCCCGAAGAAGAGCGCCTGAAGCGCGCCGAAGAAGGCGGCTTCAAGTCCTCTGACGAAGAGAAGGCCTATACGATGACCTTCCAAAAGAAGCTCTCTCAGAAGGGCTGGCTTGCGATGGCCTGGCCCAAGGACATGGGAGGTTCTGGCGCCAGCCACATGCGCCAGCTCGTCTACAACGAAGAAATGGCCTACGCCGGGGCTCCCGTTGGCAACATGGGCATCCAGTGGGTCGGCCCCAGCCTCATGCTTTACGGCACCGACGAGCAGAAGAAGCGCTTCATCCCCCGCATCACCGGTGCAGACGACTGGTGGTGCACCCTCTACAGCGAGCCCGGCGCCGGTTCCGACCTCGCCGCCCTTCAGACCCGCGCGGTCCGCGACGGCGACGAGTACGTCGTCAACGGCTCCAAGATCTGGACCAGCGGCGGCCACATGGCCGACTGGGGCTGGCTCGCCGCCCGCACCGACCCGGACGCCCCGAAGCACAAGGGCATCACGATGTTCATGCTCGATATGAACACCCCCGGCGTCAGCGTCCGCCCGCTTATCAACATGGCTGGCCGCCACGGCTTCAACGAGGTCTTCTTCGAAGATGTCCGCATTCCCGCTAACCAGGTTGTTGGTGAAGTGAACCGCGGCTGGTATCACCTTGCCGTCGCCCTCGACTTCGAGCGCAGCGGCATCGGCGCCTACGCGGGCGGCCGCAAGCGCGTCGAACGCCTCATGAAGCTGGCAAAGGATCATCCCGAGTTGGCCGAGCGCCGGCCCTCCATCCGCCACGAACTGGCCGACCGCCACATCGAAGTGACCACCGGCACGTTCCTCTCCTATCGCGTCGCCCACATGCAGGCCAAGGGGCTGGTCCCGAACCACGAGGCCAGCGCCTCCAAGCTGTTCGGCTCTGAGCTCAGCCAGCGCATCGGCAAGACCGGCATGAGCATGCTTGGCATGCTCGGCCAGCTGCGCAACGGCAGCAAGCAGGAAATCATGGACATCGCGACACCCTACCTGTCGTCCATGTCCAGCACCGTCGCCGCCGGCACCAGCGAAATCCAGCGAAACATCATCGCTACCCGCGGCCTCGGCCTTCCGCGCGGCTAATCCGCCCGGGTCCGGGGAACGTCAACAACGGGGGAGGCTTTCGAGCCTCCCCCGCTTTTATTGTCTCGGGCGGCTACTCTCCCGCCCGGGGTGGCGGAGGCTCCAGCGTGCCAACAGAGCCCTCGCCCGCTCGTTGCCACCATCGCACGGCATCGCGTCGCGTCGCCGCCCACCATTCGGCGTTCAACAGCACGAACAGGCCTGCCGCCAGCAGCAGGGTGCCCAGCAGCCCCAGCGAAAGCCAATACGGCACCGTGTCGCTGCTCTCCAGCAGGAAGCGCATCGCGACCCCGCCCAGCACGAGCGTGCCCACCGGGACGAGCCAGCGCTCGGCAAACAGCAGCCCCACGACTAGGAACCCCAGCCCCTCTCCAATGAGGACCAGGCCCCAGAACCCGCCGCCCGGGTCGAAGCTCTGCTCCACCTGCGGGAAGACGATGAAGGCTGCCCCGGCGACCGTTGCAACCTCGTGCAGCTGGAGATGCGGGGCGGCAACATCCGGTGATCGCTGCACCCACAGGCCGATCGCGAGCAGGTACAGCCCCACCGGCGCCGTGTATGCCTGCACGTTGGATGGGTTCGCCAGTCCGATCGTCATCAAGATCCCGGCGAGGCCGACCGCTGTCGCTGGAAGCAGTGCCAGAGGACCCCAGGACCGCCATCCATCGCGCCCGATAAGCACGGCCAGCAACAGCACCAGCACGATGATTGCCCGGTAGTCCCCGCGCTCGACCAGCAGGCCCACCAGATCCCGGCCGGTTTCTACCCTGTCGAACAGGAATCCGAAGAGGCTCGCAACGGCGACCAGGAGTGCGACCGCGTGCAGCCCCCACGAAAGGATGATCGCGCAGACAGGTCGCTCGCTGGGCGCCCCGTACTCGCGGAAGGGTTCGAGCGTGACAAACAGCAAGAGCCCCGCGCCCGCGAAGGCGAGCGCCAGCTGCCAGTAGGGCCAGGCATACTCTGCCCGCACCCCAAACGCGGCGAGCACGAAGAAGGCGGCGCCCGTAACGGCGAGCACCCACCTCCCGCTGAGCGCAAACGCCCCAAACCAGGCCGCGCCCGGTACCGCCAGGTAGGCTGCCGCGTACAGGTAGTCACCGTCGGTGGGTAGCGCCGCAAACGCCGCCGCCGCGGAGATCGGGATCGCCCCGGCCAGCAGGTGGTCTGACCGCAGGCGAGGGAACAGCATGACGGCAACCGCAGGCGCTGCCGCCAGCACCGTGAGCAGCGCACCATTCTCCGGCGAGCCGATCCCTACCTGTTCCTGCAGCAGGATCGTGCCCCCAAGCGCGAACGCGGCCGCTGCCAGCGCATAGACAAGGCGCTCGCCCCACAGCGTCCGCGCAACCTCGTTGTTGCCCACCGGCGAGGTGCTAAACCCATGGTCAACGTTCTTCCACGCCAGGTAGCTGGCGAGAGCAGCACTACCGAAGCAGCCCAGCCCCCGCCATCCCGCGCTCGCGCCTTCTGGGTCCAACCCGGGTAGCGACGTGAGTGCCATCGCTGCGGTGTACCACCACGGCCAGGTCCATCCACGGTTCGCCCGGGCCATCACCAGCGCACCCACCCCGCTTAGAAGAAGCGGGTAGCAAAGCGTCGCCGGCGGCGCGTCCAGTACCCACATCGCCGCCGAAACGGTGCCTGCGCCCAGCAATAGCACGGCGCCCAGGCCAGGCGACGATCGAAACCGGTACGCACTCCATGCGGTTGCCGCCGTTGCGATCGCATGCGTCGCCGGCAGCTGCCAGGGATGGTCCCCGAACGTTGCGACATATGCCCACGCCAGCGCGAACCCGCCGGGCACACCGCCGCAAATGACCAGCCACTTCCGTTTCGGCGCACCGATCGCGGCGACCGCCCCGGCCAGCAGCATGAGCCACGCTCCGAACCACTCGAGTGGCAGCTCCACCACGGAACTGAGCGAGATCCACGCCGAGAGCACTGCAATCCCGGCGGGGATCCGGTAAAGGCGCCCGAACCCTCGCCAGGCAAGCGCCGCGTAGAGCGCGCCACTGAAAACCGAGCCGTACAACCAGACCGCGTCGAGCGGCACGTCCCGGTCCCGTAACACTTCCGTGTAGAGGAGGACGAAATTCAACGGCACAAGGAGCGCACCCAGCCCGAGAAAGACATGTCCGGCTTCGCGCACCCGGTCCCAGCGCCGCACCAGCAGGCCGCTTGCGAGGCTGGCCACCGTGTACCCGGCCAGCACCGCCACCCGTACCGCCGCGTTGCCCGTGCCGTCCTGGTAGCTCACGAAGATGAGCGCCGCCATGCCCAGCAGAAACGCGCCGAGGTACAGCAAGATGTCCGCCTGCCGTTCCGACAGGATCGCTCCGAAATCCGGGCCAGGGGGCAAGGATGGCTGTATCGCCTCTGTGATCGGGGGCGGTGGTGCGGCGGTGGCTGATTCTCTCGTCGGGCGAATGGCTGCGTCGATCGCACCCTGAAGATCCGCTTCAGCACGTGCCTGCAGCGCCCCGAACGCCTCGGCCGGGATGATCCCTTCCGCATGCCATTCCTGGAGCGTTTCGAGCGTTGCCTTTGCGCTCGCGATCGTGCGCGGTGGACTCGGGCTCCAGTTCGTCCCGCACTGCGGGCAGGCGTGCGCATCGAGCGCGAACCGGGCGCCACACGTATCGCAGTAGCGGTGAAACGGTTCCGCCATGTTCGGAACTATCGGCCAGCGCGGAGCCGGTGGCTATCTGCTGGTCCGTTCGTGCTGCGCGGCGAGGTGAACGCAGACGCTACGGGACTCTTCCTACGCCTCCGCGCTCACCTCTCCCACCAGCGTCATGAACCGGCCCAGCGTCTCGACGCGCTCTGCCAACGTCTCTCCCGCCGGGTTCGCGCTGATCGTCGTCACGCCCGCCTTCCGGTAGACGCGGATGCGCTCGCGCACCATCGCTTCTGTGCCCAGCAGGTTCGCCTTTAGCACGAATTCATCGGGGATGAGCGCTGCTGCCTCGTCACGCTTCCGTTCGAGCCACAGGCCCTGCACCCGGTCCACAAGCTCGGCATAGCCTTGCCGCGCGTAGGCCTCCTTGTAGAAGTTGTGGTCCTTCGAGCCCATCGCGCCGATCTCGAAAGCGAACCCGGGCTTTCGGTCCGGGACTACCCGTTCCAGGTCATCCGTGAACGCTACGACGCCACCGCCGTGCCGCTCGATTTCGTCGAATGCCCGTCCCGCCCGTTCTGCCCCGCGCCGGATCGGGTCGAAGAACACGTCCGCGTGGTCGGGCATGAACGACGATGCAAGCCACCCGTCGGCGATCTCGCCCGTCATCTCGAGACTCCGCGGCCCCAGCGTCGCGAGGTAGATCGGCACCTGTGCCGGTGGAGCGCTCGTCCGCAACGCCCGCCCCTCCCCGCCCGGCAGTGGCAGCGTGTACACCTTGCCCTCGTAGCTCACGCGCTCACCGCTGGCCGCCATGCGCACAATCTCCACGAGTTCTCGCAGACGCTGTACCGGACGGTCGAACGGGATGCCGTGCCAGCCTTCCACCACCTGCGGCCCGCTGTTGCCCAGCCCGAGGATAAAGCGCCCGTCCGAAAGCGATTGCATTGTCAGTGCCGTCATGGCCACGGCGGCAGGCGTGCGCGTCCCGGCCTGCATGATGCCCGTCCCCAGCTTGATCGTCTTCGTTTGGCCGGCGAGATAGGCGAGCGGCGTCACGGCGTCGAACCCCCACGCCTCCGCTGCCCATGCGCTATCCACGCCAAGCCGTTCCGCTTCGAGGATCCAGCTCACTGCTTCTCCCCAGCCGTTGCGGCCCACGCCGAATCCCACCGATACCTTCACCATGCTCTGTCCTCAGTTCCCGAGCGCAGCGGCGATGCTCTGGAGCTGCCGCAGATGGTCCAGGTCATGCACACGCATGAACAGCAGCCACTCGCGCCAGCTGAACGGTCCGAACTGGGGATGTGTGATCTTCGCCTCAAGATGCTCATCGCCACGTGCCTGCGATACGCGATCGAGGAGCAGTTCCCGTTCCTCCAGGTATCGCGCCCAGTAATCCCCGCTTGTCGTAAGTTCCGTACGAGCACCGCCAGCGATGGTGTCGCTTACGCGTTCCGGGATGACACCGCTTTCGATGGCCGACGTAATCATCCGCCGCCCGGACTCGTTGATGTCGAGGACGTGCGTCCATACCTCGGCTGCGGACCACTCGCCATCGCCCGGCCGGTCATGGAACCGCCCGGCTGGCACTGCCGCTCCAACCCCTTCCAGGGCGGTGCAGTCCTCCCGTACTTTCGCGACCAGGTCCGCGATCGAAAGTTTGTTCGCCTGGCCCAGCAGGTACGACCGGACCCGTTCTTCTTCTGGTGTCATGTCTGTCAGCCTCTCCTCCCGTTCATGGCACCCCTATTCCCCTTTGAACACGGGTGGACGTTTTTCCGCGAAGGCACGCGGGCCTTCTTTGGCGTCGTCAGTCTGGCCGATTGCCCAGCGCATTGTCCCTGCAAGGCGCATCGCTTCTCCTGGCGGCATGTTGCCCTGGTGCCGGACCCACTCGTGCATGGCGCGCACGGCGAGCGGCACATACCCGGCGATCTTCTCCGCCATCCCCCGCGCGACCGTCAGCAGTTCGTTGGCCGGGACGACGCGGCTCACCAACCCGGACGACAGCACCGTCGCGGCATTGATGCGCTCGCGCGTGAATAGCATATCGTTGGCCTCGCCGGATCCCGGTCTAGCCTTCCGTGACGATGTCGACCGAGATCTCCACCGCCGGCATTGGCCCCCGGTTCTCCAGCCAGTGCCGCGTGTTCCGGTCCTCCGGCCAGCCTAATCCCGGCCCATAGTCCGTCGTCACCCCATCGCGATGGTCAGTGATCGTCCCCTGCAAAACGTAAACCATGCCGGGCCGGCCAGCGTGGTCGTGTACAGGGCCGAAAACGGCGCCTGGTGCAAAGGTGAACCGCCGCATCCGAAGCTGACGGCCCTGCATGCCCTCGATCTCCGGGCCGAGGGGGACTGTTGAGAGGAGTTCCACGGTGATGCTGTTCGTCTCCGGCGCGGGTTGCTCGTTGCTCATGATGACCGCCTTTCGTGCCCCTGCGGACCGATGCGCACTTGGGGGCATTGCCGGCTCGATTCTGCACTGGGCCACCGGAAAAACGCCGTACACATTGATAGCTGGCAAACCAGCAGCTGAGCATCCTCCTTGCGTCGCCCCTACTCGCAGTCCAGCACGATCTTTCCGAAGTTGGCGTTGCTATGCATGTAGGTGTGAGCAGCTGCCGCCTCCGACAGCGGGAATACGCGGTCGATCGGCACCGTGATACGCCCCGAGGCGAGATGCGGCACAACGCTCTTTTCGAACAGCTTCGTCGTCGTCGCTTTCTCTTCCAGCGGCCGAGCCCGCAGCCCCGTGCCCCGCACCTGCGCGCGCTTCGCACCAAGGATCCCAAGGTTTACTTCCGTCTTCGTGCCGCTCATCGAGCCCACGATCACCATGCGGCCTTTGCGCGCCAACGACCGCATGTTCCGTTCCCAGTAGTCGGCGCCGATCACGTCGAGCAGCACATCCACGCCCTGGCCGTCCGTCGCCTTCAGCACTTCATCGGCAAAGTCATGCGTCCGGTAGTTGATGCCCAGGTCCATCCCCAGTGCCCTGGCCCGGTCAAGCTTTTCGTCGCTTCCCGCCGTGCCGGACACAAAGCTCGACCCCATCATCTTCGCGATCTGGATGGCAGCGACGCCCACGCCCGACCCTGCCGCATGGATCAGCACCCGCTCACCCGCGACAAGGTCGCACTGGAGGAGCGCGTCGTGCGCCGTGATATACACCTCGGGCACGCCGCCCGCCTCGTGCCACGAGAGGTTCGCGGGCGCCGTCATCGCCAAGCGGTGATGGATCACGGTCTGCTCCGCATAGCCACCGCCGGCCAGCAGCCCCATTACGCGGTCGCCCGGCGCGAAGCCGTCTGTCCGCTCCCCCGCCGCCACGACTTCGCCCGAAAACTCCAATCCGGGGATGTCGAACGCTGCTTTTGGCCCCGGCTGCGGATAGTTGCCCGCGCGCTGCAGCAGGTCGGCCCGGTTTAATGCAGTCGCGTGGATACGGACCAGCAGGTCCTCCGGACCCGGCACGGGGTCGGGAACGTCACGGTATTCGAGGACCTCGGGGCCCCCTGGCTTCGAAATCACAATCGCTTTCATGCCCCGAAGCGTGGCGCGGGAACGACGAAAAGGAAAGGGGGTGGGGCTACGAGCCCATGGGTACCTTCGCCGTCAGCGCCGTGGCCTGATAGCCGAGTCGAGTGTCATCGGCCGCTGGCGCTGCCGGTCAACAAACCCTACTATCCCGCCTCATGGATTCCGCCGAGGTTGCCGCATCTGCCCTGCCCGGGGCGTCTGCCTTCCCCACGGAAAGCCGCAACCCGTTTCGCACGCCTGCGTACCGCGCCTACTTTGCCGCCGTTATCTGCGGGGCGATGGGTGTCGGCATCCAGGTCGTCACCGTCCCGCTTTTCATCCGCGACCGCGTCTCCGCCGACAACCGCGAACTCCTGATCGGGCTTGCCCTCATCTGCCAGCTGCTCCCCCAGGCACTCCTTATCCTCGTCGGTGGCGTAGCCGCGGACCGTCTCGAACGCCAGAAGATCATGGTCCGTGTCTGGCTCATCGCAGCCCTCGTCTCCGTTACCTACGTCGTCCTCACCGGCCTCGACGTATCCGTGATCTGGCCTGTTTTCATCCTCGGTGCTGTCATCGGCTCGCTCGATGCCTTTGGTCAGCCTGCGCGCTTTTCGATGCCGCCACAGATCCTTCCCCAGCTCCAGGTGCAAAATGGGCTCATCCTGAACACGGTCGCCTTCATGGCCGCGTTCCAGTTCCTCGGCCCTTCGGTCGGCGGAATCATCGCCGATATCTTCAGTCTCCAGGTCGCGTTCGGGGCCGAGGTCCTGTTCCTCCTCGGGGGGGCGCTGCTGGCCCTTCGCATCAAGGTGCCGAGGCCCGTCCCGACCGGAAAGAGCATCTTCGGCGACCTCAAGGATGGCGTCTCCTACGTCCGCCGTTCGCGCGTGATCCTGGCGCTCCTGTCCATGCAGCTCATTCCCGGCTTCCTCCTCATCGCGCCATTCCGCGTCACGCTCGTCAGCATGGTCAATGATGTCATGGGCGAATCCGACACCTTCGTGGGGCTCATGTCGGGCGGTTTCGGCATCGGCGCGCTCATCGGTTCGATGGTGCTGACCACGCTCGTTATCCGGCGCCGTGGCCTCCTGTTGACCGCCGCATTCGTCCCTGGCGGACTGATCTTCCTCGCCTATGGGTTCTCCGAGAACGTCTGGCTCTCGCTCTCGCTGATGTTCCTCTGGGGCCTCGGTGCTGCCGTCTCCATCAACATGGTGACGCCGTTGCTCCAGGAGAACGCTGAGCCCGCGCTGTTCGGCCGGGTGATGAGCGTTTCCAGCCTTTGCTTTGCGACCTCGCTCCCGCTCGGGTTCGCCGTCAGCTCCGTGGTTTCCACGATCTGGAGCCCGCAGGCATCGGTGATTTCCAGCGGGCTCATTGTCGTCATGCTCGGCGTGGTCGCGACCGCGCTGCTCCGCCCGGTCACCCGGCTGCGTTAGCCCCGGCGGATCACTCCGTCACAGGCACCCTTGAGAGCGCGAGCAGCTCCTCGCGCGTCGCATCAACCGGGGGGTAGATGAGCTTGCGGTTGATCCGCTGCTTGACCGCCTTCGCTGCAGCACCCGTTTGCTGCACCTGCCGGTCCCACCCATACGTAAGCACGGCGCCCGCGCGTCCGAGATCCAGGCAGGTCACATAGCGCTGCTGCACATACGGTGTCGTGCTCTCGCCGAGCAGGTCCCTCGCGGCATTCTCGCCCGCCACTCGCCCAAGCTGCATCGCGTGCTGGCATGATTGGAGGGCCAGGTGGCCGTCGCCCGTGTCGGCGGCAGCCGCGTCACCCGCGATGAACAGCACCGGCATCCCCGGCGCCCGCAGGTCCCGGTCGACTACGACCCGGCCCAATCCGTCGCGCGCTCCCGGAACCTGTTCGGTAAATGGCGCTGCCCGCATCCCGGTCGCCAGCACCACCGCGTCCGCCTCGATTCGTTCGCTGGCAAGGCGCACGCCGTCGCTGCCAATCTCCCGGACCGTCACACCCAGGACGAGCTGCACCCGCGCTTCTCGTATCGCCGCTTCGATCTGATCGCGCGGACCCGGACCCAGCTCGGGGCCAACCTCGTTTGCGCGGTCGAGGAGCGTGATCTGCAGTGCCTCCCCGTCGCCACCGTGCGCAGCCATGCGATCCCGCAGCTCCAGCGCCAGCTCGATGCCCGTGAACCCGGCGCCGATCACGATAACGTGAGGTGCGCGCTTCTTCGCCAGCGCCGCCAGTCGCTCGTCGAAGGTGATCGCCTCCGCCTGTGTATCGATCGAATGAGCGAGCTCCGCACCGGGCACCGGCGGACGTGGCATGACGCTGCCTGTGGCCAGCACAAGCCGCGCGAACGGCAGGCGCCTGCCATCGCCGAGGACCACGGCTCCGCCATCAAGCGACTTCGCCTCTGCCTGCTCGAAGGCGACGTCAATTCGCTCCAGCAGTGGCCTCAGGTCCACTCCGAGTGTCTCCGGGTTCGCTTCGTACAGGCGCGGACGGATCTCGAGCGTTGGCGTGCGTGAGACGAGCGTCACGTCCGCCCGGTCACCCGCGACCCGCTTCGCAGCTACCGCCGCCCAGAACCCCGCGAACCCCCCACCGATGATTACGATTCCCTCAGGCATTCCTTTCCTCCTGTTGAGTACCGGTGCGCGCGGCATACTGCGCTTCGAACCATGCCGGACCTCCCGCAACGGAGCCCCGGGGCCGCTTGGCCTCCACCTGCCTGGCGATGTCCGCGATCGTCCGCGCCGCCAGCTCCCGCCGCATCGCGACTTCGGCCGCACGCATCGCCGCATGGATTTCGCAGAGCCCTGCCGTCGCAACCAGCGGTGCCTCGCCGTCCGCCCACAGCACGCAGCGCTGGCGAATCTCCCTGCAATCGAACAGTGGCGAGCCCGGCTGCACTGCCTCGGCGGCTTCCAGGAGGGTGATCTCGTTTGCCGGCCGTGCGAGTTGCCACCCGCCCCGTACCCCTTCCCTCGACGTGATCAGCCCGGCCTTTTGCAACTGCGTCAGCAGCTTGCGGACGAACGGCGCAGGCAGCCGTTGGAACTGGGCGAGCTCCTTCGCGCTCGGTGCAGTCCCCTCTGGGGCACCGCTCAAGTTCAGCAACACGTGCAGCGCGTATTCGACCCCGGCTCCGTAGTACGCCATATGATTCCCTAACTAAGACCAGATGCATCGCAGTTTAGCCAGCTCAGAAATCACCTGTCTAGAGTCATTTTTCGATCCCGCCGTGCCGGCGCCTGGCGTTACCGTGTTGGTGCGTGGTGCCGGCCCCGGCGCCGTCGCTTCTGCCCCGGCGCCGCCGGACACATCCTCGGACTGTGTCCCGCCGATTAGAGCCGGCCCCGCCGTAGCCAGCCCTATGCCCGTGGCCTATCCTTCGCCGCCGGAGGATGCCATATGCCACGCCTTGCCCCGCTCGACCTCGCCACCCTCGATCCCGAACAGAAACGAATCGCCGATGCCATCATCGCTGGCCCGCGCGGCGGCATGCGTGGTCCTTTCGAAGCCTGGCTCCGCAGCCCCGGCCTCTGTGAACCCGCACAGCAGGTAGGCGCGTACTGCCGCTTCGGTACATCCCTCAGCCCGGCACTCAGCGAACTCGTCATCATGCTCACCGGCCGCCATTGGCGGGCGCAGTTCGAGTTCTGGGCTCATGCCAACCTCGCCCGCCAGGCCGGCGTTTCCGAAGAAGTCATCGAGGCGATCCGCACCGGCCAGCCGCCCGCGTTCGGTACCGATGAAGAACACGCCATTTATGACTTTCTTACCGAGTACTTCGCCACCAACCGCGTGTCTGACGCCACCTACGCCCGTGCGAAAGCTCTCTTCGGCGAAAAAGGGGTCGTCGACATCATTGGCATCGCCGGCTACTACGGCCTCGTCTCGATGACCCTGAACGTCTTCCAGGTCGCCCTCCCCGAAGGCGAGCCTCGCCCCTTCGACCTCCCCGACTAGGTACCCCAACCAGGAGACAGTGCCATGGCAGACCGTGTGAAAGGCAAGATCGCCCTCCTCTTCGGCGGCGGGCAAACGCCCGGCGAGACCATCGGCAACGGCCGTGCCACCGCCATCCTCCTTGCCCGTGAAGGCGCCATCGTCGGCGTCGTGGACCGCGACATCGTCTCGGCGCAGGACACGGTCGCCATGATTGAATCCGAAGGTGGCCAGGCCTGGGCGATCGCAGCCGATGTCGTCGCCGAAGAAGACGTGGCAGCCGCCGTCCAGGCCTGCCTCCAGCGCCACGGCCGCATCGACATCCTCCACAACAACGTGGGCGCCAGCCTCGCCCTCGGCGATGCGCCCGCCACGGAGCTGGAAGTGCCCGCCTTCGACCGCCTCTACCAGGTCAACCTCCGGGGCATGTGGCTCGCCTGCAAACACGCCCTCCCGGCGATGCGCCAGCAGGGCAGCGGCTCTATCGTCAACATCTCCTCCATGGCCGCCTGGGAGAACTACCCCTACGTCGGCTACAAGACGACCAAGGCCGGCGTCATTGCCCTCACCCAGAACCTTGCCGCCTCCAACGCGGAGCACGGCGTCCGCGCCAACGTCATCCTCCCGGGCCTCATGAACACCCCCATGGCTATTGAAGCCCGTGTCGCCGCCGGCACCCCGCGCGAAGAGGTCATCGCCGGCCGCAACGCCCGCGTGCCCCTCGGCCGCAAGATGGGCAGCGCCTGGGACGTTGCCTATGCCTCCCTCTTCCTCCACTCCGACGAAGCGCAGTTCATCACCGGCGTCGCCCTCCCCGTCGATGGCGGCCGCAACGTGGGATAGCGATGGCCGAGAAGGCGTTGCCGGCGATCGAGACAATTCTCGATCTCTGTCGTGCGATCCTGGACAACGGAGACGGGCTGCTTGAGGAGGCGCGCATCCTCAAGGATCACGGCAAGTCAGCGCGGTCGTATGCGTTAGGTGTCCTTGCTCTCGAGGAATTCTCAAAACTCCCGATGCTCAATCGGTATGCCATTGGGGAGTTCCTTGAGCAGCCACTGGGGCGTCTGGGATGGAGTAGCGTGAAAGAGCGAATGCTCTCCCATGACCGGAAGCTGAGGATGAACGCTTGGCTGGAGAGATCCGTTCCATTGGCAGAGATCGACGAGGAGTCCTACCGGATTCTTCGAAAGCGCAGCGAGAGCCTACACCGTCGAAAGCTTGAAGCGATCTATGTCGATATCAGGGGCACCTCCGTTCTGAGTCCGCTGGTCGAAATTAGCGCTTCCGAGGCGGAAGAGATGCTCAGACTTGCCGACCAATTTCGGGCTTTCCACCACAAGATCATGGACACCGCGTTCAGCGTGCTTTCTGGTCCACCCACTGCTGAGGCTCGTCGGAGCCTGTCGGAGTTATTGGCGCAGGCAGAGGACGAGGGGCTCCTCTTCCGGCCACCGGGATCAGTCTGACTTTCCCCCGGTGCGCCCCCTACCTCGCCGTCGGGTTCCGCTGCTCGATGATGTCCGTCATCCGCACGCGAACGCTCTCCAGCACGTTTGGCTGCGCCGGGAAGACGTAGAACTGGTCGTCCCGGATGGCGTTGAACACCGCCTCCGCGACGTACTCCGGTGGGTACCCCGCCTTCAGAGCCGCTTCAAACCCGGCGGCGAACTGCTGTACCTCAGGCCGTAGCTCTTGCACCTTCGTCTTCGCGCCGAAGCCTTCGTCCCGGTTCCGTTCCGCGTCCAGGATGCTCGTATTGATCAGCCCCGGACAGAGCACAGATGCCGAGATCTTCGCGCTCATCTCGCGGAAGTCCTTGTAGATCCCCTCGGTCAGACAGACCACGCCGTGCTTTGAGACGTTGTACGGGTTCGCGCCCGTCAGCAGCCCGGCCATCGATGCCGTGTTTACGATGTGCCCCTCTTCACCGTTTTCCAGCATCCGCGGGACAAACGCCCGTACTCCGTAGAGCACGCCCATGAAGTTCACGCCCAGCGTCCAGTCCCAGTCCGCCAGCGGCCCTTCCCACGCCCGCGCCCGCAGTGTCGCTGCGGTCGCCGCCACGCCGGCATTGTTGAAGACGATGTGCACGTTGCCGAACGCCCCGAACGCCGCATCCGCGAGCTTGTTCACCGCTTCTTCCGACATCACGTTCGTGCGCACCGCGATTGCCGTGCTGCCCCTCGCCCTGATCGCAGCTTCGGCCATCGCCAACGGTTCGCTCTCAATGTCCGCCAGGACCACCTTCATGCCTTCGTCCGCGAAACGATTAGCTGCCGCCAGTCCGATACCGCTCGCCGCACCTGTCACCACTGCCACCCGATCCGTGAAGTCCTTCATCGACGCACCTCCTGGATTTGGCGCGGGCGAATGTAGCATAGGGGCGCACTGACGGGAGACGGTGACTCAGGGAATGTATGGCCGCGCCCAGAGGACGCATTGACGCGGATTGGTGCACCGCCAGTAGGCAGGCCCATTTCGCGCGGTCCCCTGCGGGAAGGGGAAGAGTGAGGCTGAGCCAGCGATCGACTCCCTCGCCCACGCGACGACCGAGTCGAATGATGTCCCGTAGCTCGGGTCGTACCACCTGTCTGCTGATCGCGCGATTGCGTGGTCGCCCATCTCATAGATACCAGGCGGGGCATTTGTGCCCTGTGCTATCCGGGAAGGAGAGGGGACATAGCTCAAAGGCAGGAATAAACCCGATCCGGATGGGTACCGCATCGTGTGGCTGTACCCCAGGATCCTGGCGATCGCGTAGAAGATCCTCTGCATTGAGCCCGTGGGCGTCCCACCGAACTGCCACGAACTCCTGCCGGCCAGCATGAACGTGGCACTCCGGGGAAACGTGAGGCGTTCGAAGTCCTGCCATTCGCGAACCGATTTGAGGGCGACAATCTCGGACTTGATACCATGGAGGCCCAGCATCGCCGCAAACGTCGCCGCAAACGAGTTGCAACGCCCCTCGTGCGTGTTCAGCATTTGCAGGATCGTCGCGCAGGCACTCCCACGGTCCGCCGGGAAGCCCGGGCTGAAAAACGAGTTCACGCTCCAGTCAGGGTAGTACCGCAGTTCACCGCCCTGGGTCACGGCCCCGTTGGACGGGTCCAGGTGGTACCGATGGATGCTCAGCGACTGGAACTTCGACCAGATGTGGTCGCGTAACGAATCCTCATCGGCGATGCCGTGCGCTCCCTCTACCGAAAGGGCAACGAGCGAAAGGAACGGCTCATCGACGTCCTCAGGCACCCGGCTTGGCGGCGCGGACCCGTCGGAGTAACCGGTCGGTGGCCTCGGCTTGGCCAACATTACATAGATCGGCTGCTGACTCCTTCCGGCGGCGAACTCCGAGTAACTATCCTCGCCGGCGAACCTGACCTCCAGGAGCCACTCGATCCCCAGGTCGAAGAGCTTCACCTCGTCGGGAAAGTCGATTCCCGCTGACAGATCTCGCGCGACAATCGTGTCGCCGTCGATTTCCGCGTCCGCGTGGTCGATAGCTTCCGCCACAACCTGGTTGCCGAGCGTGATATTGGCGACCAGCTGTACCGAGTCGATGCTCGGCCAGGCTGGCGGCAGCTTAAAACGGACTTCCCTGATCGAGATGGGATCAGTTACAACGGCCATTACTGGCCAGTTCTTGTTGGCTACACCGTCTGGGTCGTCCTCGCAATCCCGCCATTGCGCCGACGGGTAGCTCGAATCACAGCCCTCTCCCGAATAGTCCTCGATGGTATCGCTAGGGCCGTCACAAGCTGGCGACTCCGCCTGCTTAAGGTCGCAGTCTCTGATGACCGGGGTTGTCCCCTGGCCCAATTCCACCAGGGTCACAAGGTGATTTCCCGGGTTGATCGTGAATGTGCCGCTGATGGTGGTGTCGGGAAATGACACACATACTAAGAAGACGACCTCATCCTCGTCGAATGGCTGGATATACGTCGCTTCGCCGGAGGAATTTGAAGGCGTCAGTCCCACGTTAGGAGGGCCAAGTACGTCGCCATAGGGGCCGTAGTCTCCTCCTCCGCTGACAGTCGCCTGGACCTTCACCACATCGCCCGCCTGGAGGGCCTCGGTTGTGACAATGTGTGGGCTATCCTCACAAAGGCCGGGCGAACCATCGTCAGACCCTGTGAAGGAAAACGGTATCGAGCGGCTTGGCGAGAGTGCCACGGCCCGTGGCGGAATCGAGTGCGGCGGAACTCCACTCAGTCCAAATAGCGTCACCAGTACCCCGGTGAGGACGATCAGCACCACATGAATGCGCGGCACAGCAGGAGCTCCGTGAGCAAAGTAGCAGACTATAGATCCACAGATTGAGCGTTGCAACAGCCCCCATGTGGTTGACGCGCCCGCCAGTGCTGGCATAGTCAGTGAAGACCGCATCGCATCGTTCGCTCGCCATAACCAAAGGAAGTGATCCCATGGCAGTTATCTTTTCCGGGGAAAACCCCGGCCTCACCCTCTTCAAGCCCGGCACGGAGGATCGCGTCGCCGCTGTCAGCTACTGGCGCTGCGTCTATTCCGAACACGGCGAAGGCAACGCCATGCTCATCTGGGTCGACAAGCAAGGCTCTGGCCTCGGTGACATGGCCCCGCACGCCATCTACACCGATAACCCGGGCGTAGCGAAGCTCGTCGCCGAACGCTTCACCCAGCACTTCGGCGGGTTCACGGACCTCGGCTTCGCGACGATGGAGCCGACCCACGCGCGCTTCTTCCAGGAATCCGACAGCCGCTGGTACCACCGCGTCGTCGCTAACCACGGCGCCGGCGTTGTCGAACTCGTCTGGTGGGATGTCGTTGACCACCAGCAGGTCCTTCGCCAGGACTACGAGCTGGGCAGTACGAAGTGGGACCTGATGACCGTCATCTGCCCCTGCAACTCCGCCTCGATCACGGTCAACAACCACAAGGTCGAAGGTGAGGTCCGCACGCGCACGAACCCTAACGGTACAGCGGGAAGTTCGTCCTTCCTCGCGTTCTCGGAAACCTGGGTCGAAAAGGCTTAGCTCGACCGGCACGTAGTCGCGGCCGCCCCTGGCCGCGGGACTCTGAATCCCGCCAGGGCAACTCCCACCAACGCAAGAACCCTCGCCCCCGGCAGGGGGAGAGGGCAGGGTGAGGGGCGCCGCGCGAGACCATCGTCCCGCCACACCCATCGTCCCCAAAAATCTTCTCCCGTGTCCGAGGCGAAGGGAGCGTGGGCATCTCCCAGAACCCTCGCCCTCGGCAGGGGGAGAGGGCAGGGTGAGGGGCGCCGCGCGCGAGACCATCGTCCCGCCACACCCCACATCCCCAACCCCTCTACCCGGACCCGGAGCGAAGGGAGCGTGGGTATCTCCCAGAACCCTCGCCCCCGCCAGGGGGAGAGGGCAGGGTGAGGGGCGCCGGCCCAAACCCTCCTGACACGACGCTGTCACCACTCCCTCCCATTGCCTCACTCCTCCTGACACAATGCTGTCAACAGCACCCGCGTACGTTGGCCAGCGCCACCACGTGAGCACTAACCCAGGAGTCCGGCCGAATGAACGTCACCGAATTCTTCGTCAACATCACCAGTGACAATCCGGAGGCACTCGTCTCCTTCTACCGCGACATCGTGGGCCTTCCCCAGCGGACGGACATGGGCCCGAGTTCCTACGCGGCCGGCGGCGCAATCCTCGGCTTCGATGAGCACAAGGACACCAGGGGCCGTGCCGTGCAGCCCCAGCGCTATCTGCTCGATCTCACCGTGGGTGACGCGAGGGCCGCGCGTGAACGCCTCGAAGCGAAGGGCGTAACGTTCAGCCGTTGCGAAGGCAAGGAAGAATGGGGTGGCCTTATCTCCACCTTCAACGACCCCGACGGGAACATCGTCCAGTTCTTCCAGCTGCCGGAAGGGGCTGCGCCGCCGCTCGCTCCCGGACAGGTTGGCGGCTTTACCCTCGACGTAACCAGCGACCAGCCGGAAAAGCTCCTCGCTTTCTACCGCGATATCGTGGGCCTTTCCCCCTTCCCTGCCATCGGCCCCAACGGGCTGCAAGTGACCGAAACTGGCTTCCTCCACGTCGACACCCACACTGAAACGCAGGGCCCGGCGGCCGAACCCAATCGCATCCTCATCGACTTCTGGGTCGACGACGTCCGAGCCGAACGCGCGCGCATGGAGGCTGCTGGCGCCCGTTTCTTCCGCAAGGAGGGCGTCGAGTTCTGGGGCGGCGTCATCTCCGCCTGCCTCGACCCCGATGGCAACATCGTTCAGCTCATCCAGCACGATCCGGCCCTCGACACGACCGTTGCGCAGGGCTGATCGCCTCTTTTCGCTCGTACAGGCGCTGCGGCGGCGGCCGGTGGTCACCGCCGCGATCCTCGCGCGCGAACTCGAGGTCTCCGAACGCACCATCTACCGCGACATCCGTGACCTCGTCAGCTCCGGTGTCCCGATCGAAGGCGAGGCGGGCGTCGGCTACACGCTGCGCAAGGGCTTTGACCTCCCACCGCTCATGTTTACCGGACAAGAAATCGAAGCCCTCGTGCTGGGCGCGCGCGTCGTCTCCAGTTGGGGCGATGCGGGCCTGGCGAAGGCTGCCGCAAGCGCCCTCGCCCGCGTCGAAGCAGCCCTCCCGGAGCGCCTCAAGCCCCGCCTCGAACAGACGCCGCTCTTCGCTCCCGGTTTCCACGTGCGCCATTCGCTCATCTCCCCACTCGCGGAGATCCGTACCGCGATCGACGAACATCGCAAGACGCACCTCTCCTACACCGACGCCGAAGGCGACCAGACGAAGCGCGTCGTCCGGCCCCTCGGCCTCTTCTTCTGGGGCGCATGGTGGTCCGTGGAAGCCTGGTGCGAACTGCGCAACGGCTTTCGCAGCTTCCGGCTCGATCGCATCCGCGCGCTCAAAGTGCTCGACGACCGGTTTGTTGCCGAGCCCGGCAAGTCACTTGAAGACTTCTTCGCAGCCATGGAGGCGGAGACGCATGGCCATTCGTAAAGTCCAGTTCCCCCCGTAAGAATTCCGTGAGCCTCGGCTCAGCCAGCCCGGCTACCATGGCCTGGTGCGACGACGACTCTTTCTCCTGACACCAATCGCCGCCCTCATATCCGCCTGCGTTGGCTCTGGCGATGAGAAGTCCCCGGCAGGCACTTCCGCCCCGGGCGCTGCCAACGGCCCGGCTTCTGGCGATACCCCCGGCCGGCCTGGCGCCTCTGTTGCCACCGGGCAGGCTGGAGGCTCCGCGATTCCCGCCGCTTTCCCCACGGTCCATTGGGTCCACGCCACCCACTGACCGGTCTGCGAAAAAATCCGTCCCGTGTGGAAGGAATTGGTAGCAGAGCTCAATGGCAAGAAACTGACGATGGTCGACTTCGACCGCGATACCGAGGAGGGCGATGCCTACGCCCGCAGCCATGGCTTCGTCGGGCAGCCCGCGATCGTCATCTTCGATACGTCCGGGGAGATCGCCCACAAGCAGCACGGCCCATCGACTGCGAAGGAGACCGAGGCGCTCATTCGTAAGTGGGCGGACGGCGCCTAGCCCGTCTCCGCTGGTTCCGCCGTGATCAGCACGCGGTCCACGCGGCGGCCGTCCATATCCATTACCTCGAACGAATGCCGTTCCCATGTGAAACGTTCCCCCGCCAGGGGGACGCGGCCCATCTGCCACAAGACAAAGCCCGCGAGCGTCTGGTATTCGCCCTCTCCTGGCAGTTCACTCGCCGTGAGCAGCCTTCGCAGGTCGTCCACGCCCAGCCTGCCATCCACGAGCCACGATCCATCGGCACGCTGGACGACCATGCCCTCTTCGTCCAGCTCCGGCAGGTCGCCCACGATCCGCTCGATGATGTCGAACAACGTAATGATCCCGGCGGCGCTGCCGAATTCGTCCACCACGATCGCCAGTTCCGCCCGGCCTTCGCGGAATCGCTCCAGTGCCGTCAACAACTGCAGCGATTCAGGCAGATAAATCGCCGCGCGCACCGCCGGCCGCAAGTCGTCTCCCTGCTCCTTCGTCCGCAGTGACAGCAAATCCTTCGCCGATACGACGCCAACCACGTTTTCCGGGTCGCCCTCGCAAACCGGGAAATGGTCATGCGGCCGGTCCATCACCTGCTCCCACAGCTCGCCAGGTGGGTCTGCGAGGTCCAACCACACAACCTGCGGCCGCGGCGTCATCACGTCGCCAACGGCAAGGTCGCCCAGCCGCAGAGCCGCCGCCGCGATCTCCTGCTCCGCCGACTCGATCACGCCCGATTCAGCGCTCTGCGCCAGCAACAGATGCAGCTCTTCCTCCGTGACCGCGTCGCTCGATGTCTGCTTTACCCGAAGCACCCGGAGCACCGCGTTCGTCGATGCGCTCAAAACCAGGATGGCCGGCGCCCCAGCCGTCGATAGCAGCTTCATCGGCAACGCCACCCTTGTCGCCAAAGCCTCCGGGTTGGCCAGCGCCACCCGCTTCGGCACCAGTTCGCCGATGATCAACGAGAGATACGTGACGCCCAGGACGACGACCGCCACGGAGAGCGTATCGGCGGCTCGCGGGCTTAGACCCCACGATTCGAACCTGCTCCCAACCGATCCGGCCACCGTCGCCCCCGCAAACGCGCCCGCCAGGATCCCAACGAGCGTGATCCCCACCTGCACAGTTGAAAGAAAGCGGTTGGGATCTGCGGCGAGTTCGAGCGCAATCCTCGCGCCTCTGCTTCCGTTCCCCGCACGCTGCTGGAGGCGTGTCTTGCGTGATGACACGATCGCCAGTTCCGAAGCGGCCAGGAATCCATTCACCAGGACCAGGGCCACGATCAGCCCAATCTCAAGCGCCGGTAACACGAAGCGACACCACCCCGGCCGCCAGTCGCGGCCCACGCCCGGCCCATCCTATCTCACGCGGTCGCCCGTGATGCAGCGGCTCCGGAAACACGGAGGCCCCGATCCGGAAACGGATGAGGGCCTCCGTGCTGTGCCGCACAAGGTAATCGCTAGCCCGCGATCACCACCCAGGTAGTCGAACCCGAGCCGTTGATGGCGATGAAGTAAGCCCGGCCCTGTCGGAACGTCGAGAAGTCGTTCGCGCCCGGGATGTTGCTCGCGTTCGGGAACCACGCTTGCCACTTCTGGTTCACGGAGTCCCACAAGAAGATCGCGGTTACCCGCCCGGATACGTCGTTGGTCGCGGCGACATCGGGCGATTCAAGCCCCTTCACCGCCGCGTCGACTGAGATCCCATCGATGCCGACCCACGTCAGCAGAGTCCAGCGGAACGTGAGCGTGTAGCTCACGGTGCCGGCCGTTCCCGTGAACGTGAACTGGCTCGCTGCTACCTGCGGGCTGCCGCCGGCCCCGGTGGTGACAACGATGTACACGGCGCCAGCCGAATGTGCCGGCGCGATTGCGGTGATGCTGTTCGCGCTGATGACGGTGTAGCTCGATGCCGCCGTGCCGCCAAAACTGACCGATGTCGCGCCCGTGAAGCCCGTCCCCGTGATGGTCACGACCGTGCCGCCCGTCACAGTGCCACTCGCCGGGCTCACCGATGTCACCACCGGTCCGCTGCCCGTGTAGGTGAACAGGCTCGCCGCGTTCAGGGCGGATGTCCCGAGCAGCGTCGTCACGCGGATGTAGACCGCGCCCGCCGGCTGCGCCGGGGCGACCGCGATGATCGTCCCGCTATCGATCACCGTGAAGCTGGTCGCGGCATACGACCCGAAGGCGACGGCATAGGCGCCGGTGAACCCCGCGCCATAAATCGTCACACTCGTGCCACCCGTCACGGGCCCGCTGAATGGCACGATTGACGAGATCACGGGGCCGATCCCCGTGTAGGTGTACGTGCTCGCCGTCGTGGCGGCCGACGTGAAGCCGCCGGCTGTTACCCGGACGTAGACGCTCCCGGCGCTCTGTGCCGGCGCGTAGGCGACGATCGTCGTGTCATTCAGAATCGTGTAGCTGATCGCGCTGAGCGCCCCGAACTTCACGGCGGTCGCCCCGGTGAACCCGTAACCGTAGATGGTGACGTCGTTGCCGCCCGCTATCGGACCCGTGTCCGGGTCCACGGTCGTCACCACCACAGCGTCGGATGTATAGATGTAGGTGCTGGCACTGCTGATAGAACTGATGCCCGAAGGCGTCTGCACTTGCACCGCTACGGATCCGGCCGCGTGGGCCGGGGCGATGGCGGTGAGGCTCGTGCTGCTGCTCACAACGAACGACGCGGCGATCCCGTCGAACCGTACGACCGTCGCACTGGTCAGGTTGAAGCCGGTGATAATCACCGCGTTACCGCCGGCCGGGGGCCCGAACGCCGGAGAAAGACCGGTCACCCCTGGGAGCGTCGCGCTGTAGGTGAACTCGCTCGCAACGTTCGCGGCCGAGGTGCCGGCTCCCGTCGTGACCCTCACGTTCACCGTGCCGGGGACGTTCGCCGGGCTCACCGCCGTAATCAGCGAATCAGAGACGACGGTCCACGACGACGACGCGATCCCGCCGAACATCACTGCCGTTGTTCCCGTGAACCCGGCGCCGCTGATGCTTACGGTCGTGCCGCCCGCCGTCGGCCCGCTATCCGGGCTCACGTCAGTCACCACCGGGACGGCCGCTGTCGCGTTGTACGTGAAATAGACCTGCGAGGTGCTTGGGCCGCTCACGTTCGTGACGCGCACCAGCACGCTGCTCCCGGGTGTGCCTGCCGGGGCCACCGCGACGATGTAGGTGCCATCGCTGCCACAGGTGTCCCAGCCGCTGCCATGCAAGGTCCAACTCGTTGCCGGGACACCGCCAAAGGTGACGCTTGTCGCGGACGCGAAGTTGTTCCCTTCGATCTTCACAGCTGTGCCGCCTGCTGCCGATCCGCTCGCCGGCGAAATGGTGCAGATCGTTGGCTCGCCCGCCGCGTGCGCCGCCGGCGCGCCCGTCATGGCGAGTACTGCTGCGAGGAGAACCCCCGCATACAGCGTCCACCGTATGCCCGCGCTGGGGTGCCGCGTTCTCACAAGTGTCTTCATCTTCGTGTCCTCCCGGTCCGATCCGTGAGATCTCACCGTGCCGCATCCGATACTACCGATCGGTGCTGAGATTCCCCTGAGTATGGTCTGGGAGTTAAGACGAAGTCAGGGCCGGTTGGGTTCCATCCGTCAGTCCGGAGGGCCGGAGCGGAATCAGTCCTTCCGCATGCTCTGCAGCTCCCGGACCGTCCCATCCTTCACCTCGTAGACGTGGCTCGCGATCCCGAGGATGCCTTCGTCGTGGCTCGCGACAAGGATCGTGCCTTCGTAGGCATCCAGCGCCTCGATCAGCTTCCGCCGCGTCGTCCGGTCCAGGTGGTTCGTCGGCTCGTCCAGCAACAGCACGTTTGTCGGCTGGATCAGGAATTTCGCCAGAGCCACCCGGCTGCGTTCGCCGCCCGAAAGCACCTTCACTGGCTTAAAGGCGTCGTCGCCGCGAAACAGGAAGCGCCCGAGAATGCTCCGCAACTCCACATCCGGCTGGTCGCCCGCTACCGTGCGCACCTCGGCGAGCACATCCCGGTCAGGGTTCAGTGCCTCGTCCTGGTGCTGGTCGTAATAGCCCGGCCGTGCCCGTTCCGCCCACTCCACCTGGCCCTCGGTCGGCACGATCTTTCGCGCCGCGATCTTCAACAGCGTGCTCTTGCCGCTGCCGTTTGGGCCCATCAGTACGACTTTTTGCCCGCGTTCGATGTGCAGGTTCACGTCGAGCAGCACGAGTTCCGTGTCATAGGCATGGCTAACGTGCTTGAGGACGAGCACATCTCGCTCCGTCCGCCCATGGGCAGCAATGCGGAAGTTCACTTCGGGGTCTTTGCGCGTGTGCTGAATGCGCTCCACCTTTGCGAGTGCCTTCTCCCGCGATTGTGCCGCGGTCGTCTTGGTCGCCTTCGCCCGGAACCGCTCGATAAACTTCTCTTGCTTGGCGATTTCGCGTCCCTGGCGCGAAGCTGCCCGGTCCTGCGCCTGCAGCCGGTCCGCTTTCTGTCGCTGGTATTCGCTGTAGTTCCCGGCGTAGCTCTCCACCTTGCCATCGCGCAGGTCCAACACGCGGGTCACCACCTGGTCCAGGAACTCGCCGTCGTGCGTGACGAGCAGCACGGTGCCCGGATAGTCCTTTAGTTCCGAGGACAGCCACGCCTTCGTCGCCACGTCGAGGTGGTTCGTCGGCTCATCGAGCAACATATTTTCTGGCCGCCGCACCAGCACCTTCGCCAGCGCGATCCGCATCTGCCATCCGCCGCTAAAGTCGCCGCAGGTACGGAACTGGTCATCCGGCAGTGTGAAGCCGAGCCCCGAAAGCACCCGGCCGATACGCGATTCGATGCGGTACCCGTCGAGTGCTTCGAACTGCTCGAACAGCTTCGCCTGGTCCTCGATCAGCGTTTCGATGTTGCCGTCACCCCGCTCAATCGCGTGCGCGATCTCTTCGAGGCGCAGCTCCACCTCTCGCGCCTCGGGAAAGGCTTCCCAGAGTTCGGCGAGCAGGGTTCGGTCGTCGTTGAGCCCGGCTTCCTGGCGAAGGAACCCGAGTGCCCCTCCGCGGTGGCCGGCCGTGCCCCCGTCCGTTGGGTAGTCCCCGGCGAGAAGTCGCAGCAGCGTCGACTTGCCGCCGCCGTTCGGGCCGACCAGCGCCGTGCGCTCACCATCCCCGATGATGAACGTCACCCCCGTCAGCACATCGACGGATCCGAATGACTTCATCGCGTTGTCGGCGTACAGCATAAGACGAGGGTATCGCCCTTACGTCCGAAGCGCTCCCGGGCGCCTCTCAGGCGGGCCGGAGGATCCGCTCCATCGTCGCCCGGAAGCGGCCGAATTCCTCCGCCTCGCTCAGCAGAGTGCATGCCGGCACACCCCTGGCAGGCGGCTAGTGCCGCTTCGGCTGGCGCCGCCCCGCGCCGGACCGCGCTGCTCGCCGCGCGCGGTAATCCTCGGTGATCCGGTCGGCTGCGACACCCGGCGAGCCTGTCAGCCGCGTCGCCCCCGCGATCGCGGCCAATTCATCGGTCGCGCCTTCGCCCGCGAGGTAGAGCTTGGGGCGTGTGCCAGCCTTTGCCAGCTGCCGGGCAGCCGCTTCCATGTGCTCCCTGATCGGCGAATAGAGGACCACGCTGTCGGCCGATGTTGTCTCCGCAGTCGCAAGGAGCGTCTCGATCGGCGTATTCGCACCCAGAAACGTCACGCGCCATCCCCGCTGGTGCGCCACCAGCCCGAACATCGCCAGCGAGACATCGTGGTAGTCGTCTGGCACGCAGGCCAGCACCAGGCGCGGCCCCAGCCCGCGGTCCCACGCTCGCCCGAGCGCCAGTAGTCGCGCGCGCAGGATATGCACCGCGAAGTGCTCCTGGCCGACCGTGGCCACACCGCGTTCCCATTCGTCTCCCAGCAGCTTC